>JAPLNL010000029.1:0-61013 GCA_026692905.1 Planctomycetota bacterium
AAGAGTTTCGGTGTTAGTCGAGCGGTAAACTAAAACTTGATTTAGCACGACGCGCAAGCTAGTGACTTTGCTATCCAATTCACTAGCTTGCGCGTCGTGCTAGGAGTAGAGAACCCGCCGCTCGCCTTACATAATCGCCGAAAGTCTTGACGACTTTCGCTACCCATCCGATTGTAGCAGCGAGACTATCGATCCGGGGCCCACCAACTATCCAGTGTCTTTTTTAGCTCCAACACACTCTCGCTCTGTAAGCCTGCCAAGTTGTTCATTTCGGTCGGGTCGGAATCCAATTGATAGAGCTCCGTTTCCGCTTTTGCTTCGACCGCCGTATTCGGAACAATCAGCTTCGTATTGCCATCAATCATCCAACGCCATCGCAAGCTTTTCTCAGGTCGGTCCAAATCATTGGAGTTATGGGTGAAGCACTCGCCGAAAATTGCCTTTCGCGATGCAACCGCTTTTTCATCGAGCAGATTAATCCCGGGCAACGATGCGTCGACCGCTAGTCCAAGGGCGCTACGTAAAGTCGGCAGCAAGTCGATCGATTGTGCCAATTCGTCGGACATCCTCGCTGCAATTTTCTTGGGCCAATGAATCATGATGGGGGTTCGCACTCCACCATCATACTGCGATTGCTTGGACTTCGGCGCATAGCGAGTATTATCTCGACTCTGTATCCAACCATTGTCCGCAATGTAAACCACGATCGTGTTTTCTAGCTGTCCTCGTTCCTTGAGACCATCCAACAATTGTCCAACGGATTCGTCAAACCACTCGATCATGGCCCAATATCTCGCGATGTGAATCGAATCGGTTTTGCCTTTGTACTTTTCTAACAATCGGTCTGGCGGCGTATGTGGATCGTGGGGCAGCAATGGTGCGTACCAGACCATGAATGGGCTCTTTGCCGCTATGCACTTGTCTATGAAGGAGGTAATGGGTTCCATCGTTTTGCGTCCGATAATTAGCCCATCATCGCCATGACGGCCACCTTTGGTCATACCGTCGGTAAAACCGCCACGAGTGTAATCGCCTTGCCACCATTTTCCTGTTTGCAAGGATTGATAACCATTTTCTTTGAGGAGCCTGGGAAGAGTAACACATGCTTCCATGTGTTTGTTCATTCGTTCGCGACCTTCTTGAAAGAGGGGGGAGCGATTGAACTCGGCGTTGGTCATACCTTCTGGAATCGGTGGATCATTTGAAGTGATTTTGTGTTGATGCGGATACATTCCAGTGATGATGCTGGCCAGACTTGGGCAGCATAGGCTGCTGGTCACGTATCCCCGTCGAAAAGTAAGACCGCTTTTTGCCAAGCGATCGATGTTTGGCGTTTGAACAACCTTGTGTCCCATAAAGCCGTAGTCGGTCCAGGCATGATCGTCGGAGATGATCATTACAACGTTGGGCCGATCGTCAGCATTGCCTTTCGAGTTTCCCACGAACAAAAGACAAATAGCAACGATTTGAGCAAACGTTTTCATGGGATTTCAATAAAAAGAAGGAGCGATTCGCAATTGGTAACCCGTCGCGTGAGCGAGGAGCACTTCGTTTCACAGACAGTCGTAGGCAAACTGTCAAAGCAGAGTATGCCTTCGGCTGACTGTTTAACGACTAAATCAGTGAGCCCTGACGCTATTGGTTACCAAAATAGCAGCCTCGAGTGGCTGCTATTTTCTATGGTATCGAAATTCTCAGCAAGGATGCCGATCTACACTTTATGCGTTCTCAGCGTATTCGCGATCGGTGATGATACCAGGTTGTGGGACCGGATACTTACCATTCTTGTCTGCTCGAACCGGGGCTGGACTGTTGTAAGTCATGTTCTCAATCCCAGGTGCGAACTCATGCGGGCTGTTCAACATCTGATTGTAAGTGACTTCCACTCCCGTGTGAGCTGCCATACGGCCCATACTGGTTACCACAGAAGCCTGGACGCCTCGCTCCACTTCGTTGTACGGCTCGTTGTCGCGGATGGCAGCAATGAGGTGATTCCATTCCAATTGGTAAGGGCTTGGTTCATTTGGCGGATACTGCCATTGCAAATTCGCTTTGGTCATCAACTGGCCGCTATAGATCTTGCACTTGGCAGGTGAGTGAGAAGCGGTCGAAATAACAGCTGATCCCTTGGTCCCGTGCGCGTAGCTCGCAAACTCATCTTTGCAGCCAGGAATGGTTCGGCCATTGACCATAAGCTTTGCACCATCCTCGAACGTGTATTCGATGGAATACGTGTCGAAGTTTTGATCCACGCATTCGTTACGATAGTGACGACCACCGCTCGCCTGAGCCTTGATTGGCCATGCATCCTTCATCCAGCAGCATTCATCGATGTTGTGAATCAAGAAGTCGCTGACAGCTCCGCCGCTTGCCCATAGGAATCCGTGGAAGCGATTGATTTGATACATCAATTCGCTCATGTCATCTGGCTTTTTCTCTGTGGCCGCTGAGCCGGTTGGTCCTGCCATGCGATAGGCTCGCATCAACATGATATCGCCGATTTCGCCACCCTTGATTCGGCGATACAGTTCACCGCGAGCATCGCAGTGACGGCACATCAGTCCGATACCAACCTTCAAGTTCTTTTCAACAGAAAGCTTTCCAAGCTCAAGCATCTTTCGGCTTGAAGGGCCGTCTGCTGTGACCGGCTTTTCCATGAAGACATTCAGTCCTTTGGAAATGGCATATTCAAATTGAACCCAACGGAATGCACACGGCGTTGCCATGACAACAATGTCGCCAGGTCGCAAGCAATCCATCGCCTTTTTGTAACCATCAAAATCAACGAACTGCTTGTCCGGCGACACTTTGACCTTGTCTGGGAACTGAGCCTTGAGACTTTCGTAGCAAGCCTTGAGTTTGTAATCGAACACGTCAGCCATCGCGACCAATTCGACAGGGCCATTGTTGACGGTCAATGCATTCGCTGCAGCGCCGGAGCCGCGTCCTCCGCAGCCAACCAGGGCAACTCGGATCGTGTTGTCTTCACCGGCGTGCACGCTTCGCGATAGATTTGAGGCCACTACGCCGGCTGTTGCGGCAACACCGGTGCTTTTCAAAAAGGAACGACGACTTGCGTCATTCGAAGAGACTGTCTCTTGGTGGGTCATGGTTAGCTCCTGAAATTAGGACATGGAAAGGAAGGAAGGGGGAGTGAATCGTTTGTTGGAGTACACTAAGGCTATTGGCAGACCTAGATCTACCGTAGGATGGGACCATTGTCCCGTCCGTTTATTCGTTCGGGACAATGGTCCCAAACTACAACTAGTAGTTTCCGTCCTGCCGCTCGCCTAGCGTTCAAGCGGAACCGCTCGTTCTTTCATTACTGGCAACGACGCTTCCCAGTAGGCTTTTTTCTCTTCGTCGCTAGGTTCTTGCAACGGGCGGACGACACGAAAACCGACATGCAACGCATCGGTCAAGTACCAAATGCTTACCGGGATTTGCGGGTCTTGTTGGATCCAATCCTCTGTCGAACCTTCGCGGGCTGCGCTGCGGCATTCCGCCGCCGACTTGTCCCAGCCGCCGCCTCGAACCGTTCGTGGATAGAGTGTCTGAGGTATCAAAAGCGGATTGGTGTTCTTCAGTTGATCAATCGGATAGCCTTCAGGGATATGCTGATCAAGCACCCATTCTGCGACGTTGCCGTGCATGTCATGCAGGCCCCACGGGTTCGGCTTCTTTTGGCCAACTTCGCGGTAACCTTCTTCTACGTTGTCTGCAAACCAAGCGTACTCGCCCAATTTTTCAGGATCGTCGCCAAACGAGTAGGCCGTGTTTGTGCCTGCGCGGCATGCGTACTCCCACTCGGCTTCGGTCGGCAATCGGTAGTAACGCCCCGTCTTGGCGGACAACCACTTGCAATACGTCCTCGCAGCATGCTGAGTCATGCAAATCGCTGGAAAGCGACCTTTGCCCATTCCAAACGACATATCGGTATATGGTTTGGTCGGCTGGCTCTTCTGGAACGCGTCGGCAATGGTGTCGCGTGGAGTCGCTGCGACTTTGTTTACGGTGCGTGAAAACACGTCAAGGTCCGACATCCAGACGTCGTAGGCCTCCCAAGTCATCTCGCATTTGGCCATCCAAAATGGAGACACTTCAACGGGATGCAATGGTCCTTCGTCGGTGTTCCGATCGGCTTCGGTCTCCGGGCTTCCCATCAAGAACTTGCCGCCAGGAATCGGAATCATTTCGATCTTGGCATTGGTGTGCTCAATTAACTCCACGTATTTCTTCATCTCCTCTGGCTTGCTCGCAACCGAGTCTTTGACAGGAAGAATTCGACCGGAGTCATCGGCGGTAAGTGAACTGAGCCATGAAGTGCATATCGTGACGATGGTCGCGACTTTCAAAACTCGTTGACGATTTATTTGCATAGTTGAAGTGATGTTTTACTGGATGATCGGAAGCGTTTGAGTTGCGGGCGCTAGCCGCGACTCGGTTTCCCTTTACTCGATGGTTGTCGCGGCTAGCGCCCTCGGCTCAGTCCACTGCATTGGCGTTCCTAATATGGGAAGTAACGCTTCTATTTCGCTATGGATCGGATATCGACATTGCGGAAACGAACAGGGTCACCATGGCCAGCAAAGCCAACGTGACCACTCTTGCGATCTTTGCCTGGATGTGGGCTCTTTGCCATATACTCGGTGACCGTCGCAACGTCTGTTTCAAGGATCCGTGTGCCATTCAATTCGACAATAATCGTCGAGCCTGAGACAGTTACGACTTCGTGATTCCATTGTCCCTGAGGACGAAGGAAGCCACGTTTCGCGGCAGCTATGCCATAAGCACTGCCATGGGCTTGGCGAGGATCAATTTTTGCATAC
Source organism: Planctomycetota bacterium (assembly GCA_026692905.1). Classification (GTDB taxonomy): domain Bacteria; phylum Planctomycetota; class Planctomycetia; order Pirellulales; family Pirellulaceae; genus JBKCUI01. The sequence continues at coordinate 4,830 of JAPLNL010000029.1, forward strand.
TTCGCGTCCCCGTCGTCGAGGACCTGCAATTCGGTCATAGCAACATATGCCCCATCATCCGACCGAGTCTCTTTGGGCATCGCATCGATTTCCTCTTTGCTCGGATATCGCATGACTAGGCCGTTGTTTCCACCTGGGGGTAATTGAAAGTCGACTCGCATCACATAGTCGCTAAACGACTTCTCGCTAACGAGCGTTCCACCTTTGCCAGGTAGGCACTGAATGGCTCCGTCAACGACCGAATAATTGTCGACTGCTCCCTTCCAGCCAGCGAGGTCCTTTCCATTAAACAATGGGACAAACTTTTCCAAGGTCGTCGTGTTAATGGACGAGGTTGTGGTCGCGGTCGTTGGATTGGTAGTCGTTTTGGTAACGGTGGTTGTAGTTACTACAGGTAGTCCTTCCTCCTCGGATTTCCTCAACAGGTCATTCGCTTCGTCGGCGTTGAACTCCTTTAGCTTCAAGTTACGCCAGCGGATTTCGGCACCGTGGGTTTGCAATTGGATTGGACCTTTTGCATTGAGCGGTTCGCCCTTCGCAAAAAAGTTCGCTAACCGTTCGTGATTGACCACGCATTTGCCATTGAGCCAAACACTGCATCGTTCTCCGATGAGTCGAATCCGCATGGCGTTCCATTCCCCTACCGGTTTGTCGGCTCGAACCAGAGGGTCCTTTCCGCTGTAGGTGGGCGGGTTGTTCCAAAGGCCACCGCTTCCTTTTTCATTGCCGTTTGGCTTGTTGTTTTCTGCGTTCGGGTCCCAAATCTGAACTTGTGGAACACCTCGCAAATAGACACCGGAATCCGAGCCAGGGACGATCCAATATTCAAAGGAAAACTCAAAGTCTGCGAAGTCTTGATTGGTGGTCAGAAACGCGCCATGTCCGTCGCTGACAATGACATCGCCTTCGATCTTCCAATGGTCTTTGATGTCTTGGTTCCATTTGGTCTTCTGTTGCTCCGAGACGGTGTCCCATTTGGTCGGGTCAGTCGTGTCGCGGCCATGCCAATTGCTGAAGTCCTTGCCGTTAAACAATTGGACATCATCGGCAAATCCATGGCTAGAAAATCCAGAGAAGATCGATGCCGCTGAGAGGAAGCACGCGCAAGCAGAGAGGAGTACGTTTTTTTTCATCGTGGTGAGGCAGGAGTTTGGGTGGCAAGCGTAGGGGAATACAATCGAGGTTCGCTGCAACACGATTCCGAGGAATCGGCTGGAATGCTTTTTAACGCATCTGGGTCAACCCAGTCTTTTGCGTCGAAGTTCCTAGTGTAAGTACCGTAGTCGTGAAATGCATACCATTTTGCCAAACGATATGCCCAAGAACGTTCCGGAATTTCTGCGCCCGGCACATATTGGCTCCGTCTCGGCGTGATCGCAGCGATTTCTTGAAGGGCAGTTTGCCGAATCGTTGAGTCTTTTGCACCATGTTTCGCCGCCAAGGTCTCCAAAAGGTCTGGTCGTTCCAAAACAACGCACCCACGGGTGTGTTTTGAAACGGTCTCCCGGAAATCCCTAAGAAATTCGCTTTGCTGAAAAACCTCTTTGAGCGGTCTACCATCATGGATCGACTCCTTGGCCAGTTGGATGATCGGGCAAGGCTCGATGTGGCCACCTGGACCGATATGGTGGGTAAAGCCGGTGACAGCAGGACATAGTGCACGTCCTTTTCCATCGTGATACGCATCGATAACAATAATCGGCTTCTTGACTCGCGTGCTGACGACAAACTCACGAACCCGCGCGAGCTCAGCAGTATCCAATGCAAGTTCGGGTGAGCTTTCTGGTCCGACCACGCGAAATACGTGAAACCAGCAATACATAACTCCCATCTCAACCAACCGATCGACCCACGCGTCGTTCAGCGAATCGTCGATGTTGCTCTTGCAGACGCTCGTGCAAACGCCAGTCATCACTTTATTGTTGAGGCAGTTCTGGAGCCCTTCCATCGTCTTGCTCAAAACACCGTCGCGTCCACGACGAGTATCGCTCACAATTTGCGATCCCTCGACACTGATCAGCGGCGTTACATTTCCAAGCTCCCTCAGCCGCTTCGCGACCTCATCGGTGATGAAGTGCCCGTTGGTAAAGACTTGGAAATAAGCGTCGGGGTGGGCAGCTAGAATGTCCAGCAACTCTTTGTGCATGAACGGTTCGCCACCAAGGATGCCAAAGAACGAATTGCCCATCGCCTTGGCTTCGTTGAGCGTTTTGTTCATGGCGGCGAAGTCGATTTTGGTTTGCTTGGCGGCAACGTCGACCCAACAACCTTGGCATCGCAAATTGCAAGTGTTGATGATGGAAATGTAAAGAAACGGAGGGAAGAACTCACCTCGTTTCAATCGCGACTTGTGCTTCTGAACACTCCGCAGACCTTTGAAGCCCGCGAGGTAAGCGAGTTTGAACAGCAATCGCTTGTCGGTCTCGAGAAGCAAACGTTTAGCAAGCTTGAGGTACATTCAATTCAATCGCGTTGAGGGCAGGTGTTTCCAATTGGCCACCACCCGAACTGCACGGGCCCAGCCATAGCAACAGTTTACCAGCAATTTGCATGGAAATGGACTGTCAATTGGGGATCGATTGGTCAAAGTCTTGCATTTGCGGACAATTTCCGCAGAGTTGCTGGTTTCGAGAGAAACCAGTCACGGGAGAGGAGCCGGTTTCTCGGGAGAGGAGCAGGTTTCTCGGGAGGGCGAGGCTCCTGCCGAGCCAGGGTTGCAATGGTTCGGCAGGAGCCTCACCCTCCCGAGCAACGAATTGCTGAGGTAAACTCGTTGGAAACATGTTTACAGCGGTGGCCTCACCCTCCCAAGCAACGAATTGCTTAGGTAGACTCGACAACGCATTTGAGCCTCAAACTAGCTCCGTTTCAAAAGCGTTTCGGCCCATTTGGATTCTTCTTCCGTAAGCGGCGGATTCAATGGTCGTGTGTAGTCGGTGGCATAGTACCGTCCATCGCGATAGCAAGCGTCGATAATAGGCTGCAATTCCAGCACCACATCCCGATCCTGATTGCGAAGTGGGATCGCAATGTTGGGAAGCTTTTCCTGCAGCTGGATTCCAATTCCGGCAGCTACCCAGGGTCGATTCACTCGTCGAATGCAAATTTTGTAGGGGGCTTGATGGGCTTTTGGCCACTCCTCTTCCGGCATTGCCAAGACAAACTCGCCGCACCTGAGCAAATCGATTTCCACCAAGTTCACCATTCCTTGGATGTACTCCGATTGTTTCTTGCGATAAGCTGCCCGGCCTGCCGGCATCGTTTTATTGACGGGACTTAGAAGCTCGATGACCGTTACCACGCGATTGCCACTACCTGAGTCTATGATCTCCAGACGACGTTGGGGAGGTGACTCCATTGGAATCGGTACTTCGAACGGATCAGCAACCGCAACATTCGATGGTTCAGACAGAAGCTCGCCAAATGGAGCTGGCCGTTCGACAACACTAACATCTGGGTAAACAACCCGCACGCGTCCATCGTCTGTCTCAACGGCTAAGCTCTCTTCTACACGAGCTAGGAGCTCTGCGGGAAGTTGATTGTTGAGTTGTTGTTTGGCGTAAACCATAAATGTGGAATGGACATCTTGCCAGTTCCGTTCCAAATAGGGATCCATGCCAGGAAATGGACTTTTCATAAGAAACTCAATGAGCTCCAGTTCGTGTCAAAGTCGTTCAGGAATACTTTCATTGTATCCGGCAGGCGGCGACGTCGCGAACAAAGGGAAAAATCCACCGGGGTGCTAAATCACTATTCCCACACACCCCTTACAAGTTGCTTAAGTTTTTCCTGGAAATCGCGAGGCATGACACTAAGTTCACTTAGGAGTACCTCCATTTCTTTCTTGATACGAAACTCAGAAATGCTTTTGGCTGCCTCGATAATGCTCTCCTTGACGGCATCCACTTCATTCTTCTCAAAGCCAACATGCTTTATCAATTCAGGACTCAAAAGGATTTTTACGTCTGACACCAGCAGATACCTTTGCAATCCCTGAACAATCGCAGACCGTTGTGGTTTCGAGAGTATTCGGTCCAATTCAGCTGAGATCTCAGACGATCTGTTGACCTGTAACAATTCCCTTTTTTCAAGCTTACTAATTTCCGCCATTTGTGAATTCGAAATCTTCAAATCATCATCGAGACGCAACATCGTCGCAAACATCAATTGCGTTTTCGGATCCGCGGAATGGAAGACTTGGATCTGTTGCCAGTCGAACTCACTACGAGGCGGGGAGCGGAAGTCTTTGCCAAACAACTTCCATAGTCGACTCGATTTATCCAAAGAAACATCCTTCGACATATTTTCCAAGACTCCAATGACCATGTCGTCACGCATCTCAAGAATTTTATCATTTTTCGAGAAGGCAGAAGTTTTTAGTTCTGTCCATTGTTCTCGCGACATGCCAAGCTCAATGAGAAGCGTCGCCCCGCCTTGAAAGAGTGTCAATGGAGACGAGTAATTATTCTTTAGGACGTTGACTCGGAGTAACGACTGCTGATTTGGATCGAGAATCTCAGATAATCGCAATTGAATCAATTGCTCACGAAGTACCTTGAGTTCTTTTGGGCTCTTATTGGCTCCCAGCTTTTTGATTTTTTCATCGATCTCGATACCCGAATTAAGTCCCCGTAGCTCATCCATATCTTCGGGTTTTAGATCTAGCAATTTTTGCCAGCGATCAACTTCAGTAAGTTCTTTTACCGCTCGACTTCCGCTAATGCTAGAAAGTATCGAAGGGCCAGCACTTAGCTCAAGTATGTCTGTTTCGATATCCTGTGCAAAAAGACCTTGGTAAGGAATGATTATTGAGCAAACCAAGGCGTATATCCAAGCTGCATGCATCGCAATCTCCACCCTAGAAAAACCTCATTGAACGCTACATTCCTAGACATCAATTATCGAACGTCGATCCGACGTTTTACCAACTTAAAAAAGGTGGCACCGTCCAGGGTATAAAACTCATGAAGTTCTCGTAAAAATAAATATTGCGACTTGCTTCCGGAGGGTTTACCACTTTTGCGCCAATTAAGTGACCATAAAACGAGTCGTCGGGGGCGAAAGCTCCAAAGCTAAGCGACCCGGCTTGATTGGCGGTACCGTCACTCCTCGGGTAGCTCCCTGAGTCCGTTTTGAGGTTTCCTTTAAACCCTCTTACTAAGTTCCAAGTAGTTCCAGGAACTGAATTGTAAGTTACACTTAGGCGTTCATCGACCACTGGAGTTGTAGTTACCAAATGAGTCGGCGCCATTTGAACTAACGACTTAATATCTTTCATTCTTTCTGTTAGGGTCTTTTTCGTTTTGATAGTCGCTGCAAGCGTGCAATGGGCTTTTATCACTGCCTCATCAACACCGTCCCGATTTCTCTCAAGCACGAATCCAGTTGCGACAGAACCCACTTTATCGTTCTCCGCTATGCTGGTGAAGTTTCCCGCAGCAGCGGCGAAGTTTACGGTTCGAGGCAAGTACTCATACGAAGTTTCCCTCTTAGAAGTGTATCCCTGAATACTTTTTGTGACGAACTTATTACCGATCCAGGCAAATCCATATCGAATGCACATCTGGTAGGAGGTTGAATCACCAACAAACTGGTCACCATTCGTTACGGTTTTTCGTTCCCAGTGATAAACGACCTTTGCGGAATTGGGTACGGTATAGACGACATCGAAACCGGTTTCTAACGACCCAGTAGCAGTTAGGGTTGAATTTGGTATGATTTTTTGTGTGGGGATATCAGACGGAAAGGGCAAACCGGGTATCCAAGTTATAATCCATAAAACTCCACCACTCGAGCCACTTCCACCGCTCGAGCCACTTCCACCACTCGAGCCACTTCCACCACTCGAGCCCTGAGCCAAGACACTGTTCACAAATGTGCACCCGATTAGGGCGAAAGCTAAGCACCTTAGAATTGACATTTAAATGTACCTCAATGTTTTTTGAAAAACGCGAGCTTTGACGGTTTGTCGATCGGCCGTGTTTCAGAAATCTACATTGCTTTTATCAAAAGCACAAGTCGTTGAACACCTATTTACCGCGTTTGATCGCTTCGACCACGGCTTTACCCATATCCGCAGGCGATTGAGCGACGACGATTCCGGCGGCTTCCAAGGCAGCCACTTTCTCGGCTGCTGTCCCCTTGCCACCGGTGATGATCGCTCCTGCGTGTCCCATTCGTTTTCCTGGAGGTGCAGTTCGGCCTGCGATGAAGGCAGCGACAGGTTTGGTCACATTTGCCTTAACATAAGCTGCCGCTTGTTCTTCGGCATCGCCGCCGATCTCTCCGATCATCAAGATGACTTCGGTTTGATCGTCGTCTTGGAATCGCTTGAAGATATCGATGTACGAAGAGCCGACGATTGGATCGCCACCTAGTCCAACGCAAGTGGATTGGCCTAGATTCAAACTGCTTGTCTGCCAAACGGCCTCGTAAGTCAACGTACCGCTGCGGGACATGATCCCAACCTTGCCAACGTTGTGAATGTAGCCAGGCATAATGCCGATCTTGCATTCGCCTGGAGTGATAACTCCAGGGCAATTCGGACCGATCAAGATCGACTTGCTGCGACGAACGCGATCATAAACGTGTACCATGTCGATGACAGGTACCCCTATGCAGGAGGAACAAAGATCATCGAAGCGTTTGCGCCCGTTTGCTTGACCGCTTCTTCGACCGTATCGAAAACAGGTAGCCCCTCTACGGTCTCGCCTGACTTTCCTGGCGTTACGCCACCTACCATCGTGTTGCTGTACTCTTTGCAACCCTTGGTATGGAACGCTCCGGCTTTACCGGTGATACCTTGGCAGATGACTCGCGTATCGCGATTGATAAGAATACTCATAGTTTATTAATTCTGGATATCGTTGGTTTTGGTAAATGCGATTGAAATAAGTAGCGAAGTACTACGCGATCGATGCGACGACTTTTTTCGCAGCATCTGTTAAGTCGTCTGCGGAGATGATGGCAAGACCGCTGTCCTTCAACATCTTCTTTCCTTCGTTCACTTCAGTACCTTCGAGTCGGACGACGAGAGGCACGGTGAAGCCAACTTCTTTCGAGGCCTCAATGATCGCTTGGGCAATCGTCGTGCAACGAGCAATACCACCGAAGATGTTGACGAGGATCGCTTTCACGTTTGGATCGGACAAAATGATTCGGAAGGCTTCGGTCACCTGTTGTGTATTCGCACCACCACCTACGTCGAGGAAGTTGGCTGGGGCTCCCCCGTGGTGTTTGATGATGTCCATGGTTGCCATTGCGAGTCCGGCACCATTTACTAGGCAACCGATGTTGCCCTCAAGTTTGACGTAGCTGAGTCCGGTGTTTCCAGCTCGCGTTTCGGCAGGCTCTTCTTCGTTGATGTCTCGAAGTTCCTTGAGATCCGGATGACGGAACATGGCATTGTCATCAAACGTGATCTTGGCATCGAGCGCGATCATCTTGTTGTCTTCGGTGATGACCAGCGGATTGATTTCGGCCATCGAGCAATCGAGTTCAACGAAGAGCTTGCAGATCTTTTTCATAAAGAAATCGGCGCTCTTGGCCGCGTCGCCGGTGATCCCAAGCTTCTTGCAAAGCTTGCGAACTTGAAATCCTTGTAGACCGTAAGCTGGGTCAAACGATTCTTTAAGAATCTTTTCTGGTGTTTCGTGAGCTACCTGCTCAATGTCCATTCCTCCTTCGCTGCTTACCATCATCAATGGCATTTGGCTGCCGCGATCGACAACTACTGCTAGGTACAATTCGCGAGCGATCTTGCATCCCTGCTCAACGAAGACTTGATTGACTTTGCTGCCGGCAGGTCCGGTTTGAATCGTGACCAACCGATTGTTGATCAGGTTTTTCGCGACGGTGGCAGCTTCGTCGCCGCTTTTCACCAATTGAACGCCACGCTGAGTCGGCACTTCGATGACGGTTCCCTTACCTCGTCCGCCCGCATGCACTTGTGCTTTGACGACCGCGATAGGGCCCCCCAGCTTTTCGAAGGCCGCTTTGGCTTCTTCAGGAGTTTTGGCGACAAAACCCTGGAGCACAGGCACTTGAGCTTTGCGGAAGAGTTCTTTGGCTTGGTATTCGTGGATTTTCATCAGGGATTTCTCGTTGGTGACAACACCGGCTTTGTAGAACTCTGCCGGCGAAAAATGGCAAGGGAAATGATTGGCTATTCTGCATTTCTGTCAAGGACCATGTTTGCCAGATCTAGACCGGGTTTCCTGTGTTCCGGCGAGATTGCGTTTCGTTCCAGTTCAAATCCGCTACAATCCGGAGCCTCCACAAGTTCTTGAATCCGTTCCCTTACCGCTCTTTAGGCTGACCCAATGACGCCGTGGCTCAACAACCCACAATGGGATCTTCTTGTTGAAGATACCTATGCCGAAGCTTTCAAAAGTATTTACGCTTCTGTGCTGGTCACCGCTAGGGACCGAAAATGGCTGATGGCGGCCTGCCAAGCCGCGACCGGACATGCGAGCAGCACGATATTGTGCGATTGTGAAGCTGGCATCGAGCAGATCCTGGACGGCGTTTCGCCTGGTCAGGAAACACCGGACGGACGAATCGGCGCTATTCTTCAATTCCATGTTCCGCGTTTTAGAAAAGATCGTGTTGTTCATCTGGAAAAAGTCTTATTGGCTAGACTCAGCCAAAACGTTTTGACTTGCCCGACCACTCGTTGTTTCAATGTTCTGGATACAGACCCCTACTTCAAGCTGGGACGCAAAATTGCTTTCTTTGGCGACGGCCATCAAACGCGAACCGAAATGTTTGGCCACAAGGGCTGGACCATCCCAACCTTAGGAGGCGAATTTTTCTTGTCGCGAAGATTCGGATTTGCCGATGGCATCATGGGGGGCAACCTTTGGTTTCTGGGATATTCCGAGGAGGCCGCCATCGAAGCCGCGGATCGTGCGGCTGTGGCTGCCGATGCAATGCCCGGCGTCATCACCACCTTTCCCGGCGGGGTTGCAGCCAGCGCAAGCAAGGCGGGTAGCAGCTATAAGTTTTTGATCGCGAGTACCTACGCCGAGTACTGCCCAACCCTAAAATCGAAGCTTGGCGACAAATCACTCGTGCCCGATGGCGTGGTTTCTATTATGGAAATCATCATCAACGGTTCGGATTTGGAGAAAGTAGCTCAGGCAACCTACGCGGCCATCGATGCCGCTTTGCCGGTCAAAGGACTGCAAAAGATTCGAGCAGGGAACTATGGTGGGCGACTCGGGAAATCATTCGTTTACCTTCATCCAGACAAACATCCATTGACCTAAGGATTGGGTTTCGACGATGCCAATTGACTCATTATGCTCGGGATGTGGCAAGACTCTTCGCGTCAACGATGAATTCGTTGGCCGCAAAGCTCGTTGTCCCGCGTGCGGAAAAGTATACGTCGTCGGGGAAGCCTCATCTAACCCTTTCGTCGCGAATCCAAGCCCACCGGCCACATTAGCCGAGACGACATATGCTGATCCAATCAGGACGAGCGACTCTTCATCCCTGCCTTTGGCGGACTCTTGGTCTGCGCTCCCGACCTCTCTATCACAATTGGAGGTACCAAGCGAACGGCAATTATTTCAACAGCCAACAGCAGTTCCAGAACAAAAGAGCGGCGGAGTGCCACCTGGGTTAGAGCTACCACAAGCAACGCCGATTGTGGAACCAAAATTCTTCGTTCGAACACCTAACACGATGATCTATGGACCATCGGACAAGGCAACGGTGCTTGACTGGATCGAGCAAGGTCGATTGGACGACACTTGTCACATACGTGAGGAGTCGTCCGAACAGTGGCTTGGTTTGGCAGCTTGGCGATTCCAAACACGCAAAGGAAATGCCCCCGTTTCCAGTCCAGTTCATCCAACGGTAACGGGATTCGGACAAGTGCCAAGATCCAGTGTTCAGTCTGCTGGCTACGCGAAGTCTGGGAATGGCACGGTCGTATTGGTGCTTGGCTTGGTTAGCTGGTTGCTATGTCCCACCGTCGTCGGTGGATGGATTTGCGCAATCTTGGCGATCGTGTTTGCCTCTTTCGAATTTAACAAACTTCGAAGTGGCCAAACTCCGGGCAACGAGCGTTGGTTGGTTCTGCTAGGAATGTGGTTGGGGATCGCGAACTTGGTCGCCTGGGTGTTATGCGTGGTCGGTTTGATCATTGCGTCTATCGTTTCGAATTGAGTTCTTGCACGGGCAACAGGATTTGTCCGTTCGTCCGCCCTGTGTGCTAAACTGGGATGGAAATAAACTCAAAGTCACCACTAGGATTCTCCGTCATGGCCAACCTCATTCACTTTGCGCTCTTGTCTATTTTATTCATTTGCTTGGGGGCGATTTCTTGTGGCGGCGAAGTTGAACGAGACTATTTCGTCTTCCTGACAACGGGCAAAACTACACAGGGAGTTGCTCCTGAGGAAATCCAAAAAAAGCAGGCTGCCCATTTGGAGAACTTCGGGCGACTTGCAAAACTAGGATCGCTAACAACCGCAGGGCCTTGTGCGGACCCAGACAAAGTGACTCGAGGGGTCGTCGTAATCAATGCGGATTCGATTGCGGATGCCGAAGCCATGTTCGGCCCTGATCCTTACGTTTCAGAAGGATTCATGAAGGCGGAATTGAATGGCTACAAGACAATTGTTGGCAAGCTGCAATTGGTCACCGAGGTCACTTCGATGGAGCAATCGGTTTTGGTGATCCTGACTCAAGGTGATAAGTGGTCCGCGGAGCCATCGTTTGTGAAATCCGTCGATGAGCAATTCGTCAAGCTTGCGAAGGACCAATTTGAGGCGAAAAAGATTGGGTTTGCTGGTCTTTTGAACGGCAAGTCCAACAACACTTCGAAACGCGTCGCGGTCATGTTGTTCCGTGGAAAAGAGATCGAACCTGTAAAAGCAGTCTTAGAATCGCAGGCGTTTGTTCAAGACGGCGTCGTCCGTTTTAAAGCTTTTCCGCAGTATTTGGCGACAGGTGCGCTGCCGTCAAACGAGGAACACTAAATGATAAAGATTGGTGTTCCTAGGCTTGTTCCGTCGGGGCTTGCCAAAAGCATCGATTAGAACGAATCTTCCTAGGTACAAATCCTTGCAAGGAATCCCTCAATAAGTCCTTCTGGTGCTTTGACGACGTGCTCTGGGCCTGGAAACCCGCTGCTTTTGACGTCGTTGATATAGTCGCGAAATCCTTCGACTCGCTCCACTTGCATTGCCTGTTCCATCTTGAAGAGGTTTCGATACTGTTTCGTGTGTCGCGGATAGGGTGGAGCATGATTGCCTAAGATATCTTCGGCAAACATGAATTGAATGTCACCGCCACTACCCGCACCAATCGATGAGGTCACCAAGCAAGTGCGACTGGAAATCTCCGTAAGCAAATCCGCCGGTACGACTTCAACTTCGACGGCCCAAGCGCCTGCGGCTTCGAATGACTTGATCTGCTCGAACACCCAGATGGCCTCGTCCATGGTCTTTCCAACCGCCTTGAGGCCACCCGTCCATGTACTCAATCGGGGTACCAGTCCAGCATGAGCTTGAACAGGAATACCAACGCTAGAAACAGCCCGAATGAATTCGGGTCCCCATTGGCACATGATTCCATCCGCACCGGCCTCCATTGCGTCGAAGCCCGCTCGGACCGCTTCCTGCACCGTCGCAATCTTTGTCAGCCCGATGCAGAATGTCATGAACGTATTGGGGGCAGCTTTGCGAATCGCGATCGCGCTAGCCGGATTCCGTGGATCAAACTTGACTTTGAGCGTATCGATTCCCGCCGCTTCCGCTGCCGCCGCCTCGCTCGTCGTAAAGGGCATCGTCTCCGTAAGAACCGTCTTTCCCTTCAGGCTTTGAAGGTGCTTGATGGTGTAATTGCGAGTGCCATACTCACCACCCAACGTCATGATCCGGTGCAGTCCACGTTTGTGAGCATCTCTAGGAGGCAAAGTGCTAGAGGTCGATGCATCTGGGTTCATGGATTTGATCTTCTGTTCCTGGCAGAGATTTTCGTTCGACGGGTTGGTTTCAAGAAACGGCTTGAAAATAGACAATTTCAACCCAACTCCATGGTAACGGACCCAATAGGAAATGGAAGGAGGAGGAAGTAGCCATTTCTGATGGAACCGCTAATGCTCTTTCCAGTCGCTGTTTTTCGACGGCCATACGTGCAGAATCGTCAGGACATCGGCTCTCCATTTCGGCAAGATCCATGTGATGGCTGTCGCCTCTAAGTTGGTTAACGTCACCAAGAACATAGCCAGTCGAAATGGCCATACGGTATAGTCGAGCAGCAAGCAGACCGCTCCCGCCAATACAAACCACTGCGATATCTTGGCTCCTCGGGTGTGGTAGCTTGGAATACGACCATATTTGCAAAGCCCGGCCCCTGTCGTTAACACGTAGCTGAGGAGACCAACAATCCACCATAGTGCTTCTTGAATGAGCACGTCTCCACGAAACCAAAAGAGTCCGAAGAACATCGCTCCGTAGAGTACCGAATCCGCAAAGCTGTCCAATCGAGCACCGAAATCGGATCGAAGATTAAACCATCGAGCAATGCGACCATCCACGGTGTCGCTCAAGCTAAGCGCGACGAATACCCACGTGAAGAGCACCGGGCGATCTTGCATGGCAACCCAAAAAAGCCATATCGATCCGATGAGACGTATCGTGCAAATGATGTTGGGGATCGTAACATATTTATGTTTGGACATGCCCTCGCGGTCTAGGGAGTTCACGTTGGAATTGTCCTTCGCGAGCGTTGAATGCGTGAATGCTTCGCTTGGTTTCATGCGGTTGCTCATCTCTGATTAACTCTAATTGACGTGCCGATTCATCAAAAGCACTGCTTTGACGAAGTAGTAAAAAACCGGCGCAGAAAACGTCAAGCTATCGACTCGATCCATCATCCCACCTTGGCCTGGAATCAGCGTCCCACTGTCCTTAATACCCACATCCCGTTTCATGCCGGACTTATTGATGTCCCCCAGAAAACCGAATATCGCAATTAGGATGCCAGAAAACGCCGCAAGAAACACACCTGACCGCCAAGAGTTTTGCATCCAAGACGTTAACCACGGAGCCAAAAAGACCGCGAGTACCGTTGTTGCCATTATTCCTCCGACGAGTCCTTCGAGAGATTTATTTGGAGACGTAACGGGAGCTATCTTGGTGCGACCCCATTGACGCCCAATGAGTGCTTGAGCGATGTCGTTGGTTTCCGTCAATAGAACCAAATACAGAATCCATCCAAGGTTTCCCGCCCAAGGTTCCGGCAAGCCAGGCAACGTCAGCAGGAAGTAAGCATGCGACAAACAATAAACAAACAACAGCATACCCCAAATTGTTGCGGCGGTGACTCGGATGAAGTCCTCGACTAGACCAAGCCAAGCTCGGAATGCTCCGAGTACCAAGACAATCGCGACTGGTGCGATAACTTGCATTGATTCCGCATAACCAAATAGCAGTGACAAGTAATAAATTGTAGCTAAGCCAAATACAACGCATGTCGTTGCCTTGCCAACACGTTTCCATCCAAGGATTCGTAAGAACTCCCATAGACTTAGGGTTCCAACGCCTGCAAGCAGTGCGATGACTCCGATCTTCTCAAGAAGCATTGCGATTGACAGCACAAGGGCCAAGGCCCACCAGGATCGGACACTGTCGAGATGCGACTGGTTTTTTTTTGCATCAGTACCCCCACGAAGCATCCATACTCGGAAGCACGTTCCTGTCGCCAGCAGTCCAAACAGGCATGCGATCACCCAAGTCATGTGTGGCGAGGGAATGAACATCTTTCCTCCGGGAATGGCGACAATGCGTATTTTCCTTGGTAGTTGGCTCTGCTTCACTCCCCTACAGCACATAGCGTACCGAAGCGCATCGGACACTTGCGGAACTATTGTTTTCTATCAATGGCACTTGATTTGCGTCTCAGAGGAATGCAGCTACTTGGCTGGAGCTAGGAACGTCGACCCGGCTTTGGTGTAGCGAAAACCCGTCAAGACTTTCGGCTGCATCGCCTAAACGACCGAAACTTTTGACGGGTTTTCGCTACAACATGCTTCACCGCGTTGCCTTGGAGGGCCAGGGGAGCAATGTCAAAAAGAGCAGGTGATGACAAGGCTAAGAATTGCCCTAATCGCATTTCCCCGCTTCCCGTTGAAGTAACCCCTTTGTTCGCATCTAATAAAATAGCCCAAAATGGATCGCACTGAAAAAACCATCCGACTGCTTCAAATCTCCGATCTCCATTTTGGGCCTCCATTTGTAGAAAAGGTTGGTGAAGCTGCGCTGCGTATAGCCAATGCGGAGCACTCCGATGCAATCATCATCAATGGAGATCTGACACAACGTGCCACGAAGGAACAGTTTCAAGCCGCCAAGCAATACATGCAACGATTGCCGCAAGTGCCTCAGTTAGTGATCCCCGGAAATCACGACGTACCGCTTTATCGATTGGCCGAAAGGTTTTTTTCTCCCCATCGACTGTATCGAGAGATCATTTCCGAAGAACTTAATCCGGTGCTCAAGATAGAGGGAGCGGTGATTGTTGGTTTGGATTCGACTGCGCCGCGAACAGCGATAAGCAATGGAAAGATCTTCAAGTGGCAATTGGACCTGTGCGACCGCGTGTTTCGGGAGGCGCCGAGTGAAATTGCAAGGATCGTGGTTGCTCATCATCATTTTGCTCCAGCTCCGGACCTTCTTCACGACAGCAACATGCCACAGGCAAAACGCGCGATCGAACGATTCTCCGATCTCGATGTGGACATGATTCTCGGCGGGCATCTGCATCGAGCATACATCGGAAACTCGCTAGATTTCTATCCGGGATCGCATCGAGACCGAGGCATCATCATCGCACAATGTGGCACCACAACGTCCAGGCGAGGACGCGGACGTGAACAGGAAAAAAACTCGCTCAACCGAATCGAGATTTCAAGGCATGCAATCACGATAACCCATTTCATGTACTTCCATGAAATGGATGCGTTTGAGGCTGTGAGTTGGCATTCCTTTCGTCGCAGCCAAAACAACTGACCATGGCCCTCGTTGGTGTACCGGCTTCAGCCGGCTTATCGCAATTTGGTTCAGCGAAGCCGGCTTTGCGTGCCCCGCGTCCGAAATTCTAGTCCTGCCACTTTTTGGCTCAGTGTGACACATAATGACACAAATCAAAAACGATTTCACATCGGAGTGCAGAATATCGGCCAGTGCGAAACCAATCTCGGACAACGCTTCTGTCGGCGGCATCGCTCGCATTTCTCCTGCTCTGAGTTCGCGCCGTTTCCTAGTCACATTGATGCTCATTCTCACAGTGTTAGCGGTTGGGATTTGCGTTAGGTATCTGCCGGACTTGGAATGGGTTGCAGAACGGGAAGATTGGCTTCGTAGCAAACTTGGTTCGGCCCCGATCACTTGCTATGTTTTAGGGCTCGTTTTTTACATTGGCTTGTCCTTGATTCCAGGAACTGCTGGCAAGTCGATCGTATTTGGCTGGTTCTTCGGTTTCGCAGCGGCATTTTTCCTTGTCGAGATCGGTTTGACCACGGCAGCTGTCGTTTCGTTCCTGATCGGACGATTCGTCGTTCGGCGCTTGCTCCACCGACGTTGGCAAATCTATCTGCGTTGGATCAGCAAAAGATTTGAGCAGGAGGGGGCCTTTTATCTCCTTTGGCTGAGAATGGCACACGCGCCGTTTACGTTGGTCAATTACGGCGCAGGTGCAACGAACATTCCATTGACGACTTTTTGGTGGACAACACACGTTGGGATACTTCCCGGTACGATGGTTTACACGTTTGTTGGTTCTCGAGTCCCCAATATTCGCACGGTCGCCGAACAAGGCGTATTTGCCATCGTTGATCCATGGCTAGTGGTCGTCCTCATTGCCATCGCATTCTTTCCTTTGCTGTTTCGTTCTTGGTTTCGAACCGTCCGGCACTAGATTTGCAAGTTGCAATTCAAAACGTCTCTCTTGCAAAGTATCTAGAACGGGGAAAGCGAAATGTTGAACTGGTTGAAGAGCGTTCCGAAATCGCACGCGTTGGGGTGGATCGGTGTCGGCTTGCTTGCCATCGTACTCGTTCTGGTTTTCGTCCGTCGACTGGTTGGAATGGGTGGATAGGAGCACTACAATGAAAATTTTGCTTGCAACCGATGGTTCTCAATTTGCGGAAGAGTCCGCTTGGCTTTTGGCTCATTTACCGCATGCGGAAAGGCTTGAACTCACGGTATTGTACATTAGCAACATTCCGAACTTGCATGGCGTAGCCAATGCAACTGAGTTGGCGAAAAGCCTGCAGGTCGCCGACCAGGAAAAAGCGAAGTCCTTACTTGTGCGCATCAAGAAGCTATTTGATGGCGCAAATGCAACCATAACGCTTGTGATTGGCGAGGGCCACGTAGGGACCCAAATCGTCCGCACTGCAGAGTCCCAAAAAAGCGATCTCATTGTTCTAGGGGCAATCGGTCATTCTTTGTTCGAGCGAATGTTCGGCAGTACCAGCGACTTTGTGGCTACGCACGCAAGATGTTCGGTGCTTGTTGTTAGACCGACCGGATTACGAAACGCTAATCGACCAATCCATGTCTGCGTTGCATACGACGAAACCAATTCTACGTCGGCTGTATTTGGCCAACTGGCCCAATTTGGCTGGGGGGCCAATTGTAGGATGGAAGCCGTGAGTATCGTTTCCGCACCCTACACTTATTCTGAAATCCCTATCCCCTTCGATATCGACGAGATCATTGCGACTAGAAAAAAAGTGATTGAGTCCAAGGAGATTGAACTCCGCGAACTTACCCCGGTTGTCACAACCAACGTGATTGAGTCGAGCCACGTGGGGGATGGGCTTGTGCAATTCGTCAAGGAAAACAAAAGCGATGTGATTGTTCTTGGTAGCACTGGTGGCGGATTACTTAGCGCTCTATTGTTAGGAAGCGTTTCGAGATACGTTTTGAGACATGCTGGGTGTTCCGTTTGGATCGCAAGAAAAAACGGCCTCGCTTAGATGCGAAGACAGTGAAGCCTTCTCACCAGATTCTGCTACTTTCCATGATGCTTTAGCTTGAATTCGCTCATGCGAGCGTCGAAAAGCTTCTGTGAGGTTATACTCTAGGTCGAATTGTTTCCCTTCTGTATTCCTTTCGAGGCTGACATGCGCTCTCCTTTTTGGCTCGCGAACTTGATCGTTGCATCAACACTTGGATGGATGTTGTGCGTAGACAGGTGCATGGCGTGGGAATCCCCGGAGTCGGCACTCGCTTTTCGGGCGGGGGCAGCCACCGTCGATATCACGCCGATGACGGAACGTTCTATCGTGGCCGGAGGTTTTTTGGAGGCTCAGTCCTCTACGATTCACGATCGGCTCTTCGTTCGCAGTATTGTTCTTGACGATGGTACATCAACGATCTGCTTAACGGTTGTCGACACTTGCATGATGACGCAATCGCTTATTGACGAAGCGAAACTTTTGGCCAACAAGCAATGTGGCATTCCTATTTCAAACATGATGGTTTCCGCAACGCACACTCACTCGGCGCCCGCAGCTATGGCTTGCCTGGGAACGCGTTTGGATACAGCGTATGCGGAATGGTTGCCGGCTAAAATTGCGGAATCGATTGTCGCTGCTCATGCGAAACGTGAGCCTGCCAGAATCGGCTGGAATTCGATCAACGATTGGGAACACACGCACAATCGTCGTTGGATACGCAAACCTGAAAAGAAAATTGTCGATCCGTTTGGAAATGCAACTGGGCTGGCGCACATGCATCCTGGCTACCAAAGCCCTGACGTGATTGGACCATCAGGGCCGGTAGACCCCGAACTCTTTCTCATTTCAGTTCAAGCCACGGATGGACATCCTCTTGCGGTGTTTGCTAACTACTCACAGCACTATTTTGGCGCCCAAGCCATTTCGTCGGACTACTACGGACTGTTTTGTAAATACATTGCAGAATCCATGGGAGAATCCGGTGATGGCAATGGCCCATTTGTCTGCGCGATTTCTCAAGGGACTAGCGGCGATTTAATGTGGATGGACTATGGTGTTCCATCGAAATCGATATCAATTGCGGCGTACGCGGAATCGGTTGCAAGGTACGCGGAGCAATCACTCCAAGCCATAGCCTATCGAGACTTCGCTCGTCTCGGCATGGTTGAGCGAACATTGGCTCTCAACTACCGCGTCCCCGATTCGAAAAGACTCGAATGGGCGAGACCCATTGCGGACCACATTGAGAATGATCTCGCAAAAAATCTGCAAGAGGTTTATGCCAAGGAAGCGTTGATACTTCACGAGCGACAATCGACGCAACTAAAACTTCAAGCCATTCAAATCGGAGATGTGACGATTGCGACTCTTCCTAACGAGGTCTATGCGCTTACGGGTCTCAAGCTCAAAGGGCGATCGCCGTCGCCATGGCACTTCAATATCGAACTAGCCAATGGAGCGGAGGGCTACATACCTCCACCCGAGCAGCATACGCTGGGCGGCTATACGACTTGGCCTGCCCGGACAGCAGGGCTCGAAAGCGAAGCGGAGCCAAAAATAGTTGAGTCACTTCTCCAATCATTGGAAGAAGTAACAAATCGATCGCGTCGATCGATGGAAGACACTCACGGTCCCTACGCTCGAGCAATCTTGAATGCAAAGCCAATTTCCTATTGGCGATTAGATGACGCGGACGGTAACAGCGCACGCAATGCGATCGCAGATAGTCAACCCGCCCGACTAAGCCCCGGTTACGCTTGGTACTTGCCAGGTGTCGGGAGCGGTACCGGCATTGGAGCAGGCGAAGTGCTAACGCCCTCAGCTTTTTCTGGTCCCGATCAGATCAACCGAGGGCTGCATTTGGCTGGAGGGGAACTTACATGCGAATTGCCTCCGGGCTCAGAAAACTATACCAACTCCTTTTGGTTCTGGCTCGGAGAACGAAGTGGTGCGAGCGAGCGAAAAGGTACGCTTTGCGTCGGACCCATGGGAGAATCGCTTGTTGCCAAACAATTTGGCGATCATACAGTACAGCTTGAACTCGATGGTATTTTTCGAAGCGAACGACTCGAAGCGGATCAATGGCACATGGCGACTTTGATTCGAGAAAAAGGGACCGTTAGCGTGTGGATTGACGGTGGAACAGAGCCATTCCTGAAATCGACTGCGACACTCGTTTCCGAAAACAGGCAACTGCGTTTTGGACAAGGAATGCAAGGCAAAATCGATGAGATCGCGTTTTTTGGAAGGCCTCTTTCAACGGAAGAAATTCAATCTTTTTGGAACGTGTCGGCTGTCGGAAACCCGGTGCAAGTCGACATCGCCAAGCGAAAACGCTTGGAAGAGCGAGGCCTAACCGGTACCAGTACCATCACCTTTCCAGCTCCCTATGCGGACGAGATGGCATCGCTGAAACCCACTGGGTTGGAAACATTCGCGGCTGCCCCTAAGGCATTGGAAACATCCGGAAGCGTTCGCTACGCGGCAAATTCTTTCGCATCGTTTCAATCGGGTCGGATTGCAACGACCTACGAAGCGATTGGCGATACGTACAGCGTTGCGTTTTGGTTTCGAAACCAAGTCCCGAATGCCGCACGCCCCGTGACCGCTTATCTTTTTTCACGTGGTCCGGACAAGGACCCGCGAGCATCTGGTGATCATCTCGGAATCGGCGGGACGTACGACCCCAAGATGACAGGCAAATTGTTTTGGTTCAATGGCAACGATCGCGATCAAGTTGCGATTGGTCGTACCAGCATTGCTCCCAACACATGGAACCACGTGATCGCGATTCGCGAGAAGAATCATATCAAGCTCCTGCTCAACGGCGAAATGGTCCCTGACCTAGAAACCGATATTGAGATGACAACCAATGGTAGCAAGCAGTTTTTCCTCGGTGCTCGCACGGATCAATTTGCACCATTGCAGGGCCAGCTTGCTTATTATGCAATCTTCAATCGAGCGTTGACGGCCGACGAAGCCAAGCAGCTTCACACAGCTTCCGGACAATCGGCAGGCGCACCGGATCCCGCACCTGAACGCATAGACAAACAGACGCTACCACTGCCACATAGCGAGCCGCTGTCGGCGGAGCGTTCCCTCTCCAAGATTCACGTTCCTGAAGGCTATCGTGTCGAGATCGTTGCATGTGAACCGCAAGTCATCGATCCAGTCGCTTTCGATTGGGATGCCAAAGGCAGGTTGTGGGTTATTGAAATGTCGGACTACCCGATGGGGATGGACGGACACGGAAAAGCAGGTGGCCGAGTTCGTATCTTAGAAGATCGAGACGGGGATGGTCGCTATGAATCCAGTTCACTCTTTGCCGAGGGGCTCAATTTCCCAAATGGACTGTTGACTTGGCGGGATGGCGTTTTGGTCGCTGCGGCGCCTCAAATCTTGTTCCTGCGAGACACAAACGGCGACGGAAAAGCGGATACCAAGGAAGTGCTGTTCGAAGGCTTCAACGAAGGCAATCAGCAGCTTAGGATGAATGGTTTGAGATGGGGGTTGGACAACTGGGTGTATTGTGCGAACGGAGGACACCATCCCAATCATGGATTGAAAACCGAGGTGAAGTCGAATCGCAATGGTCTGTCTTATGCCATTGGAAGCCGCGATTTTCGGATCCAGCCGGATTCTGGCGAACTTGTTATCGAGTCGGGACCTTCGCAGTTTGGTCGCAATCGAGATGCATGGGGACACTGGTTTGGGACTCAAAATGCCAAGCCGCTTTGGAACTATGTGCTCGCCGACCGCTATCTCGCGAGAAACCCATACGTTCCAGCGGCAAGTGCCATTCAATTCGTCTTGCCACCCAATAGTCCGGAAGTTCATCCAGCCAGTCGACCTGAAAAACGCTTCCATAGCTTTCAGGAGGCGGGGCACTTTACCTCGGCCTGTGGAGGCATGATCTTCGGTGATAGCCGATTGTTTGGTCCGAGCGAGCAGATACACGCATTTACATGCGAACCCTTTCACAACTTGGTCCAGCATAATATTGTGACCGATAGCGGGGTTAGTTTCACGGCGGAGCGTCCGACAGGCGAAGGTAGGTTCGATTTCTTTGCCAGCGAGGATCGATGGTGTCGTCCGGTAATGGCGCGCACAGGGCCCGATGGAGCGTTGTGGATTGCCGACATGTATCGCTACATGATTGAGCATCCAGACTGGCTACCACCGGAAGGCAAGGAGGAGCTTTTGCCGCATTATCGCTTGGGGGACGACCGAGGACGCATTTATCGGGTCGTCCCGATGGAAAGACCATCGACCGCATCTCCTTGGGAGTTGCTATCGGGCGATACTGCCGCGATCGTCAAAGCGTTAGAGTCTCAGAACGACTGGCAACGCGATAAAGCGCAGCAAATGTTGCTTTGGTCAAATGATATGTCAGCCATACCGATGCTTGAACAAATAGCGACCACAAGTGCGAGTCCGCAAACCCGCGTTCAAGCGTACGCAACGCTCGATGGCATGCGACGACTATCGAACGCCATGAAGATCAAAGCCTTGGGCGATAGTCACGCGAGGGTTCGTGAAAACGCATTGCGAATGGCGGAAGCATCGACGGACCCCGCGGTTCAAGCTGCGGCCATACGACTGGTAAATGATCCGGATGAAAAGGTTTGTCTTCAGTTGGCCTTCACTCTCGGCCAATGGCCTGGAAAGGTCAATGGTGAAGCCTTGGTGTTCCTCGCAAAGCGATTCTACCGAGAGCCGATGATCCAATCCGCAATCATGAGCTCGGCATTGGAACATGCGAGTACCTTTGCGATTGGCATCGCCCAAAGCGAGCTGCAGGTTGTTCAAGCGTTTCGGGAGCCGATTGTGCGTCAGTCCGTGGGGCTTAAGGACGCCAAGGTACTAAACGTACTGCTCGTCGATGCACTGAGTTCTGTAGGCAAGGACAAGAAGCAAAAACTCGATGAATTGCTTTGGACACTACAGCGCGTAGGAGTGAGCTTCGAGGATTTCCTGGGATATGATGCGGATCAAAAGCTACTCGCCAGTTTGAAGCAGTTGGAGTCTGCATTGCAACAGTTGTCTGTGGATGCGAAAAATGATCGATTAGCGTGGGAGGATCGAATCGCTGCCGCGAAACCTTTGTGCCGGACAAAAAAGCATAGAGAACAAGGCCTTTTGTTACTATCGCAAGGTTTGAAACCAAGCGTTGCGTTGGAATTCCAGCAACAGATCCTCGCGATATTTCTTCAAAGTGGTCATGATGAAGCTTTAATGTTTTTAGCCTCCGCATGGCCGGACTTCTCGCCAACCCTTCGCACACAAGCGATCGATGTTTGGATGTCGCGCGCGAACTGGGCTCGCAATTTACTTGACCAAATGGAACATGGTTTGATCCATGCCAGCGGTTTTGAATTTGGGCAACGTGATCGGCTTTTGCACTACCCAGACCCGACCATCGCAGAGCGTGCAGTGCAGCTGTTTCAATCCAAAAGTACAGCAAAACGGCAAGACATTGTCGTAGCCTATCGGCAAGCGTTTGAGCTTCGAGGTGATAGCGCCAAAGGACGCGTCGTTTTTGAACGAGCCTGTGCGAGCTGCCATCGAAAGGGCGAACTTGGGAACGAAGTTGGTCCCAACATGGCCACCGTTGTCGAGCATACCAATGAAAAGCTTCTGGTCAACATTCTCGACCCCAATGCAGACATCCAGCCAGGTTTTCAAGCCTACAACGTCTTACTTGAGAGCGGCGAAGTTTTGACTGGATTGCTTGTGGGTGAGACTGCCAACAGCATTTCCATCAAATCAGCCAAAGGAATTGTGCAAACGGTCTCGCGTCTCGAAATCGAGCAATTGCGCAATTCAAATATGTCACTGATGCCAGAGGGACTCGAGTCGATTCTGACCCAACAAGATCTAGCAGATGTTATCGCATTCATACGATAACCTATCGCCGAGTCGCCATAAGTCTATGTGGAGACCGATTGACTTAACGATTGTGAAGTGGCGTGTCCCCTTTTGCCTGCAAAAAAGTAATTACTGATTTGGTAAATGGTGTTTGGAACCTTAATTAACGTTCGCCATGTGTTGCGTGACAGTCGCATGTTGTGCTGCAAAAACAGCCCGGAGGGCGAAACATCTCTGCCGGCGGCGTAAGCCACCGGATCCATGGAAAACGCTCTTTAGCCCGGCGGGCGACACATTATCCCACAGTCGAGCCTTCCCATCACCGCGACTTGAGCCCCACCGTATTCACTGCATAAACGCGGTAGTCATGCACTTTTCCACTTTCAGGTTTTGGGTCAGTAAATCGCATCTGAACAAGTGGTTGGGCCGGGGTGTCGCTGTACTGGAGCTTCTGGAATATCGGCCGGCCGAAGGGATTCTTGTTTTGATCGGGAATATTGGCTAGGAACTCGCCTTCCCTTTCGATGATGAAGCCTGCTAGGCCACTCTCGAGGTCCGCGTCGGCCTCCCAAGTTAATTCGCTGCCACGAACCTTTAAGTTCGATGGGGCGGGTGGCGGTGTGGTATCCGTGATCTCAGTGTTTGTCATGTACTGCGCCCAAGCCTTTGCCATCGGTTCGTTCGGTAGCCAGATCGACTTCTCGATCGGGCCCTTGAAGTCACCTTGCGGGATCGGCTGTGAATGCTTCGCTGTTTCGCTGTCGATCGTTGCTATCCAAGCTCCTGCCTTGGACATCGCAGTGAGCGGCTCTTTGTTCGTTTTTGGTAAGCGAGCGGACAAGCACGCGTCGAACCATGGTATCGCTAAATAACGCTGATTTCCACATTCGTGGCTCGTTAACGGATCGATCGAAACTCCTACTAACCCTCCCGTGCCGCGAAGGGCCAGAAAGAAAGCTTCTGTGCCGGGCCATACACCTGCGAACCGACCGTCCTTGACCGTTACCCCTTCTTGCGTCCCCACGTTGCACATGACGGGGACCTCGAGGGCGGCGTCTGGAATCGTGTAGGGAGTCGGTTTCCCCTCAACCGCCGTTACGGCAGGCACACCGGAACGCAGCCAAGCTGCTGCTACACGATCTGGGTGCAGCAACGTCATCCCACCTGCCCAATGCCCGCCACCGCTGTGACCCCACAAGGCCCATGGCACCGTTGCAAGTTCCGAATGGCCCGATTGGGCACCTAGCTCGGACAGCGATCGCTGAAAAGCCGTGTCCGAACCGTTGCGTGGGTCGCACCACAGTTGGCAGTTCGCTTGGTCCGGCTGCTCATAGGAAGGTGACATCAACGCGCAGTGATGTTTCTTCGCCAGTGCTTGCCAATGCAAATCAAAAGCTCCCGTCTGACCCGATTTGCAGGAACCCTCGCCACATCCGTGTTGATGAACAATCAATCCTCGTAGCGGCGTTATCCCTGGCGGCACCCAGAGCGTGAAACTGACCGGATAACTCAATGCGTCTGCGTAGGTCGCGGCTTCGTAGCGTACTCGATAGTACGGAGGTTTCACGTCAAGCGGATTGACATAGACTGGAGTGTTTCCAACCATCCCGCTCAGCATCCATCGATCCCGCGTTAGCTTGGCCGATGTCCACTTCGCATCCTCGATCATGCCCGTTGGCTGCGGGTTGTACGGAGCGACAAAGGAAACGTCCGTCTTGTCTGGGATTTCGGACTCGTGGCCGGTGAGCGACAAAACGGCGTTGACCATCAGTCTCCTAAGATCGTCACTCTGCCAATCCAGCGAAGCGCCGGCGGTAGTGGTAAATGCTCGGCCATGTTTGCCAGATGGTGCTGTATAGGTTTTGAACCATGCGAACGGCATCTTCGTGTCTTTGCGTTTGTCGGTCACCGGTGGATCGGTCGGCTTGAGCCCCGAGAGGACTTGTCCGTGAAACAAAACGACATCTTCGGCCGTCAGACGCTCGACCGAATTGACATCGGTATGACAGAAAAAGGTATCTGCAACTCCTTTGAGGACCGGATGGTCGCTTACGGACATATTAATACGTGCCAATGTCGCTTCCTTTTGGAAAGCTCCATAATGCGCGATCCATGTATCACCTAAAATCTGCTGGCCGAAACCACCTGGCCATTCCTTGCTCTGGAAATCCCAGTTCTTGAATTTGCTCGTACTGTTCTGTGGGTAGCGAAATGCATGCGTCGCGTTGCGAATCCCAAACACGGGCTTGCCCGCCTCAACGTAGTCCACGATGTGCTGCATGTCCGCGTCCGGCAACTCTCGAAAGCGAGCAAAGATCACCATCAAGTCTGCAGTCTTCAGAGCTGCAAGCCCTGGTATATTTGTATTGCGATTGGGGTTGATGGTTCCCGTTGCTGGATCGATTGCAAAAAGCACAGTGCATTTGAAACCCTGATGCCGAGCAAGTATCTGAGCGAACATACTCATCCCTTCCTCGGATCGGTAGTACTCCTCGCCTGTAACAAAGACGATGTGCTGCCCTTTGCCGATCCCCTCTTTGCCCTCGATCACCAACCACGGATCTGCTGCGGACGACTCGAGCATGGAAAACAGACACAATACGAACAGCAAAAGGAAATTGATTTTCATGGCGGGATACTTGGTTCGGAGAGGAATAAAAGAGTCGATGCGAAAGTACAAATTGTACCTCGATACGTGAATTGAGTAGTCTAGGTGTTCCCGTTCGTTCTAACTCCCCTTCTCCTCCTCGGGAGGAGAAGGGGGCGGGGGATGAGGAGGCGAATCGCACTTAAGTATCGATCGTTTTAAGGCGCTATCGATCTCTTGAAGTACCCGTTGTGTATCGTGCTCAATTTCCTGGCTAGTGAATCGAATCACTTCAATGCCTTGTTGCTTTAGCCATTCGGTCCGAATTCGGTCTTTTTTTATCCCTTCAGGAGTGAAGTGCGGAAGCCCATCGCATTCGACACATAATTTGGCTTCGGGGCAATAGAAGTCAAGGATGTAAATCCCTTTGATGTATTGCCGTCGGAACTTGGCGTTGCAACGTTGTCGGTTTCGAATGAGTTGCCATATCAAATACTCGGCGGGCGTCATTGCTTCTCGCAGGTGCTCCGAGAAGTCTTGTGGTTCCAGCCATTCCATCGCCATGCTCCAACCTCCTCATCCCCCAACCCCTTCTCCTCCCGAGGAGGAGAAGGGGAGCTGGAATGATCATCTTAAAAGAATACGCGTTCGGCGGTCCCACGTAGCATCCATTGCTTATCCTCTGGCATTAGGAAATCGAGTTGATCGCGAATGAGCCCGATAGAGTTTGCATAGTTGTGTCCCTCCCCTACTTGGTAGGGACAATCCGAAGCCCACATCAGACGCTTGGCTCCAAACTCTTTCACCAGCCTCTGAATCATTGGACCAAGATCTTGGTACGGAGCCTTCTTTTCACCCAGTGCGTAAAAGGCACTCGTCTTCACAAAAACGTTGTCGTATTTGGCCAATCGGCACAAGTCGTCCAACGCAGATTTATCGATAGTGCCCGAGACTCCAATCCTTGCGAAGTGATCGACGACCACACGCGTTTTCGGATACTGCTCGCACATGCTGTTCACAAAAGGGAGTGCGTCGGGATTCGCCAAAAGGCACATCGATTGTCCTGTTTCGGCAGCATGGCTCCACATCTCTTTCATTCCAGTGGAATCCTTCCATTTGCTGGCTTTGTCCCGATCGGTGTACAAGCGAAAGCCACGTACTCCCTTTTTCCCTAAGGAGCTCATCGTCATTTTCAGGCCGGGCTTGTTCTCGTCCACAATGGCCACACCAGAGAACACTCCTGGATGTTTCTCCATGCAGTCGAGCATGTATTGGTTGTCAAAACCATAGAAGCTCATTTGAATCAAGACAACTTTGGTAACCCCTTGCGGCTTGCAATTCGCAAAGAGTTCTTCCGGCGTGAAGCTTGGTGGAACCATGTCCGATACCTTGTACGCATCCGACAACGGATACTTCTTGGTGTCGGGTGTCCAAACATGCACGTGGGCGTCGATCCATTCGGACGCCTTTTGCGCGGCCGACAAAGTGGCGGCGGCATTTGCCGTTTCAGGCCAGAGAGTGCTTAATCCCATCGTTCCAATCAAGGAACTGCCTACCGCTGCCGTTTGGATAAAATCGCGTCTTGAAATCATGGGCTACTCCTGTTGTCTTTGCGAACTTAGTGGATGCAAAACTCAGTATACCTTAACACGCAAAGACGATAAAACTCCGACGCCCTCGCGACTTGCTGCAATTCTATGAAACAAACTATTGCGCTTGCTTGGTCGATGCTGCTGGACTCAAAAATAAAATCGGAACTAAATCTTCATCCATTCTCGGCTCAATGGGTGCGTCATGCATGTTCCTGATAGACTCGATTCACCTTGCTCATCCTCATTCAAAAGACATTTTTTCGAAATTAACGAAATTAAGTTGACAGGAGACAATGGTACGGCTCAAATTTCAGTTGTTGAGAGATATTGCCCGATTTCTTCGTTACGTTGGTTCATCCCGATGAAGCTCACCAGCTCACCAGCTCACAAGCCTTTGCAAAAAAAGGTTTTGGTTAGGTTCTTTCCGTTTTGCATTGATTCTTGTTCTTGTTCATTGCTCAATCCTAAGTGCTCAGCCTAGTGTAATAGAGTCGAAGGTATCGGCTGAACTGAAACTCTCAAAAGTAGGGGAGGTATTGGGCATTCAAGCGGAAATCATCGATGGGTTTTCTTATCGGTTCCCATTCTCAATTTCAACTGATTCAGACCAAATCGATCTCAATAGTTTGACTGCTGAATCGATTTGCAACTGCGTTCAGGTTCGATTCGACAAAGGATCGCTTTCCAAAAACACTGTTGCTTCCGGAGAAATTTTTCTTCGCCCCAAGTCTGGTCAGTTAGTCGAAGGGGTGAAAATTCGCGGCTTTCGAAGGGATGGATTGAACCAAAAAGCCGGAGAGGGTGACAATGTCGTTTTAATTTTTGCCCTTAAGGTAAAGGTGATCTGTCCCGTCGAGTTGTCGGATCGCCACTTGCTGGTAGAAGATGGGAAACTGCAAAAAAAAGAAGTCAAGTTGAAGGTTGCAGAGGGGGTCACGATCAAATCGTTGAGCGGGTCCTGTACTGATTCCGATCTTCAGTTGGTGACAGATTCGAAATTTAGTGAACTAACCCTGAAAGAGACAATGCCACTCACTGAGGGTCATATCTTTTTGGACTTCGAGTTGGAAAACCAGGGAGTTATTGGTAAATTCTCTCGGCAGATTGTTTATGGAGAGCGACTCAAGACGCGAATCGTTCCGTCAGTGTTGCTCTTCGATAAGCGCCAAGACAAGCCGCAGCAGAAATGCCTTCTTGTTGGGCCTGAATTGCTAGCGGGTAACGTGGCCGATTTGGCTCTTGATGTTCTAATCCGACAGCCGAAAGGTTTTAAGTGGGAGTCCGGTTTAATCAAGCCCGAGCTTGCAACGAAGGACCTGATCAATGCGGACAAAGCAATCCTTACACTAACGATTGAGGAGAAAGTTGGCCTAGAGAAGTTCGATACTTGGACGATTCGTATCGTTGATCGAAATCATCCTGAGCTATTTGTTGATATTGACTGCAAATGGCGAGAGTCTAGCCCGTAGTTGTGAATAGTTTTTCGTTGCCGTTTCGAAATTAATGGAGTTGGGTACTATGTTTAGAAAGTTTTTGCTTCAAGTTGTTTTTTTGGTGATAGCCGGGTTCGCAGTTGATCTTCAGGCGCAAACAGGCGGAACCACGAATCCTAATTTTACTATCAACATTGTTAACGAAAAGGGGTGTCTTGATGCTGACCCGGAAACTGCAGAATTAGATAGCTGCCCGCCTGGGCAAGCCTCGCCGTGGACTAGTTGTCCCACGGGTATTTGTGATCGAAGCGCTGGTTCGGATACATGCAAGATACCCGCTCAAAACATCAACTTTGACCAATGGCGCCACTTTACGAACAGTTTCTACTATAATCCGCCCAAAGCTGCGCCAGGTGCGACTGGAAAGGCAGCAGTCGAAGTGGATCGTACACTTTGCTCTTACTTCCGCCAGTGCCCTTGCAAACGCCTTCCAGGCGGAGGGGTTGAATGCACCTTGTATGAAGCCTTTGAGGATTGGTTGATCAAGTATGAACGCTCGAATACTGTGGTGTGTATTGGTGCCCCACCAGCGCCAGGAGGAGGTTCAGGAGGAGGTTCAGGAGGAGGCTCAGGAGGGCCAGAGGTGCCGCCAGAAGTGCCATAGTTAGCCCGGCAAAATAGTGTGTCTTTCGATCGTTGATCGGTTAAAGGGCGAACAGCAAAACAACGCCAATGTCGAGACTTGAAGGCTTCGTAACGTCGCCGGAAGTTTTAGAAAACTTAGTTGTTGGGGGTCTTCTCTTCGGGTTCGATGAGCGTCATCGAATCCATCATGGGCGATTTATTCAGTTTTGTTGACAAAAATGCGGAGATCTTCGCGATGGAAATCCATACTCGTTGTTGTGCTTTTATGCTCACATTTCTTTGGCTTAACGTTGCGAGCCAGCTAGATGCTCAAGATGACAAACTGGAGGATCGACTAGCCTTCTTGCAACTCGAGCGAAATGACCTTGATCAGAAAAAAATGTCGGTTCTTATCGAAAAGTATCGAGTTTCAGAATCGGTGGTGCTTGGGGGAGCTAGGTTGTCAGGTGACAGGATACTTCAAAGGTACATGTGCGATGGAAGAGCAAAGGTGCGAATTGACGCAATCAAATTGAATGCTTTGGGCGACGAAGATATCAACAAATCGCTTACCGAGGCTGAAATAGTAACTCCCGTAAAGGGGATTCACTATCGCGGTAAGTTTCCCGCGGACCAAAAGTTCCTCGCTTTCGAGGTTCGAGCTGGCGTTATGGCGGTTGATACTTTTTCATGCCGAAAGCACCCATTCGAAATTGCAACGACATCAGCGACTGGAAATAGGAAGGATGGAGACAATAATTCGATGCTAGAAATCTCGCCCAAAAACAAAAAGATCATTGAAGAAAAGGTACTCCCTGACGGTAGGAGTTATTGGAAGTTTTACGTCTCTAACGATGCTGCAATCGGTCTCACGTTCAACAAGGATGAGAGCTGGTGCATTGAGCAGATGGAATGTTTTGCCGATGATTCGAACCTGTCGAATACTTTGGAGTCGGATGCAAAAAAATTGAAGATGTATGCGAGTACCCGCTCGCAATGGAAAAAAAATTCAGATGACCAGC
The DNA here is from genome assembly GCA_026692905.1 of Planctomycetota bacterium. GTDB lineage: Bacteria > Planctomycetota > Planctomycetia > Pirellulales > Pirellulaceae > JBKCUI01. The sequence continues at coordinate 34,934 of JAPLNL010000029.1, forward strand.
TACTCCCATCGCGTGTATTTCTCGAGTCGGACGACAATGGAAAGGAGTCATGGGAGATTCGATTTGCAGATTGGAAATTTGGGGATCAGGTTGATACATCCCTTTTCGACGAGGTCAATTTCACAGAGGAAAAGATCAAAAAGTCGATTGACTTTCGGAAGGTCAAAAAGATGTTCGATGATTTACCCAAATAGTTCGTATATTCCAAGATTGGCTTGCGTTTTATCACAATAGCAACGGCCATTAATGGCATTGCTGGCAGTCTGTCCCTCTAAATTTCGTGCGTGCCGAACTACAGCATTCGGTTCTTTCCGTTGATGTGACATTCGGACCTATATCTCATCAAAACTGAGCACGCAACGACGGTAAAATTCCGACGCTCGCGCGACTTGTTGCAATTCGATGTACTCTACCGCTGCATGGGCTTGATCGATACTGCCGGGCCCGAAAATAATGGTCGGAATCCCTGCGCGGCCAAGCTTACTGGCATCGCTGCCAAAGGGGACACCGATGGGCTGGTCGTTCTCTCCCATCGCTTTCAAAACGTTTTGGGAGGCCAACACGATGGCGCTCGAGGGATCGACCGTCCATGCTTCGTCGAGCAGCATCGGTTCTTCCATTCGAACATCCATTTCAGGAACCTGTTGCTTTAATCGATCGATCAGGTTTTGATAGTGCTTCCAAACTTCGGCAACCGATTCGCTCGGAAGCAATCTTCGATCGATCTCGATCACGCAACTATCCGGAACGAAGTTGACTTGCACGCCACCGGCGATCTTGCCAACGTTGCAACTAGCTGGACCAAGCAAAGTATCCGGTGCCTGCGCAAGTGCAACGTGCTCTTGTTCGAAGGCCAATACGATGCGGGCCATGTGATAGATGGCGTTTGTACCTAGATGTACTTTCGAGCTGTGTGCCGATTTGCCATGAGCATGAATGCGCCAGCGGAGCACTCCTTTGCTGGCGATTGCAACCCGAAGATCGGTTGGCTCCGCCACAATGGCGGCGTCTGCCTTGAGTTCCTTGCATAAAGTCGTGACTCCTTGAAAGGAAAACTCCTCGTCCACGACCGCAGCCAGCAAAACATCACATGGAGGTACCGTCCCCTGTTCTTTCAACGCCGCAACAGCATGCATCATCCCGGCCAAGCCCGCTTTCGTATCGCACGACCCCCGTCCAAACATCAAGCCATTTTCCACCGTCGGCTCAAAGGGAGGGATGGTCATGCCCTGGACGGATACGGTGTCCATGTGGGCTTCGAGCACGATGCGGCGGTTTGAGTCGACTCCGGGTAAACGAGCGATGACATTCGATCTAGCTTCGATGGCCCCGTTCGCATCAATAACTCTCTGTTGCCAAGTCTCGATTCCACGGTTCGCAAAGAAACGCTCGACGTAGCGAGCGATTTCGGCTTCTCCGGGGCCATTATCGTAAAATGCGTTGACGCTATTGATGCGAATGAGATCGGCCAGCGTTGAGCTTAGGTCGGTCAAGATCGGTCCCCTTCTTGAAGATGGCGATCAAAGGTATCGATGTCGACGTTGCGTCCGCTCAAGACGAGCACCACGTCACCTTCGCCGCTCAAGTCGATCTTATTGCAGAGGGCCGCAGCGATTGTGATTGCGCCCGAAGGTTCAGCACGCAAGCCGTGGCGAGTGTACATCCACTTCATCGTCTGTTGTATTTGATGATCGGAAACGACTGCCGATTCACGCACATGCTTTTGAAGGATGGGCCAATTGTTAACACCAACGTCATAGGACAACAGGCCATCGCAAATGCTAGTCGGCTTGGGCAAGCGGACTCGTTCATTGGCTGCTAGCGATTGTCGGAAATCGTCCGCTCCCTCTGGTTCCACTCCGATGATGCGAGCGGACGGGAAGTTGGCTGCGATCGAGATGGCATGCCCTGCCATCAGTCCTCCGCCGCTGACCGCACAGACGAAATGCGAGATGTCGCGCCGATCGTGCGATAGCGTTTGTGCTATCTCGAGCCCACCGACTCCGTTCCCAGAGATCACATAGGGATCGTCGTAAGGGGAGGCTTGCAATGCGTTTTCATTTTCAGCGATCTCGCGAGCCATCTTGTCGCGGGCGCCCGTCAAGTGATCGGTTACGATGTCGTACGTGCGAATCTCGGCGCCAAACGATCGGGTCAGTTCGAACTTCACTTTTGGCGCCGACTCCGGCATGACGATGATCACGCGTTTGCCGTACCGCATGCCGGCATAGGAAATTCCGGATGCGAAATTGCCTGACGAATGGGCCGCAACGGGTCGCGTTTCGAGATCGCTCAAGTGGTTGGCCATCCAATTGAGTGCCCCCATCAACTTGAAAGAACCAACGGGTGTCCAGCCGTAGTCTTTGATCCAAACACGACGACTTGCAGCTAGCCCCAATTCTTTTTCCAATGCATAGGAGCGAATCAAGGGTGCTGGTGAAATGTGCTGCAACATCACTTTTTGGGCAGCTTGAACATCGTCTAGCGATACGGGGAGGGTCGTAGTCATGGGGGAACTGAAGGGTTTCTATCGCTTGCCGGCCTGTTGTTTTCGTCCAGTGAATTGGAGATTGTAGCGGAATGCTCAGGACGGTTGGGGCTTGACCCCACCGTCCGCTGCTTTGGAGTTCTAGATTCAGCTCGCCCGATCGCACAACTCTGGCTTCATTTCACTACTCGGCGCCATTAGAACACCAGAGCGGTGTCCGGTCGGGACAAGCCCGAACCGGAAAAAAAGTCAACTATCAAAAGTCACTGTCGGCAGAATTGACTTGCCAAAGTCGCACCTGCCGGATGCGACTTTGGAGGCGTTACGACCCTTCGGCCCTAAATACAAATATCGCAACTTCAAAGCTTACGCTTCGGGGTGGGGAATTTCCATTTGCCTGTTCACCTACGCGATAATATCTTTCGCAACTTGGCCTGCGACGTCCGTTAAACGGAAATCGCGACCGGCATAGCGATAGGTGAGACGTTCGTGGTCCATGCCGAGCAGATGCAGGATCGTCGCATGCAAATCGTTGACATGCATTTTGTTTTCGACGGCATAATAGCCATAGTCGTCGGTAGCACCGTATGCGAAACCACCTTTCACGCCACCGCCAGCCATCCACATGGTAAAGCCGTGAGGGTTGTGGTCGCGTCCGTCAGTGCCTTGTGCGGTTGGAGTACGGCCAAACTCGCCTCCCCAAAGAACTAGCGTATCTTCCAACATGCCTCGAGCCTTCAGGTCGGCCAAGAAACCTGCAATCGGCTTGTCGACCTCGGCTGCGTTCTTGGTATGTCCTTGATAGAGATTGCTATGCTGATCCCACTGGACTTCGCTGTCGCTGTGGGTCACTTGCACAAAGCGGACACCGCGTTCGAGAAATCGACGAGCCATCAAGCACTGTCGCCCAAAGTTCTCGGTGATCGGATCATCTAGACCATATTGTTGCATCGTAGCGGCGGTCTCTTGCGAGAGATCTTGTATGTCCGGCATCAGGCCCTGCATGCGATAGGCGAGTTCGAACGAATTCAAACGTCCCTCGAGTGCCGCATCTTGACCTGTGGTTTGGAGGTGCTCGCGATTCATCTCGGCAATGAGGTCGAGTTGTCGGCGTTGTTCGGGGAGGTCAATTCGGGAATTGCGGAAATGTTTTACCGTGGCTTTGACGGCGGCTAAGCTCGCGTTGCCGATCGGAGTCCCCTGGCAATAAGCTGGCAGAAAGGCGGAGCCCCAGTTGTTCACGCCGCCATGAGCGAGTGTTGGGCAAATGGTGATAAAGGCAGGCAAGTCTTGATTCTCGGTACCAAGACCATACGTTACCCAGGAGCCGAGACTCGGACGAACGAACTGGTCACTTCCCGTATGAAGTTTCAGAGCGGCACCTCCGTGGGCTGGATTGGTACCATGCACGGAGCGAAGGATACAGAGATCGTCGATGTGTTTGGCGACGTTTGGGAACAGATCACTCACAGGCAATCCACTCTGGCCATATTGTTTGAACTTCCACGGTGACTTGAGCAAGTTCTCCGCTTTTGCAAACAAGACTTTCGGCAGCTCGAACGGAGCAGGCTTTCCGGTATCGCGAGTCAACATCGGTTTCGGGTCAAACGTGTCGACTTGAGAGGGACCACCTTTCATGAAAAGGAAGACGATTCGCTTGGCTCGGGCTGCAAAGTGCGGTAGCTTGGCCGCCAACGGTCCAGCATTAGCGTCCTGGATTGCGGACGCTTGCATTTCTTGACCCAGCATGGCGCTGAACGCCAAGTGGCCGAAGCCTATTGCAGAACACTTCAGAGCCTGTCGGCGCGTTGGCATTGAGGTTGGGTAATGGATGGAAGGTAGGTTTTGGATGGTAGGAGAGGTGCTCATGCTGTTTTCCGTGATGCTTACCGAATATACATGAATTCGTTGCTTGCCATCAGACTCTGGCACCATAGAGACCATCGTCTTTGCGAAAATTGGCTGCCATTGGAATCGCTGGAAGCATTGGGAATATTGGCTTCACCGATAAAAGCAATGGCTCGCTGGACTTCCGCTTGCGTTGGCTCGCGTCCGACTGCAAGCTGGTAGGCCAATTGGATTCTCGCGGCGCTGTCCATTGATTGTTCGGAGAGTCTTTTCACCATTGCATCTGCGGAGTCCATCAACAATTCGGAGTTCATCACCAGTAACGCTTGTGGTGCGACGGTCGTCGAGTTGCGATGTCCTGTCGGAGTTGTTGGGTCTGGGAAGTCAAATTGTTCGAACAGCGAGTAAAGGTTGTTTCGAATGACTGGCAAATAAATAGCTCGACGCAGGCTCTCATAATTGGTGTGATCGATCGACGTGTGGTCGAACACGAATTGACGGTTTCTGAGTGGCACCGACTTGCCGCCTAACGCAGTATCCAAGCGACCGCTCACCGCCAATACGGCATCGCGAATCTGTTCAGCGTCCAACCGCTGCAGTCGAAACTTCCATCGCAATCGGTTTTCAGGATCGATACGATTCGCGACCGAATCATCCGGGTGCGATGATGTCATTTGATACGTGTTTGAGGCCACGATCAATCGATGCAAATCTTTGATCGACCAGCCACTGTTCATGAAATGGTCTGCGAGCCAGTCGAGCAGCTCGGGGTGCGATGGTCGATCGCCGAGGCTACCAAAGTTTTCCGGTGATAAGACTAATCCAGAACCAAAATGCCAGTCCCAAATGCGATTCACAAAGACGCGGGCGGTGAGAGGATGGTCCTTGTTGGCCATCCATTGGGCTAGCTCCAATCTGCCGCTGTGTTCGGCGGGCAAGGTAAAACTTGTTTGCGATACCAACATAACCGTTGGGAATCCACGAGGGACTGGCTGCCCAAGATTGCGATGACTTCCGCGGATATGGATCGGCAACTCCGAGATTACTTTGTTCTCCGAGACGCCCATTGCGGAGCGGGCGTCGGCGGCGTTGCTTTCAAAGACTCGCGATTCCTCGGACAATCGATTGTATTCCGCAAGCGTTGTTGCATCGAGCGCCATGTCTGGCTTGGCCGGCACTGCGAGTAGTCCTGACGTATCGAACAGCGCGGCGCGAGCAGCTTCCAAGCGAGGATCGTCGAGCGTGTTCGTTTTCGGATTGGCCTTGCGAGCGGTTTCCAAGGCTGCATTGGCATCGGCAAACAACGCGCGATAATGCAGCTCAATCCCGCCAAGATCGTTTGCCTCGGCCAGCTCATGCCAGCGGGCGAAGACAGGGTCCTCGCGTCGATTGGCCAAGTGGCGACGGCTGTGATGGAGGATATGCGCGTGAAGCCCTTGTGGTTCGGCTATCTCTTGGATCGTAGTGAGAGGCGTCTCGAGATTGAACTTCGCGGCGGCGACAAGATAGTCGGCTACTTTCGCCCTCGCTTCCTTGGTTATACTCTCTACCGCTTTGTTTTTTACGGCAGCGATGGCGGCTTTCTTTTCGGTGATGGTCTTCTCGAGTTCTTTGATTGCCGCCGTCTCTTCGTCGCTTGCAAAAGAGTATTCGTGCCAGTGCTTGATCGCGCCCATGTTGGTGCCGTCATACGTTTTGGTGCTCTTGAAAATGGCAGCCAATGCGTAGTAATCCGATTGCTTGATCGGGTCAAATTTGTGATCATGACATCGGACGCAGCCAATCGTCATTCCCATGAACGCTTTTCCTAGTGTGTCCAATTGCTCATCGATGGTGTCCATCTCAAGTTTATCTCGATCCGGTTCTGCTAGGACTTTAGCACCGAGCATGAGGAAGCCGGTGGCTGTCTTGGTTTCTTGGTTCGCTCCCTCCAGCAAATCGCCAGCCAGTTGTTCGACCAAAAAACGATCGAATGGCTTGTCATTGTTGAATGCATCCACGACATAGTCTCGGTATCGCCAAGCGTTGCCATAGGCGAGATTTTCGTCCAGTCCGTTGGAGTCCGCGTACCGTGCAACATCGAGCCAATGGCGACCCCAGCGAACGCCATAAGCGGTCGAACTCAAAAGGCGCTCGACGAGGGTTTTGTATGCGTTGGGGGACTGGTCAGCGAGGAACGCGTTCACCTCGTCTGGCGTAGGTGGCAGTCCGATGAGATCGTAAGTCAAGCGGCGAATGAGAGTTCTTTTATCGGCTTGCGGTGCAGGATGAATTTTGTTCGCTTCAAGCTTAGCCAAGACAAATGCGTCGATCGGCGTTTGGACCCAATCAGGATTTTGAACTTCGGGCAGGGGTGGCTTGGTCACAGGCCGGAACGACCAGAATTGGCGTCCGTCATCAATGCTCATGCCGACGGGTTTCGGCGCCGTGCTTGTTGGATTGGCGATTCTGGGATCGGGAGCTCCAGAGGCGATCCATTTTTCGAGCGTCTGCACTTCGGCGGGCGTTAGCCGATTCTTTGGGGGCATTTGCAAGTCGGGGTTGGTGTAACGCACGGCGTGGACGAGCAAGCTGCGTTCAGGATCACCAGCAACGATGGCCGCACCAGAATCGCCCCCTTTCAAAACACCATCGCGCGTATCGAGGAGCAAACCGCCATTGGAATCTTGGCCGGAATGACATTCGTAGCATTGCTTGACCAATAGTGGTCGAACCGATTTCTCAAACTCTTCCAGTTCGGTTTTTGAGAGTTCTTGGGATATCGCTTTGGTTGCGAAGTTGGATGCAACGAACGCTGTAACGCAAACCGCGACGATACGCATAGCCAGTCGAAGGATGTGTGGCTTGTGCTCCATTTGCATTTTGGTGATTCGACCTCCCGATCGAGGGAACTCTTGTGTTTTGTCCGCCGAAGCGGTGTGAATCTTCCAGTGTAACAAGAAACGAAGGCAAAGTCGTTGGTGTTCCAAGCCGGTACACCAACTGGTCACCAACAAATCGCTCTTCTACTTCCCAAAGTGCTGCTCACTTCGATTACAATTCACGGAATCCAATTTGGTTTCCCACCCTCTCAACCCCACCTATTCACCATGAAGCACCTGCTAAACCTTTCGATTTTGAAATCCGTACTGTTCGTTGCTTTGATCTCATCGGCGAGTTTCATTTCGCCCGTGTCCGCTCAAGAAAAAGCAGCTAAAGTCCAACCCGTACGAATGGGTTGTGGGCTCATGACCTTCGACACGGTCCCTGGCTGGGGGCTACGACCTGACGGTAAGTCTGCACTTGGGCCGACTCACGGCGGCGTCGTCGTTGATAAAGCGGGCAACATTTATACGAGCACAGACGCTGGAGTAGTCATCTTTTCACCCGAAGGACAAGTCATCCATTCGTATCTCGGCAAAGAATACTCACGAATGCACGACATGGAAATTCGGGAGGAAGCGGATGGCGAGTTCATTTATGCCGCAAGAAACGCTGATGCCGAAGGGATCAAGTTCAATATCAAGAGTGGCGAAATCGTTCTCAAGCTGCCTTTCCCGAAGGAATCTGGCCTGAACCTCAAGCAGTTCAGTCCGACTGCAATCACCGTTGCTCCGAACGGAGACATTTTTCTATCCGATGGTTATGCCAGCAACCATATTTTCAAGTTCGACAAGACCGGCAAGTACTTGATGCACTTCGGTACGAAGGGGAACGATCTCAAGCAATTTAATACGGCGCACGGAATGACGCTCGATACACGCTATGAACCGCCTCGACTTTTGATTTGCGATCGCAATCACACCCCCAAGGGGCGGTTAGTGCATTACGATCTAAACGGCGAGTTCATCGAAGAGATTATCACCGGCTTAGGAATGCCAACTTCGGCAGCGGTGCAGGGTGATTATGTCTCGGTTCCAGACTTGCATGGACGCGTGGTCATTCTCGATAAGTCAAATACGATCATGGCTGTCTTGGGGCACAATCCAGATCCAAACCAAGGTAAAAACTACAATGTCCCGCAGGATCAATGGGTTGAAGGGGTGTTCAGCGGAACGCACGGATCGTATTGGGATAAAGACGGCAACCTTTATGTCCAGGACTGGAACGTCTCGGGCAGAATCATGAAACTGGTTCGGGTCAAGTAGGACGGTTCCGAATGCGATTCAATCGCGAATGAGATGGCATTTTTTAGTCTGGGGTAAAGTTCGCTGTGCGAACGAAACCCCAGGCACAAAACCAAATAGGGACATACCACTTCCGAGGGAGACATAATGTCTTGAACTGCGGAGCAGTGCCATTGGATAGCCACGGATGCAATCCGAGGTTAGCGATACAAAATGATTCCGGAGTCGCAACGCGACGGCACTCATGCGTATGGCGCGTGGTAAATAATAGCCAACCGTACGCTTGGCCGAGCCAAACCCAAACCGCCAATGTCGATCTTAGTCGACAACCGAGGCGAACGCCGTGCGTCTAATTTTGATTTCACCCATAGAGGCGTCGCCAATCGTTAATTTCTTAACTTCTTAACCAAGAAATCGATCGAGTTCTGAAATTCCGGATCTTGTTTGCCAGGATAGGAAACTCGGCAGTCGACTCCTATTTCCTCACAGCGCTTTGCGAACTCGATTCCATAGATCGCTGAGTGTGTCGGATCTGGCTCTTTGCCACCAAACACGGGCTCCGTTTTCTGGTTTGGATATTCTAGAAACAACATTGGATCATCCTTGGAAACGAGCTCAATAGGAGAATACTCCTTGATCCAGGGAAGTACTTTTTCTCTGTTCTCGATCAACAAATCAAATTCGTCAGCTCGACTGCGGCCTTTGGTTGCGAATCCAAACGCATGTCCTCCATAAATCGAATTAGAAATCCAGACTCGAAGCTGTTGGGCATCAAGCGAAGTTTGCGCACCTGTAACAGCAGCAAATTGCAGACGCGACGATTGCCGAGCGATTGGGTCCTCGCTTTTGGGATCGGCCAGATCATCGTGAAGTGCTAACCACAACGATGTGCAGGCGCCAGCCGAGCCGCCTGTCGCGCCGATTCGCGACGGATCGATGTTCCACTCAGTCGCTCGTGCGCGGATCGTCTGAAGCGCCCGAGCTGCGTCTTCAACACATGCCTTCACCGGTGGTTCAACTTTTTGTTCCATCGCCTGTGGAATAAATCGATAGTTAATGGCGGCAACCGAAATTCCCGCATCCAACAGAGTCTTGATCGGACGATTTCCATAGCTCGTTTTGTCCCCGTTCATCCAACCGCCACCATGGATCAAAAGAACGACAGGGGTCGGTTTGTCGGACTTGGCTTGCCAAAAATCAAATTTTTGACGCTCCGAGTCTTTGCCATAGGTTACGTCCGCATGGGTTGGTGCCGGTCTCTCAGGCGGTTGCTTAGCAGCAGGTACCTCTTTCCCCTTTACTTTGGCTGGGGCCTTGTCTTGAGCGAAAACGGCCGAACCGAAAACACAGAATGCGAGAGCTAAAAACCACTTCATAGGAGAGTCCTTATTGGGAACACAGGGAGGAGGGTAAATCACAATAGTGAAGGCGCCGATGGCTATTTGCCAAACAATCGAACATCGTCGAAATCATTCATGTCGTCAAAAGAACCAATCCCGATACGGCCTTTGCTAAAGGTTTTGTCCGTCGCGGTAAGATGCGGCTTCTTCATGTCGTCAAAGTAAACCTCAATCGATCCCGCGGCGCTGTCGCGTACGACTTTTACCGTATGCCATTGATCATCCCATGGCACCTCCGCCTTGTTGTCCGTCAGTGGGCGCCGAGGCTCCGCGTTCACGATCATGATTTGCCCGCTCGCAGGATCGGGTTTGGCGCCGAGATGCACATAGTAGAAATGCTCGCGATCTTGATGGCAAAAGAACGCACAGCAGTCGCGGTGATTTCCCGTGTCCTTGGTACTGCGAACTTGGAAGATCAGTACGAAGTCTGACAGTTGCACCTCCTTGATCAAGGCGATATTGTGTGGGCTTCGAACTTTGGGTTGGTAGTCGCTGATTCGTTTGTTGAGGCCAAATGACTTCTTGCCTGCTTCCTCGTGAAGATACCAAGAAGCGTCATCGGTTGTTTCCCACCGATCGCGGCCCTTCTCAAAATCCTCGCTAAAGACCAAAGGCAATCCTCGGGACTCTTCCTCCGATTGCCCAAGCAATGTCTGCGACGCCGGCAATAGGAATAGGGGTAACGAGCAGATCAAGTAAGATGCAAAACACAAGGGACGACGATTCGACATGGGTAAAGTTGCTGTGAGAGGAATAGCAAGCACAAACGAAAACCCTATGGTACGTTGATTTTGCTTCAATTCGCAATGGCCCAACCGTAAATATGCGGATCGAGTTGCATTGCTGGCCTGGGTTGGGATAATGCGTGGTCGGTTTTCGGGCCATCCTTTGATTGGTGACTCGAGGAACCTGAGCCGTTCCGTGCGTAGGTGTTCGGCAAATTGCATTCTCTCGATCATTGGAGCTGAAATATGTTGCGAAAGAAATTGATTTTGACTTTGACGCTCTGTGCAGCCATGCCCTCGGCGTTGCTCCAGGCGGATAGCGGTTTGAAGGAAGGGACCCCGGATATCAAGCATGCCGGCCCTTTGGCTTTTGCACCACATGGCGTTCTGCTCGTCGGTGACACTCTGTCGGCAGCCATTTACGCAATCGATACCGGTGACGACAAAGCTACTGCCGGTGAAAAAACGGTCAACATCGAAGGGATCAATCAAAAGATCGCTGCGATGATGGGCTCTGAAGCTGCCGATACCGTTATCAATGATATGGCCGTCAATCCGCTAAGCGGAAACTTGTATCTGGCCGTTTCGCGTGGACGAGGTCCCGACGCGGCTCCAGTCATTTTCAAAGCGGATGCCAAGGGAGCTCTGACGGAACTCAGCCTTAAGAAAGTCAAGTTCAGCAAGGCAGCTATTGCCAACGCTCCCGCGTCCCAAGAAGGTCGCCGCAATCCCCGTATGAGCGCGATCACCGACATGCAGTACAAGGAAGGCAAAGTGGTTGTGGCAGGGCTTTCCAACGAAGAGTTCGCGTCTAAGCTTCGAGTCCTCAAGTACCCTTTCGACGGTAGCGGGCAAGCCACGAGCGTAGAGATGTACCACGGGGCACACGGCAAAGTCGAGACAGCTTCGCCTGTTCGAACTTTCACGACTTACGAAGACACTGTGTTGGCTGCCTACACTTGCACTCCATTGGTTTCCATTCCTGTCGACGAGCTCAAGGATGGAGCTAAGACCAAGGGAAAAACGATCGCCGAGCTTGGCAACATGAACCAGCCGCTAGACATGATCGTTTACAAGAAGGGTAACCAAGACTATTTGCTCATGGCCAACTCAGCCCGCGGTGTCATGAAACTAAAATTGAGCAAAGGGGATATCGATGCGACCAAAGCAATCGATTCCAGAATCGAAAGCACCGCAGGACTTCCATTTGAGACACTAAAGGACCTCAAGGACGTCGTCCAGTTGGATAGGCTCAGCGACAATCAAGCTGTCTTGCTAGTCAACAATGCAGGCCGACAAGACGTTCGAACCATCGATCTGCCTTAATTCGAAATGGATTGGCAATTCAAGGTCACATCCGGCAGATGTGACCCACGGTGGGTCACTCTTGCCAAGAGTGACTTTGCACTGCCATAAGAGCAACAAAAACGACTGGCTACTATTCGGAGTGACTCATGTCCAAATTCACGTTGCTTTTTTGCGTCCTACTATCATTTCAACAAGCTCCACTTCCAGCCCATCAACCTGATGAAAAACCGGAGGTACTGATTCAGACGAAGCGAATCGATGGCTCGTCCATTCAAATTGAGTTGCGAGAATCATCAAATTCCGCAACCTTTTCAGTCAAAGGAATTCGTTCACTTGAACAACTGCAAAAGTTGCCTAAGGACGACTTGCAAAAACTAGCAACCATTCGTGTTCAAAAGTCTCTGAACGCAAGTCTTCCGCCGTTGCTGGGAACGGTTTCTTTCATCGATTCCGAACTTCGATTTACCAGTCGCTTCCCGTTGAGCCCATCCGTTGTGTATCGGGTCGAACTATCGCCGATTCTCACAGACAATCGCGACGCGTCTCCTGTTTTATTTACAGCTCAACCGCGCAAAAGCAGTCCTCAAACAACCGTAGTGTCCGTATTCCCATCGGCTGACGTTTTACCAGAGAACGTCCTTAAGTTTTATATCCATTTTTCGGCCTCGATGAGTCGAGGTGAAGCGTACCAGCGTGTCCATTTGATGCGAGGTAACACGGAAGTGCTAACTCCTTTTTTGGAGCTGGGAGAAGAGCTTTGGGATGCAGAACAGAGGCGATTTACGCTTTTTGTCCATCCTGGTCGTATCAAAAAAGGGTTAAAGCCCCGCGAAGAAAGCGGAGCCCCTATGGTCGATGGTAACGAATACGTTTTGCGCATCGATGGCGATTGGTTGGATGCCCAGCAGAAACCTCTGCGCGAACCTTTCGTGAAAAAATTCCGCGTCGCCGCTGCGGACGCAGTTCAGCCAGAGCCAAAGAGTTGGAAGATTGTTCCGCCTACGGCCAATTCGAGAGCCTCCGTTAAGGTGAGGTTCGATGAGCCATTGGATCATTCTTTGTTGAATCGAGTGATCAGAGTACTCGATGCTTCGAAATCAGAAGTTGCGGGAACGGTTTCCGTTTCAGAGAATGAAAAGGTTTGGTCGTTCGAACCAAAGGAACCTTGGACGCGCGGTCAATACACACTCGTAATTGCGTCGACATTGGAAGATCTCGCAGGCAACAATCTTGCGAGACCATTTGAAACCGAGGAACGAGAGGACAATGTCATCGGGGCAATTGAATCGGAGCTCTCGATACTCTTCTACGTATCGGGGCCATGATTCGAATCGATGTCTCAAGAAAACATTCGCCTTTTGGTAACCCGAAGCGTAAGCGAGGAGAGGATGAATTTCCTCGATTACGCGTCGGGTTACCAAAGCAATCCCTTGCTCACGCATCGGGTTGTGAATAATCCTTCGAGCAGCGGTTTGCCGAAGGCGTACCTGCTGGTCGCTTTAGCGAATGAAGAATGGGACGGGAGGCAAGAAAGCATGCTGTAGATAGATACTAGCGGTTCCTTCCCAAAGCGCGAATTTGGCAATGTACAAGATTCCCAAATAGACCAAGACGACTGCGAACTGTGGGAACAAAGCGAAATATCTCCAGATCAAATAGATTATGTTCTCATGGTCACGTAGTTTGCGGAACTTGCTTCGTCTCAGCGACCACCCAACGCAAAGCTTCGCCGGAAACATGAGGATGACAAAAAACAGCGACAGGATCCACCACAACTCGGGCGGTATCGGTTCAATTCGCAACAGGTAGAGTGGGACAGCAAGTACAAAGGTAGCCCAAGTTGCGAGGCAAAAAGACCATTGAGCGCTGTGATACGATCTCCATACCGACAGCACATCGAACACCGATAAGAATCGCATGTCGCGAGCCATTTGGATTTGCAGGAACGGTAAATTGAGAAGTACACACCACATTAAAAAGGCACCGATCAATCCAACCAAAGCGGTCCCTCCGTTACCATTGCTGATCAATCCAATCGCAATAAAGCTGCTTGGCAAAACCAACCAGATGATAGCTCCAATGGATGCCATGAAGCCGAGCCACAACAGTTTGGGCAAATGAAGCGAACGAACGAATCTCCACAAGCGATCCTCGGCTTCACGCCAAACGCTGGGTCGAAAAACACTTCTCAATGCCAACACGGGAGCGGGCCATAGAAAATGGCGAAACTTGCCGCCGCGAAAAAGAGCCCACAGGACCCACACGACCCACAGGACCGAGATAGCACGGGCTCCGCGTCGCCAATTCCTGGCCAAGTCACTGCCCTGTTGAACGAGCTCCGCCGTATAGGCCATGTCGGCGATGAACCAGACGGGCAACCAAGATAGGAAAACAAAAATCATGATTGCAAACAATCGACCGGCAATCGCCGTCCCTGGAAAACACTTTCGGACTGCATCGCCGCGTGCAATGCGAGCCGATACCTCGAGCATATACCCAAAGCTGGCGAACTGCAGGATTGGAATCGTGGCCACAATGCTCAAAAGGACGATGAGGCTGGCGGTTGTCCAGAGAAAGGATGGAATCGAACAAATCCAGCGAATCCAGTTGAGCATGCTTGATTGGATTCCTATCGGCTCGAAGCGAGTGGGATGCGGGAGGGAGTGAGCGAATCCTGTTCGGCTCAAACCCATTCGATATTGGTAAAAATGGTGCAAAATGATTATTGTGTTTTGCAATCGCTTGCCTCGGCGAGTGATCTTACCACGTCGCACTTCCGGAGGACTTATGATGGGGCAGAAAAATCGAACGCAGAAATATAGTTGCGACTTATTTTTCTGCGTTCGATCTTTCTGCCTATTTGCGTTTGGAATTCACACCGCTGTAGGCCTGTCATCAAAATCACAACTTTTTCTGTGATCTTGTTATGATAGTTGACGGTTCCGTCGCATGTGCCAAACGGACACATTTACGAAAGCCCATTGTATACCTCCGACAAAACCATGATTACCCCAAGTCAAACCTTCGCCGAATGGATTAAGCCTCCGATCGAAGATGCGTGGTTTTTGACTGGTCCAACTGCGTCCGGCAAGAGTCGCGTCGCTTTGGACTTGGCCGAGAAAATCGATGCTGAAATCATTTCGGTGGACTCCATGGCCGTCTACCGAGGGATGGACATTGGTACGGCCAAGCCAACCGCGGGCGAACGAGAACGGGTACCGCATCATTTGATTGACTTGGTGGAGCCCACGAGCGAGTACAGTGTTTCTCAGTTCGTAGTAGACGCGCACGCGAAAGCGGACGAAATCCGATCGCGAGGCAAGCGAGTTCTTTTGGTTGGTGGCACACCACTCTACATCAAGACACTTTTTTGTGGGATGTTTTTAGGGCCACCGGCCGACTGGGAGTTTCGCGCCGCCGTCGAAGCGGACGTGGCAGAGTTTGGAATAGAGTCGCTTCGAAATCGACTTGAACAAGTGGACCCGTTGTCGGCCTTTAAGATCCTCGACGGTGACGTTCGGCGAATGACCAGAGCTTTAGAAGTTGCGAAGATCACAGGCAAGCCGCTCAGCCATTGGCAGAACCAATTCGAGCAAGTCCAAGGACCGACGAGCTGCAAATGCTTTGCGCTCGCATGGGATCGGACTCAAATGCATAGTCGGGTCAACCAACGCGTCGATGGCATGTTCCATCGCGGCTTGCTCGAAGAAGTCAAGTCGCTCGTAGACAAGTTCGGTACCCTGGGACGGACAGCCGCTCAAGCAGTTGGCTACAAAGAGCCGATCGAATTCTTGAAGGGAGCGGTCAACGAAAAGGAGATGGTGGAGAAGGTCAAGGCACACACGCGTCAATTTGTGCGAAGGCAAGAAATATGGTTCCGATCGATGCCAACCATCCAACGCGTCCCCGTGGCAAGCGAATCGGATCTAGATCAAGCTGCTAACCAAATTGTTGAACAGCTTTCCTAATCTATTTTGGCATCGTAGGACAGTTGTGCTTAACTGCGGAGCAGTGGCATTTGAAAGCCACGGATGAAATCCGTGGTAACGTGGTACGAATTGTCTGAGAGTCGCGGAGCGACGGCATTCCGCTCCTTCAGAGCTCGATATCAATCGGGGCGCAATACCTGGGGTTGCGTTCGCTGCGCGAACTCCACCCCAGGCTTTATAATATCATCGCATTCGCGATTTAATCGCAGATGGGTCGTACTGTTTAGCTGTGACGACATGCTTTGATTGCGCAGCACAACAAAGTAAGAATTCATTGCGCAAGCTCGCAAATCGAAATCGTCCCTTCGATCGAAAAACTCGCATAAGCAGTGCAATCACTGAGAGCGACATCAAAGTGAGAATAACTTGTTCGGCTGCCCCAAACTGCATTCCTAGAAAAGTGCAGGCCCCCAAAGTCAGAATTGCAGCGGCAATGACGACAAACAACCGTCTTTGCCAAATTTTTTTGCGAGCTAGTTGCGACGCAGGATTAAAGCTCGTCTCGATCGCTGATTCTTCTGTCATCGTCCATGAAATCACAAATAAGGTGAGCGATTGGTGAAAAACGACCAAAGTGGCATAGGCTTCTAGCCTGTGTGTGAGCGTTTTCAAAGGCTGGAAGCCTATGCCAAAAGGCCGAATCCATTGGTTTTGCCAAGGGTTTAGAATATCGGAAACATCTCCAATGCGCATTGATAAGCAGGCTTTTCTTGGGTAGATTTCTCATCTGGCGAGCGGCGGTTGCCTGTCCAAAAACCGGGGCTAACGCCCGTCGGCTAATGATAAACCCAATACCCTAGCTTCGACCGCGATCAAGGAAAGATAATCAGGATGCCTAAACCGAGAGTGCTCGTTCTGCGAGCTCCTGGCACCAATTGCGATGTAGAGACCGCTTTCGCCTTTGAAATGGCGGGTGCTGAGGCTGTCAAGCTCCACGTCAATCAGCTGATCGATCATCCCGATTTGGCCTCCAACTTTCAAATACTCTGCTTCCCGGGTGGGTTTAGCTACGGCGATGACATTGCTGCTGGCCGCATTCTGGCCACTCAGCTTCAGACCTTTTTGGCAGACACCCTTGAATCCTTCCGCCAGCACGATCGACTTGTGCTCGGCATTTGCAATGGATTCCAAATCATGATGCGTTTGGGGATCTTCTTTGATTCGGCGGAAAGCGTGCAACCTGCGACGCTCACTTGGAATCGCCAAGGTCGATTCGACAGCCGTTGGGTTCACCTCAAACCTGAAACCGACAATTGCGTCTTCCTCCGGGGAATCGACCAATGCTACTTGCCAATGGCGCATGCCGAAGGCCGATTCTTGTATCGCGACAGCGCTGCCGAGACTCTCTTAACGGAGCAAAAGCAAATCGTGCTTCGGTATGCGGATGCTGAGGGAGCAACGGGTCGCGATGTGATTTCCTTCCCCAGCAATCCCAATGGAGCGCAAGGAAACGTGGCAGGGATATGCGATTCGACCGGCCGCATCTTTGGTTTGATGCCGCACCCGGAGCGACATTTGTTTGCGACCAACCATCCGCAATGGACCCGTCGTGAAACACAACCGGAGCATGGCGAGGGGCTCAAGTTCTTTCAGAATGCAGTCGCTTACTTTGGCTAACGCATGAAAGTCATTCACGATCTAAACGAAATCTACACTCAAATCGATTTCGTGCGACGAGACTCTCGACGGATTGGCGTCATCCCAACCATGGGCGCGTTGCACAGCGGACACCTTTCCTTGGTGCAACGAGCCAAACAAGAATGCGATGTTGCCGTTGCTACGATCTTCGTCAATCCAACTCAGTTTGGTCCCAACGAAGATCTCGCCAAGTATCCTCGGACATTAGAATCCGATTTGGAAGGGCTTCGCCAGTTGGGCTGCGACTTCGTCTTTGTCCCGCCCTCGGATCGGGTTTACAGTGCGAACCATTCTACCTTCGTCGAGCCACCGTCGGTCGGCAAACGCTGGGAGGGGGAATTGCGTCCTGGCCACTTTCGGGGTGTGACGACCATTGTGCTCAAGTTGTTTCAATTGATTCCTGCGCATGTCGCCTACTTTGGTCGCAAGGATTACCAGCAGGTTGCCGTCATTCGAGCGATGGTCGATGACTTGAATATCCCGATTCGAATCGAAGCGTGTGCGACCGTTCGCGAACCAGACGGGCTTGCCATGAGCAGTCGCAACCGATATCTCTCCAAGGAAGATCGTGGCCGAGCGTTAGGTCTTTGGCTAGCATTGACCAAAGCTCAAAATTGCTTGACAGCTGGCGATACCACTTGTGAAAGCTTAGAAAGGGTAATGCGAGAGGAGTTGGCGAAGGCTCCGGTTGACTCGATTGATTACGCAGCAATCGTAGATCCTGTTACGATGGAGCCGATGCGGCAAGTTGACCAGACCGCGGTAGCCATCATTGCGGTTCGGGTTGGCAGTACGCGCTTGATCGACAACATGACGCTTGTGGCAAACGAAAAATAACACCTTGAAAGAATCGAACCGTGCGTCCAACACTCTTCTACGTACCGCATGAATTCCTCGGTATTCCGGTACTTGGTTTTGGATGGGTTCTCGCGGCGCTCGTGCTCTTTGCAGTCGCATTTCTTTTGACTTCTCGAAAGAAGCAAAGCGTCGCGAAAGTGCTTGAGGAGCAAGGGGTTGTTTGGGGTGTGGCCGCGCTCATCGTGGTTTTTTTGTTGCCACAGATCGAAACTCGGTTCCCAACCGGCGGTGGCCGACCCTGGGTCGTGGGATTACCTATTCGCGGTTACGGAGTCATGCTGATGTTGGGCGTCGTAAGCGCCATGGCGATTGCCCTGTTGCGATGCGAGAAAGCCGGGTTGTCTCGCGACGCATTTTTCTCGTTGGCGACTTGGACGATTGTGGCAGGCATGCTGGGCGCTCGCATGTTTTATGTGATCCAAAAATGGGATGAGTTGGCGGGTGAGACGATTCGCGAAAAGCTTTGGACCGCGTTGCAAGTGACTGAAGGGGGATTGGTGGTTTACGGTAGCGTTATCGGTGGCTTGATCGCAGTGGCCATTTGGAGCCGCAAGAATCGATTCCCGCTCCTTGTGCTCGCCGACTGCATTACTCCTGCTTTCTTTATTGGATTGGCGTTTGGTCGTATTGGTTGTTTGCTCAACGGTTGTTGTTACGGCGGGTTGTGTGAGACATCGCTTCCTTCGATTACTTTCCCCTCGGGTTCCCCTGCTTATATGGATCAGTTGGTATCTGGGAAGCTCCTGGGAATCGAGGCCGAAAGCGATCCTTCTGGTGATTCTGCTCCATCTATCGTGCAGGTGAAGCCCAACAGTTGGGCTTCTGAAAACGAAATCCATAAAGGCCAAAAGTTGATTGCGATCAAGGAGTTGCAGGTGGACGGTCCAAGCCCGAGCGACACGCTGGCGGCCCCGGTTTTCGAAGCGATGATTCAAGTTGGCAATCGCAAGCTTCAGGTAACAGGAGGCACGCTACCGAAGCGTTCCGTTCCGGTGCACCCATCGCAAGTTTACGCGGCTATCAGTGGGCTTGTGCTCTGCCTTTGGACGATCCTTTTCTCCGCAATGACAAAGCGGCGTGGAATGGTTATTGGCGCCGGTCTGGTGGCGTATGGTGTTCAACGAATCATCGAGGAGATCATTCGCGTCGACGAGGCTGGGCAATTTGGCACATCGCTGAGCATCGCGCAATGGATCAGTATCGGCGGAATCTTATTGGGAGTTGGACTGATGGTTGGCTCAAAAACCGACGCAATTCAGACCAAATAATCGGTCGCCCGCCTCAGCTGGCTTGCTTTAGAATGTTGCGACTTATCAATTGGTCGCACGCTTGCGTAACATGTTCTGTAAAAATGGAGAGCATTGGGCCGCAGTCTTTTTTTCGATTTGCGGGATTTAGCAGTGGAATGTTCTGGACTCCAACATGGCTCGCGCCGTAGGGGCTGACGCGCTCGATAGGCATTGGTCCAATCATGCCGATGGTTGGAGTTCCGAGAGCAGCCGACAAGTGCATGGGGCCGGTATCCGATCCGACAAACAAACTTGCGAGCCGAATCAAACTGCTCAGTTGAGCGAGTGTCGTTGGCGGAGCGAGGGACGCATGATTGCTGGATTCCAAAACGACGTGTTCAGCGATAGTTCGCTCTTGATCGCCTGACCAAACGACGAGCGAGGGAAGTCCCAACTGTTCGCCAAGGTGCCGAGCAACGCGAGCGTATCGATCTGCGGGCCAAAGCTTTGAAGCCCACCCCGCACCCACGTTGATCATCGCGAATCGCCCCTCCATGTGTAATGTTCGCATGGTACGTTCGGCAAAAGCAGCATTGCTATCTGATTCCGGTAGCTCAAAGCTCACCTCGGAATCGTCCACTCCAAGAAGTTTCAGCAATTCTAGGCTTCGATCTACGATATGTTTGGATTCAGGGCGATAGAGACGGTTGTTCAAGATGCAGCTTACTTCCCGCCCGTCGAATTGGTCGCGATGAAAGCCAAGACGGTCTTTTGCGCCGGACATCCATGCGATCAGGGAACTCTTGGTCAGGCCCTGTAGATCGAGAGTAATGTCGGGCTTCCAAGCTCGAATGGTTTTACCAAAGGCCAAAAGTTGACTGGGGGATTTGAAGGTCTTTTTCGAAACAACAAACATTTCGTCGAGAGCCTTGTGCCCGAGAATGAGTTGGGAGGCAGCTCGTTCGATTACCCAACCGATTTTTGCGTTTGGGAAATTGCGACGAAGTGCATTCAACACGGGGACGCTAAGAATACAGTCGCCGATCGCGGAAAGCCGGACGATGAGAATGCGCTTCGCCATAAGAACACTCGTTGGAAGTGCGGGCGCTAGCCGCGATTGAGTTCGCCAAATCTAAAAAACGTGACTAGCGCCCACGTTTTCAATTGGAAAGTAGAGGAAACACAGTTGCGAATCAAGAGCATTCTCCGTTAGCTTGCAAACCCGCTTGTGTTTCGAAAAACGGCATTGGATACTGCCCTAGTTGGTGTACCAACTAAAGCCGGTACACCAACTAGGGCAAAAAATCCAAAGTAGTCATTTCACTTCAGCGGACGACACGACGGAGCGTCCCGGCCACGACGGAAGACGGTCATTTTGTGCGACACGTCTGGTCGGGCTTGATCAGCGGGTTTAAGATAGATAGGGATGTGAGCATGCTGCTTCCAGTGCCACCTTGGACCTTTGCTTCGAGACTTAAGGGCTACGTGTTTTACTCTGGTCGCGAATTCCAACTTGAGGTGTTGTATGTCTGGGCCGGACGAAGACAAGTTGAAACCGAACGAAACGCAGGTTGAATCGGCATTTCCGAACCAAACGACAGATTTTTCGGTTACGACAAATGTGAGAGTACCCGATCCGAAGGCGGCTTCGATCGATGTCTATTCGACTCAATTCGCCAATGCGACAATGGGCTCGGATGGAACCGATCCGTCTGCCCCTGCGTTTTCTCCAGGAACATCCAACAAGATTGACTTCCCCGCGGATATCCCTGGATTCGTCGTCGAAGGTGAATTGGGCCGTGGTGCCTTTGGCGTCGTCTATCGCGCTCGCGATGAATTGTTGGACCGTAAGGTTGCCATCAAGAGACCGCTAATCAATAATCCTGCCCACCGGCAGCAATACATCGATGAAGCGAAAAAGGCGGTCAAACTGGATCATCCGTCGATCGTACCAATCTATCAAGTCGGAATGACGGCCAATCGCGAACCATTTGTCGTCCAAAAACTGATTGAAGGTTCAACGTTACGCGAAATTCTCCAGCGGGGGGATGTTCGATTGCCGCTGATGCAGACTGTCGACATCATTCGCCAGGTTTGCTTGGCGGTTGATGCTGCACACACGGCAGGGATCGTCCATCGAGATCTAAAACCAGAGAATCTGTTGGTTGAACCGGAGGGGCGGGTCTATGTGGCCGATTTCGGACTCGCGATTCTCGAAGATGACGAACAAAACAAAAAAGGTCGGGAAGTCGCTGGGACGCCGATGTACATGTCGCCGGAACAATTCGCTGGCCGTGTTGAATGGTTGGACGGTCGATCGGACATCTGGGCACTCGGAGTCATGCTGTACGAACTTCTATCGGGAAAGACTCCTTTCACTGGCGCGACGCTGAATGAACTTAGAGATCAAATCAAGAACAAAGACCCGCGACCGATTCACCAGCGTGATCCCAAAATCCCAAGTGCTTTTGACGCTGTGTTCCGAAAATGTTGCGCAAAGAATGTAGGGGATCGTTATGCAAGCGTCCGGGAGATAATTGCCGATTTGGATGGGATCGTAGAATCGCTTCCGTTCCTGGAAACGGTCAACTCAATGTCGGCGTCGCGAAGTGGCGCATTCCGAGCATTGAACTCAGCGTCGGGGGCGAACTTTGTTTTAGCGGGCGAAACAATCCAAGCGGGGCAGACGGCACGTGGACTCAGCGCTTTGGGCACAGCCCAGTCGACGATCAGAGACTCCACGGGAGGTGCTACTGAGCGGCAATCCCATTTGCTTTGGAAGCTCGCCTTACCAGCCATCTTACTGGGTGTTGTGTTGGCGGGAATCGGAAGCGTGGCTTGGTTTACTAAGCTTGGACCATTTGCGGCTGAGACTGAGAACCCGAAACAACCGGATTCGCCAACCAAAAATGGGGAGCCTAATTCGGGTGTTAATGAACATGGGGAGTCCCCAAAAAATATCCCAAGCGACGTTGGCATCGCGGAGATCAAACCAAAAGAGCTAATGGTTGAACCCAAGCCTCTGCCACCTAGCAAACCCTTTTTGGTTTCGATTGGAGGTAAAGGCACGCACGATTCTATTGCGAAAGCCATTGCCGATTCAGCAGCAGGCGAAACCATCACGATCCTCGAAGGCACCTACCGCGAGTCCCTTGTGTTGGATCGTTCGATCCATCTTGTTGGTGAGGGGGCAGTAAGGATTCTTTCAACAGAGCAGGCCTGTGTCAAAATCCAAGCGGACAGCCAAGTCTCCATCGAAAAGGTAACGCTCGATTCTCAATCGGCGAAATTCAACACGATTGA
The DNA here is from genome assembly GCA_026692905.1 of Planctomycetota bacterium. Classification (GTDB taxonomy): domain Bacteria; phylum Planctomycetota; class Planctomycetia; order Pirellulales; family Pirellulaceae; genus JBKCUI01. The sequence goes on from JAPLNL010000029.1 coordinate 57,826, forward strand.
CTTAGCTGGAGGTAGCTTGCGACTCAAACAGTGCGATGTTTTTGCAAGTTCCAATCAGTCGTATAACTGTGTTAAAGCCAGGGCAAATGCAATCTTCGTGGCGGACAAATGCAAATTCCAATCAACGGTGGATGTTGTTGTCTCAGCTGAAAAATCCTCGTCCGTTTCCATCCGCGATTCGACTTTCAATTTCTCAGGAAATTCCGATCCCAGCTTGAAACGGATCGGCCTCCAGGGGAACGGCGCGTCCGGATTGATTCAACGTTGCATGTTTGAGGGTCCGTGCATTGCAGGTATCGACTGGATGGACAGTCCAACAGGTGAGCTCACCATTGAAAGTTGCCAGTTTGATAATTGCGACATCGGTATTCAAACCAAGGGATGCAAATCAGTCGTCATCAAGGGGAATCCGGATGAACCTTGCGAGCTAAGAAACGCGATCTATGGCTTGAGCGTAAAGCAAAGCAATGTCCATCTATCCTGGGTTAACGTGGACGGCGTCAGGGACATCAATAGCAATCGAAATAGAGTCGGTATGCAGATCACGGAGAACTCGGAAGTGACCTGTACTGATTGCGATTTTTTTGGTTGTGCGTGCGGGATCCTGCTTAATCAAAGCTCAATCGACATTAGCAATGTTGCGATTCGCGATACAAGCTTTGTTGGGATGCTTGTCGATGGCGGAACGGTTGTTGGCAATGAACTAAACCTCCTCAGCGTTGCGAACTATGGATTGGCCGTTTTGAGCAAAGGTGCTTCGGTCAAGCTGAGCAAGTTGATCGTTGAGGCGCGCATCGTTCCACAGAAAATCACGCCTGCGGTTTATGTTTCTTCCGGCGCCGTTGAATTCGATACGGGCATTTTCTCGAATTGCCTTTGCGGAATTTTTGTGGATCCCCCAAGAGAACTGATCAATGGGACTGGCTTTCCCGAGAAGAGAAGCTTGATCGAGATAATTGGGGAGTTGGCAAAGACGAAGTTGACCACGCCCGTCAAGGTGAACAGCGATCACCTAACCCTCACCAATTGCGACGGCGGATGGGTTTTCAACGGAATTGGTTCAAGCCGAGTTAAGCAACTCGATGGAGACTTGTTGGATAGCCAACGAATGCCAAAATTGATGGACGAGGATTTGGAGCAGAAAGGAATAGACCTTACCAATTTTTCGGTTATCAAAAGAGCGGGGCGACCTTGACTTTTGAAAGCAAAGTCGCATTCCTCGAACCCAGACATTTCTGCGTAGTACGACGCGCAAGCTAGTGTTTTTGCTCCGATTGACTCGGACCGTCCTGCGTAGCACGACGCGCAAGCTAGTGTTTTTGCTTCGATTCACTCGGACAGTCCTGCGTAGCACGACGCGCAAGCTAGTGTTTTTGCTCCGATTCACTAGCTCTTCGATTCACTAGCTCTTCGATTCACTAGCTCTTCGATTCACTAGCTCTTCGATTCACTAGCTCTTCGATTCACTAGCTCTTCGATTCACTAGCTTGCGCGTCGTGCTAGGGTAGTTTTTGCGCTGTCGCTCGCTTGAACGGCAACACCGTGCAGCATTTTGTAGCGAAACTCGTCAAGAGTTTCGGTCGTTTAGGCGATGCAACCGAAAGTCTTGACGACTTTTACTAGACAAAAGCCTGTGTTTACTAGACAAAAGCCTGTGTTTAGAAGCGAAAAATGCTTGGTATCGCCAACCAAAAGGGGGGGTGAGTTAAAGACCTTTTTACTTGGACTATGGCTGCTGTTAGGCTACTATAGGCTACTATTTGAACAATAAAGAATTCGACGCGAAAGACATTTTTGGGGTCACCAAGCAAGTCGTTGTCGAGCAAGTCGTTGTCGAGCAAGTCGTTGTCAAGTCGAATTCGTTTTTAGCATATACATCGCAGTGAGGGCATCGTGTCTCAGTCAGAATCTTCCGGTTGTTTCGTTCGCGTGAATGGCCCCGAATTCGTCAAGACCGTATTTTCACGGTTAGCAAATGCTGCCTTCGCTGTTGGACTTACGTTGTCAAACGCGTCGAGTCTTTGTGCGATGTTGGACGACGGCAGCAAAGTCACCGATCCGCATTTAGTAAAATTTCTAAACGCCCAGGGGCAAGAAATAGAGCTCCCAGAAGACTTCATGGTGAGGGTGGATGGCAACAAGATGGAAGTTGCATTGGTAGCGATGGGTGCGATCAATGCCCAAGTGCCGAAGTCAAGCCTTCTGGTTCGATTGCTAAATTCCAGCGGGAACGAAAAGGAAGCGACGACGGATTTGCGAGGGATTGCGACGTTCACGGACGTACAACCAGATGAGCTACATGCACTGTTGGTGGTCGATGAGAAAGTTCATGCTGCGGTCCCACTGTTGACGGTGAGCACGGAAAATGCCATCCAGCGAAACATTTCTTCCAAACCAGTCAGCTTGCCATTAGCACTGGTTAATCGAGAAGAAATTTTGGGTTCGTTAGCCAGGGGCGTCGTCCCGACAAACGACCCAGGAGGGAAGCTTTATGATACCAGCGAATACAAACTGCAATCGGTGAATCCATATAGTGTACGATTGCGGAATGATGGAAGTTTGTTAGGCAAGATTGTGATTGCCGACAAAGAATTGGCCGAAAGTCTTCGCTACGCGAAATTAACATTTCTAAAGGACAGTCAAGTAGTTGCTCGAACCGATTCGAATCCGAGCGACGGGAGTTTTAATGTTGCCGGCCTAAAACCAGGTCCGTACAGCGTGATTGCCGCCGGGCCGGCAGGCTACGCATCTTATGCGTTCGATGTTCTTCCGGTAGAAAAGCAAGCCCGAATGGGAGAAGCCATTTCCGGAAGGCCCGTATCGTTGGTTCAGGCCGACACAAACGAAAAACTATTTGTCTTTTTGTGTCCTCCGAAACTGGTTCCGCAAATTACCGATCGAATTTGGCAAGCATATGGCCAGTCGAACGTTGCATCATCCTCTGCTAGTCCAGTTCAGGGACTGCCAATGGCTGGTAACGGCGGTGTGGGAGTCGGCTCGTTAGGTGGTGGGGGATTCGGCGGCGGGGGATTCGGCGGCGGGGGTATCGGCGGTGCAGGCCTAGGAATTGCAGGACTAGCGGCTGTCACTGCGGTCGTCGCTTCGAATGACAACAACACGTCGAGCAACGTCGTCTCACCTATTGCCAAAGAACAATCTCCCAAATAACAATCTCCCAAATAACAATC
>JAPLNL010000029.1:61033-221145 GCA_026692905.1 Planctomycetota bacterium
AACAATCTCCCAAATAACAATCTCCCAAATAACAATCGCTCAAATAACAATCTCCCAAAGAACAAGCGCTCAGAGAACAATCGCTCAGTCGAGAGCCGGCATGAGAACGGCCTTAGCACGACGCGCAAGCGCGCAAGCTAGTGGAGTGGTTAGTTGTTTTACTAGTTTGGGCGTCGTGTTATGTGGACTGGCAGCAGACGGTGTCTAGCGGCGTTGCGAGAATGGAACCGAGAAACGGATTGCCGGAGAGTTGCAGAGCAATGGTATTGCCGCCAATGCCGCTCGTTCCAAGCTCGAAGTCAATCAGGCGTTTTATCTGGGGGTTCGTTAGCATAGCGAACGAAACGTCAGTCTGAAAAATCTTATCGCATTCGCGATTTCATCGCAGAAGGCTCACTCGGGAATCCATGCTCGAAGGGAGGAAAAACGGGTTGAATAGGGCTAGCAAAGCCACAAGCAAGCTGTGGTCCAATGAAATCACGTTGTATTTCAGGAGCAAAAATGCTTTCCGAACTTTCCTTAAAGTATCGCCGATCGCAACACGAAGTCACAATGGCTGCGATCGCTTTCGACGCATTCCAATGCTCAAGTACTTTCGTGCCAATCAATAGACCGTTTTCTTAAGAGGGGTTTCCACCGACCGTGTCACTACTCGTAACAGTCACTAGAAACGGGGCGAGTGTCTATTCTGCGTCAGTTGATGAGGCAGTGGAGATTGGACGAAGGCAGATTGGCGAGCCCGAAGAACCGCTTTTGTATCTAAATCCGCTCGGGCATTGGCGACTGATCATTGCAGAACTTGAGCTGCGAACGGTACCTCGTTCTCTCATTCGTCTTGATCCGTTAGGAGGGGATCAATGGCGAATAACGAACCTCCATAAAAGCGCGACCATCGCCGTGCCCGGCATCAAGATACTTGGCTTCAATCAAAGTTGCACAATCGACTTACCCTCTCAGATTCAATTGCCCGAGAGTATGTCGTTGAGCTTTGAGTCGAGCGTCGCAAAAAAGCCGCAATTCGTGGATGAGGCTTGGGAAGGAAGTCTCTGTGCGTTAGGTGTAGCTCCTCTACGGCTATCAAGTAAGGAGTTGTTTGAACCTCAGCAGAGCTTTTCTCGATTTTCAATGCAAGGAGGAAGCGGTACTCAGCTTGACGTTCAAGTCGTACTAGAATGGTTGGGGCAAGCGGTCGCAGCCATGCAACGCCCGGTTTCTTCTGCTGGCTTCTTTTCGGGAATCGCGCAAGCTGTAGCGAGTATTATCGAAGTGGATCGAGCGGAGGTTATTTTGTGGGATGGCAAGCAGTGGGAGTTGGATGCGTCTCGGCGTTTCGTTAATCCGCGAATTGACGAAGCGAGCTTGCGAGCGCCATCGAATACCATGTTGCAGCAAGTGTTGGACACTAAGCGAATCGTCGTCTATCCGAAATCTCGCGGAGGTTCGTCCGATCTTCAATCGATGAGTGTGAAATTGCTGCATACTGCGGTCGCATGTCCAATTCTCGACATTCTCGAAGGAAGCAATGAGATTCTTGGGGTACTCTATGCCGATCGCATGTTGAATGTGGAATGGCAATTGGGCAGGGTCATGGAGGCAGAACAAAGATTGATTGCGATCCTTGCCACCGCGATTGCATCGAGTATCGCTCGCATAAAACGAGAGGCGCTCGTGACCAAATACCAGCAATTTTTCTCTCCTAAAGTGACTGAGGCAATTAGCCTCAATCCGGCGTTGCTAGAAGGGGAGGACGTCGAGGTATCGGTATTGTTCTGTGACATTCGAGGATTCAGCCATACGACTGATTTGATTGGTACCCAAGCGGCCATGTCTTGGATTGGCGACATACTAAGTGAGCTATCTGCCTTGGTTTTGAAATCGGACGGCGTCTTGGTTGATTACGTAGGGGATGAGATGTTTGCGATGTGGGGAGCGCCGGAGAATTCTCCAGATCATGCGTTTCGGACAGCCATGGCAGCCCGAGAAATGATGGCGCTTCGAAAAAATTTGAGTGAAAGATACAGGGAATCGATTCCGAGTGGGATTGATTTTGGAATTGGTATCTGCACGGGGCCGGCGCGGGTTGGAAATACGGGTTCCAAACAGAAATTCAAGTATGGCCCGATGGGCAGAACGGTGAATTTAGGAAGCCGAATTCAGGGGCTCACCAAGCATTGGAAAGTCTCGGCACTCATGGATGAGGAGACTGCAAAATGCTTGCCAAGCGATTTGCTAAAGCGAAGACTCTGCAGAGCGAAAGTAGTCGGACTCGATGGCGATTTGGATCTCTTCGAATTGTTGCCGGACGACTCCCCACAAAATGCCGAACTCGTGGTCGCATACGCCTCGGCTCTAGCGCTTTACGAGTCGGGTATTCATTTTCGCGAGGCAGTACGTGCGTTTGGTTCGCTCGTACAACAATTCCCCACGGACGGCCCATCTTTGATCATGCTTGTCCGGGCAGTCAATGAATTGGTCGAACCATCGCAGCCCTTTTCTCCCGTCTGGAACGCCAAAAGCAAATAGCAATGCTATTTAGCGAGCGACAAGCTGAAAACTTAGTACGACGAGCAAGTAGCACGACGCGCAAGCGCACGACGCGCAAGCTAGTGAATAAAATGTCCATTGACTAGCTTGCGCGTCGTGCTAGAAATATAGGCCCTTGCGGTCGAAACAGCCCGCAAATAGGCTGTTTCCCAGCGCGAATCGGGTGGCTTGTGGTAGTATGGAGAGCAGTTAAACCTACTCGTAATCCAACAAGCCAATGACGCAATTGAAACGATCGATCTTTGTAATTCCCAGCTCCGCCTTAGAGGATCTGCCGCCCAGAATGGGGCACCAGCTTGCGTCTGATTTCCTCGCAGCTTGGACTTCTCAATGGGACCCGCGTCTTCTGGTTGCTCTGGGGACACTTCCTGAATGGAAAAAAGCGGATGGCAGCTCGCTCGATCTGAATGCTTCACTCGTCCTTTGTCCTGATGTTTCCTGTCCCAAGATAGAAGTTTCGACTCGCGAGCAAATGGCGGTAAACCAATGCATCGTCGTGGAGTCCCAGTCCAGGCCCCGTCCCGAACTGGTGCAAGCACTCGTGGACGTTGTTTCTGCCAGCGAAGGTGAGGGGCTAGCGAGCCTAGTCGTAGCCGCCTCGCCGCCGCTTCTCGTCGAGGACTTTTATGCCTTAGGTTATGCGGTTCTTCAAGTTCAAATCCTTGCTCGCAAACTGCGTTATTCTTGGAACATCGATTGGATCATGTTCTCGGAGCAGGTGCTCTCGGCCGCACGGGCATCTTTGGCCCAAAACGCCGAAGAGGCCGAACAATGGCTACAAGCCAGCTTCGACTCGCTGTCGCAGGAACGCGATCGATACTGCTCACAGCAAGCGTACTTGCTCGATGTCGTACTGTTGGCAGCCAGCACTCTAGGATCATCCTTGGATCGACAAATGGAAGTGTCGCATCCGTTTAGCGTCATCGCAACCTCGAAATTGCTCAGCGAACTCCGAGACCAGAACCCAGGTGCATGGACTTGTTTAAACCGACTCATTACAGATAAGGCATGTTCGTTGTTGGGTGGACTCGAAGTCGAGCGCCCACACGCATATCTTTCATCGGGTTCTATTGTTCGAGAGCTGGGACGCGGCCTCAGGTCCTATACGGAAATCGGTGTCGCGCCGCCAAAAGTGTTTACGCGATTTCAGCCAGGTTTTTTGGCTTCATCGCCTACGTGGCTGACGCAGTTTGGCTACACGGGAGCTTTTCTTGCAGCCTGGTCGGGTGGAGTCGTTCCCGAAAAAGATCAAGCCAAGATACGATGGCAGGCTTCCGATGATGGCAAGTCATTGGATACGGTGCTCGGTCATGTATTGGACGCTGCCAGCGCGGATAGCTACATCGATTTGGCTGTGCGGTTGTCCTCGCAGTTGGACTACCATCACATTCCAACGTTGGTCCTGGCCCACTGGCCGGGCATTCGCTTGGTCGCATTGGACGATTTTTTGCGAGTCATTGCACGCACGCCAGCGCTTGGAAAATTTCACGCAGCGGAAGATTATTTTGCAACCACTACGCAACCCTATTCGAGCGATCGTTTTCTGAGCAACACGTTCAAGGTTCCAGTCCCAACGAATCTGCTTGAACAACATCAGCTTCACCTCAGCCTAGTTAGATACGAAAAAAATCGCGTTCAAGCGGAAAGGCTATGGTCGCTTGCGCATCTTTGGGAACAAGTTGCCAGCAAAGCATCGAACGACACAGGCGCGACGTCCCCAGAGCAAACCGAGATCGCAGAGCTTCTGACGCGAATTGACGGTTCTTTTGATGAAAAGATTTCTACGGACGAAATTTCGAAGAAGATTGCGAATGGCAAAGGAAAGATGATGGCTTGCATTCAAAAGACGCTCGGTGGCGGGACTGCGAAGCCCGGCGCGAATAGTGTAGGCGCGTACCTCGTCGTCAATCCAGCGAATCATTCGCAACGCATATTCCTTTCCGATTTGTCAGGCGCGATTGATTCCGCATCGTGCACACGAATTCTTGCAGCGGAGACCAAGTCGGGCAAGTCGCGAGTGGTGATCGATATCCCTCCCTTTGGCTTCGTCCGATTTCGCATGAATGCTTCTGGTGCTTCCAGTTCGGCCAACGTCTCCAGTTCCAAGCCATCCTTTTGGAAAAGGGTCGCTGGTGCGAGATCAGGGATAGCGCAGTCGGACTGGACATTGGCCAACGAGTTCATGGAGATTCAGATCGATCCAAAGAAAGGGCATTTGCGATCGGTCTATATCGCCAACAAGCGAGGCAGTCATTTGAGCGGCATGACATCACTGGTGCGAGGGCCGGTTGATGTGCTTCGAAAATGGAACGATGAGGACTGTCTCGAACTGACGAATGTTCAATTCAAGTTGGTCGAGTCGACGCCGTTGGTTGGAATCATTGAAGTGACTGGATCCGCTAAAAATTCGGACGCCAATTCGGTACGGGTCACAACGAGGTATACGTTATGGAAAGGTTCGCGGTCGATTGAAATCGATATTGTTGCGGAAGGGATGAACCTGGAGTCGTGCGGGTGTGTTTGGAGAACAGCTTGGCAAAACGAGGGTTCCGGCGTCGCCGCCTGGTATCAAGGGGTCAAAAGCAAGTTGCAAGGACCGCTGCAGGGTACGGTCGAGTTGATCGAAGTAGATGATGCGGATCATCGCATTTTCATTGCCCCGCTAGGGTTGAGCGCCCATCGACGATCTGGTTCGCGATTTTTGATCTCGCATCTTCCTGTGGATAGTGAGGGGAAAAGCAGAGCGAGCATTGCGATTGGCTTGGATTGGCCGCGTCCTTATGAAACAGCCATGGATCGATGCGATTCACCGTGGCTGACGCAAGATCCATCCGCTAGCGACAAGCCCGATTCGGGGGCTTGGCTTGCCCAATGCAGTCTTTCGAACGTGAATCTCGCATGGGACGACTCCAGGCCAGTTTTGGATGCGAATTTTTTTCCTGCCGAGGAATCAGACACTTGGACTGGGCAAACTGCGGACGGCTGTATTTGGCTTAGAGAAATGCAAGGGAGACGTGGTTCGGCTAAGTTGAGTTTTTTTCGTAACGTGCTCGAAGCTTGGCGAGTTGATTGTCAGGGCCGAGAATTTGATACACTATCGATAGTCGATGGTCAGGTTGTTCTCGAGGTGCAAGCGTACGAGCAGTCCCGAATACTATTGCGATGGGATTTTGGGAAAAACGAAGCGAAGGCAACATGAACCCAAATTTAGATACGATTGATTTAACGAACAAGAGCATTGCTGGATACTCGATTTTGCATCGCTTGGGTGTCGGTGGCATGTCGGAGGTCTATCTCGCTTTCCAGGAATCGCTTCATCGGCATGTCGCGCTCAAGGTGATGCGAGCGGATTTGGTTGGCTCAAGCGACCATGAGCAGCGATTTTTGCAAGAGGCCCGGGCGGTCGCTTCGCTGATCCATCCGAACATCGTTCAAGTTTATGACGTTGGCAAGTTTGAATCGATTCACTATATCGCTCAGGAATACGTGCCAGGCAGCAATTTGTTTTCCTATGTTCAGCGTCGTGGTGCTTTGCCGTTGGCTGAGTCGCTATCGATACTTTGGCAAACGAGCGCAGCGCTTCAGAAGGCTGCGTCGATTGGGTTGGTTCATCGCGACATCAAGCCCGACAATTTGTTGCTGACACCGGACGGCGAGGTCAAGGTGGCGGACTTTGGTCTGGCGCGTGCGCGAGGTCAATCATTGAACTTGACGGCGGTCGGTGTTACTTTGGGTTCGCCGTTGTACATGAGTCCTGAGCAGATTCAAGGATTAGCAGTTGATTCGAGAAGCGATCTCTATTCGCTTGGCGCGACAGCTTATCACATGCTAACAGGGCGACCGCCATTCTCGGGTGAGACTGCGCTGGCACTTGCGATGCAGCATCTGCAGGCAGAGCCAACACGATTGGAGCAGTTAAGGTTTGATCTGCCACTTGGGCTCATCGAGATCGTGCATCGATTGTTAGCCAAAAATCCTGACGATCGCTTTGCATCTGCTGTTGAGCTATCGCGAGCTTTAAAAGAGGTGATGGACAGCAGTACCTCAGAGCAAACGAATCAGGTCATCCCCTTTTCTGGTTTGGTGGTAGAACAGCAGCGCATCAGCAATCTCGAGGCAACACAGGAGTTGCAAAAACTGGCCAAACCGAGTGCGGTTTTTATTAACGAAACATTGACATCCAAAAGCAAATGGGTGATGCATCGATTCGTGTTAGCCGCGTCTGCATTGATCCTAGGGTTTTTGTCCGCATACTATTTTTTCCGTGAAGATCTATTTGCCAATCAAGTGAAGACGACGGCGGGAGTGACACATCAGAGCACAATCCAAAGGCAATATGCGTTAGCATTGATCGAAAACAATTTGAAACACTGGTTGGCGGTTTCAGAGAACTTCCCGCCCACAGATAACGCTAGCAAGGACTACGCGGCGAAAGCCAAGTTGCAAATCGCCAGGCTCGCGATCGAAGGGGGGAATTTCACCTCCGCGGTCGATACGCTGATCAGCGTATTGGATTCGGAGTGCACAGAACCGGCTATCCCAGTGATCGCAACGATTGAATTGGGTTATGTAAGCAACAAACTGATTGGCAATCGTATGTGGCCGAAGCTGTATGAAGATGCTGCCAGCAAACTGGCGTTGCTGGAAGAGGACAAGCAAAAGCTTGTTACTGATTCGTTGCCTAGGCAGGTCAAAGAAGAATGGGGACGTGAAGACAATCGTCGCCAAAATGAAGCCAGGACGTCAGATTAACAGACCATTCTTTTCTGGATGCGTCGAACCATTAACTCTGGCCGGTTTTTGGAGTTCAAGCTAACTTGAGCAGGCAGCTAGAGAAAGCGAGGGGGCCCTCAGTATGGCGAGCGGCAGAATATAAACTAACTTGGCACGACGCGCAAGCTAGTGAATCGACTGTCTAGTTCACTAGCTTGCGCGTCGTGCTAGGGAAATTGGAACCCACGGTCTCACTACTCAAACAGTCAATAACAGAATGAACGAAAAGAGCACGATTTTTACGGGATGCATTCCCGCTTTGATGACTCCGTGTACGCAAAAGGGCGAACCGCTTTTTGACCAATTGGTCTCTAAAGGAAAGGAGCTGGTCGAAGTCGGCATGCGAGCCGTGGTTTATTGTGGTTCGATGGGAGACTGGCCGCTGCTGACGGATTCGCAACGACAAGAGGGAGTGCGGCGTTTGGCAGCGGCAGGAGTGCCGGTGATTGTTGGGACGGGGGCACAGAACCCAGCGATTGCGGCGGCGCACGCTTCGCATGCCAAGAGCGTCGGCGCTGCGGGCTTGATGGTGATTCCCAGAGTCTTGTCGCGAGGAAATTCGGTTGCAGCCCAGAGGGCGCATTTTGCTGGCATTCTCAAAGCGAGTGTCGATCTTCCTGCTGTCATTTACAACAGTCCATATTATGGTTTCGAGACCAAGGCAGACTTGTTCTTTGACTTGCATCGAGAGTTCCCGAACTTGATCGGATTCAAAGAGTTCGGCGGTGCGAAATCGCTAACGTATGCGGCAGAACACATCACGACAGGCAATCCAAAGCTCACTTTGATGGTGGGCGTCGATACTCAGGTTTACCATGGGTTTGTCCATTGCGGTGCTGGCGGAGCGATCACAGGCGTTGGGAACGCTTTACCCCGCGAAGTGTTGAGAATGGTTGAGCTGTGCGAAAGAGCTGCAGCGGGGGACGCCAAGGCGCGAGTGCTAGCTTCGGAACTTAACGAAGCCTTAACAGTTCTTTCCACCTTTGATGAAGGACCGGACTTGGTGCTGTATTACAAGTACTTAATGGTTTTGGAAGGGAACTCCGAGTACGAGCATCACATCAACGCAACGGATCGGCTTTCGGATAGTCAGCGTGAGTATTTGCGCAACCAATGGCAATTGTTTCGCAAGTGGTGGGCTGGTTGGTCAGGCAAAGCGGATTCAATTCATGCCGGCTAAAGGCGGTACACCCGCTGTTGGTGTCCCGCCTTTAGGCGGCGTCTGCCAATGTTTGTGGAACTATTTCGTTTTGAAAGCATCTCACTTTCTATTTCGTAGCGAGCAGTTTGCCTAATGCGTAGCGTCCCCCTAATCTTCATAATCGGAGAATTTGTCGGATGGAAACGGCATTCTTAGAATAGTTGTGCGGTTTGGCGCTTTAACGCCAGCCTGTCGGACAATATTCTTAACGGTAACTTCTCGTTTTTGGCAAATCCGATTGATGGAATGCATGCAATCATTCGATTGTTGGATGGCCTCGATTTATTTGAATCATTTAGTTCCTCGTTTCGTATCGATCAACAGCTATGGCTTCCGGACCATCGGATGAGAATGTAGAGAACACCAAACGCCACATTCGGACCTTGGTCAATGAGATCACGGAACTATCCAAGTCCGATGCCAAATCTGCTGAGTATTATCCGGCGGTTTTGCAGCGAATCATTTCCGCTTTGGCGGCTGCTGGCGGCGCGATTTGGTTGGTGGATGGCGACGGCAATATGAGGTTGGCTCACCAGATCCAAATGGATTCGAGCTTAATGCAGGCCAACAATCAAGAAGCCATGATGCACGGTCGGCTTCTGACACGGCTCTTTACGCAGGGCCGGGCCGAATTGATCCCGCCTATGTCAGGGACAGGGGACGAATCGGGCGAAGGTAATCCGACTCGCTATCTTTTGGTTACAGCGCCATTGGTATCGAATAAGCAGCCGGTTGGCTTGCTTGAAGTGATGCAGCGGCCGGACTCGCCGGCAGAAGCGCAGCGTGGCTACTTGCGGTTCTTGGAGCACATGACCAAGTTGATGGGGGACTGGATTCAAGGGAACGCTTTGCAGCAGGTTTCCAATCGTCAGGAGATGTGGCAGCAGTCCGATCAGTTTGCGAGACTGGTTCACGACAATTTGGACCTCAATGATACGGCTTACACAATAGCCAACGAAGGTCGGCGGTTGATCGAATGCGACCGGGTGAGTGTTGCGATGCTCAAGGGCGGTAAGCTCAAGGTAATAGCGATTTCGGGCCAAGACTCGATCGAAAATCGTTCGAATATTGTACAGTCGTTGAATGCCTTAGCGACGAAGGTTGTGCGCAGTGGTGAGCCACTTTGGTACGACGGTTCGATGGTAGACTTGCCGCCACAGATTGAGGAAGCGGTTGAGGACTATGTGGATTTGTCGCATGGTCGCACGATAACGGTTTTGCCAATCCGACAGCCCGAGCGTAAGATCGAGGGCGACGTGTTGGCGGCTCGCAGCGAGACGAGTGAGACTCGAACGCGACGAGACATTATTGGCGCTTTGATCGTCGAGCAGATCGAAACGCAGTTGTCGCGTCAGACGTTGGAGGGGCGTGTTGATTTGGTTTACGAGCACTCCTGTCGTGCGCTTTCCAACTCGCTTTCGCACAGCCAGATTTTGTTCATGCCGGTTTGGCGATTTTTGGATAAGATGACATGGATGTTTCGCGGCTCGGCATTGCCAAAAACCGCCGCGATATTGGGGGCGATCGGCGTAGCTTTGCTCGCGATGTTTATTGTTCCGGTCGATTTTGATCTGGAGGGGAATGGCAAATTCAAGCCGAGTGTGGAAAAGAATGTTTACGCTCACGTGGACGGTGAAGTGGCGGGTGTTTTCGTCAAGCATGGCCAGGATGTCGAGGCAGGTCAGCCGCTATTGAAACTAAAAAACCCGGAACTTGAGCAGCAGATAAAGAGTATTGAAGGCGAAATTGATACGCAGACGGCACGGATGAACAACGCAGGAGCTGCGAGACAAAATCCCAACATGACCACGGCTGAAAAGAATAAGAACTATCAGGAATATGAGGAAAGCAAAACAACGATTGAAGCGAAGAGAGCGCTGTTGAAGCTTTACGAAGAAAAGAATCGAAAGCTGGTTAGAACCAGTGAGATATCTGGAAGAATTTCGACGTGGGACGTTGAGAAAGTCCTGAATGCAAGACCAGTGGTAACCGGGCAGTTGTTGATGACGGTATTCGATCCCAAAGCAGATTGGGAGATCGAAGTCCTGATGCCAGAGAAGCGAATGCGATATCTTGATTTGGGAATGACCGAGGCGCTGAAGAACGGCAAGGAATATTTGGAGGTCGATTTTATTCTGATGACGGACCCCAAGGTCAGGCACAAGGCCAAGGTTTACCCCGATGGAATTAGTCAGCGTGCGGAACTTGATACCGAGGATGGAGCTGTTGTCAAGATTCGATGCAAACCGGACAGTGAAGCGATGGAAAAGATCAAGCGATACCCTGAAGCTCGTGTGATTGCGGACATCAAATGTGGCAAGGAAAGTGCGGCCTTCGTTTGGTTTCACGAAGTGGTTGAATGGGTCCGAGCCAATGTTTGGTTCTAGTCCGTCGACGCTAAGTGCATAACAATACAGATTTAGAATACTTGTTTTTGATGGGACACCGATTATGGCTGATAAGAAACTGACGATAGGACTTCCAATTGCTCTTGTGCTGGGTTGCAGTGCTTTGGCGTTTGGCGTTGTGCCTGGCGTTCGGGATTGGGTCGACCAAATGATTCCATGGCTTGGAATCAACGGCCCAAGGTCGGTTGCTCAAAGTCAAAAAGGACCGACAGCAACGGGTTTAAAGGCTGAGGATGAAAAAGCAGAGCAAGCACCGGTTGCTGGGAACGCCACCGCTTCGGAGGCCGCACTGCGTACCGAGGTCGAAGTCAACAAGCCTAAGTTCGCAGTGCAGTTTGCAGGAGGGGCTGAGCCGATCGCAAATGAACCTCCGATCCAAAACCAGGACAACGCTCCGACGGTTAGTCCTTTCCTCAGAACGACACCTGCATCTACACTTCCAACCCTTCCTACAACAGGGTTGAAAGTTCCAACTTCCGAAAACGGAGTATTAATAATCGAAGGTGCGCAGGTCACATTTCCGGATGACATTACGGTCAGCGCCACTGCGGAAGGAACAATACTGAAATTGTTGGTCGATGATGGTACCGTCATTGAAGCTGGCATGCCGATGATCGAAATCGATTCACGATTAGCGGAGAAGGAAGTAGTCGTTTCCGAGAAAGAGCTCAAGGCGGCTAACTTGAAAGCGAATGATGACAGCAATGTCAAATACTCAGAGGCAGCCAAGGAAGTGGCGAGGCAGGACGTTGAGATATCAAAAGAATTGATCAAGAGTCGCGCAGAGGGAATTATGGAAGGCAGAAAGAAGGAACTTGAATTCAAGAAGGCATCGCTGCAAGTCACCGTATCAACTATCGAAAAGGAGCGAGACCAAGCCGATGTTGGCGTTAAAACCGCGAAGGTGGAAGCGGCTAGAGTTCAACTCGAGCTCCGTAGGATTAATGCACAGCGAACTGGGGTTGTGAATCAAGTTGTCAAACGTCAATACGCTTATGTTCGAGCCGGGGAACCGATCCTCAACCTTACATCCATGGAGAAAATTCGCATCACTGGAACAACACCAAGGCTTTCTGAGTCTCCACACCTGCTGTTGAATTCACCGGCCCGAGTTACCATCAATTATGCTGTGGGGAAATCCGAAACGGTGGATGGAATCGTCACCTATGTGAGCCCCAAAAGCGATGGTCCCAACCAGTACAAGTTGCATGTGGATTTGCCAAACCGACTGACTCCCGATGGCCAATATCTGTTCCGAGACGGAATGGTTGCTGATATCGAAGTAAGAACTCGAAGCCGATAGTAGAGAATGGTTCGCTGCTTTTCTGGCAGCGGTTTGCTGTTTGCCCACAACTCGTTAGCCAAAAGAAAGCCCAAGCTATATGACAACGATGGCGGATTCACTCGTCAATAGCGCGATGCGCCCGCTGAGGCTGCGTCGTCGTCCTGACTTGGAGTCACGTCGCCATCGTTACGATGGCAGAGCGTATTGGGTGGTCAAGGAGCCAGTCGGCCTCAATTACTTCCGTTTTCATGAAGAGGAGTTTGCCATTCTCAATATGTTGAATGGTCAGACATCGCTCCAGCAAATTCGCGAGTCCTTTCAGGCTGAGTTCGCGCCGCAGCGAATTTCGCTTCAAGACTTGCAGCAGTTTGTTGGAATGCTCCATCGCAGCGGACTTGTTATCTCGCACGCTGGTGGACAAGGTCGTCAGTTGCGTCGGCGCGGAGATCAAAAGCGCAAGAAAGAGTTGTTAGGGAAATTTGTTAATGTGTTCGCCATTCGTTTTCGTGGGATTGACCCCGAGCGGATTTTGAATCGTTTGCTTCCATGGTTCGGTTGGCTATTTACGACTTGGTGCATCATGCTCGTTGCGGTGATTGGCTTAATGGCCATCACGCTGGTGCTGGTCAACTATCAAGAGTTCAAGGGTAAGCTTCCGACGTTCCAGCAGTTCTTTGCTGCCAATAACTGGATCTGGCTTGGAGGCACGATGGCAGCAGTGAAGATACTTCACGAGTTCGGGCATGGACTGAGTTGTAAGAAATTTGGCGGCGAGTGCCACGAGATGGGCTTCATGATGCTCGTTTTTACTCCGTGTTTATATTGCAACGTATCTGACTCTTGGATGTTGCCAAACAAATGGCAGCGAGTGTTCATTGGTGCGGCCGGAATGTATGTCGAGTTGATACTTGCCTCGATTGCCACCTTCCTTTGGTGGTTTAGCGAGGACGGGATGTTCCGCTTTTTGTGCTTGAGCGTCATGTTCATCTGTTCGGTAAGCACAGTGGTTTTCAATGGGAACCCTCTACTGCGTTTCGACGGATACTACATCACGATGGACACGTTGGAGATTCCCAATCTTCGTCAAAAATCGAGCGAGATACTAAAGCGTTGGTTTCAAAAGACTTGCTTAGGTCTCGAATTGCAAGACAACCCCTTTCTGCCAACGCGCAACAGTGCGATGTTTGGAATCTACACAATCGCTTCCTTTATTTACCGCTGGGTCGTGGCATTCGGAATCATTATGTTTCTAAATCAAGTGCTTAAGCCATATGGATTGCAGTCTTTGGGACGAGCGTTTGCAGTGGCGGGTGTGGCTGGGATGGTCGTGCCAGCGTTCTCGGCAGTTTATAAGTTCCTCAAAACGCCAGGAAGGGCAGCCAAAATCAAACAAGGAAACGTGCTTACCAGTTTGGGAATCGCCTCCGCGGTATTAGCTTTCCTTTGCTTTTTCCCGCTTCCCTACCACGTTTATTGCCCGAGCGAAGCTCAGCCTAGAGAAGCACTCGAAGTTCATACGCTTGTTGCGGGTAAGCTCGTTGGTTGGCAGACCAAACCTGGGCAGCCGATTGCTAAGAACGCACCGATCTGCAAGTTAGAGAATTTGGATTTGACGATCAAGATCCAAGAATCACAAAGCGAAATCCGGTTTACAGAGTCGCAGATTGAACAAGCGACTTACCTATCGAATACGGACCGACGAATGATACGAGAGTTGGACGCACTTCGAAGCGACTTAAAGAAGAAACAGGATGTCCTGACGACACTAAAGGAGAAAGAAGACAATCTCATCATTCGGAGTCCGATCGATGGCTTTGTTGTTCAGTCTGCGGACAAAGAAGAAAGCAAGGCGGCTAAAGCTCAAGGGCAATTGCCCGGTTGGTTTGGGAATCCGTTTGCCGATTGCAATTCAGAGGCGGTGTTCAGTGAGGGCGAGTTGGTTTGCCTAGTTGCCCCGACACGGGAAATGGAAGCCGTGATTGTTGTTGATCAACACGATCGTGAAGAACTCGACGAAGGAAATGAAGTCGAGTTCATGTTTGATGCTGCGGCTTTGGTGTCCGTCAAAGGAAAGATTATCCGCTTTTCAGAATCTGAGTTGAAGGAAGTGTCACCCAGTTTATCCATTACTTCAGGGGGGACGCTTGATACCAAAACAGACGAGATGGGCAAGACTCGACCAATTAGCACATCGTATCCAGCAACGGTAGAGCTTATCGGAACGGACGCCCCATTGCGGGCTGGTTATCGAGGCAACGCGAAAGTCCACTTGGCATGGAAATCCCTCGGCTCTCGTTTTTATCGTTACGTTCTCAAAACCTTTAACTTTGAATTTTAGCAGATTCCTGCACGTACCAAAGTTACGTGGTACAGTTATTGTTGTACGGAGAGGGGCCTAAGCCTTCTCAACCTTTGTTTCTAGGAGTGAACTTAAACTTATGTCAACAGATCTACAAACACCAGACGCCGCCGAGGCTCAGCGCCAACAACCACAAAACGTCCAAGTCCAAGTGCACGACGCAGACGCAATTGCTTGTTATGCGAATTTCTGCCGCGTCACCGGCTCTCCAGAAGAATTGATCGTCGATTTCGGTCTTAACCCACAGCCAGTTGGGGTGCCAAAGGATCCGATCCATGTTAAGCAACGCATCATTATGAATTTCTTCACAGCCAAGCGTTTGCTCGGCGCACTTCAAATGTCCATCCAAAGACATGAAGCTGTCTTTGGCGTCCTTGAGACAGACATTCAGAAGCGATTGCGCGTCCAACAGTAATTTGTTGTGGTGTTGCCAATGAACTTAGAAACAGCTCGCGATCTTGCGAGCTGTTTTCGTTTCGATGGTTTTGGTGTTCGTGTAACAGTTAATTGGAGGCGTACACCGTAGCACGACGCGCAAGCTAGTGAATCTTGTAGCACGACGCGCAAGCTAGTGAATCTTGTAGCACGACGCGCAAGCTAGTGAACCTTGTAGCACGACGCGCAAGCTAGTGAACCTTGTAGCACGACGCGCAAGCTAGTGAACCTCGGAATTTGAAATAGGCTTGGAACGAGCTATTTGGTTTATGTTGTCTCCTGAACGCTCTAGAATCCCGGTCGCGCCCACGCAATCGTCGCGGAGCGACGAGCGACAATGTCGCCCTTCGCTGCGCGAAGGTAGCGCGCGGCGAGACCGATAATCTCGTGAATCGACTGGATTCACTAGCTTGCGCGTCGTACTAAGTAAATCGGAACCTGCTACTCCCCCACCCAAAAAAAAGAATACATTCCATGCAAAAAAGCGAAGCCCAAAGTATCTTTCAACAGACTTTTAAGTACGTTCGAGAAACGGCGATTCTCGAAAGTACCATGGCGTTGCTCGAATGGGACGAAAGGACTGGTTTGCCAGCTCATGCAGGCGAACACCGAGCAGAGCAAGTGACGTTTTTGAGCGGACTGGTTCATCAGCGCAAGACGAGTTTACCATTCGGCAACTGGCTCAATGAGTTATCGCAATCGGAATTGATGTTGCAACCCAATAGTCCGGTGGGCGCTTCGATTCGAGGTATGAAACGGGACTTTGACAAAAATATTCAGTTGCCAGAAGAGTTGGTAAAACGCATTGCGCATGCCGTTACTGTAGGCCAACAGGTTTGGTCCGAAGCCAAACCCAAAAATGATTTCGCTTCGTTCTTGCCTCATCTAACCGACATTGTCGCCTTGCGACGCGAGGAAGCCTCCATCTTAGCCGACGGGGCAAAGTGTCGTTACGACAGCTTGCTCGATCAATACGAGGAAGACGCCAGGACCGATGAAGTCTCCGTCGTTTTTGCCGAACTACGGGAACGACTGGTTCCGTTGGTACAAAAACTAACACAGTCCAAATCGGGGCCGGACGGGAAGTCGATTGAGGGTTTGTTTGATGTGCCAAAGCAGAGAGAGTTCTCCCGTTGGGTAGCGGAGAAGATTGGTTTTCAGTTTCCTCGCGGTCGTCTTGATGAAACAGATCACCCTTTTTGCACGACGCTTGGTCCTAACGACCATCGTATCCTGACGCGTTATTATGAAGACTCGTTTAGCAGCGGACTGTATGGCACACTCCACGAAGCGGGGCATGGCATGTACGAACAAGGGCTCCCCACCGAATGGTATGGGTTGCCAGCGGGGAGTGCAGCATCGCTTGGAGTGCACGAGTCACAGAGTCGGCTATGGGAGAACATGATCGGTCGCTCGCGTGAGTTTTGGCAATGGTGCCTACCTTACGCTCAAAAATGGTTTCCGCAGTTGGCCGACGTTTCGGTCGAGTCCATTTATGGTGACTTAAACCGAGTCGAGGCAAGTTTGATCCGCATCGAAGCGGACGAAGCGACCTACAATTTGCATATCTTGCTCCGTTTTGAGTTGGAGCGAGAGCTGATCGACGGCGATTTGCAATGCTCGGACTTGCCCAAGGCTTGGTCGGATCGTTACGAATCCTATCTGGGTATCCGGCCGAAGAACGATAGCGAAGGGGTCATGCAGGATGTACACTGGGCGGCAGGCTTGATCGGCTATTTTCCAACGTATACGCTTGGAAACATTTTCGCGGCACAACTCGTCAATGCGGCCAGCGACGAACTGGGGGACTTGCCTAGCATGATTGCCAAGGGGGATTTTCAGCCTCTTTTGCGGTGGCTGCGAACCAAAGTGCACCAACATGGGCGTTGCCAAAAACCGACGGAGTTAGTCGCCAATGCGACGGGAAAGCCGCTTTCCTCTCAACCCTTTATCGATTACCTAACCAAAAAGCTGACGCCGTTGTACAGGTAGCTTTTTTTACGAATTGGGAACTCTTTTGGCTATGGATGCGTCCGTTACTACAGCAACTAATCAAGCGGAGGAAACTGCGTTGATCGACTGTATCGTTTCGGGCCAAGCATCCAAATTTGAAATCCTGGTTGGAAACTACCAGCAGCGGATTTACGCGTCCTTGGTCGCAATGCTCGGCAATCGCCACGACGCCGAGGATGTGACTCAGGAAACGTTTTTAACGGCGTTTCGCAAGCTGGACCAATTCGAGCGTCGGTCGTCGTTTTACACGTGGCTTCATCGAATCGCCTTCAATGCAGCCATCGATTTGCAGAGGCGCAAGAAACGAACGAAGAATCTATTTTCGACTGGTGACAAGACCGAGACAGCGGAACCCAAGGAATATTATTCGGATTCGCCTGCATCGATCGTCATGGCGAAAGAAACGGTTTGCCAAGTGCAGATCGCATTGTCACGCCTCGATGAAGAACGAAGGAACATCATCGTCCTACGGGACTTGCAAGGAATGGATTATGCCGAAATCGCTAAGATGTTGGGAATCCCGGTAGGAACGGTTCGCAGCCGCTTGCATCGAGCGAGGATCGAATTGAGAGAAATCATGAATGCCATGGGGATCGGCGATCATGCCACGCAGCCAAACCAAGCCGCATTGAAAAATAAGACAGTTGCCCAAGGGAGGGACCAACGATGAATCCAGAGTTGAACTCTGAATTTGAGGAAGTCCTGCTGACGGCTTACTTGGACGACGAAGTGACCGATGAGGAACGCGCTCTTGTTGAGAAACAACTTCGTACCTCCGAGTCCTCCCGCAAGCTATTAGAGGAGCTTCGTTCGGTTCGCGATCTGGTCGTTCAATTGCGCATGACACAACCAAGCCGAAGCTTTCAGCAAGGGCCTTGGAACGACAATAGAGAGACCGTGGCATCTTCCCAAGTTGTTTTGAACGACCATCGATCCGGTTGGAATAAGTCATTCCAAAGACTTGCAAGCTTAGCGGCATTGATTGCCGTCGGGGTAGGCGTCAGTGTTCTCCTGTTTGGTCCTAAGTGGAGCACGATGGCTATGACGGAAAACGCAAAGGCGCCACTCGGGGCGGGCGGAACCGTGCTTGGGAACGCACAAGCTCCGGCTGCAGTTCCGAAGTCCACGCCTTCCGAACTCGATTTCTTGCTGCCATTGATTCAAAAAGAGGCCGATGCGGATTGGTTGGCCGTAGATGGTCGCATGGAGTCGGCGACCATCGTTGATAAAGAGGATCGTGATTT
Organism: Planctomycetota bacterium; assembly: GCA_026692905.1. GTDB lineage: Bacteria > Planctomycetota > Planctomycetia > Pirellulales > Pirellulaceae > JBKCUI01. Next base: position 79,296 of record JAPLNL010000029.1, read on the forward strand.
GGCCTTAAAAGAAGCTGAGGCCAGCCCGAAAATTTCGCCCCCACAGGCCCGATATATCTTTCGATTTCAAGGAACCGTCTCCGATCAAGGCAAAGGGTCATTTGATGGGCTTGATATTGCAAAAAAACGATATGCAGCCGTCGCAGCGAACGAGTTGAGACTACGCTCCACCAAAAAGGAAATCGACGAAGCTGCCAATCCCATATTGATTGAATTGCAGATATCGTCAGATAACTGGGCATCAGGTTCCGAACGTCTTCGGCAAATGGGCTTCGATGTCCCTCTTGAGCTACCTCAAACCGAGTACCTGGATTTCACCGCGATTCAAATCCCAAAAGATGCTTCGGGGCTGGGTACCACGACCGACATTGCAGTGAACCCGTTGGAAACGGACGTGAAGCAGTCCAATGCGACTCCTGCGATTGGCTGGGTGCTCCGACGCATCGATTTAAGTCGTAATCCATTGGATTCGAAACAGGCGAGCGTTACGAACGCTGGTTCGAAAAATGAGCAGCTGGGGACGCAGCCGGAAGGACAAACAAGGATTCGCGTTCGAGCGATGAAAAAAGAGTAGCACTGCGGAGTGTCATTTGTCACTGCTTCGCAGTTCATGACTTGTGTAGTCCGCAAACAACACGGGGCGTCCGTTTTGGTTTCGGTTTGAAATCGAAAAAGTTCTATTTCTTCGATTCAAAACAATCCTGCAATTTTTGAGCCGAGGTGCTGCGAAGTCTGCGTCAAGAGGGTATCGTGAAAGCTTCGGTTTATCGAACAGGCTTGGTTTCCCACTCACGAGAACAGTTCTAGTGGCGTGTTGCAGTACTAATTTCGCACGAATCGTTGTCGTTGCAGCTCACAATTGGCTGATCATCGTTGCATTGTTAGCCCACTCCACTGCACCGTGCAAGGCGTCGGAAATCGATGACGTCAAGAACTACTTCCGCTCCGGTGACTACGAAGCCTGCATCAAGCTGGCCAGTGAGCAGGTCGAAAAAGGTGTTTGGAACGAACTCTGGCCACGCATGCTGATTGAGTCGTATCTTGCGACAGGCGACTACCCTGCTTCTCTGAAAGCATTTGAAAAAGCGAAAGAGCGTTTCGGTGAAAGCATTCGAATGCGACTTGTCGGGGTGCGTGTCTACAAAATGAACAATGCGGCCAACAAAGCCGAGGAACAGTTGGCTTTTTTGGAAGCGATGTATGTTCGAACGCCTTGGAGGTTCACTAATAAAAGTGATCTCGTAGCCGTTGGCGACTTTTTCTTAGCCCGAGGAGCGGATCCCAAAGAGGTCTTGAAAAACTGTTACGACCCAGCAGCCAAGTCGAGTTCTTCAGCTGAGATGTTCGAAGCCCACATGGCAACAGCTCGGATGGCGATCGATAAAAACGATGACAAAGTCGCTTCACAGTCGCTTGCAAAAGCGATCAAACTAGACGAGACCGATCCCGAACTGTTTTATCTTCTCGGCAAAAGCTGGAACGCAACCGACCCAGCCAAATCGGCTGAGTACTTTGCTAAGTCGATTGCATTGAATCCCAAGTTCGTACCAAGCTTGATCCACGCAGCCGAAGCCAGGACGTCGGCAGAGGACTACGATTCAGCCGAAGCGATTCTGGCGGAAGTCGAGAAGGTTAATCCAAATCTTCCGAAGCTTTGGGCGTTGCGAGCGGCGATTGCTCACCTTCAGGGACGCTACGAGGCCGAAGGGGAAGCCAGGCGCAAAGGCCTCCTTCCATGGGCATTGAACCCGGAAGTGGATTTCACCATTGGCAAGCAATTGGCTATGCACTACCGATTCACCGAATCCGTCGAATACCAAACACGAGCTCTCAAAATGGATGCTGACTATGCACCAGCTAAGACGCAGTTAGCGCAGGACCTGTTACGGTTAGGGAAAACCGGTGAGGGATGGGAAGTCGTCGAAGCCGTTCGCAAAAAAGATCCCTACGACGTTACCGTATTCAACCTTCGCCAGTTAAAAACGGAATTGGAAAAATTTGCCACGCTTGAGGCTCCAGGCTTTGTTATTCGCATGGACGCACGCGAAGCCAGAGTCTATGGCCAAGATGTCGTTCAACTGTTAAGCGAAGCGCGGGATATTTTGACGAAGAAGTACGCGGTTCAATTGGAAGAGCCGGTGTTTGTCGAGATTTTCCCAAAGCAAAAGGAGTTTGCGATCCGGACATTTGGAATGCCGGGTGGCGAAGGGTTCTTGGGTGTCTGCTTCGGCCGCTTGATCACTGCCAACTCACCTGCGGCATTGCAAGTCGACTCGAATTGGAAGGCGGTTCTGTGGCATGAGTATTGTCACGTTGTTACCCTTCAAAAAACCAAGAACAAGATGCCGCGATGGCTCTCCGAAGGGATCTCCGTCTATGAAGAGCGTCAGCGAAATGCGACCTGGGGTCAGTCGATGGATCCTCTTTATCGCGAGATGATTTTGGGAACCGGTTTCGTGCCGGTGAGTAAGCTTAGCGGCGCCTTCTTGCAACCCAAGAGTCCGATGCATTTGCAGTTTGCGTATTACGAGTCTTCGTTGGTGGTGGAATACTGGATTGAGAAGTATGGCATCGAAGTCATGCGTCGATTGTTGGACGACTTGTCGATCGGCATGCCGGCTGCGGAAGCTCTTAAGCGAGCACCGGGCACGCTGGAGTTGTTGGACAAGGAGTTTCAGGAATACGCTGTAGGACTTGCCTCAACGTATGGCGAAGGGGTCGACTTTGAAAGGGCCAACGAAGAGGATAAGGTGGATGTGGCAAGTTGGCTGGCTGCGCATCCGGAAAATTATTGGGGGCTTCGCAGCCAGTGCATCGCACAAATCAAGGCCAAGAAATGGGACGAGGCGCTCGTCATCGCGGACAAACTAAAAGCCATGCTCCCTAATGATGATTCTAATGAAGGTATCTATGCCCTGCTCGCGAGGATTTACCGAGGCAAGCAAAATGAGCCCGACGAGCGAGCCGCGTTGATCGAGCTCAGTGAGCGATCGTCGGATTGCCGTGAGGCTTTGCTTAGGCTGATCGAAATCGATGAAAAGCGTGAGGATTGGCCCGCGTTAGAAAAGTGGTCTGAGGCCTTGCAAGCCATCAATCCGATCCGAAGTGACCTTCAGGAGTTGCGAGCTAAGACGTACGAAAAACAAGGTAACGCGTCGAAGGCAGCGGAGTCTCTTTCCGCATGGCTCGATTTGCAACCCACAGACCCCGCCAGCATTCACTACCGACTAGCGCTAAGTCTTCGGTCGCTGGGCAAAGCCAAAGAATCCAAGAGGCACGTGCTAATGGCATTGGAGGAGTCGCCAAGGTACAAGGCTGCACTGAAACTTCTAGTCGAGATAGCGAGTGCCACGGAGTCGTCTTCTGCTGTGCCTGCGCAAGCTCCATCATCGTCAACAGCTGTGGAGAAGGTTGAGCCATGAGAGGATTTCGGTATCGCGTGATATCATTGGGGATACTATTGATTGAAATGTGCTCGATGGTTTTGCTCGCGCAACAAGGGGGCCGGCGACGCCGAGGTTTTGAAACTACGGACCGGAAGGGTGTTCCTGTCTGGGATGTCGATAAGAAGTTTAGCAAGGACGTGTTTACGTTCGTTCGAATCAAGTACGCATCCTGGGGGCGTGGTGGTTGGTATGTAGATTATAGGGATAGCGAATTGAACTTCTCGTTACGACTGCAGCAGTTGACTACGCTCAAAGTGAATCCAGAACCGATCGTTTTGGAGCTGACCGACCCGCAACTATTTGATTACCCTTTTATCTACATCATAGAGCCGGGTTCGCTGATGTTCAGCCCTGAGGAAGTTGTCGCTTTGCGGCGATACTTGCTCAATGGAGGGTTCCTCATGGTGGATGATTTCTGGGGGGATGAACAGTACGAAAACTTTCACTCCCAGATTCGGCGTGTGTTCCCCGATCGCGAGCCTACGGAATTGCCTTTGGAGCACGAGATATTCCATTGTGTCTACGATCTGAAAGAAAAGCCTCAACTGCCCAGTATAGGCCACGCTCAATGGGGCCGATCAACAGGCGAGATTTGGGAACGCACTCCCGATGGTTCCGACAACAGTATTCCGCATTACCGAGCTATTCGAGACGATGCTGGAAGGATCATGGTTTTCATTTGCCACAATACGGACTTAGGAGATGGCTGGGAACAAGAAGCCGAGGACCCATGGTATTTCGAAGAGTTCTCGGTCAAAAAAGCTTATCCGCTAGGGATCAACATCGTAACGTACGCCATGACGCATTGAGAAAGAGGCTTAAGGCTTAAGGCTTAAGGATTAAGCGACAACTGACAACTGACAACTGACAACTGACAACTGACAACTGACAACTGACAACTGACAACTGACAACTGACAACTGACAACTGACAACTGACAACTGACAACCGAAAACCGAAAACCGAAAACTCACCAATGACCCAAAACTACGACGAAGAAGCGGCGATTGTAAAACAGATACGTGAGGGGCGTGCGAAGATCGATGCCGAGCTCTCCAAGACGATTGTTGGTCAAAAGGATGTTATTGAGCAACTGCTCATTTGTCTTTTCTCCGGTTCCCATTGTTTGATTACCGGAGCTCCGGGATTGGCCAAGACGCTATTGGTGCGCAGTGTCGCTCAGGTTTTTCATTTAGAGTTTCGTCGGATCCAGTTTACGCCCGACTTGATGCCGGCTGACATCACCGGGACGGAAATCTTGGATGAAGTGGACGGGCGACGTGTATTGCAGTTTGTGAAGGGACCGGTCTTCGCCAACGTGATCTTGGCGGACGAAATCAATCGAACGCCACCCAAAACCCAGGCGGCGCTGTTGGAAGCGATGCAAGAGCATCAGGTGACATCGGCGGGCAAACGCTATACGCTACCGGAGCCGTTCTTTGTATTGGCGACGCAAAATCCGATCGAAATGGAAGGGACTTATCCATTGCCTGAGGCCCAACTGGACCGGTTCATGTTCAACGTCAAGATCGACTATTTGCCTTTCAAGGATGAGTTGCAGGTGGTTCTGGACACGACTAGCAAAACGCCGGAGAAGATTGAGCCGTTGTTCACTGGCGAGGACGTGCTAAAGTTCCACGCAATGGTGCGACGCATGCCGATTGCGGAAGAGGTTGCAGGATATGCCGTTCGGTTGGTCGCGGCCACGCGGCCTGGCCGTCCCGAGGCGCCTAGCTTTGTCAATCAATGGGTAAATTGGGGTGCTGGTTTGCGAGCTGCCCAGATGTTGGTACTTGGGGCGAAGGCCAGGGCGCTTCTCAATGGCCAATCACACGTTTCGATCGAGGACATTCGGGCGTTGGTTCACCCAGTCATGCGGCATCGACTGCTGCTCGGTTACAAAGCCGAAGCCGAGGGGATCTCGGTCGAGGATTGTGTGGACCGTTTGTTGATTGAGGTCAAGTAGGAATGGCTGTTCCGAATTCGAAGTCAGCTTTGAACATTTCGTCATCGAGCATTGCGCCGTCCGGTTCGACGTCCGCGATGGATCGTTGGATCGACATGTCTGCGCTGATGCGGATCAAGAACCTGCAGCTTCGCGCAAAATCCGTGGTCGACGGTTTTCATAATGGCCTTCATCGCAGCCCATTGCATGGTTTCTCCGTCGAGTTCAGCGAGTATCGGCCGTACAGTTTGGGGGACGACCCACGAACCATCGATTGGAAATTGTTTGCTCGAAGCGATCGTTTTTATATCAAGAAATTTGAGGATGAAACCAATCGACGCTGTTACCTTGTGGTGGACAAGAGCAAGTCGATGGATTTCAGTTCACTTGAGTACAGCAAGTGCGATTATGCGAGGACGGTTGCAGCTACGCTCGCTTACTATTTGACATTGCAACGCGATGCGGTTGGGCTTTTGACCTTTGATGAAAACATCTCCGATGTTTTGACAGCGCGGTTTCGGACTGGGCAACTCAAACGGATTCTATCGTTGTTAGAGAAGCCTTCGTCGGGCGCGTCGACGGATTTGTTGCGACCGCTTTCGCATCTGGCTGACATCGTACGTCAACGTAGCTTGATCATTATCCTGTCCGATTTCTTGGTCCCAACGGAATCGTTGCGAGTACCGCTTTCGATGCTCAAAGCCAGGCGCCATGACGTAGTCCTGCTGAGGGTTTTGGATCCTGCGGAAGTTACGTTGAATTTGGAGAAAGCCAGCATGCTTATGGATATTGAGACTGGACGGGAGATCTATGTTGACCCAAATGCCGCGAGAGCTTCCTACCAAAAAAAATTCCAGCAGCACCAAGCATCCTTGATGGAGCTCGCAGGCCAACTCGGCATCGGCTGGACTTCCTTACAAACGAATGAATCGGTGGAGCATGCCCTTTTCGATTTCTTGAGTCGTCAGCAGCGATCGAATGTGGGTGGCCCGCGAACACGGTCACAATTAGCTGGTGGCGGAGCATCTAGTGGTTCAGCCACGAGCAGTGTAGCAGGGGGGCAGCGATGAGTTTCCTGGCTCCGTTGTATGCTTTGGCAGGACTTGCGATTGCGCTGCCGATTCTGTTTCATTTGATTCGAAGTCGGCCCAAAGAGCAAAAGCTAATGAGTTCGCTCATGTTTCTTGAGCCAACGCCTCCTAAGCTAACTCGACCGAGCAAAGTCGATCAGTGGTTGCTGTTGCTGCTGCGCGCGATTGCGATCGGGTTGCTTGCGTTCGCCTTTACACGACCTTATTGGAATGCTCCCGCCGAAAAAGACACGGATAAGATTGGGGTTCAAAGGATTTTGCTGATCGACACCAGCGCCAGTATGCGACGCGATGGGCTTTGGGATGCAGCGACCCAGCGGGCGGAACAGATTGTTCGACAGTCTGGCCCAACCGACGCGATTTCCGTTTACCAGTTCGATGCGACCATGCGCCCGTTGATCGGGATCGAGAGCGCTTTGCAAACCCCGGCTGCGCAGCGCCAGACGCAAGCGTTAGCCGGTCTGAAGAACCTTGCACCAACTTGGATGCATACGGATTTAGGATTGAGTTTGCTGACTGCTGCCGATCTTTTGCAAACCGATTGGGACTCATCATCGGACTCGAATGCGACGTTGAGTGAGATCGTGGTTGTAACGGATTTTCAGAACGGTGCCGAGTTAGAACGGCTTGCCGAGTACACTTGGCCTGCGTCCTGCAAAGTTCGAATCGAACGGGTCGAGGCGAGGGTGAAAGGGAATGCCAGTCTAACTTTGTTAACCCCTGAAGATGTGCTAAACAAGGACACATCGACCCGCCGCGATACGCCATCGGGAGGTAGTGCGACCACCGCGCTCGCAGATGCGGAACAGCTTCGCGTACGGGTTTCAAACACAGTTGGCTCAGCGAACGAATCGTTTCGATTGCATTGGCTCGACGGCGAACTCCGTCCGATCGAGGAGTCGCTTACTTCGTGCCGTGTTCCAGCTGGCAGTTCGTTGACGGTGCGAATGGCTGCTCCACCGAAAGGGGCGGTTGCCATTGAGCTTGATGGAGACAGTTCGGACTTTGACAACCGTTATTTCTTTTGTCGGACAGAGCCGATACAGACTAGACTGATTTGCGTTGAATCCGCAAGCAGAGCACCAGACGAATCGCTGGGCTATTTCCTGGCCCAGTTACCGCTAAGCGATGCGACGCGAAAGGTTTCCTATCAACAACGTCAACCAGCTTCAATCGATCCATGGCCCTCTGCTGCTGAAACGCCGCTCATTGTGGCTTCCCATGAATTAGTTTCTTCGGACATGGATGGGTTGGGAGAGTATATGAACCAGGGTGGCAGTTTGCTCTGGGTTTGGGATACAGGTGCTGTATCGAATGACGTTGAAGGTTCGAGCATATCAGTCGACTACGCACTTGGAATGCAGAAGCTAGCCGGGTCCAACGACGGTGAAGTTTCGGAAGCAAAAGTTCGTCAATATGCGATGTTGGAATCGGTGGACTTCAAGCATCCATTGTTCGCAGACCTCGCCGATTCCAAATTCAATGATTTTTCCAAGTTGCGATTTTGGAAGCACCGTCGGATTCAATCGCAGCCTTCGGACGAATGGCGGGTTTTGGCAAAGTTCGATGACGGTTCGCCGGCCTTGATCTACAAAGAGCGAGGGGCCGGGAAGCTTTGGATTCTATTGTCGGGTTGGCAACCGCTCGAGAGCCAGTTGGCTTTGTCGACCAAGTTTGTGCCTCTAATATCTGGTTTGTTTCGAATCTCGGCACCTGTGATCCACGATGATGTTTCGTATCGAGTGGGCGCGACGCTGACGATTCCGGGCGATCAGAAAATACTGGACCGATCTGGCCGTGAGGTTTCCGCTGAGAAAAGCGATAAGGAAATCGGTGAGAAAACAGATGGGAAGGGTGTCAAGACAGCCGCGTTGTCAGAGCCGGGAGTCTTTCGTCGTCAAAATGCAAACGGTACTGAGACTTGGCTGGCTGTGAATGCAATGGATTCCGAAAGCAACACTTCGGTTGGCGGACTTGAGCGATTGGAAAAGCTTGGCGTCGTTATGTCCGATAGCAAGCCGCCGAAATCGGATGAATCGACTCGCCGCCAATTGAGAGCGGTTGAGCTAGAATCACAGCAGGGCTGGTGGCGGTGGATGATCTTCGGTGTCATTGGCGTTATTGGTGTGGAATCTTTATTATGCATTCGCAAAGCAGGTTGAGCATGGATCCGCAAATCGCATACTTACTGTCAACTGTTTCGAATCGATTTCGAAGATTAAGATTCGCACGACTTCTGACCGCAGGTTGGATTCTCGTCGCGGTGGTAGCCCTATGCCTTGCGCAGTCGAATGCGTTGCCTAAGTTTAGTCGTTCGATTTTGCTTGTCGTGCTGGGTGGTGTTGTCGGACTTTGGCTTGCATGCAAACTGGCCTATAGGGATTTACGATGGATTGCGAACCGAATCGAAACGCAGTTTCCAACTTTGAAACAACGATTGGTGACTGCGATTCAGCCTATGCAAGCGAGCACATCTAGGTACCTAAGGAAAGCACTGGTCGATGAGACGATTGAGCACGCACGATCGAACGACTGGCAACAAACCGTTGCCACTCGCAGTCTCATCGGCGCATGGGCGGTGCAGTATATGGCGATGGCTTTGGCTCTCTTTACCTGCTTCTCTGTCTATTCCTCTTTGGCGAATCGACGCGATTTGATTCCAACCGGTCCGAACAAGTTGATGTCGGACTCGGACCAGATCAAAGTGGAACCCGGAGATGCGGAAGTCGAACGAGGAAGCGATTTGGTGGTAAGCGTTCGATTTGCCGGCCAGGTTCCAAACGAAGCTTGGATCGATTCCGAATGCAAGACTGGCGACAAAGCGCGGCATTCCATGCAGCGCAGTCTCAAGGACCCGCTCTTCGGTGGCTATCTGCGAAACCTACAAATCGATTCTTCGTATCGAATCGACTATCTCACTGGGATGAGTTCGCGTTTTCAAATCAAGGTTTTTGAATTTCCATGCCTGACGCAAAGCGACGCCAAAATGGAATCGCCAGAGTACGCCAAGCTTACCGTCAAGGAGATAGCCGATACACGACGCGTTTCGGTGGTGGATGGCGCCAACTTAACTTGGAAATGCCAACTGAACAAACCGGTATCGATTGCTGAACTCATCGATCAAGATGGCGTTGCGACGCCGTTGGTTGCATCGAAAGACGATCCGCTACGATTTGAGGCGAACTTTGTGATGACCGAGTCGAGAAAATGGAAATTGCGATTGGTGGACAAAGAGAATCGAGCGGCCAAGTTCGAGGAGGAGTTGTCAGCGAAAGTGATTCCGAATCAACCACCTGAAACAAAACTGGTCAAAGCTCAGGACCAAAGTGTGTCGCCACTCCAAGAGTTAGAAATGAAGGCGACGGTCAAGGACGATTTTGGCGTACAACGTTCTGGTTTGACGTTTATGTTAGGAGATGCCGAGCCGACCGAGATCGTTTTGCCGGTCAATGAAACGAAACCAGGCAAGGCGGAGCTATCGCATTTGATTGACTTGGAGTTGTTGCAAGCGAAACCGGACCAACTGCTAAGCTACTATTTTTGGGCAGAAGACATCGATCGAGACGGGGAAGTGCGTCGCGTGGATGGCGATATGTTCTTTGCTGAGGTACGCCCGTTCGAGGAGGTCTTCCGTGAAGGCGAGAGCCCAAGCAAGGAGCAACAAAGACAGCAACAACAACAGCAGCAAAGCGAAGGAGAAAAGAAAGCTGAGGACCTAGCTGAATTGCAGAAGCAAATTATTACAGGTGCTTGGAATGTGATCCGACGTGAAAAGCCAAAAGCCATCAGCAAATCGTTTGCCGAGGACGTCAAACTGTTGGCAGATTCGCAGAGTGAAGCGATCGGGATGACGAACAAGCTAGCTGAGTCGATTGAGGACCAGCAATCGGTAAAGTTTCTCGAGCAAGTACGAGTCGCCATGAACGCGGCCAAAGAACTATTTGAAAAGGCATCCAACGATTCGGAGATCGTGCCTCTTCGAAGTGCGCTTCGCAAAGGACGTGAAGCATACGAAGGATTGTTACGACTTCGCGCTCGCGAGCATCAGATCGTGCAAGCTCAGCAGCAACAGCAGCAGAAATCACAGCAGAATAGCTCGCAAAAGAACCGACAACAACAAATCGATCAATTGAAGCTTGAGGACAACGAAAATCGCTACGAAACGGAGCAAAAGGCCGATACCGCCGAACCGTCCGCCGAACGTGAAACTCGACAAGTCATGAATCGACTTGCGGAATTGGCGAAACGTCAAGAAGACTTGAACGAGCAGATCAAGAGTGTTGAGACTGCCTTGCAAGAAGCAAAGACCGAGGAAGCAAAGAAGGAACTCGAGGACCAGGTGAAACGATTGCGAGAAAACCAAGAGGAGCTGCTTCGAGACTCAGACGAAGTGCTTGAGCGGATGAACCAGCCGGAAAATCGCGAATCGATGCAAGAGGCACGTGAACAAATGGAACAAGCGAGAAGCGATATGCAAAAGTCTGCCGAGTCCTTGGCAAAGAGCGAGACCTCTCCGGCGATTTCTTCCGGTACCCGAGCTCAGCGTCAGATGGACGAGACCAAGGACCAAATGCGGCAATCATCGTCGAGCCAGCTAGAGCAGACCATGCGAGATATGGTGCAGGACGCCAAACGTTTGGAAGAGCAGCAAAAGAAATTAGAGGAAAAGTTAGCCACTTCCAATCAGCCCACCTCAGCAGCATCGACCGACGAAGAAATTTCAGGGCCCGTAGATGAGTCCGCTTCACCGCTTCGTCCGGATGGAGATACGCCCAAAGAGCCTACGACACGCAAAGATTGGCAGGCACAAAAGAAGGAACTCAAAGAGTTGCTGGAAAAGATGCAGGCAACTGTCTCAGAGGCTGAATCGAGCGAACCACTTTTGGCCGAAAAACTCTACGATTCTTTCCGTGAGAGCAAACAAAAGGGGCTTGAGCAACGCATGGACGAAATCCCAGTTTACGTTGAACGGGGGCTTGAGGAACAAGCGAGACGCTCGGCGAGTGAACTCAATCAAGGGATACGAAACCTGAAGGAGAATATCGAGAAGGCCTCGGAAGATGTGTTGGGGAGCGAAGAGCAGTCGCTCAGGCGAGCGCTCAAGGAGTTGGAGCGAGCGGAACGTCAACTGGATGCGGAACTGGAGAAAAGGGACCCAACGGGCAAAGGCCCGCGCGAGGGAGTTCCATCTGCAGATGAGCAAAACCAAGAGCAATCAGGACAACAACGGGAGGGCCAGCAACAACCTGGCCAGCAACAACCTGGACAACAACAACCTGGACAACAACAACCTGGACAACAACAACCTGGACAGCAACAACCTGGACAGCAACAACCTGGACAGCAACAACCTGGACAAGATCGACAACGGGGGGGCGAGCCGTCGAATCTAGGGAATCGAAACGCGGGACCATTGCAACGGATGCCACCCGGTGGTGTCGACTACGGACCGTTGACAGGAACAGAATATTCCAATTGGGTCGACTCGTTGCGCGATGTTGAGGAATTGGTAACAGATCCGGAAATGAAGGGGGAAGTCAAACGAATTCGTGAAGCTGCTCGCGAAGTGCGTGTCGATTACAAGCGACATTCGAGAGAGCCGCAATGGTCGCTGGTCCGTGAGCTGATTGCGAATCCGATTGAGCAATTGCGAGAAAAGGTTCAAGAGGAACTATTGCGCAAATCCTCCGAACGAAGCTCTATTGTGCCCATCGACCATGACCCGGTCCCGAGCAAGTATCAGCAGCAACAGGACCGCTATTACGAGAACCTTGGGGGCGCTAAGAGTCGATGAAAACAGAATCGATGAATTCGAGTTTCTTCGATGTCTTTGGCTTCCAGGAAATTGTGTTCGGAAAACCGGAATGGTTTTACTATGTCGTTGCAGCGGCCGTGCTCTTGTCCGCTTTTACGATTTGGTCGTATCGCCGCAGCGAGATGCCATTTCGTTGGAAACTGCTCGCCGTCGGGCTTCGTACTGTAGGCATTGCGCTGTTGCTGATTTGTCTGCTGGAGCCGCTAGGGTCTTTGCAGCGTCCAAAGTCGCAGGCGAATGTGTTTGCGGTGTTGATGGACAATAGTCAGAGCATGGGGATACTCATGCAGGAAGCGTCTAAGAGCAAGAGCACTGAGCTTGAGCAAAGTCTTAGTGACGATGCCGCTTGGCAACGCAGATTGGCAGACGATTTCCGGATGCGTCGTTATTTGTTCGATTCGGCCATGGAGCCTGTGGACACTTTTGTTGGTCGCAGTGTCAAAGGAAACGAGTCGGCACTTTATCACTCATTGCAATCTCTTCGGGATCGATATCAAGGACAGCCACTAGCTGGCGTTCTTCTTTTTACGGATGGAAACGCCACGGATCGAAAACCGGATGGGAGTTTGTCGTCGCTTGGATTTCCGATCTACCCAGTTCGAATCGGCACATCCATTAATCAACGCGATGTGAGTGTCGTCTCCACTACGACGCGGCAGTCCGATTTTGAGACTTCCCCGGTTACGATCCAAGCGAGCGTGACCCAGACGGGCTTCCAAGGGGAATCGGTCGTAGTCGACTTGTTGGATAGCGGCAGCAAAGTTCTGCAGTCGCAAACTGTCAAGCTTAAGAATGCCGGTGAGTCTGTGCCGGTGGAGTTTCGGTTCAAGCCGGAGAAGTCGGGAGTACAGGGATTTCAAGTCGCGGTTCGCAGGGAAACCGCAACGGCCAAGGAGGACGGAACGAACGGCCCGAGCTTAGAAGTTACTCTGGGAAACAATCGGCGTTTTGAAGTTGTGGACCGGGGACGGGGGCCGTACCGAATTCTCTATTTGGCTGGTCGGCCAAATTGGGAATTCAAGTTTCTGAAGCGAGCCCTGGACGCGGACGATGAGATTCGATTGACTTCGTTGATTCGGATCGCGCGCAAGGAGCCAAAGTTTAGTTTTCGGGATTCCAAAGTGGACACATCCAATCCGCTTTTTTCCGGCTTCGAAGATATCTTGGATGAGGAAAAGGCCAAGTTTGATGAGCCAGTATTTGCAAGGCTCGGCGTAACGGAGGCCAACCAGTTGCAAAAGGGTTTTCCAAAAGACGCCGAAGAGCTGTTTGAGTATAACGCCGTGATCATCGACGATCTGGAGCACGATTTTTTGACCCAAGATCAACAGTCGATGCTTCGGCAGTTTGTTACGATTCGCGGCGGAGGACTGCTGGTGCTCGGTGGTCAAGAGTCGATGCGGGGGAAGGGTTTTTCGGACTCCGTGTTGAGCCAAATGCTACCGATTTACTGTGGCGATGGATCGCCAAGTTCAAGCGAGAACGTAGCGCCGGGTGAATCCGAATCGATCGTTCGCTATCAGCTGAGCCGAGAGGGCTGGCTTCAGCCATTTCTTAGGCTGGCTGACAATGAAGCAGCTGAGAAAGAGCGATTGGAACGCATGCCGTCGTTTCAGGTGTTGAACCGATTGAACAAAGTGAAGCCCGGCGCCTCGGTTCTAGCCGAGGTATCGATCGATGCTGATGAACAGGTGCCTGTGTTGATTTCGCAGAGATTTGGAAAGGGGAGGACCTCGACGTTCATGATTGGCGATCTTTGGCGTTGGGCCATGCGGCACGAGGGAACGAGCCCTTCACCGCTTTTTCAAGCTTGGCGTCAAATGATTCGCTGGATGATCGCAGATGTGCCTAAGCCGATTCAAATGCAGTTAGGCGAATCGCGGGGCAGCAGCAAAGTTGCCAATATCATTGTTCAAGTCAAGGGAACGGATTTCAAAGCAGTGGATAACGCGGTGGTCAAGCTTTCGATCACTTCACCAAGCGGCAAAACGATCGTAGCTGATGCCGAACCGTCCGCCAAAGCTGCTGGACAATACGAAGGAATTTATGTGACTGAGGAGGAAGGGGTTTATTCGGCCGCCGCAGAAGTCATCGCACCGGACGGAAGTCGATTGGGATCGTCACAGCTTGGCTGGGTCTATCAACCATCGGCTTCCGAATTCCAGTCGTTGGGTGAGAATAAAAACAGTTTGCAAACCATCGCAGACGAGACCGGCGGGGCGATCGTAAACTGGAGCGACTTGGACTCGTTTGTATCGAATGTTCCATCGACCCGAGTTCCAGTGACGGAAACCAAGATCTATCCGTTGTGGCATCAAAGCTGGGTATTGCTTTCTGCATTGGCTTGTATTTGCATCGAGTGGGGGCTAAGGCGTCGCTATGGCATGGCATAAAACGGTATGGGATAAATTTGTTTCGATCGGCCTCGTTGGTTGTTTTGGATTCTGTTCTCATTTGCAAGTCGATGCAGCATGCGCAATGGATCCACCAGTTCAAACCAAACGCTCCATTCTGGTAGTCGTCGGGGCAGCAGGGGAAGAGGAGTTCGGCAAAATCTTTCGGGAATCCGCGGAGCGTTGGCGAGTGGCTTTGCAAGCGGATGAATTGCAGCTTCTTGACGGGACTGATGTGGGGAAAAGCGATGGGAAAGATCATCGACAACAAATTCTTGATTGGTGTTCAAGGGTCGACAACGAGCCCAACGAAGGCGGGATTTTGGGAGAGCGATGGTTGGTGATGATCGGCCATGGAACACACGATCGGAATTCGAGCAAGTTCAATCTGAAGGGGCCTGACATTACGGCTGAGGCAATCGCCAAGGCCATGTCGGCGGTCAAGGTGAAGTGGCTAGTGATTGATGGTTCGTCCAGCAGCGGTCCGTTTATCAACGCTCTCTCCGGCGAAAACAGGATCATCATCACTGCCACGAAAAGCGGCTCGGAGCAAAATTACTCGAGATTCTCCGAGTACATGTCCAAGTCGATCTCCGATCCGTCAACCGACCTCGACCACGACGATTGCGTATCTATCTTGGAGGCGTTCTTGGCAGCCTCGAATCGCGTCTCGCAGTTTTATGAAAACGAAGGCAGGTTGGCTTCGGAGCAAGCTCTATTGGATGACAATGGAGATCGTCGGGGAACTCCCGCTGCATTTTATCGAGGAGCGAGACCTGCCAAGGCGCCGGCAAACGGATTGAAACTAGATGGTGCACTTGCAAGTCGAACGCTTGTATTTAACTTTGGACAACCGGACTTGAGAACCGCTGAGGACAAGGCGCAGTCTGAATTGCTCCTCGATCAAATCGAATCCCTGCGCGATCAAAAAAAGGAATTAGGCCAAGATGCTTACTTCGAGAAAATCGAACGCCTATTCCTTGAACTTGCCAAAGTGATGCCAACTAAATAAAAAAATGGCCATCAGTTAGCCGGAGGGAAACAGGAGACCTATTTCTGTTCCGCCGCGGCGGTCCCCGATTTTTCGCTCGCTTGTTCGTTTGTGGTAGGAACGGTGGGAGACGGTGGTTGGACGGATTGTTCCCGCTGCTTCGCGGCCTGTTCCGCTCGAGAACGCAGCTCCTCCAACGCTTTCTTGACGATCTCTAAGCGTCCGCGTTCCAATTCCGCTTTCTCTTTCTGTTCGGTATCCGCGTAAAGTGCAATCAGTTTTTCTCGTGTTTCAACTCGTTCGGGAGAGCTGCTCAGCGCGAGCAAATAACTCTCAATCGCGTCCTCTTTTCGCTTTTGCAAGACAAGGATATCGCCTCGCGAGTCATGGAACTCAGCCACCTTGGGTGTGGCCTCAATCGCCCGATCTATCAACTTCATCGCCTCGTCGAATTTTGGGGGAGTTAGCTGTGTGTACAACATGGCGAGATTGTTGAGAGCTAGTGTCATCCTGGGCAACTCCGCGAGCACAACTTCATATTCGTTGATTGCATCCTCAAGTTTTCCCTTGCTGTATGCTGTCTCGGCCAAAAGCAAACGAGCGACGTAGGATGTACCCATTGTTGCTATGCGTGCACGAAGCGAGTCGATGACCGTTTCATTTTGCCCAATTCCTAATTTGGATAAGAGCATGAGTTCCTCTTGCACAAGGATATTCGTAGGGTCGATTGCAATAGCGGCATTCAAAAAATCCAAGTTGACGTTAATTTGATCGCTCAACCGTACCGCCGTTGCCCGAAACTTTATGCGATAGGCATTGGAATACTCGCGGGCTAGTTTGCTTGAGTTGGGAAATCTCTTCGAACCTTTCTGGAGAATTTCGATTGCTTCATCGATTCGATTGGTAAACATCAATGCTTGTGAAGTTAGAATTACGTTCTCGCCGTCGTTATCGTCCAGTTTGTTCTTGATTTTTTCGACAAGCATATCTGCAGTTGCTCGAGCTTGAACGGACAGCGAGTTTTGGTTGTAGACCGCAATCGCATTCAATAGAAGTTTGGGCTCAAATTCAGCGGCTCGTTTCAGAAACTCTTGTGATTCCGTAGTCTTGTTTTCTTGTTGAAGCAATTGTGAATAAATGAGTAGCAGGGATGGCGGGACTTCATCGCCCGACGTGCCTCGTTTCAAGTGGTACTTCAAGGTCTCTACGTCAATTGCGTCGCCCTTTTGCGATCGTTCAACGAGGTCCATGGCTAACCAAGTGTGGGCTTTTGTGTAGCCCGTGGTCTTTGTGGTCGCCAGACTCTCCATGATTTGGCGGGCACTTCCTCGACTTCCATACCGATCCATTTGGGTGGCAACATAAAACCGCGCAAATTTATTGTTTTGATTGATTTGCAATACGCGTCGAAATAGCATGTCAACAAACTCTGGCAATTGCTTGTTCACGCTTCTCGTCGACTCGTTCGACGCTGTATCTTTCTCCAATTCGGCGGCCTTAGATAGCTCAATCTCTTTCATTGCTCTATCTGCATACCAGGCAGCTTTAGCATTCGGATCCGAGAGCTTCCCAGCGGCAATGAGCGAGCCCATGACAATGGCAATCAACGCTACCGGAAGTATCATCAAAACAGACGTCCAACGACGCGACTGACGCCAATAGGACAATAGATCCAAAAAATCGCCCGCTAACTCAACAGGCGAAAACCGAAACCGCTGAAACCAGTTGGTTTTGATTTTGGCATTCAACTCTTCTTCTGGATCAAGTGGATCCGATTTCTTTTGACCAAACATTGCTGGTAGACCTACTTAGCTTTCATCAAGGCAGATTGGCTCTGCTGGCGAACTTGGTCGAAAATGGCGAAGAAGAGCTTTCTGTTTCGCTCAGCTTCTACCTCGCTCAATTCTTTACCGGATTCGAAGAATACCTGAACTTGATAAGTTTGCTGAGATACAGGCATCTCCCTGTTTTTGAGACGTTCGAAAATATTCTTTCGAACCAATTGCTCTGAGTCATTCTTACGATTGATTGGGATTCCGTTTTCGTCAAAGAACGCGAACCACACATAACCATAAAGACCATATTGGTTTTGCATTTTGAACTCTTCGGCCGTCCATGCTGGACCTGAATTCGCCGGAGCTTCGGTAGGCTTGATTTCCAATATTTTCCAGCCGTTTGATTGATAAAGGGACCAAATCGGCTGCCAGCCCGGGAACGGGAAATCAAGCGAGACGAACACCTTATTTCCTTGATCGTCAAATCTCCAAAGACGTGAATACTTTCCTTGAGTTGACATTCCAGGTTGGGTTATGTTGCGAAAATCGACTTTTTTCAGGCCACCAAATTGCTCGGGAAACGCTTCGTCGGATGGCAATAATGCTGCCTTTCCCTCACCAATATCCACAATCAAAGCATCATTATCCGTTATCCTCATCGCGGAATAGAACGTGATCGCGCCAAAGAAAAGGCAGGCCGCTGCTGGCCCCGAGAGAGAAACCCAACTTGGCCTCCAAATCGAGAGTCCTATTCCTGTCGCCAATTGCCCCTCTACATTCACTGGCCATCGCGTGACCTTCTGATATAGATCGATCAAACCACTCTTTTCGGTCTCTCGATTGGTCACTCGGGTGATCGGTTCGAAAATAGCAACAATGGTTTTGTGCGCAAGCCAGAAGGACAAAACTGTGGCAAGGAAAACCGCCACGGCAACCTCAGCGTGCAACCAGCCAATAGAAAAATCCGCTTTGAAATAAACCAATCCAATCGCGATTACCAACAGTCGAAGAATATTCTCGAAAACAGCGAAAAATGGGATCGTTAGTAAGGTGATCAATCCGGACAAGAATGAGCATCTACGTATAGCAATGACCGCAATGCCAATCGCCAGAAAAGCGAAAACGCTGTCCAGGCCCGCGCAGGCAACCGAGACGCGGAACTTGCTCTCGGCGATTTGCATATTATCACCCTCGACAATATTCGGAATGCCAAGCACATCGAGGAGTCCGTTGCAACACCAGGAAGAAATAGATTGAAGCCAATTGCTGACTTGAACATCCCTTCCACTCGGAAACGGAACCGTGACCATGAACAGCGAACCTATGGCAAATACGCGAGTCCATGCTGTCCCTCCAAACGCCGCTAACGACCAAGCTAAGAGAACAACGACAGACGCAACGTGAATCACCCAAGGAGAATACCAATAGATTCCAAAGGCTGCCGTTGCCAACCCGATCCACAATAGTACAACCGCCACTCGTCCGCGATTCAAGCTTGCTGGACGGTAACTACCTGTTCCACAAAGAAGCCACACGCCAAGTGCAATCGAAACCGGAAAATACCAAAACGCCTGTTGGCCGATAAGCCGCCTCGATTGCATATAAAGCAGAGGGGCAACACCCAAAAGCGGCAGAAGCAATCCAGAAAACAACCACAATCGCAGCGTCGATACAGCCGAAGAATCCATCACAAATTGAGCGGAACGTTTTTCGGCAATCTCTATGGAATCGCTCTCTTCTGAAGCCCCGGAGAAAACGGTTTTACTCATCGCTGCTCGTTTCAATGGTCAATGTTTGTCTCCGCGTCAAATTTCGAACGACACTTTTCCATCAATTTTAACTTGGGATTTGCATTCACGGGCGATTTTCACTGGAAATTCGCATTTCCGCCAACATTAGATCGTGGGGTTCAGGTGACTTTTTCGTTTCCCAAGGTCGGATTCTAAGGACTGTAAGGCTTGATTGATCCGAGACTGGTCCGACTCGCTTAAACTTGCTAGTCCACCAAACCGTCGCTCGTAAAATAATTTTGAAAACAACTCAGCATCCAATTGGATCGAGTGCTGGCTGAGTGTGTTGGACGCGGCTTGAAAAAACTCTCGCTGCGTTTGATGGCTCGATCGCTCAATCCCTACTCGATTCAACAAGCGAACGGCTTTGTTGTAAAAGTCGACACTGGAGAGAGGCCTTTGAGTAAATGGGACGCGAATTCGAATTTTCGGAATCCAAGTTGGAAAGAGCCATAGCAGCACGCGGTGGAGGGCAACGAAAAGAAATCCGAAAATGATGATGCCTACTGCAACTTGCCACGAAAACCATCGACTTGGCGACGCCAGGACTTTTACGATACCGCTGTTACTGACTTGCTCGTACCTGCTCTTTAGGGCGAGCCAAGCCTCGGAATAAGTACCATCGGACGATTCACTGAAGAGCGAAAATATCGTGCTCTGTTTTGACTTGTCCATATTGAGAATCATTTCAGACCAATACTCTTGCATCACTCCCAATGTTTGGGCATTCGTGGACTTAAATGTCCCTCCTGCGTTGGAGCCCGCACCCGCTGGTGTCGCATCCAATCGCAACCAAGCTCCGTCTCTGACGCAGCTCGGGATCGGAATCGAATGGGCCCTCAGTTCCTCTACTTTGAAGTATGCTTCGACCCACACATGCGCATGGCTTTGCTGCACAAGAAAATAGTCGCCAACATCGTTGTATTCGCTTGGTCGGAAGCCAACGACAAGTCGCGTTGGAATATCCATCGACCTCAAAAGCATCGCCAAAGCTGAGGCGAAATACTGACAATGCCCTTTACGTTTGTTAATCAAGAAATCCGCAATCGGATCAAGGTTACGATCAATCGGAGGGGTCAGTTTTAATGTGTATGTAAAATCCGAACCATTTGCCAAATAATCCTCAATGAAAACCGCTCTTGCAAATTTGTCATCCTCTTCAGATTCACATTTAGTAAGAATTTCATCGCGCACCGGAATGATCGATTGAAGCGACTCGGGGAATTCGATGAGCTCGCTTCTTCGGTAATCCATTCTTGCGCCTTTTCTTTCCTCTTCGATCAAGCAATCTAGGAGATCAGGCAATAGGGGACTGTCGATTCCGTTCTTGAATGCATAAGTAGTGTAAGAAAAGCGACGTTTTTCATTTTTTAATTGCACAGCCTCGCGCGTATCCAGCATGCGCCAATCTCGTTTGGCAACGCTGAACCCAAGTTTCGTACGATGCTGCGAAAATGGGGCAATGGTGGGCACCACTTCCCCTAGACTTCCTTTTTCAATGATTTGAACCGTCACCGCATCGCGTTCCCTGACAAACGATTCGTCCATTTGAACGCTCATGGGTGGATCTCGCATGATTCGGGCATCGCGAAGTAGTCCCGGTTCCCCTGGCTGCCAACTCCCTCTGCGTGGACCATCAATGTATCGATGCGAAACAGTGGCACGAATGTAAGGAGGGAGCTCAGGGCGATATGGGGTCTGCTTGCGTTCGTCTCGCATGCTCATGCGAAAAAGAGGTGTTTCGTTATTGAGCAGCTCTCCCACCATCCGCAACGAAATCTGCTCATTGAATCCAACTCGTGCCGCACCGTTCACATTCCCATCGTACGAACCAAGATTTAAACGCGGTAACGAATAAAAGTATGCCACGGAAAAAACAAGAACCGAAAATGCAAATGGAAGAACTCCACTGCTCCAACGGGATGGCGAGTAGTAGTCTGTGTACTTTGTTCTTGTCAGCGGCGGCGATTCGACAGCTGAAAGTCTAACCCCCGAGCTTCGTTTGGTTACCAACTGCTCCTTGCCCAACCAATGCAGCATTTGCGCCCAAATCGTAGTCGACTCGGAAATCGATTCACTATGCCGCAAGTACGAGGTAAATTGAGCTAACGCCATCATCGCTGCACAACCGATGGCAAGCATTGGCAGCATTAGTAGGCCGTAGAGTACATTGTCATTTACCAATGCGCCTACCACCAATTCCAACAACAAGAAAACGCCCCACTGTTCGAAGACTCGCTTCGATTTCTTCTGAAACATTAACGGCAGTTGGACGTAGACCAATAGGTTTCCGACTTCGATGATTTTGTTCGTTTCCGAGTTGCTAACGAAGTCCGCAATGGCAATACCGGCTCCGGAAATCATCGCAACATACACAACCCATTTGTTCAATGCGAACCAACCTAGGATGTCCGTGTAGACCAAGGACAGGATAAAGCAAAAACCCACCAAGACAGGCAGGTTCCAGGACTGTTTTCCCAGTCCAATCAACCCCGCAGTAATCGTTGCAAACAATCCAAAATAGATCGAAACTCGTATGAAAATCTGCTGCTGATTTATGGTTCTACCCGTTCCAATCTCAATTGAATTCGCGATCGATTACTTACGGTTGACACCAAGCGACTGCTTCACCGCCTGCACTATCCAAAGCAACGCGCCGAGCGCCAACAACATAACTAGAAACATCGGTATCAAAAGTTCCGGTGGCAAAAACATTCCCGAGCACATCTCCCAAACCCTTACCCAGTCAAGCATAACGTACAACGTCGCTGCGCATAAATAAGGTCCAAACGGAAGCGAGTTGTCGCGGGTCAAAATCCACACCACCACCACGAAAAGCATACCAAAGAACGGGGCAAGAAAAAACGCGATCCATACTATCTGCCAACCAAAAAACGCGCCTATCATTGCCATCAGGGTCACATCGCCAAAGCCAAGCGCCTCCTGGCCCATCGCCCAACATGCCACAATCCGGAACCCCCAAACCAGTCCTCCTCCAAGCCCCATCCCAAAGAGCGACGACAGCAAAGCCTCCCACTGCATAGGACCAACCATCCCATACGCAACGCACAATCCAATCATGCCCACCAACCACAAACCTAACAGCATCTTCGTACTGGGACTTCGTCTTAAGACTTCAAAAAAGTAAATGAACGCTTTGGCTGCCCCGCGACGAGTTATCCAACGTCGATCCGCCATACCGAAGCACCAAAGACTCCAAAAAAAGAGACCCAGCAAAAGACCAAAACTCCCAGTCCAAGACGGGTTCCAACTGCCCGGCGAACTCGCTTGAAGCGGTAACGCTATTCCCTGAACCCCCGAAAAAACGGGAAGTACGATTTCGTGCAGTCGCCAATCCGGTATCGCCACTGCTCCCACAAGCCCCATGATCGTTCCAGGTATTGTTATCAAGTCTGGAATGGTTCGCTCATCGAAGTCGATAAAGGTCGCGACTGTCATCAGTGAAATCAAAAGACAAAATGCAACGAACTGGTGCCAAAGAGTGTTCTGCGAAATGGGAATCAATCCAGATGGCATGAATGCACCAGCCATGCAGTACCGATGAAGAAATACCAGAGCGATCGGCGCCGCCAGCTCAATGAGAAATGGTCGAAACCAAAACATTCGACCAAATTGCTTGGCCTCTGCGCTGCGAAATAGCCAACCTGCAATCGGTAACTTAGTCTGCCAACTTCGAACGCCAATTTCTACGTGCGGGTTCTGCCAAGGGCTAATCGGGCGCGGGAAATAAGCGAACGAATAAATGGCAAAGTTGATCAATGGGCCGAGAAGAAGCCCAACGCCAATCAGCCCAGCCACAAATAGTCCCATACCATTTCCCTCTAATTCAAGTTGATCAGCATCAATGAATGCGTTGATACCAATCCAAAATCAAGTCGGCCACTTTATCCATCGAGAGACCGTCGGTCGCGACCGCAAAATCAGAGACTTCGCTATACCATTCTAGTCGCTTCGCGAGTATCAAGCGAATCTCGTCCATGTCGCCAAGCTTACTGAGCTTGGGACGCCGAGCCTGCGTTAATTTGTCATTCGAAATCCGCTCAAAGATCGTCTCCGGTCTCGCTTGCAACCAAACGGTATGCCCCAAGCTACGAATGCATTCGCGGTTTTCTTGCCTCAGAACAGAGCCACCACCCAACGAGATAATGGCCGGTTGTTTGAGCGATCGCTGAAGGACAATCTGATTCGACTCTAAATCCCGAAAGCCTTGTTCACCCACCTCGGAAAACAATTCGGCGATCGTCTTACCCGCACTGGATTCAATTTCCAGATCGATATCAATGAGCTGTCGGTTAAGACGTTGGGCCAAGCATTGTCCAACAACCGACTTCCCGCAGCCGCGGTAACCGGTTAAAAGAAGATGCTTTGAGGCCATGGCACACCAACCATCTTGTTCGGAGATCGGGCAGATCCAATGTCGACCGGTACGGGGAAATATACCGCAGTACGTAGCTGGATTCGCCAGGATTCAGTGACTTCTGAATTCTGGCGAATCCAGCTACCTTGCGAACAAGACAAAATGGAGCCCTAGCCTTGAATTGACTCGATTTTAATTCGAGTGTACTTTTGGCGGTGACCGGTTCGCACTTCGTAGTTCTTGCGACGACGGAACTTTTGAATGTAAATCTTCTCGCCTTGTTCAAGTCCAACAACCGAGGCGCTGACTTTTGCTCCCGTCAAGGTTGGCTGACCGAGCTTCAAACCAGCGTCACCGCCGATAGCAAGCACGCGATCGAAGTCGACTTTATCGCCAGTTACAGCGGTATCCCGGTAGTCAATATCGAGCAATTGCCCCTCTTTGACTTTGAACTGACGACCACCGTCACAAATAATCGCGTACATAATTGATTCAGATACAAACGTTGCAAAAACGAAAAGACCGGTACTGCCCCGGTTTACGGAGGTTAGAGGATAACAGCCCGATCGGCCATCGTCGAGTCCAAAGGCTCGATTTTCCCTAACAACCATTTTCGGTCGTACCCAAAAACAATTTTTCGGCTTTTCCTCCTACCGGTCTCCACTACATTGACCAGGATGGCAGAACTAAATCCACCCCAGCAAGAAGCTGTCGACACCCTTTCCGGCCCTCTTTTGGTTTTGGCGGGCGCCGGGACTGGAAAAACCCGCGTGGTTACCTTCCGCGTTGCCAATCTTATCCGAAACGGAATTCGCCCGGACCGTATTTTGGCCGTGACTTTTACCAATAAAGCCTCCATGGAAATGCAGGAGAGGATTGGACACCGGCTTAAGTTGCCTAAGAAAGTTCGGCGAGGACAAGCCGCCCCTCCAAAACCCGCAGTCGGCACATTCCATTCTCACTGCGTACAAATCTTAAAGAGGCACGCAAAGGAGCTCGGCTACCCCGAAAAGTTCACGATTTACGATCGAGGGGATGCTGAAAGCGTCGCCCGGACCGTCCTGCGAGAGATTCGAGTCCATGACGACATGCTCAAGCCAGGCGACTTTCTCAGCATCGTCAGCCGCTGGAAAAATCAAGGGATCCGCCCCGAACAAGCCGATTCGGCAGCCACGTCCGACAAAGAGCATCTCGCAGCCAGTGCCTTCAAACGCTATCAACGCTCGCTGAAAAACCACGCCGCTTTCGATTTCGACGACCTGCTGGTCTGCACGGAGCAACTCCTCACCGAGAACGACCGAGTTCGCCGAGAAGAAGCTGCCCGATACGACCACGTTCTCGTCGATGAATACCAGGACACTAACGGCACCCAGTACCGCATCATCCGCGCCCTCGCCATCGACCATCGCAATCTTTGCGTGGTCGGCGACGACGATCAATCGATCTATGGTTGGCGAGGCGCTGAGGTTCGTCACATTCTCAATTTCAAGAACGATTGGTCGGAGGCAAAGGTCGTTCGTCTCGAAGACAATTACCGCTCGACCGACGCGATTCTGCAAATGGCCAATCGTCTGATCCTTTTCAATGCACAACGACACGATAAAGTGCTCCGAGCAGCCCGCCCCAACGGCGCTCAGCCACGAATTCTTCAGTTTCCCGATGAAGCCGAAGAAGCCAAAGGCGTCGTCGAGGAAATCGATGCTCGACTCAAGAAAGACCTTACGACCCAGCCCAGAGACTTCGCGATTCTCTTTCGGACCAACGAGCAGCCACGCCCATTTGAAATGGAATTGCGCCGCTGCAAGGTCCCGTACGTGATCACAGGTAGCCAATCCTTTTTCGATCGAAAAGAAGTTCGCGACATTCTCGCCTACTTCAAGTGGATCGCCACACCTACGGATGAATTGTCTCTGTTACGTGTAATCAACGTGCCGCCGCGCGGCATGGGGGCATCGAGCGTTGACAAACTGCTCAAGCAAGCGGTCGCGAACGGAACCAGCGTTTGGAAAATCATGCATGACGATGCTTTCGTGAAGTCTCTCCCTTCGGCTGCACAACAAGGTATTAGCAGTTTGAAATTCCTTTACGAAGAGTTCTCGAAGAAATTCAAGGGGGCACCATCATCATCTGGCCAAACGAACTCCGAATCCACTTCCATCGAGTTCGAACGTGATGTTTCTGACCAGCCTCCGAATCTCAACGCAGATGACTCCGACGATGCGGAGCTGCTCGAAGGCTCAGGACACATGACGCAAGCGGCCAGAGAATTCATCGATTCGATTCACTACCGACGAGAAATCAATCGCTTGTACCCCAACGCAGAAGAAGCAACAGCGAGAATCGGCTCTCTCGAAGAAGTCATCAATGCCATCGCGGAATACGAAAGCGAGTCCAATAAATCGGACCTCGGTGACTTCCTATCCAAGGTAACGCTCGAGGGACGCGAGTTCGGATCTCCAAAAGAAAAGGAATTGCAGCGCAATGCCGTTTCCTTAATGACGTATCACAGCGCGAAGGGATTGGAGTTTCCATTTGTTTACATGGTGGGAATGGAAGAAGGAGTGTTGCCTCACAAACGGTCCCTTGTGGATAGCGCAGACGGAGTCGATGAGGAACGGAGATTGTGTTACGTTGGTGTGACGCGAGCTCAAGACGAGTTGTCGATGACGCTACCGATGTCTCGCTTCAAGTGGGGGAAAGCAAGACCAACGTATCCAAGCCGATTTCTCTACGAAGTAACCGGCCAAGCGGATAACCCAAACTGCGCGAAGGCAATCCAAGCAGCAACCAAGGAAGCGGTCAGGGCCATGCGTTAGGTAATAGCACGACGCGCAAGCTAGTGAATCTATCCACTTCACTAGCTTGCGCGTCGTGCTAAGGCACGCTCGCATCCACGAAAAAAGGGATGCTCAAAACTGAGCATCCCTTTCGATTGTTTTTTAACTGCTACAAGTCTATTTCTAGCTTGAGCACTGAGCCGATTTTGAAGGCTTAGTAACGATCGCGTCGGCCACCGCCGCCGCCACCACCACCGCCGCCGCCACCGTAACCGCCGCCGCCGCCACGGCTGCCGCCGCCGCCACCACCGCCGTAGCCGCCGCCGCCGCCACGACTTCCACCACCACCGCCACCACCGCCGCCGCCTTCGCGAGGACGAGCTTCGTTGACAACGATTTGACGACCATCAAGTTCAGCGCCGTTCAATGCTCGGATAGCTTCGTCAGCACCCGATTCCATCTCGACGAACGCAAAACCCTTGGAACGACCCGTTTCACGGTCATTGACGACCTTAGCGGATGTAACCACCCCGTACTGAGCAAATGCTCGTTCGAGACTCTCGGACGTAGTGGCCCACGCAAGGCTACCCACAAAAATGTTCTTACCCATCAAATAACCCTTGAACTTAACCTGTTTCCAAAATCACCGATCGCTACCACAACGGCAGCATTTTAAACAAATCGCGACTAGGTCTATCCGCGGAAACCTCTCGGACAGACCGTCCGATGCATGCGGCAGAACAACTCAATGGCGGACGAGACTGAAAAAGTTCGCGGCTGTCTTCGAGAAACCTGTTGCTTACATCTGTTGGATTCGGAGGGCTCTTTTCAGCTCCCTAATCCTCGACCAACGTTACAAACTTTAACCGCCTGACGCAAGAATAGCAACGTTAGTTGCAACGTCAAAAACCAGTAATAACCGTCAAAGCTGAGGAAAGTTGTTTTTTTTCCCGAACTTTTCTGTTCTGAGTTTCAGGCGAACTTGGGACATGTACCCTAGGTTCGGGACATTCGTGTTCGGGACTATGGTCCCAAACTACGTCGGTTACTTCGCCATCCATGTCCGCTCTTTTAGGAACACGATAGATTGCCCGCCTTCGGGAACTTCATAATACGTTACGCCCAGATCACCCAAGCGTCGCACAATTCACGCCTTGATAACCTTTTCTTAACGCTTCCAACACAGCCGACGGATACGATTTACCAATAGCTAGCAAACCATAACGCGTTCATTAAGGAGAAGAAACATGATTGCGATCCGGGATAGAGGCTTTGATCAAGTAGGTACGTATCCATCCTCCGTGGGCGAAATATTTGAGTTGTTTCTTGCGGGTGACAAACATTGGGACTTGTCCGTTTCAAACATCTTCTTTCAAGCGAGACAATTGGCCGCGAGCGCCGTTTCGGAGAACTCGGAAACATCTTTAGTTGTTGCTGCATTGCTTTTTCGACCATGCCAAATGCTCGCAAGCGGTTCCTTCCAATCTGGGGATTGGACAAGCGACTCTCTACTCGAAACAGGCACCTACGATTGGTTGGTCAAGAATTTCGGTAACGAAACCGCAGAGACGATTCGATTGCAACCTATTGCAAAGAGGTTTCTTGCAACGATTGTCCCAGAGTACTTTAGCCATCTGAATACTTCGGAACAAAAGAACGTTCTCTCCAATGGTGGCTTCATGACCGCGTCAGAGAGACTGACGTTTGGAAATCTCCGTTGCCACTGCCATGCGATGAAGATCGCGAGCTGGATCGATCGTGGAGTAGGCAGGTACCTTGAGATCCCCGAGATGGATTTTTTTATGCCGTTTGTGGAACGCTCGCTTCTGTCGTAATGGGTGTTTCATTGAATCACTAAGTTGCGCGACGCCTTGCCATCTTAATGTAAGGCTAACTTATTCTTCATCAGGCCCTCAAGAACGACGGTTATCTTTTTGAATGGTTGTCCGACACCGATAGGATCGGGACTTAGTTGATCGAATGAGCTTCAAGAGTGTGCCAATACCTAGTCCCAATCCTGACATTGTTTGACAATTGTTTTCATCTGCGTAAAGAGAGTTGACTGACATGGCTGCTATGAAATGGAACCGACGAGGATTCACCTTGGTTGAGCTATTGGTCGTGATCGCGATCATTGGCATTTTGGTAGGGTTACTGTTACCCGCCGTACAAGCTGCTCGAGAGGCCGCGCGACGAATGCAGTGCTCGAACAACCTTAAGCAGCTTGGGTTGGCTTGCCTGAACCTAGAGAGCGCGACGAAGAGCTTTCCGCCAGGCTACACTAGTTTTTCAGAGACTTTGACGACAGCCCCGAATAACGTCAACGCAGGAAGCTCCACTGCGAACTTCCCTGCATTTGTTATTACTGGTTCTCAAGGAGGTGGGATGATCCCTGGCGGTTCCGCATTTGGTCCAAGCTGGGTCATGCACGTTAATGCCTACATCGAAGAAGCAACGCTTGACAGTCGCATCCAATTGGGCATGTCGGCCAACGACATTGATGAAGCTTGTCCGTGGGACAACCTCGATGGAACGCCACTCCGACGTCCAGAAATCGACACGCAAACGTTTGCGAGGAAATTCATGAGCTGCCCTAGTTCTCCTGAAACGGATGTACATTACAACGACTTGTCATTGGAGAATCTTCACAAGTCGAACTACGCGGCGTGCTTCGGAGGTCAATACATGCGAGACGCTACACAACGAGGCGACTCAGCCAAACGAGGTATGTTTGGTGCTGTCGAGGGGATCATCAAGTACCCGTATGGCAATCGATTTGGAGTTGGCAAAGGTATTCGGTTTGGCGCCATAATCGATGGCAGCTCGAATACTGTTGCGATCAGCGAAGTCCTGAACAACGCCAAAGCCGATGGTAGGACCAGTTCGACAGCCCCTGCTGGAATGAATCGCGACGTGCGAGGCACCCTTCTTTGTCCGATGATGGGTGGCAACAGCTTCAGCGGTTTCTTTCCGCCCAACTCGCGTGGTACGGACGTGACCAACGGTTGCCCTCTCGCTACCGATCCAGCGGCCTATCCAAGCAATCACCCGATGTTTTGCACACAGGATCGAAACGTCAGTCCAGCCACAGGCGGACAATGGAACGCGGCAGCCAGAAGCTTGCACACCGGTGGCGTAAACACTGCCTTTGGTGATGGTTCCGTTCGCTTCTTCAGCAGCAGCACTGACAGAGCGACCTGGTCGTCGTTATGCACCATCGCCGGTGGCGAAGTTGCTAACGCGGACAACTAAATGCGTTTGCAAGGGCCATTTTGGGAACGCTGCGAAGCATTTTGTAGCGAAACTCGTCAAGAGTTTCGGTGGTTTAGGCGATGCAGCCGAAAGTCTTGACGACTTTCGCTACGCAGAAGCCTGTTTTTAGCAGCGCAATAGTGCTTCCTAGCGTTGTCCTTTTAGGGGAAGAGGTGAGGGGTGGATCAGGCCCTTGGCTCTGAATAGCAAATTGTTATCGATACGGCCGCGTCGAAGACCTTACCGAAGTTGCGAATGATAATGTCTCCCAAAAGTAAGTTGCTTGTTGTGATCGTCGCGATATTCGCATGCGGTTGCAGTTCAAAGAATACGGGCATTGTTGATATGGGGGGCGAGGAAGGTTCCAAAATCGCATTGCTGGTTGAAGACTTGAACGAGGTCAAACATAATGCAAAGAAATTGGCTGACTCCTTTACTGAGAAACCAAGCCAGGCAGATGCCAAAAAACTCAATAGCATGACCTTTTACATCAAAGGCAAACCCGCAGTGAACGGCTCCATCGCGACTTGCAGCGTCCTGGTCGAAAAGCAAGACGGAACACCGATGGGAGACGTTGAGTGGAGCTTCGAAAAACAAGCGGATGTATGGAAGATAAAATCAGCGCCGCTGCCTTAGCCGTGAAGCCCAGTCAATATTGGATGGTGTCGGCTCCGTTCGATCTGCTCTTCGTCGCGAATGTCTGTTGGCCATTGCTTCTGCTTCCAGGCTTCTCCTCCGAAACCTCGACCGTTGTCGATTTTTGGCAGGTGTATTATTTGACGTTGCCTCATCGTTGGTTGACGCTCTTTTTGGTATTCGTGGACAAAGACCGGCGAGCTGTCCGATCTTGGTTGCTCATTTCGATGGCCTTGGTTTCCGCTGCGGTCGTTGCTGGAGCCTATTGGGGCAGTGGTGCATTTCTGTGCCTGGGGCTCGTAGATTACGTCTGGAACGGTTGGCATTTTGCAAGCCAGCATTCTGGTGTTCTTCGAATCTACTCCAAAAAAGTGGATGGCGGTTTCGAATGGTTGGAGCGTTGGGGGCTAAGAGGATTCGTTTTTTACGTCATTGTGCGAACCTCAAGTTCTATCCTATGGAAACTAGAGAACGATTCGACCGCGATAGCGATCGCATCGGCTTTCGACTGGATCGTTTTGACGATTCCTGTTGCGATCCTGGTTACGAACCTGCGAGGCTGGCATCGTCAACGCTTGCCGAAGCTCATTTACATGACCAGTGTGTTGAGCCTTTACACTGGTTACTTGTTGGCGAGCCATTTTCATTGGTCGCGATTCATCTTGTGCATCGCGACTGCAGCAGCCCTGTTCCATGCCATCGAATACATTGCGATTGTTACTCACTACGCCAATCGCCGCCAACGTGTTGGTTCGCAAGGATGGATGCGAGCGATTGCTGGACAATGGATGCTGGTCTTAACAGTATTCGTATTGTGCTTTGGGACGTTGGGAGTTTGGGCTGGCTCGCCGGCTTCGCGATATGAGACGATTTGGCAAGGTTTCAATTTATGGGCCGCGTTTACCCACTACGCATTGGACGGAGTGATTTGGAAACTTCGTCGTCCAGAAACGGCGATGGCACTTGGCGCAGCTTAAATGGAAAAGCCGAAACGTTGTTGTGGTCATTTACGCAGTCTCGCTCTTGATTTGTGTTAGTAGTTTCGTATTGCGAATGTCTTCTGAGTTAGTGGACGTACTTCCTGTTTTCGCAAGTTACCGATTGTTTGCAACTCATTTGTTCGCATGTATACCAATCGCGATCATTCTTTCTAGCCAGTGTAAAACGATTGTTCTCAATCGTTTCTGGCATAAACTGCATCGCTATGCAATTCTTTTTCCAGTGTTCGTTACCTTGGCTTTTCCCGATGTCCTTAAGTCGCTGGCATGGACTTTACAGCAATTGGATGCAGGATTTCCATTGCGAACGGTGATTCGTTGTTCCATATCGATTCTCATTGTGTTTAGTTGGTTTGCCGCTTTTCCGATTTTCGTAAATTGGCAAGCGAGACGAGCTTGGTTGTGGACGATGTTGCTTTGTACTGTGTTTCCTGCTATTTTCGGTTGGAAGCAAGCTGAGTTGTGCCGCGATGAGTTTGGCTCTGGTATCGCTGGCATGCGGGTTTCGCAAGCTTCGCATGCTCTTAATCGATTGGTCGAAATCTCGGGGGCGGAAATGCATCAAGGTATTTCTCTGTTAGACTGGAGAAGTAAACTGACGCAAGAAATCGCTTTCATTCGAAAGAGGCTTACAAATCCATTCCCAAAGAACCCGAGTACGAACGACTATTTGGAAAGGGCGACACAGTTGTTGTCACTATCACGCTATGCAGAGGCTGAACAACTTTTGTTGGATGCTAGCTCATCGGCTCCACAAGTTTTGCTCCTTCTCGCAATCTCTGCTAGAGAACAGAAGGAATATCAGAAATTGGAGATGCGATGTCGCGCACTATTGGACCTTTCCTCGACAAGCCAAACGTCGGCAAGTCGGGTAGACGATTCGCTCGTATTCCAGTTATTGGGAGAATCGTTCATCGGGCAGCGGAAGATTAAAGCGGCCATTGCCACATATGAAATGGCCATCCAACGAGACGAACCCGACCGAGCCGAATTGGAAATGCGTTTGGGTAGTCTACTTGCCGAAGCAGGCGACGCTTCAGGCGCAGCCGAACACTTCGAGCAAGCGGCTCGCATTGATCGCAACTTGACACAACAGGCGAACAAGCGAATACGGGGCCTGCAAAGCAATAGCTGTAAGTTTTGAATAGACTACCGACCAACTACATGAAATTCATATGCCGCTAACAATAGCTTAACATTTGCGACCTATCATTCGTCGCTTCAGTTGACTTCAATGGCCTACATTTTCAAGGTGATACGATGTTTTCAAAAAAACCGCTGCGAATCATTGTTGCCGGCTACTACCTATGCATCAGTTCTGTCAACTTGCTGTGTGCGCACGATGATGACAAGACGCACACGCATGTTCGTGCAGTAAAACCAGCAGAAATGTATCAGCCTTCGCCAATTCCAGACCGAATCATTCTGACTTGGGCTGGCGATCCAAAGACCACCCAAGCGGTAACCTGGCGAACTTCGGTTGAGGTTGCTGATGCGTATGCCGAGTTAGCAATCGCAGGAGGCGGGCCAGATTTCGCCGTGCTTTCCGAGACATATCGTGCCAAGTCAACCGCACTAAAGACGGATCTCAACACCGCGCATTTTCATAGCGTCGAGTTCAAGGGGCTCAAGCCTGGAACGAAGTACGCTTATCGAGTCGGTGACAAGACCAATTGGAGTGAGTGGTTCCATTTTTCGACCGAAAAAGACTCGCCGGAACCATTCTCGTTTATCTACTTTGGCGACGCCCAAAACGATCTTCGTTCGATGTGGTCGCGAGTCATTCGCGAAGCCCATTCGGATGCTCCGAAGGCCAAATTCATTATTCATGCTGGCGACTTGGTCAACACGGCTCAGTCCGATGGCGAGTGGGGTGAGTGGTTTGGGGCTGGCTCATGGCTCAACGCAATGATTCCAAGCGTGCCAAGTGTCGGCAATCACGAAATGCAGAAAGGAGACGACGGCAAGAGTCGATTGTCCCACCATTGGCGACCGCAGTTCACATTGCCACAACAGAATTGCCCAGAGGGTCTCGAGGAAACTTGCTACACGCTCGAATATCAAGACACACTCATCGTCTCGATGAACAGCAACGAAAAGCTCGAGCAACAAGTGGAGTGGTTAGATAATGTCCTCGGCAAGAACAAACAAAAATGGGTCATCTGCAATTTTCACCACCCAATCTTTTCGACCGCTAAGGACCGCGACAACGCAAAACTTCGCAGTCTCTGGAAGCCTGTTCTGGACAAGTATCGAGTTGACCTTGTTTTGCAAGGCCACGACCATACTTATGGACGGACTGGTCTTGATACGCCGGTTGCAATCCCCGAAACCGTAGGCAACGTCCCAACGGGAGTGAACAAAGTCGATATGTTTACAGGCACGGTCTACGTTGTCTCGGTGAGCGGGCCCAAGATGTACAATCTTTCGCCAAGTACGCTCATGCAACGCGTAGCGGAAGATACGCAACTCTATCAAGTGATTCGAGTTGACGGCGACAAGCTGTTTTACGAATCCCGAACAGCCATCGGTGATTTGTACGACGGTTTCGTGTTAGAAAAGCAGCCGGGCAAACCCAATCGCATGACCGAAGTTGCTCCGGATGTTCCGGAACGACGACGGCAATCCAAAGAGCCCAAGGCTGCGGTCAATGCTGTTCCTGCAAACGCGGCAACGCCAGCAGCGGTTGCAAAGTAAGCGTTGGGTCACATTGTTTTCCCCCGCGCCTCGAAAAGGCGACCAAAGTGAAGCACTTCGTAGCGAAACTCGTCAAGAGTTTCGGTAGTTTCGGCGGGTGCAGACGAAAGTAGCGACGACTTTCGCTACATGATGCCTCACCCCAGAAGCATTCATCGTTTATTCACCTTCGCTTCGCGAAACATTAAGACTTGTGCTGCATCATTCGCAGACCAATGAATGTGCTTTTTCACATGATCGCGACGAACCAAGCACATCCGCATTTGTTTTTCGTATTAATTAGCCGATGGGTGCTAGCCCCGGTTCTCGACGAATGTCGAGTGGAAAACCGGGGCTATCGCCCAACGGCCAAAAGGGTTTCGCTTGAAGACGCATGCCGAAGTGCTTATCTATGCTGATTTCAGAAAAAATTCACACTCAATGCCTGCTGATCTCCGCATGCTTCTTTG
Organism: Planctomycetota bacterium; assembly: GCA_026692905.1. Taxonomy (GTDB): domain Bacteria; phylum Planctomycetota; class Planctomycetia; order Pirellulales; family Pirellulaceae; genus JBKCUI01. The sequence goes on from JAPLNL010000029.1 coordinate 113,729, forward strand.
TTTCGGTTAGCCCTTTTACTTTCGGTATCGATCCGGTTAAACCTAGGGCATCCAGTTCAACGACCAAGGTGACCTTTCAAGAAGGCGTAGAAGGCTATTCAGGAACAGTCGACACTGAGATATGGGCACTTGCTCCGACCACCTTCCTCGAGAGCAATCCAAACGCCTCGTCCGATGCAGATAACGATGGCGGCGAAAGCCAAGTTCTCATTCGCTTCGATGGAATTCTCGGCGATAGTCCTAAACAAATTCCGAAGGGTTCAAGGATCGTCTCTGCTCGAATGTTGGTCAGCGCGTTTGATCAAGGATCAACCGTGAATCTCCACCGAATGCTGATTCCCTTTTCTCGTTCCGCAACTTGGAATTCCGTGATCGATGGCGTGTCTGCGGATGGCCGCGAAGCCTCGCGGCACAAAGATAGTTTTACCTTCGGCAAGATTGCCGCCAACTCCTCGACCGTAATCTTCGACGTGACCGATACCGTACAAGCGTGGGCGAGCGGCCAAGCAAACCATGGCTGGGTGTTTATCAACACTGGAGGTAACGGCTGGGATTTCTATGCATCTGAGTTCGATGACATCAAGCAACGCCCGCAATTGATCGTTGAGTTCGAAACTGTTCCCAGCGCGAAAGCGCTAACCCAAACAAAATCAAAAGGAGACAAGGATGAGCCTGTTTCGAAACTCGCAGTGGAAAAGTGACCCTTCGCACTTTGGGCGTCCATCGCGACGGGACTTTCTGTACGCCGGATGGCTCGGCGGAGCTGGCTTGACGCTCGGCAATCTGCTGCAACTGGAATCGCGAGCAGCTGAATCCCAAGCTCGCAAGCTGGAAGCGAAAGCGAAATCCGTGATTCATATCTACCTGCAAGGTGGATTCGCTCACATGGATAGCTTTGACCCCAAGCCTGACGCTCCGGCCGAATACCGTGGCATCCTTGATCCCATCGCAACCTCATTGCCTGGCGTTTACTTCAGCTCGCATATGCAGCAAACGGCCAAGGTAGCCGACAAGCTAACTGTGGTTCGCAGCATGACTCACACTGAGGTCGACCACAGCCGCGGCGAGCACAGCATGTTCACGGGCTACCGACCAAGTCCCGCGTTGGTCTACCCGAGTGTTGGTTCGGTAGTTACGCACGAGCTTGGCCCTCGCGATGCCATGCCATCGTATGTTTGCGTTCCAAATCAAGGGAGCCAGTTTCTTGGCAGCGGTTACCTCAGCAATGCATGTGGCCCATTTGCTCTCGGTTCCGACCCGTCGCGTTCTAACTTTTCGGTCCGCGATTTGAATTTGCCCAAAGGGATCGATGAGCAGCGATTCGAGCGCCGCAAAGATTGGAAGCAAATGGTGGATGGCCATTTCGCCAACTTGGAACGGGATGATTCATTGGCAACGATGGATTCGTTTTATCAACGAGCGTACGATCTGTTGGCTTCGCCGCAAGCACGCGAAGCGTTTAGTCTCAAGAGTGAGACCGAGGCGACACGCGACCTGTACGGCATGAAGCCTTGGGGGCCTGTATTGCGTCCCTCTGCTGGCGCCAGATTCTTGATAGCACGACGTCTGGTTGAGGCTGGTGCTCGATGCGTCACCGTTACGTACGGAGCTTGGGATACACACGCATTCCACTATCGCGGCATTGAAACGCAATTGCCGGACTTGGATCGAGCTTTTGCCGGCCTCATTCAGGACTTGGACCAGCGAGGGATGCTTGACTCGACGCTCGTGTTGGTATCCAGCGAATTCGGTCGAACACCGAAGGTCAATGCGGGTGGCGGTCGCGATCACTGGCCTCGTGTGTTTAGCATTGTAATGGCTGGCGGTGGTGTCAAGCGTGGACAAATCTATGGCGCCTCGGATGCACTCGCTGCGGAGCCCGCCGACAACCCACTTGGCGTCGAGGATTACATTACCACCGTTTACCATTTGCTCGGTATCGACGCGTCCAAGTCGTTGATGTCACCTGGCGACCGACCGCAGCCTATTGTTACCAACGGCAAAGTAGTCCAAGGGCTTTTGGCATGATTGTGCTCTCAGATCGCCAACGCCACGGTTCGGCAGGAGCCTCACCCTCCCGAAATTTGGGCGGAAGCCTCGGAACCAGATGTATTTGTTGGACCTTGCTTGTTGTTTGCTTAATGTGCTGCCAGGCAATCGCCGGCACACCCTCGCTCGAAGCAATCACGCCGCAGGTTGGGACACGAGGAAGTTCGTTCACGGTGGTCGCCAAGGGGGCATCGCTCAAAGACGCTCGCACCGTTGTCTTCTATGATAGTGGACTTCGCTGCGAAAAAATCGAAGCAAAGAACGACGACGAAATCAAGATTGAGATCAAGGCTGAGACAAGCTGCACGCTGGGTCCTCATGCGTTTCGGCTTCTAACCGATGAGGGATTTTCGGAACTTCGCACTCTCACGATTAGCCCGTTCCCAATTGTCCCAGAAAACAAAGAAGCTGATACACAATCGGTTCAAGGCAACGCAACGATTGTCGGTACACTCGAATCTGACGACGTTGATGTTTATCAAATTAGAGCTCGGACTGGTGATCGCATCTCCGCGGAAGCTGTCGCTGTCAGACTAGGCGCTACATTGCTGGATACAGTTCTGACTCTTCGCGATCCGAATGGACGAGTGCTTCTGCGAGTCGACGATACCCCGATGCTGAATCAAGATCCCGCCTTTTCTGTTTTGGTTAGGGAAGGTGGGCTTTACACGGTGGAGATCACGTCGGCGGGAGCGAATGCCGATGTCGATAGTCAGTATGCTTTGCACATTGGAAGTTTTCCGCGTCCCTATCGTGTTTTTCCGCTAGGCGGAAGAACTGGCGCTGAATTGGATTTGGAAATCACGTCGTCGATCGGCGATGGAACGGATTCCATTCACAAGAAAATGATCTTGGATTCAGGGCTGATTGGCACTCGTGAAGTCGAACTGATGGACGCAGGAGTTGTTTGTCCCTCACCGATCCCGTTGCGACTCAACACCTACGATCAAGCATTCGTGGATATGCCCCCCAAATCCGAAAGCGATGCATCAGTCTTAGAAGTCCCAGTCGCGTTTCAAGGTATCATCCGCGAAACAGCCGAAGTTGATTCGTTCGGTTTTAGTGTCCACCAAACGGGAATTGTCACATTGGAGGTGTTCGCGTCGCGACTCGGATCGTTGTTGGACTCGGTGGTCGAAGTGCAAGATCAATCGGGACAAACCGTTTGTAGTGGCGATGACTTTGAGAGTCATGACTCGAGGTTGGTCTTCGAAGCCAAGGTTGGTGATCGTTACACCGCATTCATACGAGACAAACGAAAAAACGCCGGTGCTGCCTACAGCTATTGCGTCGAGATCGCACCGTTACAATCCTCATTGACCGCGTTTTTGCCGAGGCGAAGCAAGCTTTCACAAGCTGGGCAAACGATTGTAGTCCCACGTGGCAATAGATCGCTCGGATTGATCGGACTTCATCGCGACCGAGTAGATGGGGAAGTACGCTTGGCTTTTCAAGGATTGCCGCAAGGGGCCTCCACGGACTTCCCATCTGTTTCCAGTTCGCAATTTGTTGTGCCGGCGGTTTTCACAGCTGATGCTGCTGCCTCCACTGCTGGTTCGCTGGTGGCTGTGCAAGGGAGCTTAGATAGCGGAAGCAGCGGGATTTCAACCGGTGGATTCGAGCAGGTCGTCGATTTGGTGAACGGGCCAGCCGACGCAATTTTCCAACCAGCCCATGTCGATCGATTGGCTGTCGCGATTACCAATCCCGTCCCCTATTCGATTGAACTTGCAAAGCCAACGGTTCCGCTGGTTGCTGATGGAACAGTCGGGATAACAGTGCAAGTGACGCGAGAGCTTGGCTTCGATGCTCCCATCGATATTACCTTTCCATGGCTGCCTGAATGGGTTGACTGCGAGGCGAAAACGAGGATAGCGGGGAATCAAGATTCCGCGACGATCCTCCTCCGCTCCAATCGACGCGCGAACGCAGGAGTTTTTCCGATTGTTGCGGAAGGAACTCCTGGTTTGTCTGAAAGTAGTTCGGGGAACGTAGCCGTTTCAGAGATGCCCAGGACTCGAACGCGGCGACCATCTGTTGCGTCCTTGGTTCCCGTCGCAAGTTCCCTTCATGCCTTAAACATTACAACATCTCCCATTCGAGGTTTCATCGCGTCTGTTTCTGCAGAGCGTGGCACGCAAATCGAGTTAGAATGCAAACTTGAATTCGATAAAGCCGAATCGATTCCTAACGCACTGATTGCGTCCCTCGAAGGTCTGCCGAATCGAATCCAAGCAGAACCGGTCGCGGTTCGCTCATCCGACAAAGTGGTTCGCTTTAAATTAGTCATTGGAGAGGATGCCCCAACAGGGACATTTGGCCAAATCGTATGCCGACTCAGTGGCACCTCCGATGGCCAGCCTGTTTCGCTTTGCGTTGCCCGAGATTCCAAGCTCATTATTGCGGCTCCGGGCGCCTCAGAAAAAGATGAGTCAGGTCGTCCTCTAAGCCAACTCGAAGCTCTGCGTCGACGTCGTAGCGTCAAAGGTGGGTCATGATCCGACTCCCGCCAACAACCCTTACTTCCCAAGGCCCCTTTATGATTACTAAGTTGCGTGATTCGGTCCCGCTGATAACGACAACAATCACTTGGCTCGCGGCGATAACGCTGACCATCTCCTCCTATGCTGCTGATCCCGATTTGGCGAAAGACAAGAGGGCAAGTCGAGCTAGCTCCGGGCAACCAACCGCTTTGTTGACTGCAATCAAAGTCGAGCCTGCCACGATCGAGTTGCGTTCCGCTCGCGATCATCAAGGCATTGTTGTTTCCGCGTTTTACTCGGATGGCAGCACCCGCGACGTGACCCATATGGCGACCATTCAGCTTGATTCTAAACCAATCTCGAATGCGACGACCGAATACATCAACGAGTCTTTCATTCCCAAAAGCGACGGTTCAGCTCGAGCAACCATTTCGTATTCTGGCTTAGAATGCACAGCAGAGATTCGCGTTTCGGGAGCCCGTGTCCAACCGCCGATCGGATTTCGAAATGAGGTGCTTTCCAGTCTAACACGTGCAGGCTGCAACACCGGAAAGTGCCATGGTTCTGCCTCCGGCAAGGACGGCTTCCGTTTGAGTTTGTTCGGATATGATCCATCGGGAGATCACTACCGACTCACGCGCGAACGAAGCGGTCGACGTATCCAGCTTGCCGATCCAAAAAACAGTCTCGTGGTTCTGAAGGCGATCGGCTCAGTGCCGCATACCGGCGGCGGTCGTATCGATGAAGCGACTGAGCCCTTTGAGACGTTGGTGCAATGGTTGCATGAAGGTGCGAAGCCAGACTCCGAGAGCTCGATCGTTCCAACTGGCATTGATGTCTTTCCAAACAAGTCCGTGTTTTCGACGCCAGAAGGTCAGCAGAAACTGATCGTTACCGCTCGCTACTCCGACGGCTCTGCGCGCGATGTCACCTCGAAGGCCGTATTTCTGAGCAACAACGATGCCGCTGCTTCGGTAACCGAGGATGGAATGGTCGAGGCTCGTGGTCCTGGCGCGGCCTTTATCTTGGCACGTTTTGATCAGTTCACGCAAGGGTCGTCAATCATGGTTCGGCCCGACGTCGACTTTGAATATCCAAAGCTGCCGGTATCTGGCAGGATTGATACGCTCGTCGATGATCGATTGAGGTTCATGCATCTGGCACCTTCGGATCTTGCTGATGACGAACAGTTTCTGCGGCGCGTTTCGATCGACTTGGTCGGGCTGTTGCCTACCACAGAGGAGTATCTCGCGTTTACACAAGACAAGTCCTCAAACAAACGGGAACAAGTCGTCGACCGTTTGCTGGAACGCACTGAAGTGCTTGATCTATGGGTTATGAAGTGGGCTGAATTGTTGCAAATTCGGACCAACAATGGCGTCAGCCAAAAAGCGTTACGACTATACGACCGATGGCTTCGCGATGCAGTTCACTCCGGAACTACCATCGATAAAATCGTTCAAATGGTACTGCCTGCTAGTGGCGGTTCACTCGAAAACCCACCGACCAATTATTACCAAACCGAAACCACCCCTCAGTTGCTTGCCGAAAATGTCGCGCAAGTGTTTCTGGGGACGCGAATCCAATGCGCTCAATGTCACAATCACCCGTTCGATCGCTGGACCATGGATGATTATTACGGATTCGCTTCGTTCTTTAGCCAAGTTGGATACAAACAAGCGGAGGACCCTCGCGAGTTGACGATCTACAACGCTGCCGAAGGAGAGATGTTGCACCCGATCGGAAACAAAAAAGTTCAGCCGAAGTTTCTCGGTGCTGAGATGCCAAAGCCAGAAGCTGGTCAAGATTATCGAACGGTGCTAGCTGGTTGGATTGCATCCAACGAAAACAAGGCATTTTCGAAGAACATTGCCAACATCGTTTGGGCTCATTTTTTCGGAATTGGAATCGTGGATCCTGTCGACGATATGCGAGTGAGTAATCCACCTTCGAATCCTGAACTACTTGACTACCTCGGTGGCCGTTTGGTCGAGCATCAATTCGAAATCAAGAAATTGATACGCGAAATTTGCTTGTCGAGAACCTACCAAACATCGACACGCCGAAATAAATCCAATCAATGGGATGAACGAGAGTTCACGCACCAAAAGATTCGACGAATGCGAGCCGAGGTCCTACTCGACTGCATCAGTCAAGCGACGGAGACGACAGACCGGTTGCCGGGCTTGCCAAAAGGTTCACGGGCCGTACAGGTCGCAGATGGCTTGGCTGCTCATTACTTTTTGACCACCTTTGGTCGGTCGACACGAGCAACTCCGTGCACCTGTGAAGTGAAGACGTCTCCAACTTTGTCACAAGCCTTGCATTTGCTAAATGGTGAAACGACCGGTGGCAAGATCAAGGAAGGAAACGTCGTCGGTCGGATGCTAGATACGGGTAGTTCGTCAGAGCAAGTGGCTCGTGAAATTTACATTCGTTGTTTGACCCGTCAGCCAACCGACTCCGAACTCAAATCGATTTTGGATCGGCTCTCGAGTTACAACGATCCTCGCGACGGGCTCGAGGATCTGTACTGGGCTGTTTTGAACTCGAACGAGTTTGTGTTCAATCACTGATGAATACGCTGTGACTTCCTCCCCCTCGCCCCGTTTCGGGGAGAGGGGGCCGGGGGGGTGAGGGGCGGAATCGCTAGTTGAAAAACTTTTGTCCAACGGTGTGTTCAAACACCAAAACATGCCAAGCCATTGCGACCAGCACTAAAGTCCAATCATAACTCGGAGCAAAACCCCTCACTCCCAGCCCCTCTCCCCTAAAAGGGGCGAGGGGAGCAAAGGCAAGTGATGGGAGCGCTCAAACAGGATCAAACGATGTGTGAATCAAATAAACAAAATTCTAACGAAGCTGGCCTATGTAGCGCACCCCAGGCAGAGCCTACAATTCGATGGGTTCCCCGGCAGAGCCTGGGAACCAGCAGCATCATTCTTTCATTTGCATGCCTTTTGCTGGTTTCGCGCACCATATCAGCACAAACGATGACCGGTAGCGAATCCGAAACGAATTCAGAAAAAGTATCATTCGATGCCGTTCAGCCTATTTTGCGTAAGCACTGTGAACGTTGCCACAACGAAGATCAACCGCGCGGCGACTTGGTCCTGACGTCCTTAGACAAAGTACTGGCAGGCTCAAGTTCCGGATTTGTGGTGGTTGCAGGCAAGGTAGAGGAGAGCCCGCTCTACTTGCTCATGGCGCATCTCGACACCCCAAAAATGCCACCCAACAAACCTCGTATACCACAGCGCGAGCTCAACATCATCGAGCGATGGATAACGACAGGACTCGTTGAGGAATCTCAAGCTTCAGCCAAGGGTTCACAACGAGTTAAAAAGTGCAGGAAATGATTCGAGAGTCTTTGGCCCCCTTGCCTCAATACCGCAGCCGGCTCCAGTTCGAGCGATGGCCTCTCACCCTACTGAGCCAGTAGTTGCCGTTTCGGGACTTCATCAAGTCGCAATCCTGAATACGAACACGGCGCAATTCGAGTCGCAAGCCATTGAAATTGGCGAACGAGACATTTCGGCATTGCGATTTTCGGCCGATGGCAAAGTGCTTTTGATTGCGGTAGGCATGATTGGTGAGTCTGGAACGGTGCTTGTTCTCGACTGGCAATCAAAGCAGTGGTTACCAAGCATCGGCGATGAGTCGGACAATATCCAATCGCTTGATTGCAATGGCGACGCGAGCCAAGTTGCTATCGGGACGGCAACGCGTCTCGTGAAACTGTTCGATCGAGCAACACAGAAGGAACTTTTTGTACAACGAAAGCATACCGATTGGGTACTGTCGGTCGCGTACAGTCATGACGGTTTTTTGCTCGCTAGCGGCGACCGATTTGGTGGTATTCATGTTTGGGAAGCGGACACTGGGAAAGAATTCGCTGCTCTGCGAGGTCATGCAGGGGGCATTACCGGGCTGGCTTGGTCTCCTGACGGAAACGAACTGATTTCGTCGAGTCTCGACGGAACGGTTCGCGTTTGGAACATGCATACACTTCAAGTTGAGAAGACATGGCAGGCACACGAACGGGGTGTGCTTTCCTTGACAGTGGATTCACAAAAGAACTTCTTGACAAGCGGTCGTGACGGTTGGGTTCGGAAATGGATAGCGGCAGAGTCAATTCCGTGCTGGCAGAGTAAACTGCCAGACGAAGCCATTGGCGTTTGCAGTTTGGCTGCAGTTCAAGGGATGGCGATAGGAGCGGATGCGGTTGGAGGAATCTACCGATTGTCCACTGTTTCATCGGAGGCAAACGAATCCGAGTCGAGGACTTTGATTTTGTTCCCGAGCAGCCAGCACAATCGGTCGTTTGCTTCGGTCGCACCAACAGCACCAAGACGGACGGTTTTGAAGCCGAGTGTTGTTGACGATGTAGAGGTCGCGCCCGGCAGTAGCGACCCACGGTGGGGCACTTTTGCCGAAAGTGCCTTTGCGAAAACATTGTCGTCCGATTTAGAAGAGAGCCGCAGAGCTCTTGCCAGTGTCGAGCAATCGCTCGAACAAACCTATCGAACCGCAGAGCAGCTCGAAGAGTCCGCGGCCAGGCTCAAGCAATTGATCATTTTGCATGAGGCGAGAATAAAACAAATGGAACTGCAACAAAAACCCAATCGCAGCAAGTAAGTGTTGCAATCGAATGTTCCCGACGCTTTATGATTTGCTCGAGTGCATGCGTTTGCATGGTTGATAGCCCAGCCAGATAGCCCGGAGGGCGACACATCAAATCATTCTGAAATGTGTCGCCCTCTGGGCTCAATATGCATGAATGTCCGAAACCGTTGGCTTACGCCAGCTTACTCCGCCGGCAGGGATATGCCGCCCTCCGGGCTTTTTGCGGGCATAAGCAATCACCATGCAATACCGAACTTTTTAACACCTCAGCCACTGGCTCGGGCTATGCAACCTTTCTACGACTATTCTCCCATCAACAGGATTTCCATGCGTCCCCTTTCAATGTTCCTTGGTTTGATTGCAATTTGCTCACTCAACTTCGAAGCTCATTGTGAGGACTGGCCGATGTGGCGTGGACCTCGGGGTGACGGTATCGGCCAAGGAAAAGACATCCCCACAAAATGGTCCACGAAAGAAAACATTCGTTGGAAGCTGGAGATTCCAGGCGAAGGTCGATCGTCTCCGATTGTGTGCAAGGATAGCGTCTTTGTAACGACATCGAATGCCGAAAACTTGAGCCGACGCTTGATACGTATCGACCGCGAGACTGGCAAGATAGTGTGGAATGTCGAGGTGCATCAGGGGCCAATCGAAAAGCAGCACAGGCAAAACACCAGCGCATCGAGTACTCCGGCAACGGATGGCATTCGAATCTATTGTGCTTTTGTCGACGATCAAAAGATGGTTGTTTCGGCCGTCGACTGGGATGGCAAAATCGTTTGGAGTGTCAGCCCCGGCAGTTTCTATGCCTCGCATGGTTTTGCAGCTTCTCCAGTTCTTTGCGATGGTGGGGTTTTGATCAATGGCCATCAGGATGGAGGCGCCTTTGTGGTCTTGCTTGACGGAGCAACCGGCAAGGAGAAATGGCGTTACAAGCCAGACACCGACTTGCGTTCCTTTTCGACTCCTGTACTCGCAAGTTATGAAGGTGCACGGCAGATCATTTTGACGGGAGCCAAGCAAACTGTCGGTTTAGAGCCAGAAACCGGTGAAAGGATTTGGTGGGTGGATGGTCCGACGGAAAAATTTGTGTGCACGCCATCGATTGGACTTGGGCATGTCTTTAGTTTCGGCGGTTCGCCCAGCGAGCGAGCGTGCGCGATTCGGCTTGGTGGCCGTGGAGATTTGACAAGGACCAATATCGCCTGGACCAAAGAACGAAGCATGCCTTACGTTCCAACGCCGCTTCTCCTTGGGAAATATCTTCACGTCATGAACGACGCTGGCATATACTCGTGCGTAGAGCCAGTTAGTGGAGATGTGCTCAAAACACTGCGCAAGGGAGGTAACACGTACAGTTCACCGATTGGAATTCAGGACAAGGTCTACTTCTTTGACGACAATGGGCTATGTACCGTGATTCGTAACAGTGCCGACTACGAAGTACTTGCCAAGAACGCATTGGAGGAATTAGTGCAAGCAACGCCAGCCATTGCGGACGGTGCGATGTATGTCCGAGGCGAACGCCATTTGTGGAAGATCGAAGAAACGAACTAAATCCTCAGTGGGGGCGGACTGCAATGAAACGCAATCCGGGCGTTTACGTTCGGGGCAGGTCCATTACGGATTTCCCGCTCGAAATCGCTTTAGCTGTTTGCGGTGCTGTTTGTTCTTGGGCTCCATTCGCAAACATTTTTCCGACAACTCGATCGCTCGTTCCACGTTTCCGAGTCGGTACTCAATCTCTGCCAGCGTATCCAAGTAAGTTGCTTCGGGATAACTCGCGGTGACTTTGTTGGCAAGCATCTTGGCTTGTTCTAAATTCCGATTGCACAACGCGGCCAGCCATGCTGTGTTGTTGCCAATGAGTGAGTCGTTCGGGAACTCCTCTAAGTGCTTGAGTAACGGGTGGTAGAACAGATGAAACCATTCGTCAGCCAATTCTTTGCCAAAGACACGCTCCGCCGCGGGGACGATCACGATCGGCACGTCGATGTCTTGCGGTTTGCAACGAAATGCGACTCGAACCAATTTGTCCGCCAACTCCCGATCGTTGTTCGATATGGCCTCCAAAATCAAGGACTGAAATGCATTTCCAAAAGACTGGAGAAGGTCATCGACGTCGATTCGTTCGTTTGACCATTGATGTTTGACTCGCAACAAAACTTCGACACGCGAGTAATTTGCTGCCTTTATTGCTTGAGATAAATCTGTTTTCGCCAGTTCACTAAACTGCCGGCTGAGCACGATGACCGATTCGTCCACGTTTTTTCGTTGCCAGAGTTGTTCCGCCATTTGAATGGTCAACTCATTTTGCAAAACCGACATCAAAAATGGATAGTTTGAAAATGAGGACAATCCTTGCAATCGGTAGCGATTCCTTTCGCTTATTCGGCCAACTTTCTCAAGGGTCTCCGTGCATTTTATGAGCAGTCCCAGATCAGACGCATCCTTCTGAAACTCATCGATATAGATATTACAAGCCTCGTCAAGTTTGCCCAATCGAGCCAAATAATCTGCCTTGGCCTGATTTGCATTGGAGTGGAGTGTTCCCATGTCTAAGGTTTCGATCGCTAATTCGGTTTCTCCCAAGAGGTCAAACAAACTTGCGAGTTCGGCGAGCACCACTTCCGTTGCCTTAAGCTGTACTGCCCTGGAGTAAACAGCACTACGAAGCGCCACCAGCGAACGTTTCGAATCCCAATCGGCAGGTAATCTCCCAGCGTGTAGTTCCTCCATCTGGTCGATGGTTTGTCCAATTGCCTTTCTTCGGCCAACCTTCGCATTCTCCTCGTTCCGTTCCGTATTGCGTTCCAATTCAAGGTCCAGTGCACCGGAAAACAGATACTGATACATCAGCGGTGCTGCGTTAGGGAAAGAAGCGAGATAAAACAATTCGAAAGGCCCGTTTTCTTCACTCTCGGCTTGGTACTGAAGGCCTGTTTTTGACTTAGGTCCGAGTTGCGAGTTGCGAGCCAAAAACTCCTTCCAATGGAAAATAGCTTTTTCTCGTTCATTCATATTGAGCCACCTCCTAAAAAGCGGTAGCCAGGCAGATGTTGTCGCTCCGTCCGATTTTTCGGTCTTCTGCATTCGCTCGACCAAGTGCGAATCGATGAGCTTTCCTTGCTCAATCAAACCAACCTGGAAAAACATGTCCGCATAGTCGGCCAACTGGAGTTCCTTTAAAACCCTATCGCCATCTTCCAGCGGTTCATTAACGTGCCGTTTGAGATAGGCCTTCGTCTTAAGCCAGGTTGCAACTTCGTCGAGCGACACGCCTTTGAGCCCGATGTGCTTGAAGGCGCCGTGAATGTCGCCAATGCTGCGCATTAATTGAAACGAGTTCAGCTCAGGCTGTTCACTGACATACGCTTCCAATTCTGCCGTCCTACCCAACGCGAGTAACAAGACGGCACTGCCGCTCGAGGGTTTCAGGGCTTCGGGGCCTTCGAGTATTTTGTCCAATTCCGCGTTCGCTTCGTCCAGACGCCCTAACAAAAGCAAGATTGCAGAGCGTTGATGCTCAAGGTTCTGCAAGCTTGATATCGGCGTCCTCCGTCGATCCAGCGTCAACCACCGATCCCAGAGATTCGAGCGAATCAACATCGGCTCAACTAGATTCCGCAACGATGACTTCTCTGCCAGCAAGATGGCTTCGTCAATTTGCCCGTCTGCTTCGAGTTCCGTGATCTTGACACTGGGTAAGGTCAGACTCTGTGATACCGACCATTCGGCTGGCATTCCCATCGACTTCCAAAGTCGATTTGCGTGAACCCGCTCCGTCGGCATGAGCACCAAGTCGAGCAATCGAGGAACAACCGATTCGTTTTCCGATTTCCACGCTCTTTCGATGATCGATTGTAGGAGTCCCTCTTCGCGGAGTAACTCGGTACGAACCGCAGGCTCAAGCAAACTGAGCAGTTCGATCAGTCCTTTCCAACGTCCTTCCGCCATGTAGCGGTTCAAGACATCAACTTTGTTGTCTGCTGAGTCACTCAAAGCCCTCAACGTTTCGAAGTCTTGTATCATCGCGACTCGCTCGGACAAACTGCCGCTGGTTCGCCGCAGCCTCTTCAGCGATGTTGCAAGGGCAGCACGCTGTTTGTCACCGCTTTTGGTTTCGGCCTCTAGCCAGTCGTCTAGGGGAATCGAACGGTCGCATAACTTCAAAAACGATTCGCGACGCGTACGATAGCTTGAATCGCTTAAGCCTTGGATCAAACCCTCGACCGCAGTTGGCGTCAGCGTTTCCTTACGAGTGTCACCGTCCCCCAATGCTGTGATTGGCAAGTGAAACGCTAAGGCGACCGCAAAGAGCAAATAGCAAAACTTTCTGTGCAAAATCATGGGGTTGGGATTTGAACCGCTTTCGTGGACAGGATTCTGATTACTCCTCCATTCTATTCTATCCTGTCCCCCTCCATTTCTGTTTCCAGAAACTCGTTTTGTCCCCTGAGTTCACTTGGGAGTTCTGGGATTCACAACTGTAGGGAGGTGCGTTTTTAAGAATAAAAACGATTTTTCCGTCGCTTCATGATCGATGAAGGTCATCAAATGCGCTTTTTTGTCAACGACGACGTACTCAAACGGGACCCCTTTTTCTTCCAGCACATCCCGCATCGCTTGTGACATAACGGGCGGCACCAACCAATCCTTGCTGCCGTGAAACAAAAACACGGGCGGGTCGTCGGAACTGACATGAGTCACCGGGGAAGCGTCTCGATACCGTTGTGGATACTTGCCTCGGCTTCCGCCCAAGAAACTTGAAAGTACTTTGCTATCCTCGGGGACCAGAGTCAAATCGCAAGGGGCTGCACCAACAACGGCCGCTTTAATTCGCGGTAATCCCTCCTTGGGGTTCGTCGCCAACAATGCTGCTAGATGACCGCCAGCAGAATACCCCCAAACGCCAATGTGATCAGGGTCGATGGCCAGCTCTTTCGCATGCGAATTCAACCATTCCTGCGCGAGATAACAGTCGTCGATCTGAGCGGGAAACGGATGCTTAGGTACTAATCGGTAGTTGATAGCCATAACGACAAAGCCCATTTTCGCCAGCCTTTTCGCATGAAGGATATCGTTGGTCTTGTCGCCAGCAAACCAAGCTCCGCCGTGGATCAGAATGATTCCAGGGTTCAGTACGTCCGGGGAAACGGATTTCAATTGGTACACGTCAGCGCGATGCGCCGGTTCGGCTTCGTTACCATAGACAACATTGCGGCTAATTTTGACGTCGGCCTCAGTCGGCTCTGGTTGTGCCTCTACCGGCTGAGCTTTCAAACCAATCAAAGCACAGACGGCGACACCTAAATATCGGATGCGATTCATGACAAGCTCGGCAAGTGCGACAAATGAGATTCCTTATGGAGTTTCGATCTAACTGAGTTTACCTTACGCGATTTCACCAAAATAGGAAACTGCGAACCCATCTCGACTGCTTTCATGGTCCATTCATTCCAGCGGAGGGTACGACGGAGCGTGCCTGCTACTGTTGTCGGCTGTGTCTTTTTTACCTTCTTTCGTTTCTTTCGGCCAATTGTCCGCATGAGCGAATACAACTAAAGTTCAAATCTTTCCAGCGACGGATCCATCGCCAACGAAAGAGCCCCGTAAATGGGTTCGCGTACGATATGGACGGCTAAAGGAGTTAATTTTTTGAGTTCCAACGCTTGCATGAGTCGAGCGACAACCGCGGGGTGATTGCTGACGATACCGCCACTTAACGCGAGCGAGTATGAGCGATGCTTGAGTTCCAGCCGCTGAGCCGCAGTATTCACCAAATCGGCCATGGCATGGATTGCGTCCAACAAAATTTTTCCTGCAGTTGCGTCATTCGCAGCGTGGCCGATAACCACTTCACTAAGCTCCGCTACTTGTGCTCTTGGCGGGGGTATTTGATAGATAAACTGCACCAGCTCCGTCGGGGTGTTCAGACCAACCCGTTGCAGCATTTCCTCTCGAAATGCAGTCGTAGCTTCCCCTCGATCATGGGCTTTGCAAAGAGACTGTAGCCCTGCAAGTCCGATGGAAAAACCGCTTCCCTCGTCCCCAAGTAAGTATCCCCAGCCACCCGTTCGAATGGAAAGTCGCCCCCCGTTTCGACCGTACGCAATCGAACCGGTCCCAACCACCAGCGTTATGCTATTCTCCCAAGATGCAGGATTGGAATCCCCCAGTTGAGACAGTTCATACATAGCGGCAAATCGCAACGGCTCCACGTCGTCGATGACGGTGGTTTGCTCGGCTAAGCAGTTTGTATCGGCCCACTCTCGAATGCGGTCTTGCTCCTCTTTTCGTCCCGCACCTGCGAGGCTCAAGCACGCGGTATCAATCCGTTCAGATACGGCAGTTAGGTCAGGTATTTGTCCTCGGGCCATCGAGATTGCGGCGTCAAGGTTGGCAAATGCCGCGTCGAAGCCGACGGACCTCGGATTGCTTGGCCCCGCGCGGCCACGTCCGAGAACCTCCCATTCAAACTTTCGTTGCCCCGTCGATGGCAAGACATCGGCGATCCACGCGATGGTCTTAGAACCTCCGCCGTCGACTCCGAGAATGCGTTTGCATTGCGGTTTTTTGTTTGGGTTCATATTGGTAGCTCAAGCGCTTTTCGCAGCTTGCCTTCGGCCCGTTTGAGCAACTCGCGTGCAACAACGGCGTCGACGGCTCGCTTAGCCGCTACGATCGAAGTCTTCACTTCGCCATCGCACAGCCCAAGCTGTTCGGACGCTTGCTGTTCGGTTAATTCCGCGATGGCTGCTACGATGCGAACGCTTCTCGCTTTGAGTTTCACATTGGTTGCACGCAAATCCACCATCCAATTGCCATAGGTCTTCCCAAGCCGAACCATGGTTGCAGTGGTCAGGATGTTGAGCACCATTTTCGTTGCGGTCCCCGCTTTGAGGCGTGTCGAACCGCTGATCACCTCAGGTCCAACTACCGGTGCTATCACAAGATCGGAGCACCTGTTGAGTTCGGAATTGGGATTGCAAGTTAGACCGATGGCAAAAGCTCCGAGCGATTGGGCGTATTCCAGACCGCCGATGACATAGGGAGTGCGCCCGCTCGAGGCGATGCCTACTAATACGTCTCGGCTGGATAGGGCGCGAGCCTTCAAATCAACGACGGCCGATTCCGAATCGTCCTCGGCCCCTTCAATCGCAGAGGTCAGGGCGGTCGCGCCGCCAGCGATGATCCCGATGACCATTTCTGGCGGCGTATTGAAGGTTGGTGGGCATTCCGAAGCGTCGAGGACCCCCAAGCGACCCGACGTTCCGGCTCCTAAATAGAGAAGCCGACCACCTGCCGTGATTCGCGACGCAATAACGTCGACTGCCTTGGCGATGGCGGGACTTTCTTGCTCAACCGCCAACGCTACCTTGCGGTCTTCCGCGTTCATTAATTGAACGATTTCAAGGGTGGAAAGGTTGTCGATGCCCGTTGAAATCGCGTTGGGCTGTTCTGTTACAAGGTGGTGCATGGGGTGAGGATGAAAACTCGACTATAATCGTTTATGATGTGGGTTGCCACTAAATTTGCAAACATGTGTTTTTCGACTTTCCTCAATGCTTTCATCCCTCGGGAGGGTGAGGCTCCTGCCGAACCTAGCGTCGCCAGTTCGGCAGGAGCCTCGCTCTCCCGTTGCTCGTCATAAGCTTGGGCGATCCAAAACGGTTTGCAAGAGCTGGATCATACCCTATCTGAAGGAAACGGATGAGTCTCCCACTTGGAATCATTGATATCGTCGTTTTGGTTTTAGCCGTATTCTCGTCGGTCGTGATTGGCCTTCGATTTCGCGGGAAAAACAGTTCCGTAGAAGCTTACTTGTTGGGCGATCGCAACCTGCCTTGGTGGGCTATTCTCGGTTCGATCGTGGCCACCGAAACCAGTACCGCCACTGTCTTAAGTGTTCCCGGCCATGGTTTCGGAGAGGTCGGTTTTAAGTTCCTGCAATTGGCGATGGGGTTCGTCCTCGGTCGTGTGCTCGTCGTGGTCTTTCTTTTGCCTGGCTACTTCGAGGGCAAGTTGATGAGCGCCTACGAAATACTCGGCACACGTTTTGGAATCCAAACCAAACGCATCGCATCTGTCCTCTTCTTGGTGACACGAAATTTGGGCGATGGCTTGCGACTGTTTCTAGCTGCAATGGTTCTGCAGGAGTTGGTCGGTTGGCCGCTGGTTTGGAGCGCAGTCGCGATCGGTGTCATCACCATGCTCTATACCTATGTTGGTGGTATGCGATCGGTTGTCTGGAATGATTGCGTGCAATTCGTGATCTACATGATCGGTAGTATTGCTGCGGTTTTTGTCATCGTAAGTTACTTGCCAAACGGTTGGAGCAGTTTTTTTGAATATGCAAAAGCGAACAATAAGTTTGCGTTTATTGATCCGCAGTTTTCTTTGACGCAGCCTTATACCTTATGGGCAGGCTTGGTCGGTGGAGCAGCCCTGTCGTTAGGATCGCACGGGACAGACCAGATGATGGTTCAACGCTATCTGAGCTCACGCAGCCAACGCGATGCTGCTCGCGCTGTTCTCTGGAGTGGAGTCGTTGTCTTCGCCCAATTTGCTCTGTTTCTTTTTATTGGAATGCTGCTTGCCTGCTTTTATTCGACTCAAGAAACGTTACCGGCCGGGATAAAAAACGACGCGATCTTTTCGCACTTCATGATCCATTCGTTCCCTGCCAACACAGGACTGATCGGATTGATGTTAGCGGCAATTTTGGCTGCCGTGATGTCCACACTTTCCAGTTCACTCAGCGCGTCCGCCTCGTCGGTGGTAAGCGACTTGTGGTTGCCAAGTTGCACCGTTCTTCCGTCGGAGAGCCGACAAGTATGGACGACTCGACTGCTGACGATTTTCTTTGGTGGATTGCAAATTGCGATCGGCGTTTGGGCAAGCACGTTCAATAAAAGCGTGATCGACAACGCGTTAACCATCGCAGGTTTCTCATCTGGCATTTTGCTCGGCCTTTTTGCGCTCGGGACTTTTACCAAACGAGCGAATCAGATGGGGGCCCTGTGTGGGGCAACCATAGGATTGTGCGTCATGCTCTTCATTCAATTCGGACTACCTTTGTGGAACATGAAGATCGCAGGCACCCTATTGGCCGTTTTTGGTTCGGTAACAACTTACTTTTCCGGACTTGGGATTTCACTCGTAACTGCCCCATCACTCGAAAGAACCAATCCATGATTTTTTATAAGTCCAGTTGCAATGCGATCCCTGCCTTCCTTTTCGTGTTGCTCTTTAGACTGAGCATCCTAAGCTTTGATTCCGTCCACGCTCAAGACTCAACTTCTGCAAAGCCTACCGCTTCGACGGAGGTGATTCGGATGGCAGCCGATCGAGTTGCGATGATCGATGGACTCGTACAGGCCGGCATATCCGAAGGAAAAATGCCTGGCTGTGTCATCTGTGTCGGACGCCGAGACGAGATTCTGCTTTTAAAAGCGTATGGCAACAAACGCCTTGAGCCATCGATCGAAACCATGAGCGTGGACACGGTATTCGATATGGCATCGATCACCAAGCCGGTTGCGACCGCGACAAGCATTATGCAACTGATCGAACAGGGCAAGTTGAGTTTGCTCGATAAGGTTGTAACACTCTTTCCGTCCTTCGGGCAAAACGAAAAAGAAACGATCACGGTTCAAGACTTGTTGTTGCACCGAAGCGGGTTGATTGCCGACAATGCCATGTCCGACTACCAAGATGGTCCTGAAAAAGCTTGGGAACGCATCTGCGAACTGAAACTGATTTCGCCTGTCGGGACAGCGTTCAAATATTCCGACGTCAACTTCATCGTGCTCGGCAAAATAGTCGAAAAGCTCAGCGCTAAGACGCTCAAGGATTTTTCGAACGAGAATATTTTTCAACCTCTTGGGATGACCAAAACAGGCTTTTTGCCATCGGACGATCTGAAAGCGAAATGCGCACCGACAGAACAGCGCGAGGGGCGTTGGATGCAAGGCGAGGTGCACGACCCGCGAGCTTACGCGCTGGGTGGTGTTGCGGGCCATGCAGGTCTTTTCTCAACAGCGGAAGACATCGCTCGCTACGCAAAGATGATGTTGCGAAAGGGAAGCAATGGAGCAAAAATCTTGTCGCCTTCGACGGTCGCAACCATGACTCAGGCCTATACGGTCCCAGGTGGGATTCGGGGATTGGGTTGGGACAAACGGACGGGTTTTTCGATCAATCGAGGTGATTTGCTCAGTCCATCCGCCTTCGGCCACGGTGGGTTCACGGGCAATGTGCTTTGGATTGATCCCGACTTGGATTTATTTTTTATCTTCTTGAGCAACCGAGTTCATCCGAACGGGAAAGGGCTGGTCAATCCCCTGGCGGGAAAGATTCTCAATGTCGTGGCCGCTTCGATGAATGAGGCAAAGCCGGCGAGCACGCCGATGCGCACGCCCGTCCTTACGGGGCTGGATGTCTTGGAACGAAATGGTTTTCGCGAGCTCGCGGGCCAGCGTGTTGGCTTGATTACCAATCACACGGGCCGCAATCAGGCCGGCCATAGCGCTGTGAAACTGATTCAAAACGCGCCAAATGTGAAGCTCAAGGTTCTGTTCAGTCCTGAGCATGGATTCGAGGGCAAGCTGGATATTGCTAAGGTCTCCGATAGCGAGGACAAAGGGACAGGCACCAAAATCGTTAGCTTGTACGGCGAGACCCGTCGTCCAACGGCTGAAATGTTGGCTGATCTCGATGTGGTCGTTTTCGACATCCAAGATGTCGGCACTCGATTTTACACTTACATTTCGACGATGGGCGAAGCCATGATTGCGGCAGCGGCCCATCACCGAAAATTTGTAGTGCTCGATCGTCCGAATCCGATCAATGGCGTCGATGTTGTCGGGCCCATGTTGGATCCTAAATCAGAGTCCTTTGTTGGTTTTCATCGATTGCCGGTGCGACACGGGATGACGATTGGAGAACTGGCGCGGCTGTTCAAACAGGAATTGAAATTAGAATTGGACTTGCAAGTGATCGCGTGCGAAGGCTGGCAGCGAGCGGACTATTGGGATGCGACCGGTTTGACTTGGGTGAACCCGTCGCCCAACATGCGAAGTCTTACCGAGGCCCTTCTATATCCTGGCGTCGGACTGATCGAAACAACCAACGTATCTGTCGGACGCGGAACGGATACTCCGTTTGAAGTCGTTGGGGCGCCTTGGATGGATGGTCGCGAACTGGCGAAGTCGTTGAACCAGTTGCAAATGCCCGGTGTGACGTTTGTGCCGATTGAATTCACACCAACTGCGACCAAATATCCTGGCGAGCTGTGCAAAGGGGTTAACATCATGATGACAGATCGAAAAGCGATCGAGCCGGTGCGAGTCGGATTGAATTTGGCTGCAACATTGCGTCGCCTGTATCCGGTGGCTTGGGAGACCAAGAGCCTCAATCGATTGTTAAGCAATCAAGCGACATTGAAGCTGCTGCTCGATGGCAAAGGGGGCGAAGAACTTGAGCCCGCGATTGTCGACGGAGTTAGTGATTTCTTGAGGATCCGCGAGACGCACTTGCTATATCGATAAACAGTTATCTAACCCACACACCTTAATGTGTTTTACGGGGCAATGAGCCGTTGGACGCTACTAGCCCCGGTTTTCTAAAGTTTTCGACAAACGTCAAGAACCGCAGAGAACGATGACTATCATTACATCACCAACGAAGGTGTGTGTCATTTTTCTGCGTTCGATTTTTCTGCGTTCGATTTTTCTGCCACACTGCGGTCGCTCAACAAATCTGTCGTTTCGCAACTTCAGTGGCGGAGGCGGGTTGCCTTTAGCACGCCAAGCATGTTGCGAACTGGGGCACGAGGCCCGCGTTCGCTTTCGTGTCCGTCTCGCTGGATTGGCATTGGCTGATGGGTATTGGCTGGGGACCATGCGAACATGTGGTCGTGCGCATCGGCAGGCGAATCCTTTAGCTGTACCTTGTTACGCCTGGGACTGCCACTTCTGGGGACAGGAGATTGCCCCATTCGTAGCGTGGAGGACTGAGATCTTCCCTACAATTCCAGGCCATATCCCAAGTAATTTCTTGTCCACTGTAGGTCGCCATCCGTCCCATGATCGCCAGTAAAGTGCTCTTTGCCATGTACTGGCCGTTGTTGATCGGTTGGCCGGCACGGATACTTGCAAAGAGTTCGTCGTGCTCAACTTGATACAAGTTCCTTTCTTCGCCGCTGTAGCTCCAATCTCGTTCGGCTTTGATGCGAACTCCGTTGCGTCGTTCGGTAAGAATCGCTGTACCCTTTGAGCCAAGAACATTCACGCTGATGTCCCCTTTGCAACCCTCGATCTGGCGAGTGTTGCTGATGAGTCTGGCTCCGTTGGCGTACTCGTAAACAACGCTGTGGTGATCAAAGATGTTTCCGTACTCTTGGCCTTTTCGTACTTCTCGTCCGCCCATTCCGATCGCTTTGACAGGATACTGATCTCCCATAGCCCAGGCGCATAGATCGAGATTGTGAACGTGTTGCTCCACGTTGAAGTCACCAGAGAGCCATGTGAAGTAATACCAATTTTGCATCTGCCAGTGCATATCGCTCCAATCGGGTTGGCGGGGCTTAACCCAAATCGGTCCGCGATAATCGTTCGCAAGCAGTGCTCGGACTTCGCCGATTTCGCCCTCTTGAATGCGATGCACCGCTTCGCGATAGGGATCGTGGTATCGCAAGCATAAACCTGAGACGACGGCTAAGTTCTTTTTCTTGGCCTCTTCACAACTACGCAAAACCGAATGAACGCCAAGTGCATCCACGGCGCAGGGTTTCTCGGCAAAAACATGTTTACCGGCTGCCACCGCCGCTTGCAGATGCATAGGCCGAAAATGGGGAGGAGTCGTCAAGAGCACAACGTCCACTCCGCTTGATAGCAATTGCTGGTAGGCGTCAAAACCAACAAACTGCTTCTCTGGCGGGACTTCGATGTTGGATTGAAGCCCTTCGATCTTTTTAAGGCTCTTTAGGCTTTGCGCTAGCCGATCCTCAAAAACGTCAGCCATTGCAACCAGTTTCACTTGACCGTCGGCCATCAATGCTTGTGTTGCTGCACCGGTGCCACGTCCGCCACATCCGATCAATCCAATCTTGAGAACATCGTCGCCTGCGATGTGGACGCCGTAGGTTGGGGCCAGCGTATTTGCGATTGCCCCTCCAGTGAGAATGGCTGAGTTCTTAACAAATAGCCTTCGATTGGGCTGAGGAGGAGTGTTTTGAGAAGTCATTTAAGTCTCAATCGTTTTTTTAATCGCTGTTTTGGATGCAAGCAAACGGATCTCGGTGCTTGATTATCCTATCAAATCCAGAGAGGAAAGATGTCGCGATTTATGAATTTGCTCCCGGATGAAATGAAAAGAGCGGGATGAACGATTCCGTTCATCCCGCTCTTAGGGATTTCTGATTTTGAAATGAGGCGTTGCCTGACTATGCACTCTCTTTGCGTTGCGGAACACTCTTGAAGTGTCGGAGTTTGCCGTCGTTGGCATCGATATCGATCGTGTAAACCGTTCCCGCTTCTTGATCGGGTAGTTCAAACATGATGTCCATCATCACGTCTTCGATGATTCCTCGAAGACCGCGTGCACCAACGTTTTTGATGTGTGCTTTTTGAGCAACGCCCTTCAGTGCGGCCTCGGTCAGGTGCAGTTCGCAATTTTCCATTCCGAAAAGGGCTTGGTATTGCTTGAGCAATGCATTCTTTGGTTCGCTGAGCACTTTGATCAAGCCAGGAACGTCAAGCGGTAACAGCGACGTGACGACAGGCAAGCGTCCTACCAACTCTGGAATCATTCCGAATTCCAAAATGTCATCCGATTGCACTTGAGCGAGTAGCGATGCTACGTCTCCCTCTTCACGTGTGCTGGAGCCTGGTCCGAAACCGAGTGATTTCTTGCCCAGACGTTTGCGGATAATGTCGTCGATGCCGACAAACGTACCGCCGCAGATGAAGAGGATGTTTGTTGTGTCAAGTTGAATATACTGCTGTTCTGGGTGCTTTCGGCCACCTTGTGGAGGCACGTTGGCAACGGTCCCTTCAAGCATTTTGAGAAGGGCTTGCTGGACGCCTTCGCCAGAAACGTCACGAGTGATCGAGACGTTTTGGCTCGTTTTGCCAATCTTGTCGATTTCGTCGATGTAGAGGATTCCACGTTGAGCAGACTCAATGTCAAAATCGGCTGCATGCAGCAATTTCAACAGCAAGTTCTCGACGTCCTCGCCTACATAGCCAGCTTCGGTTAGAGTCGTAGCGTCACCGATGGCGAACGGTACATTGAGCATCTTGGCCAATGTTCTGGCCATCAAAGTTTTGCCGCTGCCGGTTGGTCCAACCAGCAAGATATTTGATTTCTCAATTTCGATGTCTGATCCATTCCAACCCGCTGTAAGACGCTTGTAATGGTTGTGGACAGCCACGGCCAGAGCTCGCTTCGTGGGCACTTGGCCTATGACATATTGGTCGAGATGCTCGACGATATCGCGAGGTGTTGGAGTTTCACTGAACAATTTCTTGGATGATGGGCGTCGTCGTTGCTCTTGGTCCAAGATCGATTGGCAAAGCTCGATGCACTCGCCACAAATGTAGACGTCCCCTGGGCCTTCAACGAGAGGTCCAACGTCACGGTAGCTCTTGCGACAGAACGAGCAAAATGCGTTCTTTTTGGTGGTACTACCGCTGGTTCCGCCGGCGTTATTTCGGCGGCTAGCCATGACATCCTTACTCGAGGGCATATTCGACTCCTTAAACTTATTGGCCAAACGTTGTGTCTTTGGAGAAAGTCTCCGACACTCCTGGATGGCTGCGGGTTGGACATTTTCTATGTGGAAGCTCGATTGGTTTTTCTCAAAACCTCGCGAAAGGCGAGGGTTTTGAATCGAACCGGGCATCCTTGTCCACAGTTTCGAGCCGATTGGTTATCTTTCCATTTTGCAAGGCGAATGAACCCTTGCCTGATCGGCCTCCCAGACCGACTGTTTCATGTATTTATTAAAGTCTAGCACACTAGAACGACAGATTCAGGAGTTTTTTTCGGTACTCCTGACAACGATCGCGTCGCTAGCTGGGTTTTCAATTGATGAAGAGTTCCGACGAGGCTTCTCTTCTAACAACGAAGTAATGTTTCGGAATTCTGTTTCGCTGATCTCACCCCCACTTCGCATTTCCTCGAAATTCTTTCGCAGCAGATCGTCCAGTGGCACGTCTTGCTTGTTGGAATCGCGCAATCTTGCCATGACATAAAATGCCACCCAACACACAGCCAACACAATCAGAACGCCAAGTGCAGCCTGGAAGGTTGAGCTGGATAGCAATTTCCAAATCCCAACCGGAGGATTTTGTGCAGTATTCATTGCGGTGAAAAATCAAGCAGGAGAAGTGATTTCCAAAGTGACGTAATGTCTTGCTTGCTTGATTCGTCCCGAGATCCCTTCTCGCTTGCACGGACGTATCTTATGCATCAGACATCCACTAAGTCTAGGTTTTTTAAAGCGAAAATTCAATATTTTCCAGGCCCCTTAGCATGCAATGTCTCCATGGATGTGAATGCAAGCGAGTTGGGAATTTAGTCGTGCGATGGATTCACTAGCTTGCGCGTCGTGCTGGGGATTCACTAGCTTGCGCGTCGTGCTAGGGATTCACTTGCTTGCGCGTCGTGCTGGGATTCACTAGCTTGCGCGGCGTGCTAGGGATTCACTAGCTTGCGCGTCGTGCTGGGATTCACTAGCTTGCGCGTCGTGCTAGGGATTCACTAGCTTGCGCGTCGTGCTAGGGTAGGTTTTTGTTCAACGCTTCCTTGAGGAGGCCAGACCAAATGGCGTAACCGTCCTTGTTTTGATGCAACATGTCTTTGACAAACAACTCGGGCATGGGTTCTCCCTTTGCATCCAAGTATTTGGATTGGGTAGCGACAAAGTAAGTTTTGGACTCCGGTGAGCAAAGATTTTCTAACGATTGGTTGGCCATGGCTATGGTTGGCCAAGTTGGGAATCGCGAAGGACAGGGAGTGATCGCAATGAGGAAAACAGGAGCCGCCGGATTCTCTTTCCGAACGGCATCGATCACGATTTTTGCAAGTCGAGCCACTTCCTCTGGACTCTTGTCTTTTTCTTTGCCTACGATGTCGTTAGCCACAAAAATCATGGCCGCACGGAATTGAAGCCCTTCGATCAATTTCGGCGCATGGATCGCAAGGTCACAGAACTTCGCACCGCCATATGCGCGACGAACCACCGAGAACGGGGCCATGTCGTCTGAAATCGAATCCCAGAGGCGGAAGCTGGAGCTGCCCATGCAAAGGATCGTTTCTGGACCTCCCTGGGATGCATTGCCGGCGGACAACTTAGCAACCTCTGGCTCCCATTTGGCGGCATCCTCGGCGTACTTTGTAAGATCAAGTTTTGCGATTCGCTCCGTCGAAGTAATCTTGCCCGTAGGCTTTTCCTGCGCAAAAGCAGTTTCGATGCTCCCGGGAGCAAAAAGGAGCAGCACTCCCATAAAATAACAGGGAATCATTCGAATCTTCCGTGGCAAACTAGTTCTCATGGTGTGATTACTTTTCTTTCAATGAGCATCTCAATGACTTGCTCAGCCAAAACATCAGGCGGTTGGGATGCGCCGGCAAGCTCAAGATCTGCCGATTCTGGCGGTTCGTATGGATCGCTAATTCCGGTGAAGTTCTTGATTTTACCTTGCAACGCAAGCTGATAAAGCCCCTTAGGATCGCGCTCGATGCACGTCTCAAGTGGTGTATTGACGAAGACCTCTAGGAAGTCCCCTTTCTCGCCTTGGGATTCGACCCAGTGACGAACACGATTTCGGTCGATTCGATAGGGGCTGACGAAGGCGGTCAAGCAAATCAGCCCAGCCGAAGCAAAAAGCTCCGTGATCGCGCCAACGCGGCGAATATTTTCTTCGCGATCCTGCTGTCCAAATCCGAGTCCAAAACGAGTTGCAAACTCTTTGCCATGAACTTGCTCGAGTAGATTGGGGCCAGCGCACAATCCGTGGCGAACGTTGTCGCCATCCAACAAAAAGGTGTGAGCCCCCCGCTCAAACAACTTTTGCTCGACAAGGTTCGCAACGGTGCTCTTCCCTGAACCGCTTAAGCCCGTGAACCAAACCACGCACCCACGATGCCTATGTCGTTCTATGCGTTGCTGCTTGGTAATGGACTGGTCATGCCAAACAACATGCGGGTCTTGAGTCATGGATGATTCTCGAAAATCGCGAACAATGTGGGCAAGTATTATGAGTGCAAGTTAGGGAATGTACGAAACCTTAGCCATCCTAACCAACAATTGCAGGAACGAAATAGCCAGAATCGCTATCCCTGTTAGAAACTTTTTAGAGAAGCTAAGTCACGTTCTATGCGACGCACTCACCGATGGCTGGCGACTTGTTGCTTTCGTCGTTTAACGGTCAGCCGTAGGAGTACCGCGTTCTTTCGGCAGTAAGCCTCGGCTGACTGTGAAACAGAGTCCCGTCACCGGACGGCTCGCGCCGTGGACATGGAATGAGCCTGCTCCTTTAGACGCTTGAGGCCAAAAACAATCGCTTCGAGAATATCGGCACGCCTGTGTGGTTGCTCGGATCGGTATCTGTTGGGGCCGTTAGACCGACGATCGTCGTACCGGTCGAGTCGACTGGAGTTCCAGTAACCGTCGACAAATTCGTATACAAACCGGTCGTGACCGTTCGAGTCGCTTGGTAAGTCCACGTTTCATTGGTATCGAGCCGACCGTTGCTATTTAAATCACCACTAACAAACGCTGCATTAAAGTCGTCTGCGGTGTTTCCCGTCGTACCGTTGTCGTCTCGCACCGAGACTGATCCTAGAGCCGAATTGCCGGTATTGGTTACAACATAAGTAAAGGTTGCTGTGCTACCGACGGTCAACGAGGGACCAGGCCCTGTGTTCGCATCGACTCCGTTGGTCGATTTGACAACATTGATTCCTGCCGTCGCACCAAAGTGGTTGCTTGGGTCGGTATCTGTCACGGCAGCTGCCCCCCCGATTGCTGTGCCCGTCGAGTCAACCGGATTGGCGGACACGCGACCGATGTTGGAGTATTGACCTGCTGTTACAACGCGTGTTGCTTGGTATGTCCAAGTTTCATTGGTATCCAATCTGCCATTGCTATTCGCGTCGCCACTTTGCAAGACCGGAACAAGGTCATCTGTGGTTACTGTTGGAGTCCCATTATCATCACCGACCACGACCGTTCCAAGAGGGGTTGAACCTAAGTTCGTCACCACGTACGTGAAAGTCGCATTTGCTCCAACCGCAAGCACCGGCCCGGTACCTGTGTTCGCGTCTTGTCCGTTCGTGGACTTTACAATGTTGATGCCCGCCGTAATACCAAAGTAATTGGCTGGGTCCGTGTCGGTAACTGCGGTGAGCCCTACGATGGCAGTACCCGTGCTGTCAACTGGCGTTCCTCTTACGGTGCCAATGTTGGAGTACTGGCCAGCAACAACAGTTCTTGTCGCTTGAAAAGTCCAAGTTTCCGTGGTTTCCATTCTGCCGTTGCTGTTCGTATCGCCGCTTTGCAGTGTCGCAATGAAGTCGTCAGCCGTATTTCCAGTTGTTCCATTGTCATCGCTGATTCCAACCGTGCCTAATGTTGCACCGCCCGTGTTGGTTACCACGTACGTAAAGGTTGCCGTCGCACCCACCACAAGACTTGGTCCTGTTGTCGTGTTTGCATCTTGGCCGTTTACGGACTTAACCACGTTGACTGCCGCAGTCACACCGATGTAGTTTGCTGGGTCCGTGTCGCTCTGTTGTTGGAAGCCGGCGATAGCGGTTCCCGTGGAATCAACCGGAGTACCTGTGACAGAGCCAATGTTCGTGTACTGTCCGGCGGTTACAGTTCGAATCGCTTGGTATGTCCAGGTTTCGCCTGTATCGAGACGATTGTTGGAATTCGCATCGCCCGACTGAAGGGTTGGGCTGAAGTCGTCCGCCGTGTTTCCCGTAGTACCGTTGTCGTCGCGAACGACAACCGTTCCAATCGCAACGTTACCTGTATTGGTCAATACATAAGTAAACGTGGCATTGGCTCCGACACCCAGCGTAGGCCCCGTCGTCGTGTTCGCATCCAGAGTATTCACCGACTTGACCAGATTGATGCCGGTCGTTACACCAAAATGATTGCTTGGATCCGTATCCGTTGGGGCAGTAATCGAGGGAATCGCAGTCCCTGTGGAATCCACGGGTGTTCCGGTAACCGTGGCTATATTGGTGTACTGGCCAGCGGTGACCACTCGCGTCGCTTGATAGGTCCAAGTCTCCGTCGTATCCAGTCGACCGTTGGAGTTGGCGTCGCCAGACTGAAGCGTTGCATTAAAATCGTCCGCCGTGTTTCCGGTTGTACCGTTATCGTCTCGAACAACCACCGTACCCAAGGCGACGTTTCCTGTGTTGGTAACAACGTAGGTAAATGTCGCTGTAGCGGCAACAGCCAGCAAAGGTCCTGTGGATGTGTTAGCGTCCTGGCCATTGGTTGACTTAACAACATTGACGCCTGCAGTAACACCAAAATGGTTGCTCGGATCGGTGTCGGTAACCGTATTGGTCGATGGGTCCAAGGCGGTGACGGTTCCGATGTTGGTGTACTGCCCAGCGGTTACAACGCGAGTTGCGGTATAAGTCCAAGTTTCTGTCGTTTCGAGAATGTTATTCGAATTGGCATCGCCAGAAGTAAATGTGGGGGTAATGTCGTCCGCTGTGTTACCGGTTGTTCCATTGTCATCTCGAACGACCACCGTGGAAAGTGCAACGCCACCTGTGTTGGTGACAACATAAGTGAATGTGGCGGTCGATCCTACTGCCAACAATGGTCCCGTTGTCGTGTTGGCGTCCTGGCCGTTCGTTGACTTAACTATCTGAATACTTGCCGTTGTGTTTCGCAAGTTGGAGGTGATAGTGGTTGGACGTAAGCTTTGAACGACAGTGACGGTTGCTTGCAGTTCAACGACGCCGTTAATCAGAACCTCGATAGCACCGACCGAATTAAAATTAGCGCCCGCACCACCACCTGTGGTGAATGTGGAGAAAGGAACAAAGATTGGTTCGGGTGTTGTTTGCGCAGGTATGTTAACGGTGGAGGTCGAGAAATCCGTGGCGTTGGAATAAACTCTCACAACGGCAGTACCGCCTGCGTTGTCCCCACGTGTCGAAAGTTGTAACCCCGCGTTTGCATCGGTCCCATTCAGCGTTATCGCGCCGAGACCAGTCGCGTTCAAGGTGCTCGTTCCATCTACACCGTCATACTGTAACAGTGCATTTCCTAAAACTTGCAAATTGGAGCTGAACGACAGCGTCGAAATCGAGGGGATAACATCGAGTTGTACCGCTTGAACTCCGCTTGTGTAAGTTAGCCGAATATCTCGTTCGCCACCAACAATCGACGCATTTGATGCAGAGCCATTGACAACGGGGGTCACGCTGTCCGCGGACAGACTCTGGGCTCCGCCGCTAAACGGATCGATGACTTGCACTGGAGTTCCATTTCGATCTCCAGCAGAAACAGTAACAAGTGTTGGTGTTGTCGGTGGGTTAAAGCTTGCGATCGGCAATTGCTTTACGAAATAGTTGCCTGCCGTCAGGGTGTTTGCGGCCAATGCGCCACCGGCATTCGTGCTCGCAAAACGGTACACGCCTGTCGTCGCGTTGGTCGTTGCCGTCCCAAGTAATACATCTGTTCCCGATTCAAACGTGCCATTCGTATTGGTATCGCGGAACAGTTGCACTGTAGCGCCGCCCACGCGTGTGTCATCGCCAGTGAGGCCGTTGCCCGTCAAGTCCACGAACGACGTACCGCTAATGACAGCAAGGTCAATTGCCATCAAAGATCGACCTTCGAGTGTTTCGAGTTGGAGAGCGCGGCGATTGCGTTCGCGGGTACGATCGCTGGTTCGTTTGTTGAGTTTTAGACTATCCAATACACTCTTCAGAAAGCTCGCCATTATCCCCACTCCATCAAATTGTTAGCTTAGCCAGTCTCAAAGATTATGGCTCTATCCAGTTAATCGGTCTTTCTGGCTGGAATCTTGGATCAAGTAACCGGACAAAATGGATTGTGTTTGAATCTCTTGGTAAGTCAGGTAAGCTCTTACGGCTGAGCAGATCAAGCAACTCATGTCCAAAATAGCAGCAAACAAGTCCACCATAAAAGAAAAGCGGCACTGATGTGTACCGCTTTTGTAGAACCAATGTCTGGCCGTGTCGGCTAGCGTTTACCAGCGATACTCGCCACCGAGGCTCAAGCCTTGAACCCAGTAATCCGAATCCTGGAACGCGAAGCGAGGATTCAGGTGTGATGTTTGGGTCGGATTCTCTGGCGGTAGTAAGTTAGGATTGACCGTAGTATCGACTTGGTCTCCTGGTCGTACCACGTTGCTCCAGTAGATAAAGGAGTAGCCTGCTGTCAGACGCAAGCGTTGAGTCCATTGGTAGCCAAGCGTTGCACCCAACTCAGGTACGACTCCAAATTGATTTCGCACGAAGGTACCGCTATTGGTTCGTTGAGCTAGCAATCCGCCATTGTTGTTTGTCGTCACGCCGTTCTGTGTAATCAGCGTCGTTCCGTTGATCCCCACTTCCTGGCGAGTGTTACCCAGCCCCATTCGCATCAGTGTATCAAGCGACCAATAACCTCGTCGGCCCATCCAATGTACGCCGATTTCGGCACCATTGAATTGATTGCGAGTTCGGAAATTGTCGTTGATGACGAAGCTTCCTTGGTTGTTTGTCAGCGAAGTTAGGTCTTCCTGGATACCGAGGGTTTCTTTTAGTTGCAAAAATCTCCAACCTACAGTCGCATCGATCCGTGATTGGCAAGGGACAGGACCACAGGAGAGGGGTGAAAATCCGCAACCACTGCTGCAGCACAGCAATCTTCGGAATCGAACCGCTGAACCGTCCAGTTTCGAGGTTGCCGTCGAGCGAATTCGCCCCGACAAGACTCCGGGGTACGATACCAATTCAGAATCTTCGAGACCGGTGATATCGTTGTAAAAGGGGCGTGCCAAAATCGAAGCACCGTTGGATTGTCTGTCAAAGCTCTCCGTCTTGGTCCCAAAACCGAAGTACTCACCTTCGACGCCCAGGTTGGGATTGTTAGCAAACCACCAACCGAATCGGACTCGCGTTCCGCTCATGCGATCATCGAGTATGTTGTTATTGCCGCCGTAGAGGGTGCTCGTAGTCGAAAGTCCTAGCACACCTGCTTGGGCCTGTGGTGTCGTAGCTGGCGAGGAGGTGGTTACCAAAGCAGGAGTATTCATCCCGTTTTGAAGCCAACTCAAATACTCAACGCTAACCCAACCGTGGGAAGGAAGTCCGATGCATAACTGTCGTCCGCCCAAACCTGCTGGATTGCAGAGGTCGAATCCCATGCCCGAGCCGCAAAGGTCGCCACATGTATCGTTACAACTGCTGCAACCACCGCCTCCACAGCTCGCACAGCCTCCGCCTATCTCCGCAAGTCCTTCGTTTGGATCATAGGATTCGCCGAGCACCACGCTTTCCGGCGCTTCTTCGTACATCACTTCGTCAGCGTCTTGAATGATGTTTTGTTGGGATACGAGTTTGCCAACCGGCCGCGATGGTCGTGGAACTGCAGATGATCTTGCAGGCACCACTGTCGAGTGCGCGACCCGAACGGCGGCATTGCCCGAACGTCCTTGGTTTTGGCCGAAGGCGTTGCTACCTGCGACGGAAGTCCCAATGAGTAAGAGGAGGGTGAAGCGGTTCACGACTGTATCTTCCATGTTTTGAGGCCGGATACTCACGCCAGACGTGCCTGTCGACGCGAGTGAAATTCTTTACCTAAGCGGAAAACTCTCCCGCTTGGTCAGGTATCGAAATGTTGCCACCGAATATTTAGCCTGTTCCGAAAATTTCCCCAAGAAAGAAAGGTCGGCTCAGCCTGCCCGTTTTCGCTAGACCGCCAGCTTGTCCCATTCGGCTTATCTTCGCTTAACAGTCTCCGTAGGCGAGCGGTGGGTTTCCATTTGCGTAGCACGAATTCAATAGCACGACGCGCAAGCTAGTGGATTGGACAGTAAATTCACTAGCTTGCGCGTCGGGCTAAAGTAGGTCCAACTCGATCGCTTCATCAGCCAGGAGGACTGCAATTTCATGGTGGACAACGTAGAACCAACGGCCGTCCTCATTAACTAGACCTTGCGTTGGAACTTGGGAAATAGTACGACCCAATACTGTGACGAGTGTGCCCATGCGCGCACGCTCTGCAACTGCATCCAAAACCGCTTGAGAAGCTTGCAAAAGTTTCGATCCCGACTGCGGGCAACGCAAATATCCAAGGATCCAATCCGGCAAGACTATGTCTCTCAAAAGCTTCGCTGTCTTTTCCATTTGCTTTGCAACTAGCCTATTCCTTCTCAATTCCATTGCGTTTGGAGTCCAAGCCCTCGACCAGGGGCTAAACGCTAATCCGGGCCTCAATTCTAATCCGGCGCCGAACAAGAGCGACGGGTTTGCCGCGGTAGTCCCTGTCATGACTTTTGTTGATCCGAACAGTGGTCAGTCGTATGGACGTTACGTCACAACCGAAACCGTTCCAGACGTGGCCTATTCGTACCAAGTGGTTAAGGAACGAGTTTACGTTCCCACGCAAGTCACGGAAAACAGGAGCTTGGCGGTCGTCAAGTATACTCCGATTCAGTCGTATCAGTTACAGCTTAAAAATGTTCCTAGCGGGAATCCTTTTGCTTCACCGCAGCAAGTTTGGCAGTATGTTCCCATCGTTCAATTTCAGCCCAACTACGAATCGGTACCTCAGTCCGTAACGTATGTAAAATACGAGGAGAAGGAAGTCGATCTAAAAATCCCGGTCTTGGCCGCATCGTCCAAACAAGTTTCTCGATTTGTGGATCGACCGCTTGGTTCAACCCCGAATGGAGGGAACAAGATTGCAGTTGCGCCCACGAACAACATGGGCATCCCAAATTTTAATAATCAAAATGTCATTCAGAACGCGGCTCAGATCGCCGAAGCAAATCGAAATACATCTCGTTATCCAACGCGACCAATCGACTATCCTGCATACAACAACTACCCTAGTTCCCCCAGCCGAAACCTTGTCGCCCAGGCTCCCGTTCCTTATTACCCCAATCCCGCGATCACGCCCGGCACCAACCCGGCCAATCCAATGCTTGCCAGCACTGGGACCAACTCTGTCCAGCCGCCAAGCAACACAAGCCCAGCGACTCCATTGCCTCCGAATATGTTACCGGTATCGAACACCATGGCGAGCAATAACGGCACCCCTGCAGGAGCTTACTCAGCAGCCAGCAATCCGTACTACGCATCAACGCCCTATCAAGCGAATCCCTACGTGAACACCGCACCTCAACCGATATTCTATTTCCCCACCTTTGCGACGGGAACGGGTAGCCTTTTTGGGAACAGTGTGTTCACCGACAATCGCAATACCAGTTACGTCGCCTCGAACCCCTCCGTTTCACAACCGTACTCGGGGGGCACCAGCAGCTCAAACGATCCGACCTTTCGACCCGTAACAAGCCCATACATGGCGCCACAGCAAACTTGGGGGGGGGCTCCAGAAAATAGCGGTCGCGATCCAATGCAAGGTGGAATGCCTGCTACCGTACTTCGATGAGATAAACGGTTTGTTTCAAACGCTTTTTGGCACTTTGCGATGATTTTGAGGGCTCTTCATCGACACGAATTGAGAGTCGACCGACTTGGGATTTTCAAATTGCCCGTGCAGGAAAAGGATGGACGACAATCCTTTTGCACTTCATGAACGGCTTTCTTTCTGCAAGCGTGTGGTCATACTAAGACTCCGATATCTAAGTTGACTTTCCACGTTTAGGGCCATCCATGCACATTTTACCAATCATCGCGTTGGTGCTGTTCGTCGGTATGTTGACTGGCGCTAACTTGTTTGCATTGGGAGCTTGCTCGCTTTTAATCATATTTCAACTTGCGAGGTTCTTTGCGGATCGATGGGCAGCAAGCTTGAACGTCGAAAGGCAAGTCACCCATTCCGAACTTCAAATTGGAGAGAGCTTGGCGGTCGGGCTTCGGCTCAACAACAAATCTGGTTACTTCATCCCATGGCTCTTTGCTGAGGACCTTTTGTCCAAACGAGTAACATCGCAACCGAATCGTGCGTTGGAGGTAACGGGCTATCCTGCCAAGCTCTATTTCTTTCGGTCCAAGCAAAACTCGTTGATGACCTATCAGATCAAAGCGGTTCGAAGAGGATACTTTCAGTTGGGGCCGACCATCCTTGAAACGGGTGATCTGCTTGGTTTGCATCGCAATTATCGTGTCGCTTCGGAACCGCAGTTTATTCTCGTCCTTCCAAAGCTAATCACGCTTCAAGGGATGAATATCGCGAGTCGACGTCCCATGGGCGACTTGCATGTTAATGATCGAGTGATGGAGGACCCGACTCAAATGGTTGGTATCCGAGAGTATCGCGCTGGCGACTCTCTGAATCGGATCCATTGGCGTGCAACCGCACGTACAGGGAAACTGCACACGCGTATTTTCCAGCCGACTTGTATACAAGGAGCGATGCTCATTCTGGACATGCATACCGCGACCAATCCCGATCGCAATGAGCCGGTGCGAACAGATCTAGCGGTCACCATGGCAGCATCTTTGGCCCACACCCTGTACCTCATGAACCAACCCTTCGGACTGATCAGCAATGGACGCGATGCAGCAGATCGCGTTAGGCAAATGCGGCTCGAGAAGGATTTTTCCGACCGGGACTCGGTGCGAGCCGATGTGGAGATGAATGCCAAGAGCACGCGATTGCGGCCTGTGGTGGTCGATGCGCGAAGCGGGCCAGAACAATTTGCCGAAGTGCACCGAACCCTTGCTAGACTTGAGCGGACGGATGGCCTTCGTTTGGCAGACCT
Organism: Planctomycetota bacterium; assembly: GCA_026692905.1. Taxonomy (GTDB): domain Bacteria; phylum Planctomycetota; class Planctomycetia; order Pirellulales; family Pirellulaceae; genus JBKCUI01. Next base: position 148,833 of record JAPLNL010000029.1, read on the forward strand.
TTTGATGGAGACTCAAAATCGACTCTCCAGGCAACTTTCCGTGCTTGTTTTCGTGCAGCAGGTCGACGACGAGATGGCATTGACATTGGGATTGCTGCGGCGGCGAGGCTATGCTGTTTCCGCCATCGTAAACCAACATGATTTGGACGGTTTGCAAGATTCGGCCGCGAAGCTTGTCGCCTATCATATTCCTGTTTTTGCATTGCCGAATGAGCAAGCAATTCCGACTGTTTGCCGGGATATGCTGCTTGCGGGTTGATCATCCCGTCGGAATGACTTAGGATCGAAGCCAATCTTTTCGTCCAACTTCGCGGGCTTAACTAATTGAACTAACTTTGACTTACCTATTAGACACCAAGAGCAACGCGGTCTCAGACTCCACGAGCGGTCCCGAAACGGCGCAACTTTATCGTCCCCTCAAGATTGGGAATGTGGCCATCGGGTTTCCTGTCGTTCAAGCGGCCCTGAGTGGCTACAGCGACTGGCCCATGCGAGTGATCGCACGACGCCATGGAGCGTCGTATAGTTTGTGCGAGGTAATGCTCGACAAATTTTTGGTTGAACTCAAAGATCGGAAACGGACCCAGCATTTCTTGCACAATACTCCCGAAGAGCAACCGGTCGCAGGACAGCTTATGGGGGCGGAGCCAGAGCAGTTTGCGTTGGGGGCAAAAAAACTTGTGGAAGCCGGCTTCGCGGTCATCGATATCAATTTTGGGTGCCCAGTGAAGAAGGTGCTCGGCCGATGTCGAGGCGGTTTTCATTTGAGCCAGCCTGCAGTCGCCCTCGAAATTGTCCGACAGACGCGAGACATCGTCCCGTCGCATATTCCAGTTACGATCAAAATGCGCCGCGGACTGGACGACTCGCAGGAGAGTCGCGATCGTTTTTTCGAGATTCTCGACGGGGCATTCGGGTACGGAATCGACGCCATAACCGTCCACGGCCGAACCGTTGTTCAACGCTACATCGGTCCGAGCCGTTGGTCCTTTTTGAAGGAAGTGAAACAGCATGTTGGACCCAATCGAATGATCCTAGGTAGTGGAGATCTCTTCACTGCAGATGACTGCTTGCGAATGATGCAGGAGACAGGAATTGACGGTGTAACCGTCGCGCGCGGTTGTATTGGCAACCCCTGGATTTTTGAGCAATGCCAAGCGATTTTTCATGGCAAGCCGCTTCCACCTCCCCCGTCCCTGTACCGACAACGGGAAGTCATTTTGGAGCATTTTAAACTGGCTGAAGAACTTTACGGCCAAGACAAAGCGGGTGTGCCGATGCGCAAGTTTGGGATTAAATACTCAGCCCTTCATCCTCAATCGCTTGAAGTGCGTGAGAGTTTCGCACGGGTCAAAAATTTGCAGGAGTGGTCTGCGGCTTTAGATCGCTGGTACTGCCTAGATGGTCCTGGTGTCTACCCAAGTGTGGCGCATACCGAGCAAGAATGTGAGTAGTCCCTACCGAATTTCGCTACGATCCCAATGGAAAGTGGAGCAAAGAATTCCGTCCGACCTTTCTGGTGAGGCCGAGTTTTTGGCGGTTCGAGCATTCCACTGCCCGACAGGGATTTCGCGTTTGCAGCATGTTTGCTTCTGTTTTGAACCATTCGAGGTGAAGCAGACATTTTTCTTAAACGGAATCGAACTTTTTTGGAATATGATTGACGGTCTAGCGACGGTACCAATCACCAGTATGATGGAACCGACGAATCGCGCGGAACTTCGATGGCGCGGTATCCCACAGGAAACTCCTCACCTACCTGAGCATTTCAAAGCATGGCTGGAAATTTCGAACGACTCTCAAATCGATCTTTAGTTGTTTTCAATTTACTCTTAGTCGGGTCGGTTTGTGCATTTGCATCGGGTTGCGGTGCTTCCAGCACGCCTGCAACAGAGCAAAAATCGAAATCCGATTCCTCTGAAAGAGCCAAGGAATCCTTTGGTAATACCCAGGAACTTGAGGAGGCGAAACCGATCGAAAAAGCGTCTTCGAAACCCGTGGCGGACACAGCTCCCGTGGCTCCTGCGGCTGACGCCAAACCCGAAGAGCTACCCCTCGACCCGTCGGTTGATGTCGACAAACTTTTGGCTGCTCGACTGCCCGTGGACGAACTGAGCGTCGGCTGGGTTCGACTGTTTGATGGCCAGTCCATGGCGGGGTGGCGCAACGCGGGAAATGCAAATTGGAAAGTCGAAGATGGAGTCTTGTTGGCTACCGAAGGTGAAGCTGGTCTGCTTTGTACAGCAGTTCGTTTTTCGGATTTCGAGTTGATGCTTGAGTTCAAGGGAACGGACAAAACAAACAGCGGCGTGTTTCTTAGAACACCGGCAATTCCGACTGACCCTGCCAAAGATTGCTTTGAACTCAATATTGCGCCACCTGACAACCCCTTTCCAACGGGATCACTTGTTGGACGTGCCAAGGTAAACGAACAAGTAGACGAACCCGAGTCTGGCGAATGGCATACCATGCATGCCATGGTGGACCGAGAGCATGTCCAAACTTGGGTCAATGGGCAGCTTTCCACAGACTACATGGACACGACCGGTTTGACCGCTGGATTGATTGGGTTGCAATTCCGTGAGGGGACCATTCGATTTCGAAACATCAAGGTTCGACCAATTACCTACGCCGTGCTTCCCGCCAAAGATCTCAAGGATTTTAATATGCCCGCTGGCAAGGTCAGAGCGGAGCTCTCCAGCGAGGGAGCATTGACACTCATCGGTGGCAAAGGTCATATCGAATTGCTCCAGCCCCATGCCAATTGTTGCTTGCAGTTCGCCGCTCAGACCCTAGCTGAGAATGTCAATTCAGGTTTGTTTTTTCGGTGTATTCCAGGCGAAGACATGAACGGCTATGAATGCCAGGTGCATCATGGCTTCAAGGAGGATCGTCGCAGGCCGGTCGATGCTGGCATGGGCGCTATTTTCCGTCGCCAAAATGCAAAGGCAGTTCTGTCGGATTCCGCAGAAAAAACGTTTGTCACCGTGATCGCCGATGGACCGCTGATTAGCACTTGGGTGAATGGAGTCCAAGTCGTTGATTTCAAGGATACACGTGAGCCTAACGAGAACCCTCGCAAGGGACTGCGGACCGAAGCGGGAACGATCATGTTGCAAGCCCACGATCCAGAATGCAAGATTCGATTCGACAGCTTGAGTATCTGCCCACTGCCTTAAGGTGAATGCCAATTTTGCGTGAAGGCGAGGCGACAACTGCAAACATGTTTCATCGACTTCAACCAAACATGTATTAGTCGGGAGGGTGAGGCTCCTGCCGAGCCATTGCGTACAAAGGGGCTTGCTGATTTCATGTTTAACAGTCAGCCGAAGGCGTACTCAGTTACAATGACAGTAGGCCTACGGCGGACTGTTAAACGAATTGCATTTGAATGCGTATTGAATCAACAATCCGCTAGCTCGGCAGGAGCCTCGCTCTCCCCTACAATCAATATGCAAGTTTCTGCGCCCGCCATACATTAGCTCGCCCCGCCTTGTCCTTCCTCAAACCACCTGGAGTTCTCAATGCCAACGAATTGGAACAACTTGCTCGCTCAACCCGCCCGACGAGATTTTTTGCGACGAGCGGGCGGCGGCTTTGGTATGCTCGGCCTCGCCTCACTGCTCGATGAAGCAGGACTATTAACTTCAAATCTCCGAGCGAGCTCAAACGATGGCTTCTTGGATCGTTCGCTCGCACCGATGGCTCCTCGTCCATCGCATTTTCCAGCCAAAGCCAAGAGCGTCATTTGGCTGTTCATGAATGGTGGCCAAAGCCAAGTCGACACGTGGGACTACAAACCCGAACTCGAAAAGCGTGACGGAAAGACGCTCGAGGGATTCGACAACAAAACGGGGTTCTTTGTGGATGCCGTCGGTGGGTTGATGAAGTCGCCGTTTCAATTTAAACAGCATGGCCAAAGCGGTACTTGGGTTAGTGAAATTTTCCCGGCGTTGTCCAAGCATGTGGATGAAATGGCTTTTATTCATAGTTGTTTCACCGAGACGAACAACCACGCGCCGGCCTTGTTTCAAATGAACACCGGAATGAGCCGTATGGGCTTTCCTGGGGTTGGCTCCTGGGTAACCTACGGTTTGGGCAGTGAAAGCCAGAACTTGCCCGGATACGTGGTCATGTGCGATACCAAAGGTCGAGGTTTACCCAAGGGGCACGCAACCAATTGGGGTGCCGGCTTTTTGCCAGGTGTCTATCAAGGGACTTTCTTAGCAGCTCAGGGGGACCCGATCGCCAATCTCTCGCGACTACCCCACATGACAACTGCCGCACAGCGTCGTCAGTTGGACTTGATCGCTCGGCTCAATCAAAAGCATCAAGAGCAAAGCCCAGAGGAAGCGGAGTTGGCTGCTCGCATTGAGAGCTTCGAGCTCGCTTATCGCATGCAAACCGCTGCCCCGGAGGCATTTGATATCGAAAGCGAATCGGCAGACACGAAGAAGCTCTATGGACTCGACAACGAAAAGTGCTCGCATTTTGGCAGGCAAGCGCTGATGGCACGGCGATTGGTAGAACGCGGAACACGATACATTCAAATATTCTCAGGTGGCATGGACAATCAGTTGTCATGGGATGGCCACGTTGACATCGATGGAAATCACCGTCAGTTCGCTGAGGAGACCGATGTGCCGATCGCGGGGCTGATCACGGACCTGAAGCAGCGAGGACTATTGGATAGCACCCTCATCATCTGTGCCGGAGAGTTCGGTCGATTACCGCTTGCTCAGAAAGGTGCGAAGCCAGGTCGAGATCACAATCCTAACGCGTTTACCGCATGGTTCGCTGGTGGCGGAGTCAAGGGCGGCACTCACTACGGCGAGACCGACGAAATCGGCCACAAGGCCAGCGTGAATCGAGTCAGCATCAACGACTTGCACGCAACCATTTTGGCGCTGTTGGGCATGGACCATACCAAGCTCACCTACTTTTTCAACGGCCGCAATTTCCGGTTAACCGACGTCGCAGGTGAAGTCGTCAAGGGCATCATCGCCTAGTAGGTTCAAAAAAAAGAACCTGGGCTTGCAGATAAATCTGCAAGCCCAGGCTAGGACTAAAAACCGCTCGCCAATTCCGAGGAGTAGCTCCGTCGGGTTGATGCGAGTAGGGTTGAGGCTGCTTGTCCTGCGCAGCCCGCCGGCATGCTAGGACGCCTCACCCCTTTGGCCAGTACAGAATGATTTCACTGATACACCTCCTTTCGATAAAAGCCAGACCGTTGCCGCCGCTCAGCCAAGAACAGGGCGGCATCGATACTGAAACAGTCGCCACGACGCGTTTCGCAGCACTGCCTTCAGTGTACGCAAGCGTCAACCGGAAAATCAACTGTGGGACTGAATAGCCCGCTCAAGAATTCGGAAATATAGGCAAATCTCGCGGGGCGCAGCCAGGAAAAGCCCTGCGTGGTTTTTGGCAACCCAAACAACGCGCAATGATGGTTGAAATCGCCTTGATGGGGAGGACGCTCAAAACGTGTGCGATTGTGCTCGGGTTGCGTATTCTCCAAGCAAACTCGTTCCTAGTCGGGCTCTGAACTGCACTTCGCGAAAACTAAATGTTTTTTTGATCAATTAATAATCTGGAATTCGTTGGACATTTGGTAATCAACGAAATCCCATCGCTCTCTTGGCCTAGTATTTGCTAGCGGGACAAGCGTGGGTCACAGTGCGCAATCTCTCCGCACTGCAGCCCACAGACATCAACTAACTAAGTTTGAGAGAAAGAACTTCGAGGCGGAGTTGGATATGATTAGAACGGCGTGTTATTCGTTTTTCTTATTGGCTTTAATGTGTACGGGTTTGATCGCCCAAGAGGACGCGACACCGGTTGCACCGCCACCTGGTGCGATGTCGGCGCCGGGAGGCGAAGTTGCTGCCGCTCCGGCTCCGTCAACGTTAGTAGGCGCAGACCAAGCTTGGTTGTTGATGAGCGCGGCTTTGGTTTTGTTTATGACGCCGGGATTGGCTTTCTTTTACGGCGGCTTGGTCGGGCGAAAGAACGTTCTGAGTATTTTGATGCAATGCTTTATGTGCATGGCATTGGTTTCGCTAATTTGGGTGACAGTAGGTTACAGTCTGGCTTTTTCAGGTGCTAACCCAAGTACGGCAGTAGCGGGTGCACCAGCAGATGAGATACTTGGTGGCTTCGCTGGCAATCCATTGAAACACTTCATGCTTAATGGGATTGGTTTTGAAGATTCGTTTGAACCTGTGAAGGATGTGAAGCTGGGGATTAGTCAGCAACTATTCATGGTGTTCCAGATGATGTTTGCGATCATCACTCCAGCACTGATCATTGGAGCGTTTGCAGAAAGGATGAAGTTCCTTGCGTTCCTTGTATTCATCGGATTGTGGAGCTTGATTGTCTACAGCCCGATTTGCCACTGGGTATGGTATGGACCGGTACATCCGCTGTTTGGTCTTGGAGCGTTCGACGAAAAGAATAATCCTGTAGGCGCGCTTGACTTTGCAGGCGGTACGGTTGTTCACATTAATGCAGGGATTGCAGCTCTTGTTTGCTGCTTGGTGATTGGTCCACGTCGAGGCTTCCCGAAGCAAATTATGCCACCTCATAATCTTCCATTTGCTGTTCTCGGGGCAGGAATCTTGTGGTTCGGTTGGTTTGGATTCAACGGTGGTAGCGCATTCGGTGCGACTTCGCAAGCTGTTAGGGCTTTCGTGACTACGCAAGTTGCTGCGGCAACGGCAGGCCTACTTTGGTCCGTGATCGAAATCGTTCGCAATGGCAAGCCGACGGCTTTAGGGATGATCACCGGAGCAGTTGCTGGCCTGGTTGGTATTACCCCGGCTGCGGGCTTTGTGGAAGTCTGGGCAGCGATTGTTATCGGTGCTGGTGCAACCATTGTGAGCTACATTTTTGTTGCCTTCGTTAAGCCTGCTCTTAAGTACGACGATTCATTGGACGTATTTGGCGTTCACGGGATGGCGGGGATATGGGGGGCTTTGGCAACTGGGATTTTTGCAATTCCAAATTATGGCTTCGAGCTAAAGGGAGGGGCATTTTACGGCAATACCGCACAGCTCATGCTTCAATTCAAAGCGGTTGGCGTTACGCTCGTTTACTCAGGCGTTGTTTCCTTCATTTTGCTCAAGTTGATCGATTTCACGATCGGTCTTCGAGCGAGCGAAGATGGAGAGAAAATGGGGCTGGACCTCAGCGATCACGCTGAAACAGCTTATACCGTTTCTTAATCGATATTAAGAAGCTTTGTGCATTGAATGAGAGCCTCGACGTTTTGTCGGGGCTCTTTTCGTTTTGGAGGCCGAAGGCGTCTACAGACGCGATAGCCTGCAAAGTCCGCGGCAATGAGCAAGGTTTTCCCAGGCCGACGCTCTGTCCCTATTATGGTACAATTCTCGGTCTTTCCAGCACCTTCCATTCCAGTTTTTGACTTTTAGCGTGCTAAGGTTGGGCTGCCTAGTCAACTAACCCGCCCATCCTAGACTGGAAAGGACACTCAACGTCACATGCTCATGCGGCATCCGCTACCTGAATTACAATTTGCCTATAGATTGCCCTACGGAGCGAACGTTACCGAACGGGGCGTTCAATTTACGATCTTTAGTCGGTCCGCTACCGCCATGCGTCTCTTGCTCTACAAGCACGTAGACGATCGCGAACCTTCCGAGGTCATCGAATTTGATCGACGCAATGATCGCTGGGGAGACGTCTGGAGCATTTGCGTCCCACACCTACAGCCCGGACAGCTTTATCATCTTCAAGCCAATGGGCCATTCGACCCTGAAGCCGGTCAGTGGTTTGATAGCAACGCTCGTTTGGTCGATCCCTACGCCAAAGCGTTGGCCGGTTGTTGTCAGCACACGACCGACGGTGTGATTCGACCACCCAAGTGCGTCGTCGTCGATGACGCGTTTGATTGGGAAGGTGATCGGCATGTTCGTCGCTCACTCAGCGATAGCATCATCTATGAAATGCACGTCAAAGGCTTCACCCAAAGCAAGACATCCAACGTTCAAAACCCAGGAACCTACCTGGGCGTGATCGAGAAGATACCTTACCTCAAAAGTCTCGGTGTAACCGCCGTCGAGTTGATGCCGGTTCACGAGTTTCCGATTTTGGATGTCCACGGCAATTCGCCGGAGCGACCCAATTATTGGGGCTATGACCCGATGGCCTTTTTTGCTCCGCACCGTGGATACGCCTCGTCGAAAGAACCAGGCGCTCAAGTTCTTGAATTCAAGCAAATGGTCAAGGCGTTGCACCAAGCTGGCATCGAGGTCATTCTCGATGTGGTCTTTAATCACACCTGTGAAGGCAACGAACGGGGGCCTGTGCTCACCTTCAAGGGGCTTGAGAATCAAGTCTACTACATCCTGAACTCAGGCGGAGCGCATTACAGCAACTACACCGGTTGTGGCAACACGTTTAACGGAAACCATCCGATTTGCCGTGAGCTTATATTTCATTGCTTGCGACACTGGGTTCACAATTACCACATCGACGGTTTCCGCTTCGATCTGGCGAGTATTCTCTCGCGAGATCGTTATGGTAACCTCATGCCCAACCCACCGTTGGTGGATTTGATCGCTGAGGATCCGATGTTGGCCGATACCAAAATTATTGCTGAAGCTTGGGATGCGGCTGGTGCTTATCAAGTTGGTTCGTTTGGTGATTTGCGATGGGCAGAATGGAATGGTCGCTATCGCGATGACGTTCGACGTTATTGGCGCGGCGATCCTGGCATGGTTGGAGCCATGGCTACGCGGCTCAGCGGCTCCTCGGACCTGTATGAGCAATCCGGTCGTGCTCCCTATTGCAGCATCAACTTTGTGACGTCCCACGATGGTTTCACCATGAACGACTTGGTGAGCTACAAAGACAAACACAATGATGCGAACGGCGAAGGGAACCGGGACGGGGACAATAACAATTGTAGCGATAACTACGGAATCGAAGGCCCAACGAAAAAGAAGGGCTTAGAGGCGATCCGTGTTCGCCAGGTAAAGAACATGCTATCGTCGTTACTCTTAAGCCAAGGGGTGCCGATGCTGTTGATGGGGGATGAAGTGCGTCGGACTCAGCGTGGCAACAACAATGCTTACTGCCAAGACAACGATATCTCTTGGTTCAACTGGTCCAATTTGGAAGCTCATCCTGATATCTTCCGGTTCACCCAAGCATTGATCGAGTTTCGCAAGTTGCAACCGTCGTTGAGACGCGATCGGTTTCTCACCGGGCGACCACAAGACCATCGTGGAGTGCCGGACGTCAGCTGGTTTGAATCGACAGGCAAACCGATCCACTGGGACGCGCCGGACGGGACGTTGATCTGTTGGTTGGGCCGGCCGGCTCTGGTTGATGATCCAGATGGCTTCGGACGGGACATCCTGATCATGCTCAATGGAACGCCTGAGTCCAAAGTGTTTGCGATCCCACCGCAGACACGAGGAATCCGCTGGAGAATGTTTTTGGATACGTCCAAAGAATCGCCCAAGGATGTCTACCCAGATCTCGATGGGCCATTTGCGCCAGCGAATCGTCAGATTGAGTTACTGTATCGATCGACCGTGGTCTGGGTTGGCGAAGATAAATAGTTGAATTGGTTGTCGATGTCGAAATGCATGAAGCGGGGTGAGCAATCACCCCGCTTTTTTTGTTTAGAAACTCCTCGCTGGTTACCGCTGGTTATGTCGCCTTGCCAGAGAATCCCTCAGGTTTATCCCACTGCTTTCAGCATGCCCTATTGGACTTAACACAAGCAATTTATTATTCGGGAGGGTGAGGCTCCTGCCGAACCGTGGCGTCGCAGGCTCGGCAGGAGCCTCGCCCTCCCTATCTTGGCGCCAGCGAACGAATCACGGCTCGGAGAGTCGTGCTACACTTGCTGAGCCACGCTAGGGCGATTGAAACTTTTTGAGTTTTCGATCGAGCGTTGAGCGTTCGATTCCCAGGATGGATGCAGCGCGGTTCTTTTGGCCTTGCGTGTACTCAAGTGTTGCTTCGATGTGCTGTTGCTCTAATTCCTCGATGGTTTTCTCTTGGTAGGGATGGGCAACTGTAGCGGTTGCTTGTCCAGGTAATTGCAGGTGCGAAAGAGCTAGATCCTCTGGTTCAGCCAGCGGGCCATTGGCTAGTACGAAGGCTCGTTCTACGCAATTGCGAAGCTCCCGGACGTTGCCGGGCCAATCGTGTTTTTGCATCGCATATTTGGCTCTTTCGCTGAAACCGGCTGGGCCATATCCGGACCGAGAGACTCGAAGTGGTGGTACGATCAATTCGATAACGCGAAGTCGGAAGTAAAGATCCGATCGAAATTGACCGTCCCGGACAGCTTGTTCCAGGTCGCGATTGGTTGCTGCAATGACGCGCACGTCGACTTGGATTGGTTTGCTGCCGCCGACCCGTTCGAAAGCTTTGCCTTCTAAGACACGTAGAAACTTGGCTTGAATCTCGGAGCTCATTTCACCAAGCTCATCGAGCATAATCGTTCCGCCGCTGGCTTGTTCGAATTTCCCAAGCTTGCGGTCGGTTGCTCCGGTGAAGGCACCTTTTTCGTGGCCGAACAGTTCGCTTTCGAGAAGGGTGGGAGTGAGTGCAGCGCAGTTGATTGCAACAAATGGGCCGGTGACACGTTGGCTCATGTCGTGGATGGCGCGTGCGACGAGTTCCTTGCCAGCGCCGCTTTCGCCGCGGATGAGGACTGTTGCGTTCGTTGGTCCAACACGCTGCACTTGTTCGCGAAGTTGTTTTAACGCAGAGGACGGGCCGATCCATTCGGCAGCTTTACCGAGTTGTTGTTCCAACTCGGAGATGCGATTGCGCGATGACTTGAGTTTCTGCTCAAGCGATTGTTGACGCATGAGGTTGTCGATCGATACGGCAAGCACGTCGGCAACGGCCAGGGTAATTTCCAAGTGGTCTGGGGTTAAGTCTGGTTCGTCGTGGCGCGAGTAAAGGTGAACCAGGCCTAGCAAGTGATTACCAATTCGCATTGGGGCGACGATCAGGCTATTGGTAGTCAAGACATGACTCGCTTGAGTCGACATCGAGGATGTCGTCGCGGGCTTACCACCGACGAGATGCCCGTCGGAGCTGATGTTCCTTGCAAGGATTGCGGTATTGTCCCGACGTACACTTGCAACGAGTGTATCTGAGACTGGATGGTATGCTTTGCTTTGACGTTGCAACGCCGCCAACACGGTCAGTAGTGACTCCGAGGATTTATGCGGTTCCTTGATGGTCGGCTCTAATTTCAAAACTCCTCCGGATTGGCAACCCGTTGCAAGCATCAGGCGATTCAAAGCAAGTTCACACGCAGAGGCGACGGACTGTTCGTGAGCTAAGTCGAAGGCCAACTGTAAGAGCTCTGTGGCGATGACGGGAACAGGGTGATTTTGGACTGGGATCGCGATTCGAGACGCTTTGGAATCGAGCTTTAGCGATTCGGGATCCAAAATGGAGGATTTGGATTGCCGGTGGGTGATCGAGGGAATTTCGCTTTGGGTGTGGACGGTCGATTGAGGGGAGTTTTCCTCAAATTCAAGAGGCGGGACGACTTCGTCGAGAGAGCTTGCAAAAGTCAATCGGCAAGAACCTACGGTGATTTGGTTGCCAGGGACAAGGGATTTGGCTTGTTCCAGTTTCTGTCCATCGAGGAAAGTACCATTTCTTGACCCCAGATCGCGGACTTTCCATTCCCCGGATTCGAAAAAAATTTCGGCGTGTCGGCGACTCGATCTTTCATCGGCGACCGGGATTTCGTTAGAGGAAGCCCGGCCAATGATGAGCGGATGCCCGGCTTCCAGGCGAAAAACGTCTGTCCAACGGTGTCCCTGGCGAATAATGAGGTATGCCGAAGAATTGTTTGGTTGCATCGCGGGGCCGCAGAAATTACTCTAAGAGGTGAGATTTTGTCTGATTGGATGGTTATAGACTAGAATTCTGGTCCACGTATCCCAACAATAGGATACAGTTGGGTTGGTTCGTATTCATCCGATCGCGTTTGTTTCTCGTCAAAAATGTCACCTCTTTCTTTTGGAGTTTCGATTATGGTTTTTCGAAGTTTGAGCAAGCACGGATCGATGGCGTACTGTGCCCGACTAAAACTGTCGATCGGCCTGATCGTTGCGGCTGGCACCCTCGGTTTTGGTACCCATGTTTATGCCCAAAATAACGGTGGCGGTGGTAACAACGGCGGCGGTGGTAACAACAACGTCAATGGATTTGGAATCCAGACGCGCGTTGTAGGTGGTGTTTCCATTCGTCCGGATGGCGTGCTTCAGACGGCCACGGAAGTGGAGCAAACTCAGGCACTTGCGGACATGCGGGCCAGATTGGTAGGGCCCAAAGGTGAACTCAATCAAGCTACCGATCGCCGTCTGATTTCGTTAAAGAATCTCAAGAAAGTGGTTCTCGCGAGCATCGAACAAAATCAACCGCTTTCCGAAGAAGTACTTTATTTGGGCGGTTTGACTCGTGTTGAAAACGTCTTTGTTTACCCAGAGCGACAGGACATTGTGCTTTCCGGACCTGCTGAACCGTGGAAGATCGGTGCGAATGGTACTGTGGTTGGCGCCAAGAGCGGCCGACCGGTACTCAACCTCGATGACTTGCTTTGTGCGTTTCGAACTGTTCAAGATGCCCGCAAGTCTGGCATCTCGGTGTCCATCGAACCGACCAAAGAAGGGGTGATGAAGCTGGAGCAACTCCTGAAGAGGTCACTGCAAAGCTACAGTAACAACCCTAAAGCTCTCGAGCCAAACATGGTCGAAGCGTTTGGACCTCAGCAAATCAAATTGGATGGACTGCCCGCAGACAGTCACATGGCTCGGGTGATATTAGCAGCAGACTACCGAATGAAGCTTTACGGGATGAACCTTGCCAAGCCGCCAGTTGCCGGATTGCCCAGCTACATCGAAATGGTGAGTCAACAATCGAATGTGGGACAACTCCAGTCTCGATGGTGGATGGCTTGCGACTACTCTGCGATCGAACACAGTAAAGATCGGCTGGCTTGGAAGATTTCCGGTCAAGGAATCAAGACGCTTACCGAGGAAGAGCAAATTGTCGCCGACGGCTCGTTCAAGCAATCAGGCAAAGTCGATCGCGTTGCCAAGAAATGGGCGGATTTGTTTACCAAAAAGTTGGACGAACTTGCAACGAAGGATACCGTGTTTGGAGATCTTCGAAACGTAATGGATATGTGCATTGTCGCAGCTTTGATTGAATCGCAAGAACTTCAGTCCTTGTCCCAATGCGATCTTTCGGGATTGATGGGCAAGACCGCAAATGTGGAATTGGCGAAATTCGAAGTTCCTGCGTCGATCGATCCTCAATGCAGTTTTATTCAAACGGTTCAAGGGTGGGTGGTTACCGCAAGTGGTGGAGTGATGGTAGACTCATGGCAAATCGTGAGCCATCTCAAAGCCAACGATGCCGTTGCAAGTGCATTGTCATTCGGTGCAACTTGGAATAAAGCAGACAGCGTTTGGCAGTAATCAATGCCTTCTATGTCGAAAGAAAAATCAGCTCCATTTCAACTGTTCCACCTGAGTGAGGAAGACAATGGTCAAACACTGGGTGCCGCCATCAAAAAGCGGATAAATGGCTGGAGCTGGGGGCAAACTCGCGAAGCGATTCTCAAACGCCGCGTACAAGTCAACGGCAACCTCTGTCTCGATCAGGCTCGCAAGGTCACTGAAAAAGACGTGATCAAACTCTGGAACGAGTCATTGCCCAAGCCGGTTCAGCCGTCCAACGTAAAGATCGTTTACGTCGACGACTTCATTGTCGTCGTCGAAAAACCACCTGGCATTACCTCGACCCGTCATTTCGAAGAGCGATTGCTTAAAGAAAAGCGGAAGCAATTACAACCTACGTTAGAAGAGCTTCTTCCGCTGTCCTTGGAAGCTCATTTTCAATCTCGATCATTACCAGCAAAGCGAGACGATGGAAAGAATTCGCAACGTCCCAAAAAAGGACGGCTGTCCGCTCAGGATGAACAGCGTCAGCGAATGCTCCAGTTAAAGAAGTTCGCTGTGATTGCGGTGCACCGACTCGACCGAGACACGAGTGGCTTAATGGTGTTCGCACGAACCCCATCTGTTGCGCAAATGCTGGGCGTGGTTTTTCGAAAACACGAAGTGATCCGCAAGTACCATGCGGTGGTGCACGGCCATCCCAGGGCTCAGACTTTCGACTCCATTCTGGTTCGAGACCGTGGAGATGGTCGAAGAGGCACAAAACCGGCAGACCGCCAAGAGGATCCGACTGCGCAGCGCGCCGTGACGCACATTCGCCCGGTTGAGACCATCGGCGAATACTCGATGATCGAGTGCGAATTGGAAACGGGAAGAACGCACCAAATTCGAATTCATTTGTCGGAGGCTGGGCACCTCTTGTGTGGGGACCCCATTTACGATCGGTCTGCGAGTGGCGAAGTCATTGACGACCGCAGCAATGCACCGCGACAAGCACTGCATTCAGCCAGCCTGGAGCTCAAGCACCCTATGACGGACGAGCCATTGTCGTTTCGGATGCCATGGCCCACCGATCTTTTCAAATGGCTGAAAGAGCTTCGAAGTCGGTCGACTGCAGACTAGTTCGTTAATAGGGAGGGTGAGGCTCCCGCTGTAAACATATTTTCTGGTCGTTTACCCAAGCAATTGATTGCTCGGGAGGGTGAGGCTCCTGCCGAACCGTGGCGTCGCAAGCTCGGCAGGAGCCTCGCTCTCCCAAATGCTTTTGTGGGACATGGAATTTCTACGATGTTTGGAGCCTCGATGTCCCTTTTTTCGGACGTGGTAATCGCAAGATTTTTTTGACGTGGCATATTTTTGCGGCAAATAATTTTCAGAAAGCCCGAAGATTTTTGTACGGATCGGAACGGTCGATGTCACTACCATTTCGACATCGCGGATTATCGCGACGGTTATGGTGACTTTTAATTGGCAGAAACAATGAGACTGACATTACGAACTCTACTGGCTTACCGCGACGGTGTACTGGATCCCAAGGATGCTGCTGTCTTGGAAGCCAAAATCATGGATAGCTCGACCGCCCAGCAGATATCGCAGCGCATCACCGACGAAATGAAGAACCGTAAGCTCGCGCCGATTCCGGTCGATGCTCGCGAGTTTGGTTTCGAAGCGAACATGGTCGCGGAGTTTTTGGATGACACGATCCCGATGGAGACGTTACCAGAAATGGAGCGAAAGTGCTTGGAGAACAATACGCTTCTGAGCGAAATCGGCAGTTGCCACCAAATTCTTTCTCGCGCGTTATCGATTCCAGCTCCCATTTCGTCGGCTCTTCGGCAACGCATTCACGATCTGCCAAATAACCCAACTGCGAGAAGTTTTTCGGAAGGTGGACGCATTCGACGCTTCGATGCAGGAAGTCCGTCGACGAAAAGCTCTTCGCAAAACGAAGCTGACTCGCTGAGGTCATCGATAGCGATTCCCGCCAACAAGACTGTCCGAAAGTCAAATGGTGAGCTCCGAGGATCGGGAATTGAACTGAACGATGGATTAGGGCGGCAAGTGCCTGAGTATTTGATTGGAAATGATCGTGGGTGGCTAAAAACTGCCATGTTAGGACTCGTACTGTTGACCTCCTTGGTCGTCGTTGGAGCGATTGCAATTGGACCGCTTGAGCGTGTTCGAAATTTGCTACGCAATTCGGATATGGCGAAAGTCGTACTAGAGGAAAATGCGGAAGTAGCGGTCACTAAGGAGAGGGAGCTAGGTGTTAAGCGACCACCTCAAAAGGAACAAACTGCCGTTGAGAGTGATACCGCAGAAAAGGACTTAGATCTTGTTGAATCGTCGGTCGGTTCACCAGCACCTTCTTTCACGTCACCCAGCGTCCCGGACAAGCTCAAGCCTAAACCGGCAGATGCGTCTAAGAGTACGACGCCTGTGGTTTCCGAAGCGAGTGCAACGCCACCTATTCCTGTAGCCAACAGCCGTATTCAGTGGTTACCTGAAAAGAGGGAATCTTCGGAAATGATTGTGTTGAAACTTGGTGCTTCGGAGAACGGTGCAGCACCGTTTTGGCGAAGAATGCATGCCGGTGAGTACGTTGCCGTGGGCGAGCGTATCGTAGTCCCGCCGACTCAACGCACCGAGATGAGAGTCGAACCAGGGATTCGATTTCTGTGTGCGGGGGAAAACGATTTTGAGCAGTCAAAGGGCGGAGTCATTCCAAGTGTAACGATTCGTTCCGGGCTGTTCTTTCTGTTTGCGACTCCGGATGCAAAAGAGATCAACTTGGATTGCAATGGGTTGGTGCTAACAATCCGATTTTCTTCGACTGATGGCGGCTGCGCGTTGGAAATTCAAAATGAATGGTCATCGTCCACCGACGAGATGGCAAAGGCTGGAAAGCTTGCAAGTTCATCGGTGGTTCGGCTGATTGGCGTACAAGGTGAGATCGATTACTCCAGCAGAGAAATAAGTGGTGCGGAGAACAAAGGGGCTTTGAGCGTGGGGCAATTTACTCGATGGAAGGATGGGCAATCGAGCGGAGTATCTGAGCTTGCAGAAGAACCATGGTGGTTTAGAACAAGTGTCTTGCGTCCTATTGACCAACTCGCATCGAAAGCACTGCAACGCGCCCTCGTCGGTAGAGAACCTGCGGTGATCGAAACAGAACTGACCGAACACATGACTCCGCTTCGGATACATGAGCTAACGGTCTCGCTCGCGGTCCGAACGCGAATCATGCTCGGACGATACGACGGACTTTTTGAATCGGAAGGCGTTTTCAATCGAGGGAATTTACACATTCATTGGTCCTCCTTGTTTTCACAGGTCGCCCAATCGATGGGGCGCGACGAGAATCGGTTAGCTCTTGCGAACGCGATTCGCCAGGCAGCCCCGAACCGAGCGAGTACCCTTTTTTCGCTTCTGGCGTTGCCGACGCAAGAGCAATTGGTGGCTGGGTCGGATAAACTATTGGTTGATTCGCTTTTGAGTCCACAAATGGATGAGCGAGTGATTGCGTTTCAACAATTGAATCAGATTACCGGAAAAACGCTCATGTATCGTCCTGACAAGAACCCGGCAGAGGGTGCCCAACAGTGGCGTAAGCTGCTCGTCAAGAATGAAATCCGATACCCAGAACCCTCCAAGCCCTAGTCCTATTTTGGAAACATTATGATGAGAACGCCCACGTCTGCTATTGGTTTGAAATGCATTCCATTGGCTTTGTCGTGCTTGTTTGTTTTGACTGCGGAGTCTCTTTGCCAAGAGCCTGAGGTTCAGATTCGCAAGGAAAGACGGAGCGGACCACCTGGCGCGAATCCAGTCGCTCCAGGCCTTGTACCGGGCCAAAATGCACCAACCACTCCAGGCGCTCCAGGTGAGGTAAAGCCTGATGTGAAGCCGGGCGAAGAAAAACCACCAGAGAGCGGCCGGGCAGAGCCTGTCAAACGAAAAAGCGAACCACCCGAGGCGCCGAACAAACGGGAATTTGACATTCGTCCCGATGACCAAGGAATGGTGCAATTCCAGTTTCGCAACCAAGCTTGGCCCGATCTGATGCGTTGGCTGTCCGAAGTATCCGGTATGTCTTTGGACTGGCAAGAGTTGCCAGGGGACTATATCAATCTCGCGACCCAGCGAAAATATTCCCTTGAGGAAACGCGAGACATTGTCAATCGACATCTGCTCGCCCGTGGTTTTACGATGCTGGAGTCCGACGGAATCATTCAGGTAGTGAAGACCAAAGGGATCAATACCGCGCAGGTTCCCAAAGTTGATCCGTCGAAACTTGCATCGCTACCACCGCATCGGTTCGTTCGTGTCTCTTTTTCTCTGAGCACCTTGGTTGCCACAGAGGTAGTGACAGAACTCAAGTCGTTGATTAGCGTAAACGGGGAGCTAAACGCGTTGGCTGCCACGAATCGATTGGAAGCGATGGACACTGTTGCGAATCTGTCGGAACTGAATCGAGTCTTGGACGAGGAGCAATCGCAGGCGACACTCGAGGGACTTGCTCGCGAGTTTGTATTGGAGTTTGTACGCGCCAATGACGCGAAAGACCAACTAAGGCAGTTTTTGGGACTGGAAACTCCAAAACGAACAGCGCCGATGTCACCTGAAGAGCAGCAGGCCGCTGCGATGCAGCAACAAATGATGATGCAGCAACAGCAGCAAAGGCAGCAACAGGGAATGCCCGCACCATCCAAGCCAAAAGACAAAGGGGATATTTATCTTGTCGCCAATTTGAGACGCAACAGCGTTATCGCGTCGGCGCCACCCGACAAGATGGCCATTATCGCCGCATTTGTAAAACGTATCGATGTTCCCAATGATAGCGCTGATTCAATGCAGATGCTCGAGTCTAGGATCAAAGTCTATCGCCTTAGCTCACTGGACCCCAAGCAGTTGGTCGCGTCTCTTTTATCTATGGATGTTCTTGAACCGACGACGCGACTGGAAGTCGACGAAAAGAACAAATCGATTATCGCCCACGCATCTATCGCGGATCAATACGCGATTCAGCAAACGATCAAACGATTGGATGGTTCCGCACGCGACGTCGATGTGATCCAGCTCCGGCGCCTGCGAGCGGAGGACGTTGTAGGGACAATTAAGTTCTTAATGGGGAATGAAGAAAAGAAAGACGACAGCAATTCGCGTCGAAATTGGGGGTACGATCCATGGGGAAACAATACCAAAAAAGAGACTTCAACAGATGCATTCCGGGTTGCCGCCAATTCGCAAGATAACCAAGTCCTTATTTGGGCGAACGAGTTAGAGCGTTCCGAGGTACAGAAGCTCTTGATCAAATTAGGGGAATTGCCGCCAACGGGTGGCAATGCGAGTCGAGTACGGGTCATCGATGCGAACCGCTCAAGGGACACAAAAGAGTACCTGGAGCGATTGCAAAAAGCTTGGAGCAAGATCTCGCCGGCACCATTGGTTCTCCCAGGCGAAGAACAATTTGAACCTGCGGATGCAAAAAAATCCCCTGCGGCAGATGTTCCAAACCCGGATAATGAAAACGCAAAATCGCCACGCGATCCGAAAGCAAATGCCAAGGATGTGACATTGCAAGATTCGTCCTCGGACATAGGTGTTCCGTCGGGTTACTTGTCGGGTCTGTTGCAAAGTCCCGCAGATCAAAGTCCTACGGATGACGAGAAAACAATCGCAAATGTGGCACGGCAATCCAACGGGAAGACGGTGGTCAATCCGGATGCCACGGATAACCGAGCAACTGACACTCCAAAGAGTTCCGGTTCGCCAATTCAAATTTCGTTTGACGAACGAGGGAATCTTGTCCTCACGGGCGACGACACCGAAGCGTTGAGCCGGCTCGAGCAAATGATGATCACCAATCAACCTCCGCAGAGGAGTCACGAGGTCTATTACATTAAGAATACACGACCTAGCTGGATCGAAATGAATCTTCGAGACTACTACAAAGAGGAAAAAAAGAATGACTCCAACGATGCCTTCCGCTGGATTTTCGGAATAGACGGTCCGTCCGACAAAAAGAATGATGACCCACAGTTAGGAAAAAAACGGAAGCTCAAGTTTCTTTCTGACAACGATACCAGTTCCTTGATCGTGATAGGAGCCGACGATGTGCAGCTTAAGACCATCGAAGAGCTGATTCGAGTATGGGACGTTCCGGAGAAAGCGAACAAGAATCGTTTTCGATACACGAAACTAATGCATATCGAATACTCAAGCCCAGAGGGCATTGTCGAGGCGATTAAAGAGGCATATCGCGACTTGCTCAGTTCGACAGACAAGACGTTTGAAAAAGAGAAGTCAAGCAGCGGCCCTGGAGGAGTAACCGAAGCCAAACGTGGAGTATCGTCGGATTCCATTGCCGACGGCGCCATGAACTTCACTTTCAATGGTCGATTGTCGATGGGGGTCGATAAGATCACTAAGACGATCATCGTCACCGCAGAAGGTGAGGACTTATTGAAATTGGTCTGCGAAATGATTACGCAGTTGGACGAGGCCGCTAAGCCTACTGGTTCGATCGAGGTCATTAAACTGGATGGGGCGAACGGAGCTGCGATGGAAAAGGCTCTCATGGCCTTGGCAAAAGCCAATGGCAAAGAGGTCCAGAACGGCGACCCGAACCAACAGCAACAGAATCAGCAACAGCAGCAAATGCAAAACCAGCAACAGCAGAACGGCAACGGCCAGGCACCTAATTCGTCCCGCAACGGACGAAAAAGGTAGCTGGATTCGTAAGAATTCCGTTGGCTTCGAATTCTCACGAATTCTGCTATGGTTCATTCCGCCACTCGCCTTACGGCTGTTTGCTCCCGGCCCTTGACTGTTCGCGAGTCAGCGTTGATGAGATGCTATCCAGCGCACTCTTGCTCATGCGATCCGAGAATTGCCTTAAAGTGTCTAGCTCCGCATGGTCGCTGGTCGCCCATCCGGTTTTCTCGGCGACGAGCAGTTCCAAAAGCGTTCCAAACATTCCTGAGGCAAGCGGAGTCCCGTCACCCCCTTGAGCCCCCGACACAAAGAGTCGATCTGGTACGAGGGGCTGTTGGCTATTCGATAGTTTTGCCGCAACTTCTTGCAAAGCATACAAACGCGGATCTCCGAAGGAGCCTATTTTCTTGAGTAGGACCGCGGCTTCGGACAAACCGATTTGCATGATTTTCTGACTTTCACCTCGGCCTGCCAACATGCGTTGTTGGCTGTCTGCTTCGGCCAAGAGAACGGTTTGTTCGGCTTCACGTCGGGAGCGTTCTAATTCCGCATCTGCCATCACAATCGTTTGCTGCGCGGATTTTCGAGCGCGAGCCAATATCGCTTCACCTTCGCTGTCGGCGATACGTGCCTGGACTTCGGCGTTGGTGAGGGCTGTTTGGCGTTCGGCTTGAGCCTCGGCAGCATTCAACTCCTGGAGCTTTTGTGCAGCCAGCTTGCGTCGTTCGAAAGTTTCAAGTTGTTCGCTGGACAACTGTCGTTGCCGCAGTTGCTCCAGAAGTGTCTCGATTTTGTCGTCGCCGGGTGCATGGACCGGTTTGCCTATCAAAACATCGACGCATTCGATATCGAAAGCACGAAACTTGTCACGAAGTTCTTCTCTGGCTTCTCTTTGGATTTGGTCTCGCTCATGGAGCAAGCCAAGCATGGTCTTGGTATGCGCCACGTCTCGAAAGAAGGCGCTCAACATCGGATCGATGGTTTGCGTAATCAGTTTCTTGACGTCACCGAATCGCTGGATAACACTAGGAGCCCGTTCGTAGTCGATGTGAACGACCACGCTCAGCGGCAAGAGCGGTTCATAAGCGTCTTTGGTTACCAAGTCGATAGAACGAAGGCTTTCATCGTATTTGTGCGATTCCGATCGACCGGTTATCCAGTGAAGGACAAAATTGGTCGTTGGGACAGCGACGATGCTGCCTGCATAGCGATTGAAAGCGTACTTGCCTGGGCCGAGGGTTTTTTTCCAAACCCCTTTTTCTCCAGGGGCCACTTGTTCACCGTGACGGAAGCCCGCACCGGAAACGTCGTCGCCACAACGGCCAACATAGCTAACCACAACCCCTACGTATCCGATTGGGATTACGGTTTTTGGATTCATCTCCACGGTCGCGAACCATCTGTTGATGAAGTAGGTACCATCGGTCAGAGTTAGGTACTGACGACCGCGTCGACCGCCCGCTGACAAAAACGCTTCTGCATCTTGGAAGTTGTTGTGAAAGTGTTCCGAGTTCGAATCGCTCCCCACAATCGGCGCGATAATCTCATCAGGTGGCAAAGACGGGCCGTCGTGGACCGTAATGACACCGATGGAATCCACCGATGTCGATTGATCGGGTTCGGGAGCATCATCGCTTTGCATGAGTGAACCGATAACGATCGGAACAAAGCCTCCGATGTCGGCCAATTCGTCGCGATACTGCTCCAGTGTAGCGATCTCTTTTCTCGATTGGATCGCGTGGAGCGAGTAGACTTTCTCGTCGGTGATGACGACAAATAGGGCAGGGTTTATCGCATAAACCCCCTCACGCAAAATGGCTCTTTGTCGTCCTCGTTGACCTGAGGCAAGAAACAAACGCGCATCTTGAAATGAGTTGCACTCAACGCTTCGGCCAAGCGTTTGGCTGGATGCGAGCGGTTGCCCGTCTCTTGCGTATACATAACCAATCTTGCCTTGCGAAATGGTGACCAGCGGTGCGCGATGAACGCGATATTGCCATCGCCAATATCCGAAGTGAACACCACCGCGAAGCAGTTCGGATTGAAAGCCGGCTTCATTCTGTAGGGAGATGATTCCCCCTTCGGGAATAGAGCCGGTGCCTGACCATAGCTTTTCGACGACCCCAACGGAGTTGTTGGGTATATAACGAAAGCTAAGCCATGCGGCGAAGAGGGCGATTGCCTTCAAAACGAGAATCGTGAAGACCGAAAACGCAAACCAAGTGGTTTGCCCGAACAAGACGTACATAGCCATGGGCTACCTCCAATCGGGAGCAGCTCGATCCGCACTCAAATAGAAACAATCTAAGAACGAAGAATGGTGTTCTGCGCGAGTCAGCTAGATAAAATAGAACTGAGTTCGAGCATTTGCATTCCTGCACTCAGCTCGAATCAAAATTGTGTGTTCATCGAAACAGCTCAACAATGATGCACTAGCTTGTTCCGTAGAACTGCTTTCCATGATTGCAAGAACATCTTGCGATCGGCCGACGAGGTTAGCTGACGGGCTGGGATTGGAATAATCCTGGCGTCGTAATCGACACCTAAGCCCCAGTGCGTACCATTGAACCGAAATTCAACGCCGCACGATTGGTTCCCCCGCACGATTCTTCGGTATTTTCCATCGAATCGACTAGGCTGTGCACATACGATTAACTCTACACGCTATTTCGCGTTCGACAAGTCGAGCACTGAGAAATGCGGACGTAACTTGATTGACAGGAACGAGTTACGCAATTGTTGGATTCTCGTTTTGTTGCAAAGCCATTGCCGCCACCTAAACTGCGAAGCAGTGGTATTGGATGGCCACGGACGCACCTTCAGCCCACGGTCAATTCTGGTTGTTTGCCGTAAAGTGACACTTCCTCACCGACCGTCCACTCTTGGAAGTTGTCAGGGTTTCGGTGAATGTGATGATAAACCGTGTCTCTTTCGACCGGTTCTCTTCCTGCTTCGTTAATCAATTGCTTCATTTGCTCAACAGTTAGCATTTCAGGAGTCGTGGCTCCTGCATCATGATAGATCAGTTCGTGCCGAACAGTGCCGTCGATATCATCGGCACCGTAGGCGAGCGCTGTTTGCGCCGTGCCAATTCCGAGCATGATCCAATACGCCTTCATGTGCGGGACATTGTCGAGCATCAATCGGCAGACAGCCATGGTTCGCAGATCCATCAAGGCCGATGGTTTTTTGAGATGCGACAGCTTGGTGTTTTCGGGATGAAAGGCGAGTGGAATGAATGTTTGAAATCCGCCTGTTTTGTCTTGGAGATCCCGCAATCGCAACAGGTGATCGATGCGATGGTAAGCTTGCTCAACGTGTCCGTAGAGCATCGTGCAATTGGTCTTCAGACCGACCTCATGAGCCGCTTGGTGAATTTCGAGCCATTTGTGCGAGTTGGCTTTGTGTTCGCACAGTTGATCACGCACTTCAGGATGAAAAATCTCAGCGCCGCCACCGGGCATACTACCAAGCCCAGCCGACCTCAAATCTTGCAAAATCTCCTTCGATGTCATCTTGGTCAAGAATTCGAACCAGTTGATTTCAACGGCGGTCCAACCTTTGAGGTGCAGTTTCGGATAGGCGTTGTGCAGCTTTTCGATGATGCCTCGGTACCAGTCGTAGCCAAGCTTATGATGAAGACCACCAACGATGTGCATTTCAGTGCATCCGTTATCGACGGCTTCTTGTCCTCGGTGCAGGATCTGCTCGTCGCTCATGGCATAACCTTTAGGGTCGCGTAGATCGGACCGGAAAGCACAGAAGCGGCAGCGGTAGACGCAGACGTTGGTCGGGTTTAAGTGGGTATTGATGTTATAGTAGCCGACGTTGCCGTTGATCTTCTCGCGAACGTAGTTTGCAAGCTGACCTACTTCATGCAGTGGTACTTCGGGTGAGTAGAGGAAAACCCCGTCGTCCATGTTGAGTCGACCACCTTGTTCCACTTTGTCTCGGATGGAACGCAATCGGTCTTTAACGTTGAGGTTGTTCATGGTTTGTCGGGCCCTTCCGGACCATTAAACGTGAAAGTGATTTGAAATTTATCTGAGGTAAGCGTCGACGGTTCCCACGATGAGAAACAGGACGCTGATGATGGAGTTGAGTTGGAAAAAAGCAAGTTGCATGCGAGACAGGTTTTTCTCGGAAATCACACTGTGCTCGTAGATCAGCAAAAAGCCTACCACGACCAAGGCTGCCCGGAAAAGCCAGCCTAGAGATAACTCGGGCAAAACGAAACTGATGGCCAACGCGACGCACCACATGGCCGCGTGGCAAGTCGCTGCAACTCGCAAGGCATTGCGGACTCCAAGCCAAGCTGGAACGCTAAACAATCCGGCTTTACGGTCGTATTCGACATCCTGACATGAGTAGATGATATCGAAGCCAGACACCCACAACAGCACCACACAGCCCAACGCGACCGCCGGCAGAATATCCAATGGATTGTTTTGAACGCTCTCTCCTCGCAACGCAATCCAAGCACAAATCGGAGCCAGCATCAATGCAATGCCCAACCAAAAGTGGACGAGGTTGGTAAATCGCTTAGCAAGACTATATCCCGCCAAAAAAGCCAAAACGGGAAGACTTAGCAATAAGGGCAGAGTATTCGGCAGGAACAAGCAACAGGATATCAAGAATACCACAACACATCCGAAGCTGAAACAAACAACGCTTGTTCTACTCAAGAGCTTGGCCGGCAAGTGGCGGGTCGCAGTTCGCGGATTCTCGCCATCCCAGCGGTGGTCGAACAGTCGGTTCATGGCCATCGCAAAGCTGCGAGCCGCCACCATGCAGAGAACGATCCCGAACAGCGATCGCCGTTGAAACGGCAAGTTGCTACCCGTATCACTCAGTGGCACTAAATAAGCCCAAGCGGTGGCGAGCAACGCAAATGGCAATGCGAAAATGGTATGGCTGAACCGAATCAAATGCATGAAATGCTTTGAGGTAGCCAACCAACCCTCATTCTTGGAATCAACGGCAGAGGCAACGCTCATTCGACGGCTCCGATTGGATTCTCACTCCATCTTTCCATGAGTGTGTTGGGGACTTGAAGGTGATCCAAGATCCGAGCGACTACAAAATCGATCAAATCAACGACCGAGGTCACGTTGTGATACCAGCCCGGCATGGCGGGCAACACAATTGCTCCAGCTTGAGCGGCGCGATGCATGTTTTCAAGTTGAAAAACCGACATCGGAGTTTCACGCGGGACAAGAATCAGCTTGCGATGTTCCTTTAAGTGAACGTCTGCAGCGCGTTGGATCAGGTTGTTGCCAGCGGCATGTACTACTCCAGAAAGCGTTGCACCCGAGCATGGACAAATTACCATGCCTCGTGTCAAGAACGAACCGCTCGCGATCGGCGTCATGTAGTCTTGGTAGTCGTGCAAAGTAACATGGTCCATAGCCTTGGCAACTTGATCAGCTGTCCATGGAGTCCATTGGTGTTGAGTAGCGGCGTCAGGCCAGCAATAGCGCAACAGCGAATCGATGCGGTCTCGTTTGGAGCCCAAGTCTAGCTTCAACTCTTGGTGGATAACGGTAGCAGCCGAGGGGCTCAGAACGAGATGCACTGGCACTTGAGCTTGGCATAAGCACTGAAGCAATCGAACAGCATAGACAGCACCACTCGCACCGGTCATCGCCAGGACGAGAGGAAACTCGGAATTTGGTTTTGCGTTCATTTGGTACCAATGTACAAGGTTACGACCCCAAAGGTCATGGGCACCATTTTGATATCCGTCAGTTCCGCTTGACGCATCACGTTTGCCAGCGCTTCGCCGCTAGGAAACTCTTGCACACTTTGCGGCAAGTAATCATAGGCAGACTGCTTGTTTTTTGACATGCTCTGACCGACGCGAGGGAGGATCGACTTGAAGTACGCGTTGTAAACGTGTCGAAGTCCGAACACGGTGGGCTTGGAGAACTCGAGAACGGCAATCCGGCCTCCTGGTTTGCAGACGCGTCTCATTTCCGAAAGCCCTTGTTCCGTGACAGCCACATTTCGAAGGCCGAAGGCGACCGTGACTGCCTGAAAGTGATTGTCGGGAAAAGGCAATTCTTGCGTGTCCGCTTCGATGAAGTCCACCTTGTCGTAACCTGGGAGTTTTTTGGCCTGCTTTTTTCTAGCGATCTGAAGCATTTCAACGCAGAAGTCACTACCGACGATTTGGGTTTCTTTCCCAAGGGATTGAGCCATGGCCAGAGTCAGGTCACCGGTTCCAGTGCAAACGTCGAGAATCGGTTCGCCAGGGCTCAGGCCCAGGATTCGAATGGTTCTTGCCCGCCAGAGCCGGTCGATGTTCAACGACAAAACGTGGTTCATTAAGTCGTATTTGGGTGCGATTTCGGCAAACATTTGTCGCACTCGGTCGCCGGACTTGTCAAGCATTTTGGATGGAATATCAATTGGATTGAGGGGTGTTTTTGCGAAGCTCATAGCCGATTTCCTTGGAAAAACAAAAGCATACGCTCTTACTGCATTTTCCCAGGAACCTTAACCATGGGCTAGCCCAATCGCTTTCACCCAGCCACGGATTTCCCTCGACTTATTCCTTACTCGGGAGGGCGAGGCCACCGCTGTAAACATCTTTGCAAAGTCAATTCCATTGAAAACCTTAGGGAGGGCGAGGCTCCTGCCGAGCCAACGGTGCAAAGGTTCGGCAGGAGCCTCACCCTCCCGAGCAATGAATGACTTAGGTAAACTCGTTGGAAACATGTTTACAGCGGTGAGGCAAGGCTCCTGCCGAGCATGCGGCAACCGCGCGATCTGACCGAATCGCTACTCCGGTAACAAAGATACCGGACATCTGGATTCATTGAAAATATCCTGGGACAGGATCGAACTGTCGGCCTATTCTTTAGGAAAGAATCGCTCTATCCAACTGAGCTACCAGGACATTTCCTAGGCTGCCTTGACGACAACCAAAGGGATTTGGATTGTAACTTGATTTGTGTTTGAGGAAAACCGCGCTCTATCCAACTGAGCTACTGGGACTGCTTCGTTATTTGCTATCATACATCGCGTCCGATAAGGCTTAGTCCATGCAACACGACGTGATTCACAAACTCGGCTGGCTGAGCGATGTGCGGCATCAGCAAGCTACCGTCACCTCCAGATACAATAACTTTCACCGCTTTCTCGCATGTGCTTTCGCTTCGATAGCGTTCCACCAAATGCGATGCACCTCCTACCAGTGCTGCATTGACGCCTGCCGAGATCGCTTGCTCTGTGTTCTTCCCTGGTAGGGCCGGACGAATATCTACGGCATGATTTCCCAGCCACGGAAGCATATCTGTCCCTGCCGCAAGCAACTGCAGCGAAAGCCCCAATCCAGGCATAATCGAGCCGCCTCGAAATACCCCAGCTGCATCGACCAAATCGACGGTCACCGCCGTCCCTGCTTGAATAACAATGACCGCTTGCGACGCGATGCGTGAATCGTTAGCGTTTTGCGGATCGTTAACGTACCTATGAGCACTGTAAGCGGCTAGCAGTCGGTCCACCCCAGTTTTGGCTGGCGATTCGACATCGATGGTCATTGGGATATGTGAGTGCGTTACGACTTTTGGCTCAATACTATGTCCGCAATTGCTTAGGCTTTCACGTAGCTGATCCAGCGCGATTCGTTGAACACACGAAACCAGCCAAGGCTCATTCGGGAACGAGTCGAAATGAGAGACCAGCCAGTTGAATGCCGATCGATCCTCCAGTTTGCACCAACGTTGGTCCGGTGCAGCTTCTTGTTCAGGAGAGGGTTTGCGAAGATTTGCAACGGCGGCCGCCCAAGAAAGGCGATATACTTTTTGATTGCGAAACAACTGGCCGTTGGCAACGCGAGAGGCACGCAAACCGCTGTTGCCTATATCCACCAAGATCATTGCGATGAAGCAGCAAGTTCCGCGCTTTGCTCGGCGAGTAAAGTGGCGATCTTGTTAACCAAGATGTTGAGACTTGTTCCCGTAACAGCACTGATCAGCAAAATGTCCTTGCGGCCGAGATTCTCGCAAAGCATCTCGTGTATCGCTTTTGCGTCAGGCAACTCGGCCTTGGTGACAGCGAGGATTTCGGGGCGAGCCGCAAGCTCGCTGCTATATTCAGCCAACTCTTTGCGAATTGCGTGGTAGTTACTAATCGGATCGGACTGGTCCATTGGCATCGGTTCGACCAAATGCACCAGAATACCAGCACGCATGATGTGCCGAAGGAAGTCGTGGCCAAGTCCAGAGCCTTGTGCCGCACCCTCGATAAGGCCCGGAATGTCAGCCATGACGAAGTTGCGGTCCATGTCGACGGAGACCAAGCCCAGGTTTGGAAACTTGGTCGTGAACGGATAGTCCGCAATTTCCGGCCGGGCTCTTGAAAGCCGACTTAGAAGCGTACTCTTGCCGGCATTTGGCATCCCTACCAAGCCGACATCAGCGATCGCTTTGAGTTCGAAAACAAGTCGGCGTTGTTCGCCAGCACCACCATCGGTGGTATCGCGCGGAGCTTGATTAGTCGACGATTTGAAGTGGGTATTTCCCCAGCCTCCACGCCCCCCGTGTGCTGCGATGATCTCATCGCCTGGATTGACGAGATCGCGGAGGATCATTCCGGAATCACGATCCATGAGAACCGTACCGGGTGGAACCACGAGGATGAGATCTTGGCCGCTTTTGCCATGACAATCGGAACCTTGCCCTGGGGTGCCATTTTCCGCACGCCAATGGCGTTGGTGCGCAAACTGAACAAGCGAGTTCACACCGGCTTGCGCTCGAACGATCACGCTACCACCTCGCCCGCCGTCACCGCCGCACGGACCACCCCGCGGAACGTGCTTTTCGCGGCGGAAAGCCATGCAACCGCTCCCACCTTTACCTGAGATGGCCTCAATTTCAACGCGGTCGACGAACATAATAAAGATCAGATCTTGGCAGAAACCAATATGCTGGGCCTCAAACCCAACGCAGAATTAAAAACAACTCTTAAATCACTAAGCAGATTCAGCGATTTTGACGTTGATGCGACGACCTTCTTGATCGAAGTAAACGTTGCCTTCGACCAGGGAGAAAATGGTGTAATCCTTGCCCATGCCAACATTAATTCCCGGACGCCATTTGGTTCCAACCTGACGGATGAGGATGTTGCCGCAAATGACCTTTTCTCCGCCGAATTTTTTCACACCGCGACGTTGTGCGTTGGAATCGCGACCGTTGCGTGTAGATCCCTGACCTTTTTTATGTGCCATTTAAAAGCCTATGCCTAACTACCTGTGCCGAGTTGGAATGTCAAAACCAGCCGATTTCTTCCGCTGGTGCGGGGCACTAGTTTATCGGTAAATCCACTGATAATCAAGACGTTCTTTCAGGTTAAACTGCTTTAAGTAGTAATCGACCCGTTCGGCGTTTTCAAACGCGGGCAAGCCAAGCAAAATCCTGTCTTTCGACTCATCAATCGAGTCGCCAGGACGCCAGTGGTAGATCCGAAGGGTCTTTCGGTCGAAATTCTTTTTTCCCTCTTCATCAATCCGAATCTTGTAGGCGTTGGTTAAGCCGCGAACATCGACAGCGAAGAAGTCAACCCTTGGATCGACGTCCGTCCAGGTGGCAACGCCCCAAACCGAGTTGTCTTCCACAAGCGTGCTTGCTTTGATGTCGATTTTGCCAATTTCAATATGGTCGTGCAATGGTTTTCCGATCCGCTCTTTGGCGGCAATCGCATCCACGGCGGTCGGCAAAATCTGAGCGTCCAGATTGAGCTTTTGCTCTTTGCTGAGCAAAGCGAAACGCGAAATGAATCGAACGGATTCAAACGTGACTTTGTCAGGAGGCGTCGGGACGTCAGCCGCAACGTTCGGGGAAAGGTCTTCGCCTTTATAGCGAACGTTATAAACCATGTACCAAACGACTTTTTTCTGGAATTTTCCATTGTCCTTTGGAACATCGACCTCGATCAGTCGAACCGGCTTGAAGGAAAACTCTAGGCCCCAGACCTCGTGCCGAAAAATGATGTCTCGCGATAGATTCAACAGAGTTTCGCTGGGCGAAGCGTAGTGCGGTTTGTTTTCCGGGAAATCCGGGGCAGACCACTCGAGCTCTGGATGTTTTGCGACAAACTCCAAATCAAAAGGACCAAGTGCAGTGTCCTCCGAGTCCTGGTCGGGTGCTACAACCGTCATCACACCACTTGCAAGTTTGCGAGGTGACAATCCGGGTGCTGCCGCGACGCTCTTGGAATCGCTCGGGGAAGCAGTCTGGGCGCACACAAAACAGGCTTGACCAAGAAAGGCAGCGGACATCAAAATTGATTGAAAAACCCAGGTTTTCACAGTTTATGTTCCACACGGGAGCAGACGAAGGAAAGTCGGCGAACTCCGATAGCAGACCAAGTTCCCAACAAAAACATACCCGGAGTATAATTCGAGGCGGCCAACCGCGCAATCGAAAACTCCGGGATAGTGGAATTTTTGGAATTCGAAGAGAGGAACAAAAAGGTGGGGGTGAATAAAGAGGCTATTTTGCCCAAAACCCCACCTCAAGTTTATTTCTTGCGATGTCGAATCCTAGCACGCATACGTCTCTTCTTACGACCAACTTTACGACGCCCTCGACCTGTTTTCTTTACACCCACGAACAAATGCTCCTAAATCAACGGCGAGAAACCATGTGTTTCCACCAGGCTGTGACAAAAAACTACTCATGTCGTCGCTAAGACTCAAAGGATCGCCGCGCCAACCAAGCTGCGTAGCGTAACACAAGACGCCGGTTTTTGACAAGTCCATGCTAAGAGTTTGCCAATTTCCTAAGAATTTTGTTTGGTAGGACGGGAGTACTAGTAGAGACGAACCATGTTGCTTTGGCGCACCAAGCATGTTGCGAACATGGGCACAAGGCCCAAGTTCGCGAAGCCAGCGACTGGTGGGCTTGCGCCGAAGTCGCAAATGCTTGGCTTGCTACACGGTATTACTTCTTCAGGATTACTTCTTCAGGATTACTTCTTCAGGATTACTTCTTCAGGATTACTTCTTCAGGATTACTTCTTCAGTGAGGCATTTGCTGGCACATTGTCGACGACATACCGCCAATTCTTAACATACCAAAGCAATTCAGCCATTTCCGCAACCGAAATTTGCGACTCGATCCCCTCGGGCATTAACGACGTTCCTGAACTCTTCAGCTCCTCGATTTCAGAGCGATTGAGGGTCGTGAGCGCACCATTTTGGCTTTGCAATGTTACCGTTTGCGAATTGGAATCCTTGAGCAGTCCCTCCACGATGCTCCCATCCTCTGTTCTCGCCAAATAGCGGAAATAATTCGCGTCAATCGATCGATTCGGGTCCAAAACGGAGATCAATAGCTTCTCGTACGACTGCTCCCGCGAGTCCGAGATGTCCGGCCCAACAAATGCCCCTACTCCGTCCAGTTTGTGGCAAGCAGAGCAATTCTTTGCAAAAATCGCTTTGCCATTGTTCTTGTCGGGACTTACCTCGAAAGACGATACTTGCTTGGAATACTCATCGACCACATTTTGGCGGTTTGAGTTGATCGCCCCCGACAGGACCTTGGCAAGGCGAGTCGCTATTGCACTATCCTTTACTCCAGACAAACTTTGGATCTGAGATGCGTCCAAGATTCGTGTCGACAGTTTGCCCGACTCAAACCGCTCGACCAACATTTCAAGCCGCTGTGGGTTGTTTCGGACCGCTCCGAAGACGTCTTGCCGAATCTCAGGCAAGGCAGACGGCAGTCGCTCGATCAACCAGCTAGAAAATTCAGGTGTGTCATGAGCCGAACAAGTCGCAATGGCGGTCTTGAGTAGCGCAACATTTGGACTCGAAAGCAGCTCTAACGCCAAAGACTTGGACGAGTCGGACTTGCTGTAAGCAAGAATCGAAACAGCCGTTCTCTGGTTGATTGCGTTTTCGCTCGACAGAGCAAAACGCTGAACGATTTTTTCGAGAACACTACCGTCGACAATAGTCAGTCGGCCGGTTCGGGCAATTCCATCCAGGATAGCCAGGGTGGCTGATTGATATGCAAGCCTAGGAATACTGCTCAATTCCTGTGCAAGGTTGTTGACGAATTCCTGAACACCGATTTTCAACGAGGGTTGCGAGACGGATCGTGATGCCAGGCGAGCGATGGCTTCTCTTGCAATTGGACTCAGCTCGTTCGTGGCATCGCTTGCCGTTTTTTTGTATTGCAATATGAAGGGAATGCCATTGTCTCGCCAAGCGGCGGTGACCGCCATCCATAGATGCGGCGGATCGTTGTTTCGGATTAAGGATTGTGACGCCAAGATTGCGTAGCGTTCCATAAGGCTTGAATTCAATTCACTGTTCGACTCCGAGGAGATTCGGCTAGATGACTTAGCGATGAACCAAGCAGCCGAACGCAACTCTTCGTTGGTGGCTTGCAGATCGCCAAACGTATCAATCGCGGACTGCATCCACTTTAGTCCCCAATCTGTCGTTGATTCTCGCATCGCCGACCAAGCTACCGATCGAAGTTCGGGATTCGACGACTTGAGCAACGCGATTGCCGTTGCTTCATCGAGTCCATCGCATGCGACCAACAGCCAGCATGCATTGGCGATCACTTCAGGTTGCTGTCTTGGCGTAACGCAAACCTGCCTGAGCGTTTCGATGTATTCAACTTTTTGCTCCTTCGCCGCTCCAGCGAGAATGGTTTGCGCAGCCATGCGCCGGTACCAAGCATCGGGATGCTCAAGCCAATCTTTGAGGCTTGCATGGCGATTGTCGAGCAGTCGCTCTCCAGCTCTTTTTTCGTCGATTTTGTTGGTGCGAGTCACGCGATAAATCCGGCCGTGCGAGTCGCCAAGCCGTTGATCGGGACGATTCTTGAGCTCGGCAGGAACCCAATCTGGGTGCTCAATAACAGCCCGGTACATGTCAACAACATAGACCTCGCCATCCGGTCCCTCGTAAAGGTCGACTGGACGAAACCACGGGTCGCGACTCGCAAGCCACTCTCGTTCGGAAGCTTCGTCGGTTACTTGCATCAACCCGTCTTTCCTCTTGATGGCGCGTCGCTGCACAAGCGCCCCGGTTGGCTCGCATGTGTAAGCTGACATTTCAGAAACAAGCACACCGCAGGCTGCAGTGAATTGACCAGCGTGAAGATTCGAGGTTGTCCAAGCGTTGACCAGCGGATGAACTTTCGACGCGGCATTACTCGGTGAAACATCGTTTAGTGCGATTGCAAGACCCGATAATGGGCTGATGCTCAAATCGGCTCGTTCGCTCACAATTTCGAAGCATGGATTTCGATTGGAACAACCATAGCGATTACCAAACGAATCGAATGTCAGGCCGAATTGAGATGGCCCCGCGATACCCTCGATGCGGCCCGTTAGCATGTTGACTCGCAGGTCGCAGCCCGTTAGGTCAAACGGCTCTGTCGTTGGCTTACCAAAGGGGAGAGTCGATTTGATTTTGCCCCCACGAAGGCCACTAGCAATATAAATCCAGCCGTCCGCGCTGAGAGTCGGATGATTCGCCCGCAACTGCGGATTGCCGATTGCGAATCCGTCCAGCCAAACTTCGGTCGAATCGGATTTAAGATCCCCATCCATATCTCGCAACATAACCAATTGTCCCTGCACGGTAACTAGCGCTCCATTCTCCCAAGGCTGAACACCGGTTGCGAATCGCAGATTGTCCGCGAAGACCGTCGCCGACTCAAAGAAGCCGTCACGATTTTTGTCTTCAAGCACAACGATCCGACTTTTCGGAGCGTCGTCTTCCGTTGGATAGTCCCGCATTTCAACGACCCACATGCGTCCAAACTTATCGATTTGCATCGAAACGGGGTCAACGATCTGCGGTTCCGATGCCACCAACTCCACCTTGAACCCAGGCTCGACCTCAAGCCACTGGAGACTCTCCATAGGACTAACCGGCGATTGCGGTTTCGTTTGCTTGGACACCGGGACCGGAATTACTTGCCTGGCATGGAGCGCTCGCATCACGCGAGTCAACCCCTCGACCATCTTCGGTTCGGCGTGTTCCTCAAGGCAACTCGATCGGCAACGCCAAGTCGTATAGCCCCCAAGCTGAAACAGCTCAGGGGGCGGAATGTATCCCGCGTGGCCGTTGGCAAGGCCGATGTTCATGGTCAAACGAAAGGGACTCGCTTGTCGAATCTTTAGCCCAGTTTCGTTATAGGATTCGCAAGGGTTCGCGACGATCGCGAAGTCATTGAGACGAATAGCTTGCAGATTCAATTTGCGAGTTGGAGGCATCTCGCTAAGAAGAACTGTCTCGCGAGCATAGTTTTCATCCATCGTTGCTGGCAGCCGATCTGGAAAATGCGTTTCCATGTATTTCTTTGCCGCTGCTACATCTGCCGCGTTAGGCATGCGAACGTCGAGGTCAATGGAATCGAGCTCTGCGTCTAAGCTCAATGTTGATGTGTATTGAATCCCAGGCAAGACCGATAGGATCTTATCGGAAACGTAAGTTCCGACCTCAACGTGAGTGAACGGGGCGGCGGGCTTGCTGAAGTCGATGCAATTGGCATTCCCGCTGGTCGCATTGGCCATGAGCCCAACGAAGGAATCGGTGGAGTTGGGGCTAAGCGATTTCGCAAGCCGTTCGCAAACAACGCCAAAATAGTCGGAGGAAATATTGGGA
The DNA here is from genome assembly GCA_026692905.1 of Planctomycetota bacterium. Classification (GTDB taxonomy): domain Bacteria; phylum Planctomycetota; class Planctomycetia; order Pirellulales; family Pirellulaceae; genus JBKCUI01. The sequence goes on from JAPLNL010000029.1 coordinate 183,660, forward strand.
GCACCCGCATAGTGAGTGCAGAACGACGCCAAAACAGAGATCGGTTTGCCTTGTCGATCCTGGATGGAAAGAATCGGAACCAGTGTATCAACGGGACCGATAGGGGCCATTTTGTTTGGATTGTCATGTCCTGGGTTCATGCTAACCAAGTCCCCTGTACGGCCGGAAAAGGGGGACGAATTAGCGGTTCCTGGTTTCATAAGCCAGTCGCGACAATAGATATACTGATCGCAAACCACGGACGTTGTTCCCCATTGAGCTGGCACCATTCGCTTTTGAGCTTCAGCGACTCCCTCTGCAATCCAGCCTGGCAGAGCATCGGCATAGTCCTGCTGAACAGGGGTTCCGTGAGTGCCAACAACGGAAACCGCAGAGTGGGTATGTGTTGCTGCAATGAGAATGCGGTTTGGCGCAATTCCTGTTTTGGATTGAGTCAACTCTTTCGCCTTGTCGATGATTTCTAAAGGCAGGATGCAATTGTCCACAATGCAGATAGCGACCTGTGTTTTGCCGTCACTGAGTACCAAACAACGCGCATTCAATGCGTCCGTGATTCGGTCAATCTTCCGACCAGAGATGCCGCCGTTGACCCAAACTGGCAGGTTGACGGGGGAGATATTCTTTGCAAAAGCACCAGCGGAAAAATTGTCTGCCGCGACCGTATCTTCGTGAAGCAAACCAGAGCAGAAAAGGATGGATGCTGCAACGCGCAGCAGAAGCTTGATCGGGGATGTCCCAAAAAGAGAACTCATGGTGAAGTGCCTAGTCTGCATGGAAGGGTGCCTTTTGGGCGAGCGGCGGGATGAAACTACCGTAGCTGGATTCGCCAGAATTCAGAACATACTGAATTCTGGCGAATCCAGCTACAAATCGCGTTAGATTTCCCTGCCGGTCGCCTTGGAAAGATGCTTGCAGCAAACTCGGGTGCAGCAAGTTGTTGTGTCCTAGGTGATCCAGCGAGGAAATGCTAGCATGCGTTCGAAATATTTTAGCGAAAGTCGCAGCGGAACGCTGTTGTTTCCTGATAGTTTGTTATACTGCCGGGAATAGTTGGCAGGATGCTGGGGGGCTTCATGGTTAGGGCAAGGATGTGGTCTTGTTCTGAGCTTCTCAATGCAAATGACTTGCTGCATTAGGGGTGAAAATCGAATGACTCGTATTCCCATTAGCCAGGCTGACGAACACGCACGTCGGATGAAAGAACGTTTGGAACTGAGCACGGCAGAAATTGGTCTTCAGGTTCGAACGACAAACTGCCTGGAAGAGAAAGGCATCTTCACTGTCCGGGATCTGCTGCAAAGCTCCCCTGATACATTGCTGAGCATCGCAAATTTCGGCGAAAAGACACTAGAAGAAGTGTATCTTGCTCTCGAGAAAATCGGCTACACCCGAGAGTGGCGCAAGCCTCGGTAGATCGCGGTGAATGCCGCTCTTAGGCGAGCGGCAGCTTTAAAACTACCTTAGCACGACGCGCAAGCTAGTGAATTGGATTGTAAATTCACTAGCTTGCGCGTCGTGCTAGGTGTAGTCGTGCTAGGTGTAGTCGTGCTAGGTGTAGTCGTGCTAGGTGTAGTCGTGCTAGGTGTAGTCGTGCTAGGTGTAGTCGTGCTAGGTGTAGTCGTGCTAGGTGTACAGTGTCCTAATACTAGCGGCGAAATGAAAAATACCGTAGCTGCCGCTCGCCTAAACACGTCGCCATGCGGCATTTACGGGGTACTCACCGGACGGCTTGCGCCGGCCCCGCCAACAAACATCCTCAGTTCTCTTGCTTCCGAGCAAGTTCGTCACGGAGTCGTGCTGCTAATTCGTACTCCTCGGACTTGACTGCGTGCTCCAAGCGTTCTTCGAGACTTGGCCCTAAGTATTCGTCTTTGAGTGAGTCGCGAAGCTTGCGAAGCTGGAGCACCATTTCGTCCTGCTCGAATTCCTCTTCCGCATCATGCTCCTCAAAGACAGCTCGCATCAATTCCAAGCCTTTATCAATCTCCGAGACCGCTTCGCCCGCGTCGGCATCGTCGAGGGCGGCGAGAGCAGAAGCCTGAGTTCGATGAAACAGAACAAAGGGTCGATACTGTTCGTGGCTCATTGTCCACTCTTCTTCTGGAGAGTGGTCGCGGCATACATCCATCAGTGCGAGGGTATGGTCCGCGTCTTCCACCGCTCGATGGTAGTGTTGCAAGCGGAGCCATGAAATTCGTCGGTGGTAAAACTGAACAAACTCGCGGTCGGCTTCGAAGCACTGATCTTCGTCCATCACAAAATCTTCATTGCTCTTTTCGACATCCAACATGCTGTCGAGGAAAGTTGCGAAGCCGGCAGGAGTAAGTCCGTCTGGTCTCCCTTGCGTTTCCATTTGAAGCACGCCGAGGTCGACTCGCATTTGAATGACATCGCGTCCGTCATCACCTTTTACAAGACGAACGGAAAGAGCGTGCGGATCGAACTCCCAATTTTGAAGAATGCCATCAAGGCCTTTGTGCGAACTCATTTCGACCTTTCTCAAATTGTTCTTGGACTCATGAGGTCGTCTCGACATCTGATAGGCTCCCACGCGAAACATTGCTCTTGGTAGTTTTTGAGCCTCACCACAAGTATATCATCGGTTCTGGCAACAGCGAAGTATAGGCTTTTGCCAAGAACCAGCACGCGGCTGAGGATGCGCAAGTGTTCGCGTTCGTCCAGCAGAAGAATAGTGGCCAACACATGAAAAGTTGGTAAATCTTGGCCAGTTTTTATCGTTGCTTTTCCCCCGCCTTTGTTTCTGTTAGGATTGTGAGCCGTTTGACGATTCTGCGGTTTGCGATTTCTCCTTTCCAAAACCTCCTCTTCGACGCCAAACCACAAAGGTTTTTGGACATTTAGCCGCCCATGGATGACTCGAATTCATCGAAGCCGATTCCGCTCTCGGAGACTGCAAACGCATCCCGTTTCCCGCCGTCGCTTCCCATCGTCGACACCATCTCAAACGTGCACGAATGCTCCTACTTAGAGGAGCGTATCGCCACTCTACCACTCAAGTTGCCGTCTCGGCTTTTGAGTCTCGACGAGTTTGATCACTGCTTAGCGGGGGGAATTCGCCGCTCGGGCGTTTTTTTATACCACACGGCATGCGACGATTGCACGGCCTGCGAACCATCACGGATCGATGTGCAAAAGTTCATCTGGCGCGATTCGTTTAAAAGGGTCCTGAAAAGAGGCGATCAATGCTTGACGATCCAAGTCGCAAATCCCTCATTAGACGAACAACGCTTGAACGTCTTTAACCTCCACCGAACTCTGCGAGGTCTAGGCGATCCGCACAGTCAATATAGACCGGAAGACTATGAGAGTTTTTTGGTGGATACTTGTTTGTCTCAGACAGTTGAACTTAGTTTTTGGTTGAACGGTGCGTTGGTCGGAATTTCGATCGTAGATTGCGGACGGGTTTCTCTGTCTGCGGTCTACACTTACTTTGATCCAAGCCATTCCAAGCTCTCACTTGGAACATATTCGATTCTCAAGCAGATTGAGTTTGCCCGCGATACGGGGAGGCAATACGCGTACCTCGGGATGTTTGTTTCCGAAAATCGTCACTTGAGCTACAAAGCTCGCTTCACACCCCAAGAGCGTTGGGTTGTCGATCGATGGGTGCCGTTTGATTAAGCGAGTGGCGAAATGAAAACTACCCTAGCTGAATTCGCAAGAATTCAGAACCAGCTGAATTCTTGCGAATCCAGCTACGAATCGTGGTCCCTCGTTTAACAGTCAGCCGAAGGCGTACTTGCACTGTTGAAAGTACGCCTACGGCTGACTGTTAAACGAATATTTGAAGCTACTCTTTCGATTTGACAATCTGCAATTCTCTAGGCAGTCGCCGCACTTTACCCTCGCGATCAATGCAAGCGATGACGCTGTGGCCTGTCACCATAACGGTCGATTTCGAGTCCGGCTTGCCATGTTTCATCAGTTGATATTCATGCTCGATTCGTGCACCATGGCTATGCCGAACCGACGTGATCAACTCAAGCTCGTCATCGAATTGGGCCGGAGCTCGAAAGTCGACTTGCATACTTCGAACGACCAACATCAAGCCGGTCTTTTCAAGTTCGCGATACGATATCCCCATCGATCGCAACATTTCGACACGCCCTCGCTCAAAGTAGTTAAGATACTGTGAGTTATGCACTCGACCTTGTCCGTCGGTTTCAAAGTACTGAACTCGAATCGGGAGTCGATGCGAGTGGTTTGGGCCTGTAGACTCACTTGAGTTTTGCATACGGGGCCTAAGCAGCCTTCTTGTTGTGCGATTTACCTTTACGGCAATAGACTATCGAATTGCCTCGTTTGCTTGCGATTTCGGTAGCTCCGCATCGATTCAGCGTGTACGCAATTTGCTGGGCAAACCATCGCGGTTGGCCAAGATGCTCGGCAAGCTCTTTGGTATCAAACTGAGCGGGTAGTTTTGGATTGCCGAGCAAGCGCCATAGATCAGGCAATCCTTTCAGCACCGTCGACTCACCGACTTTTGACAAATGCTGATCTAACGTCTTGTATTGCTTGCGGCGGCGACGTTTGTTGACGCGGTCAACGCGTTGCTCGATGCATTCCACCGCGAGCACTTCAATCGTAAGTTTCGGAAGAGGGAAAACTTGGGTGAAGTGGATTAGTTCCCGAAAGATATCAATGGTGGATAGTTTTTTCGGACTCTTTCGGCGTCGCAAGCGTTCGCCACCTTCTCGATCCAACGTCTCGATCCATTTGCATCCGACCAGGGGCTTAATGATTCGCAGTCGATGCCCATTGCTCAGGAGCTTCAGAGCTTTGTCGCGAATGGAACCGAGACCCGCATGCTGGATTTCCACCAAGCACCCCTTCGCATCAATGGCATCAATTCGAAATCCATCCACGGTGACTTCGACCGAGTTCGAATCGGCAGCAAAATGATACTTTAGTTGTCGGTGAAGGGATGTTTCCATAACGATTTATAGCGTTTTCCGCTCCGTACCGACAAGTGGGCTTTTACGGCGATATTGGATAGCAGTCACCCTCCCTCCGGGAGGCTCGGGCCCTCGGCCCGGGGAGGGTGAGCTGACTTGTGCAATAGTTGTTGCCGCTTCACCCTCCCCTCGCTTCGCTCGACCCTCCCAGCGGGAGGGTGACTGATTTTGCAAAGTCCACCTTGCAAAATCACTCAAACGCAGGAACACGCTCCCAGAGCATTCTCAGTCCATTCAAAACGACCAGCACAGTGCTCCCTTCGTGCCCGAGGACGCCAATCCACAGTGGTAGCTCGAAAAAAGTCGATAGAACGAGAACGGCAATAGTCAGAAATGCAAATACCATATTTTGCCGAACGCGTTTTCGTGCAACACGACTGATCCAAACGGCCAGCGGCAACCCCTTGAGATCGTCTCGCATCAGGACAACATCTGCGACCTCTAACGCAACGTCAGTGCCTGCCCCGCCCATCGCAATACCGACATCCGCCGTCGCAAGGGCTGGAGCGTCGTTCACACCGTCTCCAATCATGGCTACACAACGACCATCTCTAGCCAATCGTAACAACTCAGTCACTTTTCCGTCCGGCAACAATCCCGCACGAACCTCATCAACCCCTAGTTCCTTTGCTATCGCTTGAGCCACCCGTTCATGATCGCCAGTCAGCAAGACAACTTGCCGCACTCCTAATCCCTTCAAATTGGCAATCGTGCGGGACGCTTCTGGCCGCAATCGATCTGCCACTCCGATTACTCCACCCATTTTCTCCTCAACTGCGACCACAATCAATGCAGTTTGTCCTGCGTCGCGAATGCGTTGGGCCGTTTCTTGGATGCCAGGCAATAACTCGACATTGCTCGTTGCAAAAAGACTCTCTCGCCCCACACCGACCCAAACGCCATCGACTCTGGCATGAATCCCTAACCCTGTCAAGCTTTGAAAATCCTTGAGCTCGAGCCTTTCACCGACAGCACCTTGCCTCTTGGCTTCTTCTAAAACGGGGATAGCAAGGGGATGCTCACTTTGCTTTTCAACTGCCGCTGCAAGCGACAAAAACCGATCGATGGTCGCTCCTGGCGTTGTCCAAACCTCGGTCACTGCTGGTCTACCCATAGTGACTGTACCTGTCTTGTCCATGGCCAGCACATCGACTTTGCCGAGTGTTTCTAAATGCACAGCGCCCTTAAAGAGAACACCATGCCTGCCAGCTAACGCGATTGCGGATAGCATGACCGACGGCGAACTGACAACGACCGCACAAGGTGAGGCCGCGACCAAAAGGACCATTGCATGGTAAAACGCATCGTACCAGCTAGCGGTGTGCACCAACCGAGCTGCGAAAAAGACCAGTAAGGCGGTCGCGAAAACTCCGATGACATACGGCTGCTGCCAGGACTCAACAAAACGCTGCGTCGGGGTCTTCTGCGATTGGGCTTCATGGACCATGTGCACGATGCGTTCCAGCGTCGTATCCGCGATCGCTTTGGTCATGCGCACCGAAACAGTCCCTTGGCCGTTCATGGTGCCAGAGAAAACGTCAGCCCCGAGCACTTTGTGAATGGGCTCGCTTTCCCCCGTCAACGTCGATTCATCAACCCATGATTCCCCGTCCAGCACGACACCATCGATTGCAAATCGTTCGCCAGGTCGTACCCGAACGACATCACCCAAATGCAACGACTCCACTTCCACGACTTCTTCTAAGCTTGAGTCAATGGCGATCCTCGTTGCCTGTCTAGGCCGAAGCTGGATCAACGACTCGATCGAACGATTAGTACGATAGGTTGCGAACGCCTCGAGCGTACCACTCAATGAAAACAAGAAGAGCAGAATCGCTCCCTCGACCCAGTCTCCCAAAATTGCAGCACCTAACGCCGCAGCTACCATCAGCGTATCGACATTCAATTTCCCATCGAACATGGCCGAAAGCGACTCTTTCAGGGGCCTGAAGCCACCTGCAGCATAGGCCACTAACCATATCGGCAGACAAAAGTAGGATGTCGAAGCATACCCGTGGGAGAGAACGAATCCAACCGCTGTAAAAAAAGCGCAAATGGCCGTGGTGATCGCACTCGCAATCGGCGGTGAAGAATGCGTGTACTGGGTTGCGTTCTGATTTTTGGTAGTCAATTCACTTCCTAACTAAGTGGCCAAATCGCAAAGTTGCTTTCGCTCAAATATAACACCAATTCCCAAGACGGAACCGACCAGAATCCAAGAGTATTTCAGAATTGGTTCTCAATTCAAATCAATTGCAAACGAACGCAATTCCCCCAATCGCCGCACGGCATTAACCGCAATCCTCGACGATTGTCGAGCACTCGAGGAACCCGGGCTAACGCAATGGCTAATTCACCCACGAAATACATTGAGCAATGAGAATCGTTATGCTAATTGCATTTGCACTGGAATGAGATTGAGACACAACCTAGGGGGAGAATCACGATGCGAACTAGCAAAATCGAAAAGCTCATTTACAATCACAACGACGACCTGGACGGATGGCAATTGCTGGACGGCACTTTGATTCACTTCCCCCCGCATATTGGTGAGCAATTAGCGGAATGGATTGATTTGGGTGACGAGGTGTCCATGAAAGGAGAGAGCCGGGTCAATCGAAATGGTGTCGAAGTTGTGTTACCCACCTACATCGAAAGCCAGGGTTGGTCACTCAGTTTTGATCAGAAGAAGCCACAGCCTCGAAAGGGCTCAGACGCACCACCTCCGCCTCCCGAGCACGACGACCCACGTGTCAGCAACGAAGATATAATGCGAGAACTTGTAAAACTCCGTCGCTTGATTGAAAATCGATTGAGCAAATGAATTTAGAATGAACCATGACCGTTGAAGATCAAGACAATCCCTTTCGACCAACCGTTCAGGGCGTCGATCCGGTACAGCCAAACGATGTTCCAAGTGAACGAGCCGCCTACAATATCATCTCGGATACGATTATCGGCGTTAATGCGAGAAAAGGCGATAACGCGTTTCAAGCAAAAGTAACTTTCGGCTCGGTCTTGCTCTTCGCGACGGTTGGTATTGCAATTGTCTTGCTTAAGCAAGATTGGAATCTACCATGGTTTGCGGGTGCCTTGATAGGTGCCTTCGTCGGCTTGGTCTTTGGAGTCCTTGCAAGCGGTATCATCTTGATGATCTACCGTACGATGCGGCATATCCAAGGCAAGCATGACTAACATAGGTGATAAGCACATCGCTATGTACATTCCCGGTCAAATGGCCATTGGGCGATAGCCCCGGTTTTTTTTGCAGGGATTTAAAGTCACCCTCCCTCGGGGAGGGTCGGGCCTTCGGCCCGGTGAGGGTGAACTGATTTGTGCGGTAGTTGTTGGCACTTCACCCTCCCCTCGCTACGCTCGACCCTCCCAGCGGGAGGGTGTCTAGACCGGTCTCTTTCACTCCGAGACGGCTACTAATGACCAAGGCTTAAGGCCGCTCGGCAAATCGGTTTATTCGCAGCACACTAATCGATCCAACGTTTCGTTAAGTCACCGTAAGCATCAATTCGCCGGTCACGCAGAAACGGCCAATGCGTTCGCTGGGTATCGATCTGATTGAAGTTGCAATCGACGAGGATAATTTCTTCGTCCGAGTGGCTTGCTCGATGAAGCAAGTTGCCGGCTGGATCGAAAACGAATGAGGCACCCCAAAATTCAATGGAGTTCTCAACGCCCACTCGATTGGCAGCCCCAACGAACACTCCATTGGCAATTGCATGGGAACGCATCATGGTCTCCCAGGCCTCATGTTGGCTGCGGCCATAAAGCGGTTTGTCGGCAACACTCCAACCGATTGCGGTTGGATAGAGCAGAATTTCTGCGCCACGCATCGCGAATAGTCGCGCGGCTTCTGGGTACCATTGATCCCAACAAACACCGACTCCAATCACGCCAAAATGGGTCTTCGCAACCGTAAAGCCGGTATCGCCGGGCGTGAAGTAAAACTTTTCGTAGTAGAGGGGATCGTCCGGAATATGCATCTTGCGATAGAACCCGACCTGAGTCCCATCAGTATCATAAACAACGGCTGTGTTGTGGTAGAGGCCGTGCGCTCGGCGCTCAAAAATGGAGCCAGTGACTACGACTCCACATTCTTTGGCCACTTCGCTCATCGCAAGACTGGTCGGCCCTGGAATGGCCTCCGCCCATTCGAATCGGTCGTGGTCCTCGCTTTGGCAAGGATAAGGCGCATTAAACAATTCCTGAAGGCAAACAATATTTGCCCCCAAATTGGACGCACGGCGAACTTTTGCAATGGCCTTTTCGATGTTTTCTGTCTGGTTTTCACTACAAGTCATTTGAACCGTAGCCAATCGTACGATTCGACCCTTGGCATTCGCCATCTCGCTTGCCTCTTTTCTTAACAATCGCAAAGTGTCTACTACCTCGATGGTATTCTATCAACTTACCCAAAAAGAAGGTGGCCGGCAGACGCAACGGATTCCAATGGCACAACGCGTTGGCAACTGAATTGGCGCTGTTTTTCACTAGCTTGCGCGTCGTGCTATTTTTGCTAGCGCTGTTTTTCACTAGCTTGCGCGTCGTGCTATTTTTACTAGCGCTGTTTTTCACTAGCTTGCGCGTCGTGCTATTTTTGCTAGGCCACGCTAGGACTTCTCTCCATCGCCCCCCCAGGTTGGCGCAGGCGCCCCCCCTCTGAGTGCAAACCTTGGCGAAAGCAATCAAGTAGGTTGATGCAATCGCCGATAACGAAGATTGAGCCCTTTCGGTAGCTTCTAAGTCCCCCCGTTGCTCGTGCGTCTCTCCGATGTCATTTCTATTCAATAGTCTTCTCAGCAGAAAGAAACGGATCGACTTAGGGGCCAAAGTTCGTCGTTTTATGGACTTGAGCATCACCAAAGATTACACCCAAACCGAGGCAAGAAACGACGATCGATACAAACGCACTCTTCCTGTTCTTATCACGCCATGGCGAGGCGACGAGACGACCAATTTGGATTCGCACATCGGCATCACGCGAGACATGAGCGACAGCGGCGTCAGAGTCTTTTTCCTAAAGGAGCCGCACGAAGGGGACTTGATTTTGTCATTTGTTTTGAAGCGAGAAAGAGATGTATTGGAGTGTTTTCATTTTTTAGCGGAAGTTCGCAACTCCAGTCGCTTCGCACCTGACCTCTACACGGTTGGACTGTTGTTCAAAGAACATCTAGAGGATTATCAAGTTGTAGCAGGCGTTCTCTCGCTGACGGAACTCATCGGAAAACAATACGACTGCCTCTAGACCGTCAGCCGTAGGCATACACTTATGCCCCTGTTTTTGTGGGAGTTAATCGACTCTGGCTATAGGGCTGGAATCGCCTTTACGTTACAGCCCTCACTACGCGGTGGGATGCTTTCTGGCCAACTCTAGAAAAAGCTCGTAGCGCGCTTTCATTTCCACAATACTGTCTCCGCCAAACTTCTCAACCAATGCAGCTGCTATCTCGAAGGCAACGACGTGCTCTACGATGATCGCTGCCGCCGAAATGGCGCAGACATCACTGCGCTCGTAACTGGCTCGATGCGGTTGCTTGTCCGCAATACGAATGGAGTCAAGTGGTTTCCGAAGCGTGCTAATTGGCTTCTTTGCCGCCCGCAAGATCAAGGGCTGACCGTTCGTCATTCCCCCCTCAAGTCCACCTGCGTTGTTGCTCGGTCTGGTGAAGCCAAGATTTGGTAAGTGGCTTTGAGCGGCATCGTAGTGGATCGGATCGTGAACCTTCGAGCCTTGAGTGCGAGCCGCCTCGAACCCCATTCCAATCTCGACCCCCTTGATGGCTTGGACTGCCATCACGGCCTGTGCAAGTTTGCCATCCAGTTTTCTGTCCCATTGGGCATGCGTTCCTAAACCAAAGGGAAGACCATCGACTCGAACCTCGACGATGCCACCGAGCGTATCTCCCTCGTCCGCCATGCGATCGATGTATTGCTCTGCTTCGAGATCCCGGGAAGGAACAACCGAATAGATACTGCTGGTTTCGCGGGTTTTGCGAACTTCCTTTAGATCTTGGGTTAGCGAGTCGCCTCGACCGATCGGCATGGCACCGAGCTCCACCACGTAACCGATCGTTTCGATGCCGAACTGGGAAAGCAGTTGCCGAGCCAGAGCTCCCGCTGCAACTCGGACCGCGGTCTCTCTCGCACTAGATCGTTCTAGAACGCCACGAATCGAACCGAGGTATTTGATGGAGCCAGTTAAATCTGCGTGGCCTGGCCGAGGTCGCTCTAGTTCCTTGAGCCGCTCCAGTTTGTAATCGTTGTTGACCACTTGGAGGGCAATCGGAGAACCGAGGCTGGTCGACTGCCAAACGCCCGTCAAAATATCGACGGTGTCCTGCTCTAGTTTTTGACGCCCTCCGCGACCGTAACCTCCCTGGCGAAGTCGTAGCTCGTGATTGATCATGTCCGAATCGATCGTCAAACCGGCCGGAAACCCATCAATGAGTGCCAGGAGGGCTTTCCCGTGTGATTCTCCAGCGGTCCAATAGCGAAGCATAAAGCGTGTCGAAATTCGTTCAGAGGAAACTAGCAAAACAACCATTCTAGTTGTCCTGATCCCCCAGCCAAGCCGCAATTGGTCTTCCGCAAAGCAATCGACAATGAGCCTACCAACCAAGCCCACCTCAGAAAACCAGTATCAAATCGGCTACTGCACCAACGTCCATGCTGGCCGAGATTTACCGGGAGTGCTTGAAAACCTGCAAAATCACTGTCTTCCGATCCGCAAACTGGTTTCCCCCAACGAACCCTTGTGTGTCGGGCTTTGGTTTTCCGAAATCTCAGCCGCCCAGGCTCTTCAGCCGGAACAGCTCAGCAAACTTCAAAGCAAATTGGCTGAACACCAACTGGTCCCATTCACGCTAAACGGGTTCCCACAGGGAGATTTCCACAGTCAAGTCGTCAAACATCGAGTCTATCAGCCAACGTGGTGGCATCGCGAGCGCCTGGACTACACCTTAAATCTGGTTCATCTGCTTGATCAATTGCTTCCACCAGGACAAATCGGCTCGATCTCGACTTTGCCAATCGCTTGGTGCCAACCTGCACCAACGCGCGAGCAGCTTAAGCAGGCCGCCTGGCAGCTTGTGGAGGTTGCGATGACGCTGAACAGGCTCTTTGAGCATACCGGCAGAAAAATCGTTTTGGCTATTGAGCCTGAACCTGGCTGTTACCTTACCGATAGCGAATCGTTCCGTGTTTTCTTTAACGAGTACCTGCGATCGAGTATCCTGCCCGAGGGAACGGCGGACATCGTGGGCGAGTATCTCACCTTATGCCACGACGTTTGTCATGCGGCGGTCATGTTCGAGGACCAACAATCAGAACTGAGTCTTCTTCGCAACGACGAAATCAGTATCGGCAAAGTCCAAGTTTCGTCAGCCATCCAAGTCGATTGGGACAACATGGCCAGCATTGACCGCGAAGTCGCGTTCAATCAACTGCGAGGTTTCGCTGAGGACCGTTATCTCCATCAGACCAATCGTATCAACAGCCAATGCAGCAACAGTGAATTGATCGAAGATCTACCGCTCGCCTTATCGACCGTGAAGTCCGCTTCCCAGTTGTCAGGGCAATGGCGAATCCATTTCCACGTCCCGATTTTTCTCGATCATTTTGGATTGATCCAAACGACGCAGAACGAGATCGGCAAACTCTTAAAAATGCTCAGCGCCCCTGCGACGGAGCGGCCAGCATTTACTGGTCACTTTGAGGTTGAAACCTATGCATGGGGTGTCTTACCAGAAGCCATGCACTCAGGTAGTCTCAATGAGGGCATTGCAAAAGAAGTGACTTGGCTCAAGACAATGCTGGCAATGTAACGGCAGGGCTTCCAGACACGAAGTCAACTGCGGTAGCGAAAAGCAATACCTGGGGTTTCGTTCGCGGTGCGAACTTCACCCTAGGCTTTCAAATGCCATCGCTTACGCGATTCAATCGCCGAAGGGACACTGTATTGGCGAGTGACCCATGCTTTGGTTCGATCATAGGAATTACTCTCAGTCACTAGCTTGCGCGTCGTGCTACGAAACGTGTCCTCTGCTGGCTTACGACTCATCGTCGTTGCGCAGCCGGACGAGGACGGTATAGTCCTCGAGGGTTGACGTGTCGCCAGTCCCCTCTTTGCCTGCCGCGATGTCTCTCAATAAGCGGCGCATGATCTTGCCGCTGCGCGTTTTCGGAAGCGATGAGGTAAAGCGAACATCGTCTGGAACCGCCAGTGCGCCGATCTCTTTTCGCACATGCTTCTTCAACATCTCGCGCATCGCGTCCGTCGGCTCGTGATTCTTGAGCGTGACAAACACCGTGATCGCTTGTCCTTTGATGTCGTCTGGACGTCCGACCGCGGCAGCTTCGGCAACCGCCGGATGGCTTACCAGTGCGCTTTCCACCTCGATCGTGCTCAGTCGGTGCCCCGATACATTGATGACGTCGTCGATGCGTCCCATGATCCAGTAATAGCCATCGTCGTCCCGACGGGCATTGTCGCCCGTCAAGTACATGCCGGGAACCAACGACCAGTATTGTTGCTGATAACGTTCATCGTCTCCCCAGATACCTCGCAGCATCCCCGGCCAAGGTTTTTCGATGCAAAGCATGCCACCGTGATTGGCTTCGACGTCGGCCAGCGAATGCCCCAGTACACGTGGGACAATACCGGGCAACGGCCGAGTGCACGAACCTGGTTTGCAAGCGATTGCGCCGGGCAGCGGAGACATCATGATGCCGCCTGTTTCTGTTTGCCACCATGTGTCGACGATAGGACATCGGCCCCCGCCGATTTTTTCGTAGTACCACATCCACGCTTCCGGATTGATCCCTTCGCCCACGCTTCCAAGCAACCGCAGCGAACTGAGGTCATGTTTGTCGACATGGTGATCGCCCCACTTGATAAACGTTCGAATGGCGGTCGGTGCTGTGTATAGAATGGTTACTCGGTAGCGTTCGATGATCTCCCAAAACCGATCTTCTTGCGGCCAGTTCGGTGCTCCCTCATACATGACTTGAGTGGCACCAGCCGACATGGGACCGTAGACAATGTAGCTGTGACCTGTAATCCATCCGCAGTCTGCTGTGCACCAAAAAACATCCCCTTCGCGGTGATCAAACACCCATTCGAAGGTTCGTTTTGCGTACAAATTATAGCCCGCAGTCGTGTGGCGGATGCCTTTCGGTTTACCTGTAGATCCGCTCGTGTACAAGATAAACAACGAGTCCTCGCTGTCCATCGAGGTGGCGGGGCAATCCTCGGACGCATTCGCAACGAGATCGTGCCACCAAACATCGCGACCGGGTGTCATGTTGGGTGCATTATCAATCCGTTTGAGGACAATGCACTTCTCGACGGTAGGGCTCTTTGCCAGCGCTTCGTCTGCAGTATCTTTGAGCGATAAGGCTTTACCGCGTCGCCAGCCACCATCGGCAGTGATGAGCAACTTGGCTTGCGCGTCGTTGTTGCGGTCTGAAATCGCTTCGGCGCTAAACCCACCGAAGATCACGGAGTGGATCGCACCAATACGAGCACAAGCCAACATGGCAACCGCAAGCTCAGGGACCATCGGCATATAGATACTAACACGGTCCCCTTTCTCAATGCCGAGTTGTTTCAGAGCATTGGCAAAACGACAAACGTCATTGAGCATCTCGGCATAAGTGATTGTGCGTCGATCGCCCGGTTCACCTTCCCAGTGAAATGCGATTCGATCACCGTTTCCCGCGAGCACATGGGCGTCGAGGCAGTTGTAGGAGACGTTCGTCTTGCCACCGATAAACCATTTGGCGAGCGGGTTCTTCCATTCGAGGGTCGTGTGAAACGGCTCGAACCAATGCAGATGCTCCCTTGCCTGTTTTGCCCAAAAGCCTTCGATGTCTTCGATGGATTCCTTGTAGAGTTCTTCGTAGGAGCGCAAAGAACCAATCACGGCTTGTTTGGCGAACGTCTCGCTCGGCGGGAATAAACGAGTTTCGTTGAGAACGTTTGCGATTTGGCCGTTGGAGGGATTCGACATGGAGAAGCTCGCTAGAAAAGCAGTGGAAGGGATTGTTTTTGTGCCTGAATGGTTGTGGCGAGTTAAATATTCGTGAGAGTTCCTTTTATTTCGGTAGGGCGAGGCTCCTGCCGAGCCATTGCGCACTGGCTCGGCAGGAGCCTCACCCTCCCGGAAAACATAGTTCAGTCACTCTCGGCAAGAGTGATTCACTTTTGCGTACTAAGCCAGCATACTATGCCAAGTATCTTTTGCCAGTTGCAAGGCTTCCGGCAGTTTCGCTGGTAGCTTGCCACCCGCTTGTGCGAGATCGGGCTTGCCGCCACCGCCACCGCCAACGGTTTCCGCAACCGGCGTGATCCACTTGCCTGCACTAAAACCACGCTCAACCAACGATGGACTGATTCCCGCGATCAACGTGACTTTATCGTCCGCACAGTTCGCCAACAAAATCGCGATCGGTTCGGTGGACTGTTTACGCACTTGATCGATCCACTTGCGCATCATGCCGATGTTAGCATTCGGCGTTTCCAAGACGATCAGACGAGTGCCGGAAACGGTCTCTGCCTGGTTGAGAAGATCTTCAACCGAAGTGCCACCACCTGCCGAAAGCTGTTGCAACTGTTGATGCAATTGCGTTTGCTCAAGCAACATCGCTTCGATTCGGTTTGGAACTTCTTCGGCCGCTGCGTTGACAGCTCGCGTGGCTTGTTTGAAAGCGGCGCGAGTGACCGGGTACTTTTCGCTCGAGGACGTCACGTTGCCTTTGGCGATCAAATCTGGAATGGCTTCGTTGCCTGATCCACTCGTTAGCTTCTTGAGTTTGCGGACTCCCGTGACCAGTTCCATCGTCTTTTCACCGAGGTTCGCAATGGAACAGCCGAGAAGCGACGCGGCTTGAGTCGCGAGTTGTTCGACTTTCTTGCGATGCTCAACCGCCTTCTTGCCCGTCAGGGCCGTGATGCGACGAATGCCAGATGCAACACTCTCCTCAGCGAGAATTTCCACCATTTCGATTTCATCGGTTCGGTTGGCGTGCGTGCCACCGCAGAGCTCTTTCGAGAATTCGCCTATGCTGACCATGCGAACTGGGTCAGGGTACTTTTCACCGAACAGCATCATCGCGCCGGCTTCACGTGCTGTTGCAAGCGAGACGAGTTTCCAATCGATTGGATCAGCGTCTTTGATGCGTTCGTTAGAGAGTGATTCGACCGTTTTGAGTTGCTCTTCGGTGAGCGGCTCTTGATTGCTGAAGTCGAATCGCAACCAATCTGCATCGACCTTGCTACCTTGCTGTTGAGCGTGGCTGCCAACCGTCTTTTGAAGAGAGTGGTGCAGAATGTGGGTTGCAGAGTGAGCACGACGAATAGCATCGCGATGCAGTTCGTCAACTTGTGCGGAAACCATGTCTCCTTCTTTGAGTTCACCCGAGACCATCGATCCGTAGTGAATGATCAGATCACCGCTGCGCTGGGTGTCGGTGACGTTGAAGGTCCCAAGGGTGCCGACCAATTGTCCTGAGTCGCCAAGCTGACCACCGCTTTCGCCATAAAAAGGCGAACGATCCAAAACGATGCGTGTCATCTCGGTTTCTTGCGTAGACTTGATCGCGTTGACAAGATGATCGGACTTTGGTTTGCCGACGATAATGCCTTTAACCAATGCATCTACTTTGGCCTTTTCATAGCCCAAAAACTCGCAATGCTGGAGGGCTTCCTTGAGCGATTCGATGGGACCTGTTTCGAACAGTTCCATACCACCACCGCCGCTGATTTCTCCATGCTTGCCCATGGCGGCACGATAACCATCCCAATCGAACGTGTAGTTCTTTTCGGCGGCAATCTGCTGGAACATTTCTGGCGGCACGCCGTAGGTTTGGTAAAGACTGGCAGCCTCTTGACCATCGACCATGACTTTACCTGACGAGCTCATGTCATTAAACACTCGCCCAATTCTTTCGAGCCCGGAATCGATCGTTGCGAAGAAATCCGACTCTTCGCGGCGCATGACTTGCGCGACACGTTCGGTGGTCTGCGAGAGCTCGGGGTAAACCGATTTCATCATCTCCGCAACAACCGGGACCAGTTGATTCAGGAACGGCTCTCGCAAGCCCATTTGATGTCCGTCGAGTACGGCTCTTCGCAGGAGTCGCTTGATTACGTAACGCGCTTTCTTAGGCCCTGGGTATACGTTTTCATGGATCGCGAAGGTACATGCTCGAACGTGGTCGGTGATCCGTCGAAGCCGGCGACCGTTATCGCTTTCGTATTCGTAGGGAACACCGCAGACCTCCGAAGCCGCTTGAACGATCGGCATCAGGATATCGATGTGAAAGTTGGTCGGCACGTTTTGAAGAACGCTGGCGGTGCGTTCCATTCCCATGCCCGTATCAATGTTCTTGCTCGGTAGCGGACGCAAGTTGTCGGGTGGGTTGCCCACGCGATTGAATTGCGTGAAAACGAGATTCCAGATTTCGACTGTCTTGCCCGAGTCCAGTGTGTAATAGATTTCGCTGCAAGGGCCGCAAACACCGTCAGGCCCTTGGCTCGGTGCGGACGCTGGCCAAAAATTTTCATCTTCCTCGAGACGGCTGATGCGGGCTGTTGGGAGACCGATCTTTTCGTTCCAAATCTTGAACGCTTCGTCATCGTCTTTGTAAACGGTAACGGTCAATCGCGCGGGATCGATTCCGAGCCATTTCTTGTCGGTTAGAAACTCCCAAGCCCAAGCGACCGCTTCATTTTTGAAGTAGTCACCAAAGCTAAAATTGCCGAGCATTTCAAAGAACGTATGGTGGTATGCCGTCCGGCCCACGTTGTCGATGTCACCGGTACGAAGACATTTTTGACAAGTTGTTGCGCGGGTGAAGTCGAGTTTGACTTTGCCGAGAAAGTGATCTTTGAATTGGTTCATTCCCGCAGGCGTGAAAAGAACCGACGGGTCCCATGTTGGCACTAGAACGTCGCTCGCTTGGCGATGATGTCCTTTGGATTGGAAGAACGTCAGATATTTTTCGCGTAACTCGTCCGTTTTCATGGTTCGATGCTTAGCAAATGGGAATGCATAGTGGAAAGGTGGTTCGCTGTTGGCCCGATAGACCCTTTCAAGTTGCACGGTAGCGACGAGGCTATGAATTTACACTTAGCGATCGATTTCGCGTAGCCCAGCCGACCAAAACGAAAAAAGCCTCGGCATTACCGAGGCTTCTTTTGATGTTTGGGTTCGGCACTCGCTTACGCACCGGGTAACCAATTGTTACTTGGCTAGCTTGTCGCCGATTGATTCTTCTTGCGAATCGCTTGAGGTGCTTACGTTGTACTTCTTGTAGCTTGCAACTCGCTCAGCTTCTTCGGTAGCGAGGGAAGTGAATCGCATTGCAGCTTGAATTTCGAATTTGGAGAAGAACATTTCGACGCCGGTGTATTCGGAGATAACACGTGGCTTGCGGACGAGCTCTTCCCAAGTCAAGCCGTTGGCGACGTGCCATGCAGCCGCTTGCGCCGTGTTCTGAGCTACTTTGCCAGCCGCGAGGGCTTTGCAAAACTCTTCGATGACAGGCGAATCGTTGACTTCGGCCAAGCGAACCACTTTGTATTTCATGCGTGGATTGGGGTCTGCTTTTCCATGATTAAGGCAGAGCGTTGCAACGGTCATTTTGCGAGGTGTGTCGGCTTCGATTCGCATCATGCCGCCCATCATCCCTCCTCCGCCCATACCGCCCATTCCACCGCCGCCCATGCCACCCATACCGCCGCCGCCCATTCCGCCCATACCGCCGCCCATTCCCTGGCCGCCGCCCATACCACCCATACCACCGCCGCCCATGCCACCCATACCACCGCCGCCCATGCCACCCATTCCACCGCCACCCATCATACCGCCCATCATTCCTTGGGCGAGAACAGGAACAGCACCGAATGTTTGCGGCAGGACTACGTTGATTGGATCGTTACCTTTGTTCTTGAAAATCAAGTTGGCTTCTTTGGCGTCTTTTCCAATGAAATCGACCGTGAGAATTCCTTCTTCCATGGCCTGAAACATTTCAACGGTCTTGGCTTCAGCCTTTTTATTACTCGACTTCTTGGCCGTCTTTTTGGATTCCGTTACGGTCGGCTTGGCCTTTTCAGGGTTGTCGTCGGCGCGAAGGATTGGAGTGGCTACCGAAAAAGCAAATGCGATTGCCAAAAAACCCGCGAGTTTCCGTTTCATGCTTGCACCCTCAAATCCTAAAAAAATCAAAAAATCCAACGTAATCGTTCGCCTGGGCTAGGTATCTCGGAAGTGATGATAGAAGGCCCGAAGTTGCGGAAGTGTTCAAATTCGTTATCGAATCCTTACTTACGTTACACTCCAGATCGACAAATTCCAACTGCCAAGACGCGAATTTGTTAAGCCAAAGTCTGTTTTTTGTGTCAAGGCCCGAATTTTAGGGGGATTCTGGGCGAAAACCGCCATATTAAGTTCCTAGCCTGCTCAACCTTAGCTTTTTTCGAAGCCCTGAGAAACCAAAGATTTCACAAGATGTACATGGGTAGGACGCTCGACTCTCTACCTGCGAAAGACATGCTACTAGAACAGCTAATCGGTCAGCTGATTCAGTTGCAATCGCATGCTTTCTCGCATGAATTCATCCAGCGGTGAGAGCTCAATATCGCTTGTCTCCAGGTTCGATTTGCCGATGATCAATCGAGCGGAAACAGCGACCACCTCCCCTTTGGTTCCGGTCGCCTTGATCGTAACGCTATTTGGCTCAGACTTGAGGATTTCGGCTGTAATTTGCAAAGTCTGCCCTGGTTCCATGAAGTCTGCAAACTTGACGTTTCTGGCCTCTTTCAAAACGAGCAACGAACTTTCGAAATTCTCGCTTACCCGAACCAGCCAGCAAGAAGCTTGGAAGAGGGCTTCGAGCATGAGAACTCCGGGCATAACTGGAAAAAGCGGGAAATGGTCTCGAAGATAGTCTTCGCCCTCTCGGACGTGTCTGACGGCAACAATTCGTTCGCCTGGAACCAGTTCGGTAATTTTGTCTAACTGCCTAAATCGCATCGACCACTGCCTCTGTTTTTCATTCTCTCGTTCCCACGCCACGTTGCGGTAGACAGTGTAAAGCAGTGAATTCGATCGGAAAAGTCGTTTGAGCTCGATTCAAAGGATCAAACTCCTTCTGAAACATCCATCACGATGATTTTGCCATCCCCCATCCGGCCGCTTCTTGCGGTATCAACGATGGTCTTGATTACTTCTTCGACCCTCAAGTCCGCGACGTACAATGTGATTTCAACTTTCGGCAGAAATGCCAACGAATACTCCGTCGATAAGTATTGGTCGAGATAGCTTTTTTGTCGGCCAAACCCTTTTACTTCCGTTACCTGCAGTGCCTCTAGCGGAGCAAGTTTCAGATTTTCGAGCAGTCGTTCTGCGAGATACGGCCGAATGATTGCGATAACTTGCTTCATGTACAGGCGGAGCTACTTTTGCGACTCTGGCTTTGTTTCTGAGTGGGATGTTTCGGTTTCGAGGTCGATTTTCGCGTCTCTCAGATTCTCGTCTTTGACTGGAAACTCGAAACCACACGACCCTCGATTTTACCCTGGATTCTAACGCACGGGAAAATTTCGACTGTTTTTATACTGCCTGCACCTGGTATCGGGCCAATACTCCACACTTCCTTTTTCTCAAAAATTTTGAGTTGGTTATTCTATGTCAATTACCCAGCCATTGGGTTGACGCTATCAGGCGCACCAAGGCGACGCCGGTTACGCATGGCAATCTGCGAGTTTCGTTTTTTAGCAAGCGTTTGGTCCCGCAACAGCGATCTTTCGCAGATGAATCCAAAAGGTTATCATCATAGCTGACAACCTTTCTTTCCTCCTTCGTCGAAGTCGGCAAACGTGCCCCATTCTCAAATTGGTCCCATCGCCGTTCATTTTCCTGAAAGAGTGGAGACCAACGACCAACTTCAGGCCGAAAATCCAGACTGGGACGTCGCCCTTATTGCGGAAAAGACAGGTATTTCGCTTAGGCATATCGCGGCGTCAAACGAGACCGCTTCTGATTTAGCCTTGAAAGCGTGTCAAAAACTCTTTGCAGAACAAAACATCGATCCGAAAAGCATCGACTTCCTGATGCTCTGCACTCAAACACCGGACTACCCTCTCCCCACGACCGCGTGTTTGCTTCAAGACCGATTGGGGCTGAGTACCCACTGCGGTGCCCTCGATTTCAATCTGGGATGCTCTGGCTTTGTCTATGGGCTTTCGCTCGCGCAAGGTCTAATGGCCAGCGGTCAATGCAAACGTATCCTATTGGTAACCGCGGAGACTTATTCGAAATACATCAGTCAAGATGATCGTTCTTTGCGAACGATTTTTAGCGATGGCGCAGCAGCAACTCTGATTGACGCTTGCGACGTGCCTACTCTGTCGCGATTTGAGTTTGGAACCGACGGAAGCGGGGCCGATACACTCATCGTCAACGATGGCGGAGCGCGCTGCAAAGACGAAGCGATCTCACCACGACATCGAAAACGCTGGTCCAGCCGGCTTTATATGGATGGCCCAAGCCTCATGAGCTTCACTATCGGCGCGATCCCACAATTGGTTCGCGACATGGTCGGAAAAGCTAACTTGCAATTGTCTGACGTCAACTATTTCCTCATGCACCAAGCGACTCGCAAAATGCTCGAGCACCTTCAAACGGCTCTCAGCGTGGACGACGAAAGATTGCCGATTCGCCTGACCGACCGAGGAAACACCGTTTCGAGCACTTTGCCAATCCTGATCCACGATCTACGGAATGAAGGAAAACTCACGCCAGGAAACCAAAATGTCCTGGTAGGATTTGGAGTTGGCTGGTCCTGGGCCGGCTGTTTATGGAAGTCTTGAGTTAAGTCTTGTTGTACCAAGTTAACGATCGGTCCAAACTGCGGTTAGTCCGTATCGTTAGGAGCAATTGAATGACGCAACAAACAAAACAAACATCTTTAGAGTTCCACTCTTACCGAACACATTTGCTACCCTCCCAACAGTTAAGACAGCCGACCCGCATCGGCGCCGTCTCGTACTTGAATACCAAGCCGCTCATCTTTGGGCTCAACCAAGCACTGGAATCAGATGACGCGTTGACTCTTGACCTGCCAAGCAAGCTGGCGACGGATTTAGCATCGGGATCGATCGACATTGGCTTGATTCCAGTCGTTGAATATTTTCAGCATCCCGAGTTCGAGATCGTTTCCGATGCGGTGATCGCTTGTCGAGGCCCCGTTTGGTCCGTTCGTATTTTGTTCCGCTGCGATCCTGCTGAAGTTCGGTCGCTCGCCCTAGACGAAGGGTCTCGGACCAGCGCGGCATTGAGCAAGGTTTTGTTTCATCACAAGTTTGGGTTTATTCCGAAGACTGTCCCTCTGAAAATGGAGGATAACCCTGTCGAGTCGCCAGCCGACGCCGTGCTCGTGATTGGTGATCGAGCGATGCACCCCGAATCGTTTCGGCCTACCTTTCAGAGCGACTGGGATTTGGGTCAAACTTGGTTTGAAGAAACGGGACTACCCTTTGTATTTGCAATGTGGGTTGCGAGAAACAATTCCTTTGAAAACGCTCAGTGGGCGAAGGCCTTTGAAAAGGCCCGCGACGATGGTCTGTTACATGTTCGCGAAATCGCACAGTCAGCCGCCAACAAGTATCAATTGACAGCCTCACAGTGCGAAGACTACCTCACCAACTTCATCAGGTTTTTTTTGCACGAAGATGAGAGACGCGGACTACAAGAGTTCCGTCGAAGATGTGAGTTGCTTGGACTCATTTCGAAATAGTTACTTGAGCAATGTAAGTGTCGATTGCTCGTATCAAAGGAATTCATCATGGTATCATCGAACTCAACCGTTTCTTCCATCTTAGCCAACACGCTCGCGGGAGAACGCCTGACTCAGCAAGATGCCCTGACATTACTCGAAAGTCGGGAGCTCGCTGCGATCGGAGCGGCTGCAAATGAAATGACAAACCGTTTGCATCCCGAGTCCTATCGAACCTACAATATCGATCGGAATATCAACTATACCAACATCTGCACTGCGGTTTGCGATTTCTGCGCATTTTACCGATCGCCAAAAAGTGGTGAGGGCTATGTACTTCCCCGAGCGGAGCTCCTCGAAAAAATTCGCGAAACCGTCGAATTGGGTGGCAATCAAATATTGATGCAAGGTGGGCTACATCCCACATTCACCTTGGAGTGGTACGAAGAGCTTTTAGGCGACATCAAACGAGACTTCCCATCCGTCAACATACACGGTTTCAGTCCGCCAGAGTTGCATCACTTCACCAAGGTGAACAAACTACCAATTCGAACAGTGCTGGAGCGTTTGAAGGCAGCGGGTCTCGGCAGCATTCCGGGTGGCGGCGCGGAGATTCTAGTGGATCGCGTTCGAAGCGAAATCACTCGAGGTAAGGTGATGTCCGATGACTGGCTCAACGTTATGCGAGTATGGCACGAACTAGGTGGAGTCAGTACCGTCACGATGATGTTTGGTCACGTAGAAACATTGGCGGAACGTATCGAACATCTGGAACGAGTTCGGCAACTGCAAGACGAGACAAACGGATTCACTGCCTTTATTTGCTGGAGCTTCCAACCCGACAATACCGATTTGTCGGCGATCCCGCCCGCTGGTGCGTTTGAGTATCTGAAAACTCAAGCGGTTTCCCGGCTGTACTTGGACAACATTCGAAACATTCAGAGCAGTTGGGTCACGCAAGGGCTCAAGATCGGCCAGCTTGCATTGTCGTATGGCGCCAACGATATGGGGTCCCTCATGCTTGAAGAAAACGTCGTTGCGGAAGCGGGGACGGTTCACTTTCTGACACTGGACCAAATGCGAGGCGCAATCGAAGAATATGGCTTCACGGCACGTCAACGCGATGTGCGATACGAGCTGGTGGACGAATCGATGGAACAGCTCGCAATACAGGCGAATCGAAAGCGCGACGCAAAACCGTCCTTGCCAAAACTCGTGGAAATAAACATTCCTTAATACGAGGCAAACGTATTGGGCGAGCGGCAGGACAAAATGTACCACGAATCCAGCTACGGTGTTTTTCTTTCCGACGCTCGCCTTAGCTATACTACGTTTACCGCTATGTTCGTGGGATGGATCAAAGTATCCAGGCAAGTGAGTTGAATCTCGACGACTACATATTGCGGTCAATCAAGACTTTCAATTTTGGATACATTGACGATGAACCTCTCCAACTACCGACGTGATTTGTTAAAAGGGGCAGCACTATTGCCCCTTGGGTTAGCTCTCGGAAGCACACAGTCGCTCAAGGCAGCGCAGGAAAAACCGCCTACCACCGGCCGTCAAAGCGTCAAAATCAAGTTGAGCGTGAACGCATGGTCTTACTACATCCAATTGAATCGCCATCTGAAGGGCGAAAACGGTGGGATGAGCTTGTTCGATATGCTAGAGGAATGCGCTCGGCTCGAAGTCGATGCGGTGGATCCAACCGGCTACTTCTTTCCGGGATATCCAAACGTGCCTGATAGGAAGTTCATCAATGACTTCAAACGCCGTGCATTTCAGCTTGGTCTGGAATTCAGTGGCACTGGCATCCGCAACGATTTTGCTGCGGCAGATAAGGTCAAACGACAAGCTGACGTTGATCTTGCAAAGAAATGGATTGAGGCAGCCGCGGAGATGGGAGCACCGGTGCTGAGGGTCTTCGCGGGACCGCAACCTAAAGATCAAACTTGGGAAGACACCGCGGGCTGGATGGCTGACGCTCTTGCACAGTGTGCTGAACATGGAGAAAAGTGTGGAGTTCTGGTCGGAGTGCAGAATCACGGTGACATGCTCAAAAGCGCCGATGAAGTTTTAAAACTGCTCGGGATGGTGAAGTCCGATTGGCTGGGAACCATTGTCGATACGGGTTTCTTCTTGACACCGGACCCATACGCTGATATCGCTCGAGTTATTCCGAGAGCAGTCAACTGGCAGGTGAAAGAACTGCTAAGCAATAGACAAGGTCCCAAGATTGATATGGCCAGACTGGTACAAATTATCCGGCAGTCCAGCTATCGGGGCTATGTGCCTGTTGAAACGCTTCCTGTAGAAGGAAAAATAGAAGAATACGATGCTATTGCTCGCGTGCGGGAACTCGTCACTGCTCTGCGTGAAGCACTCGTCTAAGACCCGTCACTCTCTCCTCAATGGATCTAAGCGAAGAAAATAGAATGAACGCAATGAAGAGCCAGTGGAGTAGAACAACCGCCCCCAATTGGTTCTCGGTTCTCTGAAGCGCTTTCAGTTGTTTACGACAACGGAATTGCGAGTTAAGTTCAAAAACTATTTCGTCATCTTGGCCATCGATTCGCATTCCTTGACACAGTTTCGGCAAGATTTTGCACATGCCAACATGGTCTTATCATCGGGAAACTTTTCGCAAGCTGAGACACAATCATTGCAGCATTTGACACAGCATTCGCATGCGTAGGCACTCAGTGCACTTTGTCGAGCACAAAGTGAAGCACACATCTTGCAGCATTCAGCGCAGTCTACACACATGCTCATGCATTTGGCATGCTCTTTTTTTCCTTCCGTAACGAGCTTTGCGCAATGACTGAAGCACGAGTCGCATTGAACCTGACACTCGGAACATACCGTTGCGCACTTGAGCATAGTCGACGCATTTGGACTGTCTGCCGCCGGTGTCGTCTCGCTCGCACCAACCGCCACGGCAAACAAAGCAAGTGAGGAAATAACAAGAGATAGTTTACGGCCAATCGCTGAACGGATCATGATCATTTTTCCTAAGGTTAACTGCTGTACTAAGATGCGAAGATAACGTACCCTCGCGCTCCAACAACACATTTATGTTGTTGGAGCGAACCGCTTCTTTGCAAGACTCTCACCCCAATGCAATGCTTAATTGAGAAGCAAATTGCATACCAAACGGAGCAGAACTAGGGTATTTAGCATTGATGAACGCTTGAAGTCTCCCGTTTGGCGTTTCCTCATCCAGACTGGCCGTTTTGCTTCCAGCTTGGCGACTATCTTCGCTTCTCTATTTTCTTGACTGCCCAACGGTGACTGAAACAAATCTCACCATCCATGTCAACCAAGAGATTGATCACACTCGCGTTTTGTAGCAATAGCTCCTCTGTTGTCAATTGAATCGGATCGAGCTGAAACACTCTCCCATCGTCGCAACCAACCATTAACCATCGGCCATCCATGGTCCATGCAATCGAACGCGGGGTGCTCTTGAACCGCTGAAACCGAACCATGCGACCTATCGATGGTTGCCAAAAACGCACGGTCCGATCCTCACCTGCGGAAGCCAATAATGGTTCACCAACCTTTGCTACCTCACTTGCCTGGCAAGCCAACGCATGAACCGTTGCCGTATGCTGCCGAAGAATTTTGGATGGCAGCCCTGAAGAAGAGTCCCAAACAACAATCGTTCGGTCAGCTCCAGCGCTGGCAATTTGCCCGCCCGGCAAGTACATGGCCGCGAATACAGGCCCCGAATGATTCGACATTGTTACGTGCGCGACCAACGCATCGATTTTGCAAACACGGCAATAACCATCCCAGCTCGAAGAAACCCATTCCTTTCCGTCTGCACGCCAAGCGATTGCATAAACCACATCTTGATGCTCGCTCCAAGATCGAACCAATTCTAAGTTAGGCCATCGTCTCAGCTGGACAATTCCAGCCACCCCGGGACTTCCACCGGCAATCAACAAATGACGACCATCCGGAGAAAAAGACACGTCGTGAATACTGTCCATCTCGAGAGGCTTGGTGCGACCGCCATGAAGCCCAGGCCAATCCTCTATCAGAAGCCCAAGATGCGAACCGGCAATCACATGCTTGTAATCCGTAGAAAACGCCAACGCAGTAATGGGTGACTGAGCATCGGCGTTATCTGTGAACACGACCATAACTGCCAGCCAAATCACATTCACGAATTTGTTCAAGCAAACGCGGTGTCGTGGATCCCGCTGGCTTTTCTGACCTATCATGCGACGCCAATCTCTAAACCATTTCCGAAATGAAATGACCACCCTGGTTGATGCGAATCGGCCGACCGTCTGGTGTGATCAACTCGCTATCCGGATCGATCCCCAACAGACTGTAGATCGTGTTTGCGAGATCCGCCGGAGTGATGGGACGTTCCAGTGGACTCTCACCGATACGATCACTCGCTCCGATAACCTGTCCGCCTCGCACCCCTCCTCCTGCAAACACGACACTAAATACACGCGGCCAGTGATCTCGACCGCCTCCCGTATTGAGTTTGGGGGTCCTTCCAAATTCGCCCATGGCCACCACCAACGTTTCGTCCAACATGCGCCGTTCATGCAAGTCGCCAATCAACGCCGAAAAGGCTTGATCGAACGTTGGCACTAAGCCGACGCCGACTTTCGCGCCGCTGAATCCATCTCGCAACGACAAAATCAAATTTTGATGCGTATCCCATCCCGTCTGAAGAACGGACACAAGCCCCACCCCGCGCTCAATCAAACGCCGAGCCAACAAACAGCTCTGGCCGAAAGTGCGACCTCCATAACGACTTCGAGTCGCCTCGCTTTCTTCCTCAAGTCGAAATGCTCGCTTCGCCTCGGGCGTATCGATAAGACGGAACGCCTTTTCAAACAACGGGTCCAATGTAACATTGCCAGCGGAGAGCGACTTCTCCATAGCCTCGATCTCCCTCAAAAAACGACGACGACGTTTCAATCGATCGCCATCAACTCCAGGAAAATAATCGAGGTCTTTTACTTGAAAGTCAGGTCGCGCCGGATCGCTTGCAATGGAGAAAGGCCCAAAACTCGAGCCCAAAAATCCGGCTCCCATGCTAGGTCTCGATTCAGGAACGACGATGTAGTTTGGCAAAGGAGCATCTGAGCGGCGATGTTGCGCGAACACCGCACCAAAGCTGGGATGAACGACCGGCGAACCAGGCTGATAGCCCGTCAGCATGTATTGATTGGCAATGCCATGCTCACCCAACGGCGACGAAACCGATCGCACGATCGCAAGCTTATCGGTGACACCAGCCGTCAGCGGTAGCAATTCCGACAATTCGATTCCAGGGACAACCGTCGCAATCGGCTGAAATGGCCCTCGAACTTCTTCGGGTACATCTCGCTTGGGATCAAACGTCTCCAAGTGACTTGGCCCTCCATCCAACCAAAGCAGAATGCACGACTTCGCTTTGCCATTTCGGACGACCGTGCGCGACATGGCCGGCTTGGCCGACATCAATTGCGAACTGATTCCCAATGTCATGAGGCTCCCAATTCGCAGGAAGTCTCGCCTATGCGTCGTCGTGACGATGCCTGATCGATTCTGCATTCTGGACCTTTCTAGCGATTGGACGCAAACTCATCGGAACTTAAGACGGACCAAACGAAATCTTCGAGCCATCGCG
The DNA here is from genome assembly GCA_026692905.1 of Planctomycetota bacterium. Taxonomy (GTDB): domain Bacteria; phylum Planctomycetota; class Planctomycetia; order Pirellulales; family Pirellulaceae; genus JBKCUI01. Next base: position 212,070 of record JAPLNL010000029.1, read on the forward strand.
TCTGAGCTTCACGTGACATCCCCTTCAACTCACCAAGCCATAACGCCAATTGTGTATCCGATGGCCTATTCGACAACGCTCTCTCATAAAACTCCAAAATGATTACCTCTGGGGGCCTACCGTCGGCAAGAGCCCGTTGCAAGCGACCGGTGCGGTCTGCAATGCGTCGATTCATAAGGGCTCCGTTTATAGCAAGCAACTTCGACGCTAGCCCCTGCTGTTGGCTCGTAGACTGACAGTTCTCACTTCGAGAACAACGTCCCAACGCGTCCAGTTCAGGAAACGGTATTGCTGGATCAAGCATCTCAATGGCTCGTTTTCCCTTCTCGCTCTGTCGAACTTCGGAAGTAAACAGGACATCGTCGATCGCATCCAACAGAACTTCTGGCATAAGTGGCCTAGCAACCGTAGCCCCATACCATGCTTCCAGCTCTTTCGCATCTGTCTGACGCCCTCGGGAACGAGCATAAGCAGCGCTTTTGGCTATCCAACCCAACGTTCGCCGCAAATCGTATCCGTGGTCGACAAAATCATCGGCTAGCAGTTCGAGCAAACGCGCATGAGAAGGTGGATTGGTCTCTCGGAAATCATCCACGCCGGCAACCAACCCGCGCCCCATCATCGCATCCCAAAGCCAATTTACGGTCGCTTTCGCAAAGTGCAGATTATCTTTTTCCAAAAGCCAGTTTGCGAACTGCCCCGGAGCCGAATCCGCATCCTCCAAATCGTGTTGACCAGGTAGGCGAGGCGAAGCCGCTTCACCGGTCCGCAAATTTGTTACAGCCCCCATTTTTTTGACTTGCACAAATCGACCTCGTTCAAATCTTGAAAAGATAGCTGCAAGACCGTGGTAGTCATCTTGGGTCCAACTTGCAAACGGGTGGTTGTGACAGTTTGCGCATTGAATACGCGTCCCCATAAACACACTCCCAACCAATTCGGCATGCGCTCGAGCATCCCTGGCCGTACGCGTGAAGTTGCTTGCACCAACAACATGGCTATCGCCCGTCGCCGTTAGCATTTCGCGAATCATTTCGTCATACGGTCGTCGGCTTTCGAGCGAACTCCGTATCCATTGACCATACGCCGCTGCCGCTTGTGGCTCTTCCTGAGAGCCACGCAGTCGAAACAAGCGAGCGAGTCGCAAAGACCAAAATTCCGAAAACTCCCTGCTCTCGAGCAACTGGTCTATTTTTTTTACGCGACGATCAGAGACTGAACTCACTTGAAATTCACGCAGTTCTTCTGGTGTTGGCAATCGGCCAGTCAAATCAAGTCTCAGTCGGCGAAAAAACGCGTTGTCGTCCGCTACCGCAGTTCCCACCAAACCAAGCTTATCGAGTTGGATGTCAATCTCAGTATCGACAAAACCGCTCGACCCTGCAGGTTGTAATGCGAGCTTGCGATCGGTTTGGTATGGGAGCAGTACCGATAGAGGAACAATCCTGTTCCAAAATCGAGCCGTTAGCAAGTGCTTGCCAGGACGATAGCAAACGGCTCTTACCGGACTTTCCTTGATCTCAATCGACGCTGGATCGGTTGAGTGAAATACCGTCCATTCTGTGACATCGATTTCCTCTCCATCCGAAAATTGAGCGTACGCTTTTAGTGGTATCGACTCGCCAAGCTTTTCCGCTACGGCTTCAACCGGAACGACTCGCAATTGTTTGAGTTGTTTTTCTTTTCCTCGCTTTGCTCCCTCCTCGAGCCAACGTCGCAAAACAGCAACGCTCGATGAACTATCCCCGAGTACCGTTCCGCCGCCATGATCCAGTATTCCTTGGGGCTTCGTTAAAACCAAGCTCTTGGATGCTTCGGACAGATTGACTCTCCGTCCTTCCGCGAAATGGACAATTGCCGAATAGTCCGCATCGGGGTTACTGCCAAAAAGGGAAAGTTGAAAACCTCCCCGTCCAGCGGCAGCGCCATGGCACGCTCCCGCATTGCAACCTGCATACGTCAACACGGGTAAGACCTGCGAATCAAAGTCAACCGGCGCGAGGTCCGAAACAAGCACTGACGCAACGAGCAGTGCGTAGAACATCATTCTTTCGTTGCCTCGTTAGAACGAGGCAGCGCCGCACCATTTTTACGACCCTCGTTGGCCCATTTGGTCAAAAACTCTTGCGCCTTGGGTATGCCGTAGTCAGGAAGTTTTCCGCCGCCGGTAACAGCCGTCGCAATACGATAGATTTCCTTTCGAATCGCTTCGTCCCCCTCCATCTGTTTTTCAATTTGTGCAGCAACCTGAATCACTTTTTCCTCGGTCGCACTCTTCTGGATGAGCGATCGCATAATGCCACTCATGTCGGGGGCCTTCTCTTTTCGGTCCGATTGCATTGCCCGCATGGCATCCTTGCCGATCAATTCCTCAAGAGACGGAACGGCTCCACCAATAACCTCAGTGATCGACTTTACTATCTTCGGAAGATCCACCTGGAGACTCGGCTGCACCAAGGTATAGTTGACCACGACTTTGTCTTCTTTACTTAGTAGGATCGTGAGTGTCACCAGTCGATTCAGGCCGTAGCTTCCCGGTCCTTCACGTCCCTCGAGAGAGACGCCCGTAGCTGTTTCCGCGTTGAAAGCATGCTTCATGCGCTGGAAGTTTTTTTCCGCTTCATTCGCATCATCTTGCAACAGGATAACACCCGTTTCTAAGCCGTCACTCGCTCGCTTTGCGGAATAGTTGGTCAAATTGCGGACCAAAGAAATAGACTGGCGATTCAGATCGTGTACGAAGATGAGCAGAAGCGGCTTGCCTTTGGCCTTGGCTACATAGTCTACTTGTTTGCCGATGTTTGGCTCGGTCAAGCCTCGCACTTGAAACGAAACGATCGGCTCATTGGGTTGAGGCCCCGAAAATACGGGCTCTTGGGCCTTTAGGTGATCGGCAGCTAGGAAGCAACCGTAGCACGACGCGCAAGCTAGTGAAAAACAGAGCACATTCACTAGCTTGCGCGTCGTGCTAGGAAGTACAACAAACGCCGAAGCCAGCAAAAAACAGAGTGCAACGAACAATTTGAATAACCTTAGATGTCCTAGCATTTCAAAAATCACAACAAGCGTCAAGGTAGTTCGAAACTCATGCCGTCTTACATTAACGGCTTCGCAATTGTAGAGACTTTTGGCACAGCGGCTGACTGTTAAACGAGAATACGCAAAGTTATTCTCCTGCGCCAGCCTTTGCCCTAGCAATAACAAAATCCACCAAACCTTGGCAACGGAAAAATCCTTCCCAGAAATTGTGCCCTTGTCCCTTGGCTACTTCTAAGGTCATGTGATCTTGCGTGCCAGCTGACTTGTACGCATCCAAAAGCGACTGCGAATTCTCCTTGAGTGGAACCACTTTGTCTTCGTCGCCATGAATGATATAGACCGGTAACTTGGCTTTCGCTATCGCAGCGACTTTCGCAATCGGATTGTTCTGAGCCAGCTTTGATTCAAGTTCGGCTGGCGACATTTCGTAGGCAACGGCGGCCTTCTCCAAGCCTGGATACGTACGAAAATCGAAGACGGGATAGATACCTGCGAGACCGGCAAATCGATCTGGGTGATCGCAAGCCCAAGCACTTACCCATAATCCACCGCGGCTCCGACCTAGCAAACAGGGCTTCTTGGCCAGTCCACGCGATTGAGTCATCTGTTCAAAAAACGATTCGAACAGTTTGCGAGATGCAGAACTGCCGTACGCTTCACCAACATCGATTCCGGCCACAGCTACACCTGCCGCGAGGAATTGCTGATGCATCCACTTTTCATGTTCATCGGGATAGCCGGCTAGCGTTGGGGCGTAGAAGACCCAAGGTTGCGGTGACTTCCGCAACGTATCAGCTGGCCACATGATGAACGCCGGTCGGTTTTCGACCAAAAAAGACTCTCCTGGTAAAACCAGTTTCTTAATCTCTTTGGATTCTTGAGCCTCAAGAGTAAGAGTACACAAGGAAAAAAAAGCGATACACAAAAAACAACGTAGATGTCGCATTGGTAAGTTTTTGGTTTTGAGTTTTCGGTTTTCAGTTGCTGTCTTCGCGGTTGCTTGCTTTGGCAGCTAACTAGTTAGTCTTTGCAAGTCTGCTCGAGAGTCTTCGTAAGTTGTGTTGTAAGATAATGCCAAAGGATCGGGGGGGACGTTCCATCGCTCACAGGCTTCGAGATAGAGGTCAGGCCACCAGTTGCGATGCGTCGTGAGGCCTTGATCTCGATACGCGTGCCATCCACTCATTACTTTGGTCCAGCACCGATCGCCATAAGCTAACGCTTCTTGGAGTGACTTATAGCGAGGAACGTACCATCGCCGCCCTATCTGGGCATGCAACACTTCATCGGCCCAATCAAAATCTTGAAACATCCCGGAGAGGCCATCGCCACTTTCTCGCCCAACTTCCCACTCGTACCGCTTGCCCGTCCGAGGCATTAACCCTTGCTCAATAAAGAACAAGACGCCGTGGCGTTCCCTCGCATCCAGTTGCAGATTGAGGTTGCGAGACCAAGTGAAATTGATTGGGATCTTGCTCCAATCGATACCCAGCGAAACAAATCCAACTTCGCCCATCATCGCATGTCGGGCTTCATCCCAAAGCTGCCGACTCATCTCCATGTGAAACTCCCACGGTTCTTCATCGCGAAGATCGTATAGGATGCTAGCCATCATCTCGGGCACATCGATTTCCCGGAGACGTTTGTAGTACATCATCAGCGTCTTATCGCGCGGTGAAAAGCGCTCGTCGTACAAGAACGCTTCCGGATTCACGCCAGCATTGTAACTGTCTTGAAAGCGCTCATCTCGCTTGGGCTCTTTCCGATACTGATAGGGAGTCGCCGAGTGTTGCGGTTGTGGCGGAGCGGTATCCTCAATGGAAAGTGCACCATCCACGCCACCAGCCGAAGCCAAACACAACCTAAGCAATTCTGTCCAAGGTAGCATTGCGTCTCGATGCTGCATCGAAATCAAACACGCGACCGCTTTCTTGCCAAATTCCGCGACTTCGCTGAATTCAAAGTGCATGAGCTTAGCAAGTCGAACCGTTGGTGCGTCGGCCAGAGGATGCGCATCGCTTTGCAATCGATGCGACGCTTCTAAAAGTGCCGGTACCAATATTTCATAAACCCCCGAAACCAATTCTTCGGTTGTCGGTGCAGCTAAGATTTCGTCCATCAATAACTTAAGAGATTCGTGCGGGACCACATCGAGCCCCAATGGCGGCACTCGCATTTCGCTAACCCGGCGACGAATCGCGGTTGTGTACTCAGCGCACAGGTAAGCATGATGACTCATCGCCGTTTTCAATTCGTAAACTGGCTCTGCCGTTATCCTTGCGGTGAGCGTTTCGTACATGCATTTTAGCACATAGTGAAAGCGCTTTAGGCGTTCGGTGCTTTGCTCAACGCTCCAGTGGCATTCAACGGCCCGAGCCATGGTCGTCAGTCCCGCAAGCGGAGGTAAGCCTCGGTAAGTCGAATACTCGGTTGCCGTTACTTTGCTCTTGCTCATGGTTTTATGGAAGGAATAAAGTGCCAAAGTTTAGTTCTGACGAGTCTAATTGGACAATGCCGACAAAAGTAGCAGGCACGTTCCGTCGTGCCGTCCGCTGGAGTGAATTGACAATGATTCCTGTTAAACGGCGAAAAGAATTGCGCGTTTACAATCGTGCAAGCAATTCGGTCTTTTTGGTCACGAACTCGTTTTCTGTGAGTGCGCCTGCGTCTCTCAGTTTTGCAAGCCGTTCGATCATCGAAAACAGGTCTTCACTACTGACATGGCCCAGTGCTGGTTGATTCGGTGGATTCGATGCAACATTCTCCTGCACGGCGGCGAAGACGGGTGTGCTGAATGGAGCAAGCGGCGCAACAGGAATTGGCTCCGAAACAGGAATCGCCGACTCGATCGGAGTACCGACAGCGATTCCGCTTACTAATGGCAATGTCCGTAAGTCCACGTTTCCGTATTGGCTCGTGAATCCGACGCCAGCCACGCCACCTTGTTGTTGTGAAACACCGCCGATGTTGTGGTCGAGCGTGTCGTAGATAGTCACATTTATTCCGTCGGAGATTGCTAGCCGATGCATCGTTGCAAAGTAGGCGTAGCGATATTGATTTTGGCTGCCACTCGTATTGGGAGAACCGAGCTCTGCCGGCCACCATTGTCCCCAACTATTTTGGGATGGCATTCCCAGCTTTTGAGGCGGAGGAGGTGGCACAACTTGCAAATTTTGCTCTACGATCGCTGAGGAGAGTTCTCCACAAATCCCGTCGACTTTCGACTTGAGCTGGTAGTTGAACATATCTCCCACCATGGTCATCCCGCCTCGCATCCATTGGCCACAGCCTCCAAGTTCATAGATATTGAACTGAGCCATCGTACCATTGCCTCGCAGAATAGACTCAAGCATCATCGATACTGCCTCGCGGGTCGCCCCATATCGGTTTGCTACGTCGTTCACGAGACGTTCGCCTTGTTCTGTCCAAACTGCCATTATTATAATCCCCGTCTGATCCCTGGGGCGAGCAGCCGCTCAAACTACCTTAGCACGACGCGCAAGCTAGTGAATTAGATAGTAATTTCACTAGCTTGAGCGTCGTGCTAGGTAAAAAGGCCATCGCCGCTCGCCTAACCTGTTGATTTCTTGCCGTTCAACTATAAGCGAAAAGGCGTTTCGAAAGAAGAAGTGCTTGAAACCGAGTTGAATAGGACGGTTTTTCCTGAAGTCCGGAATACTCAGGCAAATCCGCTGATGGAAATGCATGCTTCGCAAGCTCTTGCCCCTTCGTTGCTCAAGTCGTAGGGTAAAGTTTGACGGTTGAATGGACTTTCATTCCCAAAATAGGGTAATAGCATGTGCGGAATAGTTGGCTACGTTGGCAAAAAAGAAGCAACTCCTTTTTTGGTGGGTGGATTACGCCGTCTGGAGTACCGTGGCTACGATAGCGCTGGCATAGCAACTTTGCCAAGTAACGGTGGGGTATTCCAACTGACCCGTTCCGTCGGCAAGATCGATCGATTGGCTGAATTGCTTGATACCAACCCCGCGATCGGCACCACCGGAATCGGTCATACTCGATGGGCCACTCACGGTCCCGCCACAACCGAAAACGCTCACCCGCATATCGGCGGGCGTGGGCTTGTAGCTGTAGTTCACAATGGAGTGATCGAGAACTATCAAGTCCTTAAAGAAGCGCTCATTGAAAAAGGCTACATGTTTCAGTCGGCAACGGATACCGAGGTGATTTCGCATCTTGTCGCCGACAATCTCAAAACACTGCTCGATTCGCCTGCCGGATCGGAACCTGGCGCAGCTACAAACGAAGGCCCGAACGCTGTTTTTGTCGAAGCCGTTCGAGCAGCTCTGCCGTTTCTGCGCGGCACCTACGGTTTAGTCGTCATGTTTCGCGATCGCCCCGAACTTTTGGTTGCTGCACGATGCGGGAGCCCTTTGGTGTTAGGAGTTGGCCGAGGTGAGCAATTCATTGCGAGCGATAGCTCTGCCCTCATCGGCCACACGGAACGGATCATTTACTTGGCGGATCATCAAATCGCCGTTATTACGAGCGACTCCATTCAAGTCGTGCATCGCGATCAAGGTCGCGTTCGCCCCGAAGTTCGTGTTCTGGAAAATCGCGATCAAGATGTTTCGACCGACGGCTACGACCACTACATGCTCAAGGAAATCTATGAGCAACCGACTTCGCTTCGCAATGCGATGCGTGGTCGACTCGACCGAGAAAGCGCAACAGCCAAGTTTGGTGGACTGAACCTCACTCCAGCACAACTGCGCGGTGTCAATCGATTGATATTAACCGCCTGCGGAACCTCATGGCACTCGTCTTTAGTCGGTGAGTACCTGATCGAAGAATTTGCGAGAATGCCCGTCGAAGTTGAATACGCAAGTGAACTAAGATACCGCAACCCTCCCGTCGCACACGACACCCTCATCTTCGGCATCACCCAAAGCGGTGAGACGGCGGACACGCTCGCAGCCCTCCGTGAAATGAAACGAAAAGGCCATCACACGCTGGCAATTTGCAACGTCATCGGAAGTAGTATTGCTCAAGAAGCCGACGGAGGTATCTATCTCCACGCAGGCCCCGAAGTTGGCGTCGCATCCACAAAAGCCTTCACCTCGCAATTGTGTGTCCTAACGATGTTGGCTCTCTACTTCGGAAGACTAAGACACCTGAGCTTCGAAGCGGGCTTGCGAATCATCGATCAACTTGAAAACTTACCTACAGCAGTCGAACATGCGCTTGGCTGCGATGCACAGGTAAAACGAATCGCTGAAAAATACAAAGACTGTTCCAACTTCTTGTACTTGGGCAGAAACTACAACTTCCCAACGGCTCTCGAAGGTGCACTCAAGCTAAAAGAAATCAGCTACATTCACGCCGAAGGCTATCCATCGGCTGAAATGAAGCATGGCCCGATCGCTTTGGTCGACGAAAATACCCCGTCGGTGTTCTTGCTTCCGCGATCCAATGTTTACGATAAGACGATGAGCAACTTGCAAGAAGTCAAGGCTCGACGCGGGCCGGTCATCGCGGTCGTCGATCAGGTTGATCGCAAACTGGACGGACTGGTCGACGACATCATCGAAATTCCTTATGTCGAAGACTTCCTTCAGCCAATTGTAGCCACGATTCCACTGCAACTGCTGGCATACCACATTGCCGTTATGCGTGGCTGCGACGTGGACAAGCCGAGGAATCTCGCAAAAAGTGTTACGGTCGAGTAAGTTGATTGAGCGAACAAACAATCGCGACGGATTCTTTAGCTGGATAGAAACACAAAACACTTAGGGGAGAGCGCGGGAAATGAGATCGCCTCGCTTCTGCAACGGATGGCAGCCCAAATTGAAGAATTGAAAAAGAGCAAAGTGAGCGTGACTCAGGTCATCCCCAACAACAACAAACTGGATCCGATGATCCAAGCGTTGGAGAGCGAGACTTTTTAGTCGTTGTGTAGCTCCTTGCGATTTTAGCCGAGCCATTTGAAAATCGGCGAATTGGTTAATCGACCAATTCATGACTAGGGAGGGTGAGGCTCCTGCCGAACCATTGCGTCCCCAGCTCGGCAGGAGCC
>JAPLNL010000030.1 GCA_026692905.1 Planctomycetota bacterium
CTTGCGCGTCGTGCTATGGTAGTTGAATCACTAGCTTGCGCGTCGTGCTATGGTACGTGCAAAGATCGTTCGAATCACTAGCTTGCGCGTCGTGCTAATGCCTTGCATCATTGGACTCGCCATTGACGCCTTCTTGGATAGTGTTAAAGTTACACTAAAGGAAACGAGAATGGACACGACATCATCGGCGCTATTGACTGACCTGTACCAACTCACCATGGCCTTCGGCTATTGGAAGCAAGGAAAGGCAGACCAGCAGGCTGTCTTCCATCTCTTTTATCGTAGCAATCCTTTTCGAGGTGGGTATGTTGTTGCCGCTGGCCTGCAACCCGCCCTTGAATTGATACGCGACTTTCAATTCCGGTCTGATGACGTGGCATTTCTCGCAACCATCGTCGGTAACGATGGCAAGCCGATTTTTGAGCAAGCGTTTCTGGATTACCTGTCGCAGTTGAAACTCAGTGTAGACGTTGATGCGATTCCAGAGGGTACAGTCGTCTTTCCACATGAACCCTTGCTTCGTATTCGAGGCTCCATTCTGCAATGCCAATTGCTCGAAACCGCACTGCTCAACATTGTTAACTTCCAATCCCTCATCGCCACCAAAGCGTCGCGCATCGTGATGGCGGCCAAAGGTGACTCAGTATTGGAGTTTGGTCTTCGTCGCGCTCAAGGGATTGATGGCGCGTTGGCGGCCAGTCGCGCGGCGTACATAGGCGGCTGTTCCGCCACCTCCAACGTGCTCGCCGGCAAATTCTTTGGAATTCCAGTTCGCGGCACTCATGCTCATAGTTGGGTGATGTCGTTCGATTCGGAACTTGAATCGTTTTCGGCTTATGCGCAGGCAATGCCAAACAATTGCGTCTTTCTTGTTGACACCTACGATACGTTGGAAGGGGTTCGGAATGCGATTGCGGTCGGCCAGCACTTGAAAAGCTCCGGACATCGTATGGTTGGAATCCGTCTGGACTCCGGAGATCTTGCCAATCTGAGTATCGAAGCACGCCGTCTATTGGATGCGGCTGGTTTCACAGATGCGGTCATCGTGGCCAGCAACGACCTGGACGAGCGATTGATTCAAAGCCTCAAGCAACAGGGTGCTACAATCGCTGTTTGGGGTGTTGGGACCAAGCTCGTCACGGCCTACGACCAACCTGCGCTAGGGGGTGTTTACAAGCTTGGAGCTATCCAATCCAACAACGGCTCCTGGCTACCAAAAATCAAACTGTCGGAACAATTGATCAAGACATCGACGCCAGGGGTTCTGCAAGTCCGAAGATACTTTGACGTTGAGGGCAACGCGACCAACGACATGATCTTCAACGAACTCGAGTCGCTTCCAGCTTTATGCAAAGTCATCGATCCTTTTGACCCCTCGCTTTGTCGCGAGATGCATGAATCGATGATTTTCGAAGATCTGCTCAAGCCTGTGATCGGAAATGGCAAGGTACTGAACGTATTTTCGTCGCTTTCTTCGATTCGGACAAGAACAATCCAGCAGCTTCAGAAATTTCACAGCAGTGTTCTTCGCTTTGACAACCCCCAAAAGTACTCCGTTGGGTTGGAGCAGCAATTGCACGAACTGAAGTCCCGATTGGTAAGGCAGGCAAGGCAGACGCAGCAAGTTGCGGAGGCGCCGTGAGCTTTCAATACGAATTTCCTCGCCCGGCTTTGGCCATCGACTGCGTGATTTTCGGACTGGACGAAAGCGATTTGAAAGTCCTGCTCATCCGACGCGACTTGCCGCCATTCGAAGGCAAATGGGCGCTGCCTGGCGGCTTCGTGCGAATGGATGAAACGACGGACCAAGCGGCTCGGCGTGAGCTTCGCGAAGAGACAGGCTTGGACCACGTTTTCCTCGAGCAACTCTATACTTTTAGCGATCTCAATCGCGACCCTCGCGAACGGGTTGTTTCGGTTGCGTACTATGCTCTGGTACGGCTGACTGACTACAAAGTTCAAGCGGCGACAGATGCCGCGGACGCTGTCTGGTTTAAGATGTGCGAAACACCTCCTCTGTGCTTTGATCACCTTCGTATAGTTGAAACAGCATACGATCGACTCAAAGCCAAAGTGCGTTATCAGCCCATTGGTTTTGAATTGCTTCCGAAAAACTTTACGCTGACTCAGTTGCAGAAAATGTATGAAACGGTTTTAGCCCGCACCATCGACAAGCGTAACTTTCGAAAGAAGATACTCAGCATGGGGATTCTTCTTGAAACAGGTGACATGCAGTCCGGGGTCGCTCATCGAGCCGCCCGACTATACCGATTCAACGAAGAGAAATATCACACGATGGTTAAGAAAGGATTCCACTTTGAAATCTAATAAAAGTGGTAACCGTGCGTTGATTTTGGTCGATCTTCAAAATGACTTCGTCGAGGGTGGAGCGTTAGCAGTTCCCGATGGAATGGCGGTGGTCGCAATCGCGAACCAAATCATGGCTAACTTTGATTTGGTCATTGCGACGCAGGACTGGCATCCGGCAGACCATCAGAGCTTTGCAAGCCAACATTCGGGGGTATCAATCGGCCAACAGTTTATGCTGAACGGGCAGCCACAAACAGCTTGGCCAGATCACTGCATCCAAGAAACGTTTGGAGCCGAATTGGTTGCTGGCCTCGAAACTCATCGCATCGCCAAGATCGTTCGCAAAGGAACGGACAAGTCAATCGATAGTTACAGCGGCTTCTATGATAACGGGCATCAGAAGTCGACGGGGCTGGCTGAGTTCTTGCGAAGCAGGGGAGTGGATCATGTCGCTGTAATGGGATTGGCAACCGATTACTGTGTTCGTTTCACTGCGCTCGATGCAGTTAGGGAGGGATTCGAAACAACTTTAATCCTAGATGGCTGCCGCGGAGTTGAGCTCCAGCTGGGAGATATTGCGAAGGCAATCGAAGAGCTGAAGCAAGCCGGGGTTGAGATCTCAAATAAGCACGTCGTCACAAGTCTTTAAAGTCAGCCTCCCTCGGGGAGGGTCGGGCCTTCGGCCCGGGGAGGGTGAACTGACTTGTGCAATAGCTGTTGGCACTTCACCCCACCGCTGTAAACATCTTTGCAAAGTCAATTCCATTGAAAACCTTAGGGAGGGCGAGGTTCCTGCTGAGCCAACGGTGCAAAGGTTCGGCAGGAGCCTCACCCTCCCGAGCAATGAATGACTTAGTTAAACTCGTCGGAAACATGTTTACAGCGGTGACTTCACCCTCCCCTCGCTACGCTCGACCCTCCCAGCGGGAGGGTGACTAGTCCGGTCTCTTTCTCATTCGATCCACAAAATCCACGATTTGCAGATGGATACGTTCCACCTCTTGCGAAGCATCAACAATCGTCGACTTGCCGCCTGTATTTGTTACCTGCTCTAGAAAACCTTGCCGCACGGTTCGGAAGTAATCGAGTCCTCGTTTCTCAAGTCGGTCGGGGCCACGCTGGATACGTTTGAAAGCGAGTTCGGGATCGAGATCGAGGACAATCGTCGCGTCTGGGTATAAGCCGCCTGTTGCGCACTTACCTACCGACCAAAGATCGTCGATAGAAAGGCCACCTGCGACTCCTTGGTAGACGACGTTCGCCAATAAAAAGCGATCGCAAATGACGGTCGCACCTGACTCCAGCGTGGGCCGAAGCTGTTCTGCGACCAACTGGGCCCTGGCCGCCATGTACAGGAGCATCTCGGACGTATTGGCGAGCGGAATGTCCTCGCGGTGCAATAGTATCTCGCGAACCGCTTCACCCAGTTTCGTTGAACCTGGATCGCGGAAGCATACGACCGTCGCCCCCTTGGTCTCAAGATGCTTGCGAAGCAGATCGATTTGCGTCGACTTGCCCGCTCCGTCGATACCATCTAATGAAATGAACATTACAGTGCAAACGCTTCTGCATCTTCCTTTGGGGCAATTTGATAACCGTGGGGTTCCATCGAACAGCCCGCGCGGCCTTGGCTCAGCGATCGGATGGCGCTCGAGTAGCCAAAGAGTTCCTTGAGCGGCGCCAGTGCCGTGATGTTAGCGATAGCCCCCTTCGTCTCGGAACGCTCGATGAGTCCGCGCCGCTGTTGCAGGTCGCCTACGATTTCACCCATGTAGTCGGGCGGTGTTGTAATCTCCATCTTCATCACAGGCTCAAGAAGAGTTGGACCACCTATTTTCAGTCCTTCATCAAAGGCATCATTCGCGGCAATCTTGAATGCAACTTCGTCCGAACCAACTTCTGCAATTTCGCCGCCGAGGATACTGATTCGCATTCCTGTCAAAGGGAACGAGCCGATCAGACCACCACCTTCGGACCGATTCTTGAGCTCCTCCAAAGCGGCTTGCCGAAGATTCTCGGGCAGCATCTTTTCGATTGGGGTTCGATCCAAAATAATGACTTTGGCAGAGACATCTTCCAACGGTTCAAATCGCACATGAAGACGAGCGAAGAGTTGCTGCGAGCCCACTTGGCGATTGCACTCCCCGACGACTTCCGTAAGGCTGCCAACGGTTTCGCGATAGCTCACGCGAGGCTTATAAAACTTGACGTTGAGTTGGTAGTCGCGAACAAGGCTGTTCTTGATCACCTCCAAGTGCAATTCGCCCATGCCGCTGATCAGGGTTTGGCCTGATTCGGGGTTTTCGATGGCGTGGAAGGTCGGGTCTTGTCGCTTGCGCATTTCCAAGACTTCGGCCAGTTTCTTTCGCTCCGTCGCGTTCTCGGGTTCAATTGCCATCGAGATCACAGATTGAGCGAACTGGATCGATGGCAACTCGATCATGTCCCGTGTGTCGCAAAGCGTGTCGCCCGTGATCGAATCGCGAGGGCCGATGATGAGAGCGATATCGCCGCATTGGAGCGATTCGATTTGTCCTTGTCGTTCCCGTTTGGTTGCGTGGATTTGCCAAAGTTGAGCAACGTTTTCCTTTTTGTCCCGATTCGGATTGTAGACACGTGAATTCGAATCCAGTTTGCCGGAGTAGACACGGATCCAAAACATATCGCCGGTCTTGGCTGGCAGCACTTTGAATACGAGTGCGCAGAAGGGGTCCTTCGGGTCCGGTTTGCGTTGCAGTGTCTTGTCTTTTTTCTTTGGGTCGACCCCCGTCACAGCAGGCCGATCCAGAGGACATGGGAGGTAGCTCGCAACGCCGTCGAGCAGCGGCTGAACACCGGCACCGTGAAGGGCTGATCCGCAAAGGACTGGCTGAAGTTTCAACGAGATGCATGCATCTCGCAAAGCGGAGCGAATCAAGTCATTGGGGATCGGTTTTTCCTCCATCGCCAGTTCCATCATTTCGCTACTGTGGGCATAGAGTTTCTCGAGCATGACATTTCGCCAGTCCATAGCATCGCTCAGCAACGCTTCTGGAATCTCTTCCACCAATACCGTCTTACCTTGGTCTTCTTTGTTGAACCGCAGCAGTTTCAGATCGATCAAATCGATGATCCCTTGGAATGGATCACTGGTATGGCTTGGGCCTTGGCCGACCGGAATTTGGATAGCGACCGGGTCTGCGTTCAAGCGTGGTCCGATTTCCTCTAAGACCCGATAAAAGTCCGCACCTTCTCGGTCGAGTTTATTGACAAAGACAATGCGAGGAACACCGTATTTGTTGGCCTGCCGCCAAACGGTTTCACTTTGAGCCTCAACCCCTTCGCGGGCGCTGAAGACCACGACGGCGCCGTCTAGCACTCGCAAGCAGCGTTCGACCTCGGCGGTGAAATCGACGTGCCCTGGAGTGTCCAAGAGGTTAACCGTGCATTGTTTCCATTGAAACGTCACGCAAGCGGCAAAAATGGTGATTCCGCGTTGCTGTTCCTCGGGATCGTCGTCGGTTTCGGTGGTTCCAGAGTCGACCGATCCGGCCCGATGCTTGGTGCCGCTCATGTACAGCATTTGCTCAGTTACAGTAGTCTTGCCGGCGTCAATGTGAGCAATAATGCCGATATTTCGGATGGTCGATAGTTCGCGGGCCATGGTCTAAATGTTGAAATGTGCGGAAAACACGCGGAAATGGGGAAACTTGTGTCCAAGGAATGTAACTTCCAAACCCAATCAAGCCTAGTGCTTTGCCGCAAATCGCCCCCGGGCGCCCCGATCGTGTTGCTGGTATGCCGAACGTGTTGCTGATATACTGTTAGTCTGGAGGAAAAACCATGACGGTAGAACAGGTAATCAATGACATTTCCGCATTGCCGCCGAGCGACCAAATTCGAGTTGTGCAAGCGATTTGGGATAGACTACCCAAGTATGTTGGGACGGAGCTTTCCGCAGCGAAGCAAGCTGAACTCGATCGACGCTGGGCTGAATATAAAGCGGATCCATCAACCGCATTGACTGAAGCTGAATTTAAAGAACGAATACGGATAGCGCGCGGTCGATGAACGCCCTGCTCACCGCCGAAACTGAAGCAGATCTTCTACGTGGAATAACTTGGTTTGAAAAGATTGCTATTGGACTCGGCGACCAATTTGAGTCGGAATTTTATATTGCACTAGCGCGTATTAAGCAGGATCCCAACCTATTTGCGGCCAACCATACCGGTTACCGTCCTTGCAAACTACAGCGGTTCACTGCCGTGATTTACTTTCGCATCGAGGGAAATTTAATCGTGGTGGTTGGACTTTTCACCAGCGGTGAAGATGAGACCGTGCTTCAGAAACGCAGCTAGCATTTAGGAACTTTATTCCGCGTCGTTGTTCTAGGGAAGTGTAAGCGGACTGCTATCGTCGAAGTGTCTCTTGATTCGCTTTGACAATTGCCACGTGCGGGGATTTGTCATCGCTGATCGCCATTCCTAGCCAACCGTCGTGTAGAACCAATTGAGAAACGGCTAAGCCTGCAGCTCGCGGGTCGCGGAGCAATTCCTCTGAGACCATTGGGACCGCTGCGCGACTGGAAAAGACCTTCGAAAAGATCGCTCGCAGCGGAACGCGTTCTCGCGTACCAAGCTTGTATCCGTCCACACTGATCACACCGTCACGATTCAATTCCGCTTGAAGACCGTCAACGGTTGGAAGATAGGCAGTTCGAATTACGAAGTTGGTCAAGTGAATTCGGCCCGGTTGTTCTAGCGAAGCGACTCGCAAGGTCAGCCACATCCGTCCATCCTCGAACTCCACCGTGATGGGCCGAGTTTCAGCAAAACGAGCTGTCACGTCGGACGGCGCGTCGGCAGGCAGTGGTTGACGTGGTTGTTGCAGCAAGTCCGAAATCTTGTCCGACAACTCTTGCATCGTCCAGTCCCGGTCTCCTTCGACGATTTGACTGGCCATGTTGTTGAAGGCGGATTGGTGGACTTGAATCGAGAGCTGGCTGTCCGCAGGAGCAATCGGACGCGATGTATATGCCGCCAGTTGATCCGAGCTTGCCAATCGGTATCGGACGATGAGCCGCGTGTCGGTCGTTTGCATATTCACGGTCATTGGATGTAGATCCAGCGCCTGAAGCGGACCGAGCAAACGCTTGTTGAACTTGGTTTCGGTGGCCCGGACCTTCTCCTGCAACTGAGCGTCAAACTCCTCGTCGGTTTGCTTGGCGATCGTCTTTTGCATGATGCGTTTGGCAATCGGACGAGCTTGAACAAACTCATTGTGTGCAAACTGTCTTACCATATCGCCCAAGATAGGAAGAGAATCCCAGTCGGTCGAAAATTTTCGCAATGAATCTTGGGATTCAACTGTCGCAGGGCGACCGTTGATGCTCAGTCCCTGTGTTGAGATAGTCAGCTCACGGACCGCGTTGACATTGGCAATCGAGGAGTTGTAAAAAGTCGCACCGTGGCGACTTGATTTGGTTTTGCTGTTGATATCTCCATCCAGATTCAGCTCCAATTTCAGCGCACTAGGATCTTTGATGAAGTCCACGTGAAGCTTGGTGACGACTTGGCTGGCACCGCGAGTGTCCGCACCGAGGATACTTTGACGAACTGGTTTTTCGATAACGGAATGTTTGGGCATCATGCGGTTGATAAACTCTTCGGAGACAGCCAAACGCAGGTTTGCGTTTCGGTAGTGCACTCCGATCGCATTGGCCACGGCCGCTTGCTCAGGGTGTTCCGAGAAACGAAGCGACTGCATGGAATCCGCTAGTGATTTGCTGCAACGGTGTACGGGATCCGATTCGAGTGTTTCGATGTCTTCGATCAGCTTGCGATAGTCAACAGGTCCAATCGACAACGGATGAACTTGGTCTGCTAGTTTATGAACTTCACTTGACGACAAGAACGCACGTTGGCCTTCGCTGACTCTGAGGTCGGTGACCCGTCCAAGAAATTGTCGCACCAAATCCACTTGATCTTGCTTTCCCGTGATATCGTTGGCCGCAAGGTGTTTCAATGCGTCGATCATCAGGTAGCGGTTCCAACTAGCTGTATCTCCCGTTTTTTGGATTGCTGATTCGACATTCGCTAGGCACTCGCGAAGACGGGCTGGGTCGACTTCGTGTTTTCGCACTGCGATGAGACGTGATCTGCCGTGCCCGACACATGCGGAGACAGCGTTCCAAACTGCGAACCGTCGCTCGATGGAATAGGACAATCGTGCGACTTCGCTCGATAGCTGCGAGTCCTTTTCAAGTGTTCCACTGGCAATTTCAACTCCTTCGTCCGCCAAAGCGTGCAGGGCACCCAAGGTCTCGGAGGATTCGTCGTCTGCTAAAGCAAGCTTCGTTAATCGTGTGAAGTTAGCGGCAATTCGTCCCGCCCATTCTTGGACCTCGGTTGCTGATTGGCCAGTGGCGAGAGCTTGAACTTTCTCAATTTCGCTCAGAAGCCGAGTAGAGCTTGGCCAAAGTTTCTTGTTTTCCGTGGGCAATCGATCCGGCGAAAGCATCGGTCGGTTGAACCCCTCGGTGGGATTGTCGTACCGCGTCGCGGAAACATTGGTAGCAGCGATTTGAGTCGAGGTTGCGGCTGATTCGGCCAAAACCGAAGGGCTTCGTTGGACGCGGTTCGGATCGAGAAAAGGGTCGGCCCCAATCGAGGGCGAAATCGGGGCGGCTAACCGTGCGCCAGCAGGAGGCTCCAGCAACGCAAGTGAATTCTGTGAGGCGATTCGATAATCCAGCCAAGATGCGGACTCAATGGGAGTGCATAACGACTCGATTTCTAGAGGAATCGATTCCGTTGCGATCCGTGGCATGTTTTTGGGCTTGGTCGAAATGCTCAACGTAACCGTTCTAGGAGCTTGGTAGTAACCAGGCAGTTTGAGACGCGAGAGATTTTCGCTCGCAACGAAAATGAGCATTAGGCAAATTGCGACCAAAATCGCATAAACCCAGCCTCGGAAGCCGCGCACCGACTCGTTTGCCATCCCTTGCACCTTTTCAAAACGCAAATAGCGTTAGAAGAGTCCTCGAAAAGTATTCGACACCATCGAGGGCACCGCCGCCAAGCAGGCCCTCCGAAGGAATATTCTTCGGCCGTTTGCACCATCCGCGTGGATACGGCTATGACCTGAATTCACAATTCTGTTAGAGCTGGCATGCCAAAATTGCGGCCTGGGCAAAATGGATCGTCGGAGCGTGGTGAGCCGTAGCATGCCTTTTTGTCAACGAGTATGATAGCAATCCCTCTCTCGATCCATTTTGACAGGGATCGAATCGCAACTCCTGAGAACAGACTGATTCTACAACTATGTTGCTTAAGTTAAATTGGGTCGCTTTGACGCTACTATTTGTTTTCGCTCCAGCGGTCATTCAACCAGCTATGTCCAAAGATACACACCCGATGAAGCTGGAGGATTTGTACCGTTTGGCTCGTGTTGCCGATCCGCAATTGAGCCCAAAAGGGAACCAAATTGTCTACCAAGTTACCAAGATCACAGACCCGGCCAAGAACGCCAAGAACACCCAGCTTTGGTTGGTAGACACAAACAAAACGCCGCGGCAAATCACTCATTCGGGCAAAGCGGATTCGCACGCTCGCTGGTCACCAGATGGTTCCACGATTCTGTTTGAGTCCAATCGGAGCGGCGTCTCGCAACTTTACATTCTCGATTTGCTGGCAGGCGGAGAGCCGACGAAAGTAACCAATATCTCAACCGGCGCCAGCGGCGGCATCTGGTCGCCAGACGGCAAAAGCATCGCCTTTTATTCGGCGGTGAATCCCAAATGGAGCGAACTCGCTTTTGCAGAGTCGGACGCCAAGAACAAAGAGGAAGAGGAGGCAGCTGCCGCCAATCCAGTAAAAGCCAAAACGTTCACTCGATTGTTTTATCGCCACTGGGATTCTTACGTGGAAGACAAACGAAACCATATCTTCGTCATCAACGTGGATGGAACGGATTGCAAAGACGTCACGCCTGGCGATCGAGATGCCTATCCAACCAGCACTACATTTAGTGTCGGCGATGACTTCACTTTTTCCCCCGATTGCAAGTCGATTTTGTTTACGGCGGTTCCCAAGACTGGGGAGTCCTGGTCGACTAATCATGACATTTGCCGAGTCGCAATCGATAACAAGAGCACCGATTGGCCGAGTCTCACGGCTAGCAATCCAGCGGCCGACAGCTGCCCCAAATTTAGCCCAGACGGCAAGCATGTCGCCTACCGCACTCAGATCAAACCAGGCTACGAAGCCGACAAATGGAACCTCACCTTGCAGCCTTGCAATTTGGATGGAACGTTCGGTGGCAAATCAACTGTTCTGACTGGCGAACTGGACCGCTCCGTCAACGATTTTGTTTGGGTAGGCAACACAGATTTGATCTTCAGCACGGACGAACTCGCATCGAGCGCTCTGTACCGTGTTTCACCTACAACCAAACCGACCCTGATTAGGTTAGGGATGCCGGACAATCGCACCGGACAAATCACAGCGATGTCCGCGCAGGGTGACCAAATCGCCTTGGCCCGCGCGACAATGAACGAGCCAGCTGAAGTGTATCTGACGTCGACCAAATCATTCAACAAAGTGCAACTTCAAACGCAGCACAATAAGCAGATTCTGGATGAATTGGAGCGAACGCGGCCTGAAAGCATCAGCGTTGATGTCGAGGGCAAGGTGAAAATGCAGATGTGGATTTTGAAGCCACCTGGATTTGACGCTAAGAAAAAATGGCCGGTGGTTTATCTGATCCACGGTGGTCCTCAAGGAGCCTGGGAGGATGGATGGAGTTTCCGATGGAATCCTCAACTGTGGGCTGCGCAAGGGTACGTGGTTGCAATGCCAAACCCGCGCGGCTCAACCAGCTTTGGGCAACAATTCTGCGATGAAATCAGTGGCGACTGGGGTGGGAAGTGCTACCGCGATCTTGTGGCTGGACTCAAGGCTGTTCAGGCGCTTGAGTACGTGGACTCCAAGCGAATCGCGTCAGCTGGCGCTAGCTTTGGTGGCTACATGCAAGATTGGTTTGCGGTGAATGAAATCGCCAAAGAGTTTAAATGCTTGATCAGCCATTGCAGCGTGTACAACTTTGAGAGCATGTGGGGAACGACGGACGAACTTTGGTTCGACGAGTATGAGCACGGTGGATTACCTTGGGAGATTCCTGGCAAGTATCGAGAGTTCAGTCCTCATACTCTGGCGGGCAATCTTGGCAAATACAAAACGCCGATGCTCGTCATCCATAATGACTTGGATTTCCGTTGTCCAATCGGACAGGGGCATGAGCTGTTTCAAGGCCTGCAGCGTCAAGGCGTGCCGAGTCGCTTTGTCAACTTTCCTGATGAAGGGCACTGGGTTAACAAGCCAGCCAATAGCATGCATTGGCACAAAGAAATTTTTGCATGGCTGAGCACCTATTGCAAAAGCGGCGGCGAGTAGAAGGTAGGATGGGACCATTGTCCCGTCCGTTTTTTTGTCCCGTCCGTTTATTCGTCCCGTCCGTTTATTCGTCCCGTCCGTTTATTCGTCCCGTCCGTTTTTTTGTCCCGTCCGTTTATTCGTCCCGTCCGTTTATTCGTTCGGGACAATGGTCCCAAACTACAACTTTGAATTGAATCCTGCATTACCAACTCATCTATGAATCTTCCTAAAATATCGTTGACGTGGAAAATCCTAATTGGGCTGGTCATTGGGATTTTCGTGGGTTGGCTTCTGCCAGAATGGGGACTTGAAGCCCGACCACTTTCCAATCTCTTTTTGAATCTCATCAAATCGGTTATCGCTCCACTCATTTTTGCGACGCTGGTGGTCGGGATTTCCGGCACGGGAGATATCAAGCAAGTTGGCCGAATCGGTGGCAAATCGCTTTTGTATTTTGAGGTTGTAACGACCTTAGCTTTGTTCATCGGACTGGCGGCTGTGAACATCACGCAACCTGGCAAAGGCGTTTCGTTAGCAGAGGCCTCCAAGTCAAGAGTTAAGGATAAAGCGGAGCTTGCGAAAGTTGCCAAGGGGCTGTCGGACGAAGCGCTTGAGGCGTTAAAAAAAGCGGACGCGTTCACCGCAGAAAACAATCCGGTTGAAGCTGCTAAGCACACGACTATTGCAAGCCAAAAAGCTGCAGAAGCGGCCAAAGCTACGGCGAGCGGCTTGACGGCTCCAGAGCCGCCAGCCAAGCCGCAATCCTTTGGCGACATTATCGCTCACTTGTCACCTAGCTCGATAATCAAAGCCATGGCCGAAGGGGACGTTTTGCAGATCGTAGTCTTCTCGGTGATCTTTGCGTTGGCGGTGACGAGTATCGGCAAGGAGAAGAGTGCTCCGATCGTGCGGTGGTGCGAGTCCCTCGCGGACATTATGTTTCGGTTTACCGAGTTCATTATGAAGTTCGCGCCAGTCGGGGTCGGCGCTGCGATGGCTTATGCTGTCAGCCACAGCGGATTGGATGTTTTGAAGAACTTGGCATTGCTGGTTGGGACTCTCTATGGAGCGTTAGTCTTTTTTGTTTTGGTGGTTTTGTTGCCGATCGCGTTGCTTTTTCGCGTTCCCTTGAAAGACTTCTTTGATGCGGTTAAGACTCCGGCCACGATTGCTTTTGCGACGACTTCGAGCGAATCTGCGTTACCCAAAGCCATGGAAAATTTGGTCCGTCTCGGTTGTCCACAACGCATTGTTGGATTTGTTTTGCCAACGGGCTATAGCTTCAATCTAGACGGCACGACGTTGTATCTGGCGATCGCCTCTGTCTTTGTGGCGCAAGCGGCTGGAGTAGAGCTGGACTGGACGCAGCAGATCATGATGATGCTGACGCTGATGTTGACTTCCAAAGGGGTGGCCGGTGTGCCACGCGCATCGCTCGTTATTTTGCTTGGAACGCTCGCCTCGTTCAATCTACCAGTTGAGGGGGTCATTCTCATCCTCGGAGTGGATGAGTTGATGGATATGGCTCGTACCACGGTCAATGTGATTGGCAACTGTCTTGCCACAGTCGTTATCACCAAGTGGGAAGGGGCATTCCGCAACCATGAATGGGAAGCGGAGATGGCGGAATTGGAAGCGGTTACGGGTCAGAAGGCAATTGCGTCTTGATTTTGAATTAGCCCTCGCTCGCCAGCTGGTATTGAGTGCGAGGAAGAAGGGCTCGAAATGCATTCGTAGCACACCAAGCATGTTGCGAACATGGGGCACAAGGCCCAAGTTCGCGAAGCTCAAGGCCCAAGTTCGCGAAGCTCAAGGCCCAAGTTCGCGAAGCTCAAGGCCCTCGTTCGCGAAGCTCAAGGCTCTCGTTCGCGAATCAAAAAGCCTTGGTCGCAGCTAATGACTTTTAATGCATACTGCGACGAGCGGGCTTGTCCCGCCAACGTCGCAATTGCTTGGTGTGCTACCGAAATTGCGTCAACAACCACGGTTTAGTCTGTATGCCAGCCAAGGCGACTACTTGGATGGGCGACCGATGCTGTGCACTTCGAATCCTTGCTTGACGAGTTTATTACGATCGAGGATGTTTCGGCCGTCGAAGACGAAGGCAGGTTGGCGCATATCCTCAAGAATGCGACGTGAGTCAACGGTCTTGAATTCATCCCATTCCGTTAAGACTGCAATCGCATGAGCTTCTTTGGCCGCGGCGTAGGCATCGCTAACGACAGTTACATTGGTCTCGATGAGTTTTTTGTGTTTGTCCGAAAGACCGCCAACGCTGTCAGCAAAGGCGAGTTGCAATTCTTCGCGGATTTGCGATTCCGGCACTCGTGGGTCGTAAATCGCGAGTCGCGCTCTTTCCTCGAGCAGATCTCGGCAAACATGAATGGCTGCCGACTCGCGGGTATCGTTCGTGTCTTTCTTAAACGCAAAGCCCCAGATTCCGATCTTCTTGTCGGATACGGTATTGAACATGGTTCGCACAATACGCTCTGAGAAGCGACGTTTTTGGTAATCGTTCATCACAACGACTTGTTCCCAGTATTGTGCGACTTCACGCAGACCGAAGTGCTCGCACAGGTAGACCAAATTGAGAATGTCTTTTTGGAAGCATGAGCCACCGAAGCCAACGGAGGACTTTAAAAATTTCGAACCGATACGGGAGTCGGTACCGATGGCCTTGGCGACTTCGTCTACATCTGCGCCGGTCGCTTCGCAAAGTGCGGAAATCGCATTGATCGAGGAAACGCGTTGCGCGAGAAACGCATTGGCCGCCAACTTCGAGAGTTCGCTGCTCCAAAGATTCGTTGTGAGGATGCGTTCTCGAGGAATCCAGCGGCCGTAGACTTGTGCCAAACGTTCGACTGCTTCTGGCGATTCACCTCCGATGAGAACTCGATCGGGATTGAGGAGATCTTGAACCGCAGTCCCTTCGGCGAGAAACTCAGGGTTGCTGAGAACATCGAAGGTTGCACCGTTGGCGGAACTGCTGAGAATGCGTTTTACCGCTTCGGCGGTTCGGACCGGGAGGGTCGATTTTTCGACAACGAGTTTATGGCCCTTGGAGCATTTGGCAATTTGGCGTGCGCACTTTTCGATGAACTCAAGATTTGCGGCTCGACCCGCGCCGATACCGAACGACTTGGTTGGCGTATTCACTGCGATGAAAACAATGTTGGCTTCACAGATGGCGGCATCGACTTGGGTCGAGAAAGTCAGGTTGCGGCCCCGAGCTTCCTTGACGACTTCGTCTAAGCCAGGTTCGTAGACAGGCAACTCATCCGAATTCCAGCGATCGATTCTCGCTTGATTGAGATCGACGACATGAACTTGAATGTCAGGACATTGCTTGGCGATCATCGCCATGGTCGGTCCACCGACGTAGCCCGCGCCAATACAACAAATTTTGACTGGAGACGTGTAGTTCATTTTAGGTACAAACAGTGGGTAAATAGTGGTTGTCGGTTGTCAGTTATCAGTAGAATCTTACGCTATCAGTTGATCGTTAAACACGGTTGAGCCCATTTATCGGGCCCTCATACTGGAAGCCCAAAGGCAATGGATCGGGAGTCCTATTTTGTTCAGTTTAGGCGTAATCGCGTCATCGAGGGATTGCTTTTCTGCCGCATTAAACAGCCAATCTGTGCGTCCGATCAAGATCAATACCGTCGCGAGTACCACCGCGGCAGGTACGCTCCCGAGGAGCAGGCAGGTCGGCAGAGCGGTAAAGCAAAGACAACTCCATCCAAGTCGAACACCACTTCGTCGCATTTCCCAAATGGTCATGAAGAGAATCGCGGCTCCTGAAAGCGACGTCGCGGTCATGGCGCCCCGAAGTCCAAGAGTCGGTACCCACCAAGCGTTGAGTAGAATGTTGATCAAAAGACCAATTGCAATGATTACGCCCACTGTTTTGCCTCGCTCTGCGCACCAAAAGTAGTTTTGAAGCAAGAAGGCCATGGCGGTCAAACAACAGTGCAGCATCGCTTGTGGCATAATAGACAATCCATCCGAGTACTTGCCATGCAGAACGTGGTCGAATAGAAGCGGTGCGATTGCAAGAGAGCCGACGGAGAGAATCAGAAAAAAAAGCGAGATACATTTGAGCGTGAGTCGTTGCGAGGCGGCGACTCGACTCGTGTTTCCTGCTTCCCATTCTGATGCCAGATACGGAAGCAGCATCCCATTGAGCATGAGGGTCAAGCTCGAGAGCAGCATCGGCATAATTCGCCCGCTGTGAAATTGTCCCACCAGCGCACGCCCTTGTTCAGCGGTTTCCGCTGCCAAGTGTAGCAACATGTAGCGGTCCACAACATCAAACAAATTGATCAGCAAATTCATGCACCAAATGCTAATCGCAAATGGCAAGACTCGTTTCCACATAGCTCGCAGAGCTAACGGTGGTTGTGACACGGGTTCGATCTGCTCCCAATTACGAAAAAAGGATAGGGCTGGAATCAAGCCAGCCACGGAACCAACAGCAAAGGCCGCAACGAGGATTCGCCAATCGTTGACAAGGATCACTCCCGTCAAACTTGCAAGGGTAAACACAAGAGAATTGGTTGTGTGCATCGCAGAAACGATACGCGGTTTACAAAGACCGCTTAGAAGTTCGGTCGTGGCGTTGAACAAAATCACCAAGCAAAGTGTCATCGCGATCAAAAGCATAGTCGCATGAGGCAACTCCAGTCCAAAGATGATGGAGCTCATGTTCGCAGGCGCGCACACCAGTACGCTAGCAGCCAACATGGCCCCTATGCAGGAGCAGATCGTCATTCTTTTGAGGAACAAGTTCAATTGTCCAGTAGCTCGATACGATGACACGAATCGACCGAACGTTCCTGGTAGCCCGAGGACAGCTAGCGGGGCTGCAAGCACAAAAAAACTAGTCGATAGTGCCCAAAGTCCTAATTGGTCGTCCGCCAAAAAACGGCACAGGACCAGATTTCGGACAAAGCCAATCCCCCGCTGTAATACATTTGCAACGAGCATGAACGAAAGACCCGAGACCAAGGAGTCCGCGTCTCGATTTCCGCTCGCACTCGGGGTGTTTGGTTCAGAACTCAATATGGCGACGGACATTCGTTCGCTGGTGGCTCAAGGTTTAGATGCAATGAATTCGAAAGGGTTGCCTCTGAACACCCCGTGAGCAAGCGATCCACCCTCACCTGCAGGAATTCTTATCAAATCATCTTAACTTGTAGCGGATGTAGCGATCATTCTGTCTGTCTGGGTAATGGAATGCATTCGGGAGAGTGAGTCTCCTGCCGAACTTGCCACGCAACGGTTCGGCAGGAGCCTCACCCTCCCTAGTCGCTGATCCCCCAAACCAACTCCTGGGCTTACTTGTCCATCGTCTTCTGGAAATCGGGGCGTGCCACGGTTTTCAGTGACTCCCACGGTTTTGGATAATTATATTGAGGCACGTAGGGACCGCGATGATTTGCGTAGTTTCCGTTGCAATAGTTAGTCTGCCAGGCCATGGCTTCTTGGCTCGACGGCTCAATCTTGTAGGCTAGGTAGCCAGAAACATACCTCGGCCGGTTGTAGACGGCACGATATTCTGGAATCGAATTCCAAACCTTGTGCGAGAAGAAATCCTGACGCTGTAGAGCCGGATCAAGATAGGTTCCTGAGAGCCAATCGCCAGCAAAGCTTGTTCCACCAAACCCAAGCAAAACCAAAGCGAAACAGGCTACTCTTGAATTTCTTTGGATACTCATTTTTCTCTCCAAGCATGGCTGCACAAAACAATTCCATCTGTATCTTCGAATCGCCTTTGTCCTCAAAAACACCTTTGCAGTGCGTTTCGATCAAAAGACAAATGCATGCATTTGTGGGAAACCGGCAGAAAAGACTTTTCCGAAAGCTGGAGTGCTAAGGATTGTAGCAATCGTGATTTCTCGCTCGAGAACCGAGGGAAGATAGGAAGAATGGGTCCTATGAGGAAGATTTGCAGATCATTACAATTTGGGTGGTTGCCAGACAGGCATCGTGAGTTTCGGCTTGAGTAGATCAGGGAAGGATTAGGAAAATGAATCACAGGGTCATTCCATTGCAGACAGAGGAAAGGTCCCTCACCACAAACCTACCTTTTTCCTCACCGGTTTCGATCGTTAGGATTTCGGTCGTTAGGATTTCGGTCGCATTGATTGGATTCTGGCAGGTCGGAGCAAGTTTGGCACAGTCCCCGAATGCAACCACAAAGCCTTCCGCTCCTGCTGAGGCAACTACCTACGCCGCAGCACATTCGAGTGGGCGGAATTGGGCCTTGGATATCGCGAACGCCCAATTGAATTTGGATCCGAATCGATTGCCCGACATTGGAATGGCCAGGCAACGACTTGATCAAGCCATGTCGAACCTCGAGAATTTTCTAGCAACATCGCCACAACATCAATCCAACTGGCTTGCATTTCTAGCCTGGAACGATTTGCAAAAGGAGCTCAAGGAAGAGAAACCGGATCTCGACCGAATCACCCAAATCGAAAAGGCGTTTCGTCAAAACTATTTTGGGTTGGAGATGAGTCCGTTTACGGGGGTTCGCGATGCGTTGGCAAATTATGCGTACGCGTTGAAGTTCGGTTCCGACAAGACGAAAGCTATCGAGTCGTTTAACAAGCTACTGACCAAACTATCAGAACAGTTGCAATTGCCGAACGCGACAACAGATTTTGAAAACGCACGCGAGGTTGGACAGTCAGTCGCCTATCTCGTTCAAGGTAACCAGGTGAGCAATCTCGTGCAGTCTGTCCGTGGGGTTTTTTCTCGAGCCAACGCAAGAGTCTTGATCTCTTCCGAGTTCTTAGGCAAACGATTTTCCAGACCCGTTAACGAAGCCAATCCCGTCAACGAAGTGATTCTCGGCACTCAGCTTTTTGGACAAAGTTGGCTTCATGGATATGTCACACCTCAACTGTTGGACAGCAGTTCCAACGCTGCAATGCGACTTAACTTAAATGGTTCCTTTTCTAGTCAAAACATTGGCTACAATCGCTCGGTCAAACTGCATACACAAGGGTCTGGTGGTGTCGCTGCAAGCGAAACAATCGTGTTGACAGATTCTGGTTTGGTACCGCTTAAGGATACCTCCAGCGATGCAAATCTGTCGAGCCAGATCAACGATATTGAGGCTCGACTGCGAATCGTCAGGAAAATCGCAAGCAAGCAAGCTGCCAAACAAAAGCCGCAAGCGGACTCGATTGCAGAAGGGCGTTTGGAGGATCGGATCCGAACCCAGTTTCATGAAAAGCTAACCCAACAAATCTCCGAAGCCAACGAGCGGATCAAGACACCTGATTTGCCGGTGTTGACCCGCTTGGGCTTGGATCGTCCATCGCGAACCACTTGGAGTTCGCCGCAGTATTTAGCTCTGCTTTGGAAATTGCAAGGACAATCGCAACTTGCCTCGCCGATTTCTTGCCCGCTCGTCGTCGAGCCCTCTGGTGTCACCGTTCAATTGCACCATTCCATTGTCACGAACTTGCTAGATCCGGTACTGGCCGGCCGCATCATCAAGAACACAGACATTGACTCCATTTCGTTACAGTTTGGAGGCACGCTTGGAAAAGGACTCGCACAGCAAAAGGACGAGAAACCATGGGCTATTACCATGGCGCCTTTCCATCCCGTCGAGATCGAGTTGGACGATTCGCTCGTCAAGTTCAGGATCAGGACATCGCGGCTCGATAGCGGCGATCAAGTTTTAAAGATGGGGGCAAGCATTGAAGCGGCGTACAAGATTGTCGTAACGGATGGAGCCATTCAGTTGGAACGTCAAGAAGACGTGAAAATCGTTTTGGCGGAACAGCGAGGTGCGCGGCCTGCAACGATTCGCCGATTGCTGAAGAAAATTTTCGATGACGTGTTCAAGCAAGAATTGTTGGACCAACCTGTTCGCGTTACGGATCGCTTGCCAAACGAACTCAAGGAACTTTCCTTGATCTCGATCTCGGTAGACGACGGTTGGATTCAGGCTCATCTGCGGTAAGGTAGGCGGAGAGTCCCAATGCAACTAGGACGAAGCGCAAGTTTTGAGGTTGCACGTTTTCTGTGCTTCCGGGCCAACGGCCCATCCATTCGCATAGCCCAGCCCAACGGGCTGGGTATTCGTTGCAACCGCTCGTAAGGGCCAAAGGCCCGACCGTTTTATCCCATTCACTAGCTTGCGCGTCGTGCTACCGTTGACATTGTGCAGATTCTCAACAGCAACGTCATCAATCTCTGACTTGCCACCAAGGTTTTCGCTTCTCCAGAAAGGCCTCTAGCCCCTCTTTCGCTTCAACGCCATGTCGAGCCCCAAGATGCATTTCCAGCATCCGCTGGGTTGTGATCGAATCGTTCGCAACGTACGCTTGATTCAGGAGTTCCTTGGTCGCCTCGATGGTCTCTGGACCGCCGGCCAAAACCCCTAAGCCAACTTGGATAGCCTCCTCCAATAGTTCGTTGCGATCAACAACGCGCTGCAAAAGCCCAATTTGCTGAGCACGGGCGGCGTCGATGGCATTGCCCACCAAAAACAGCTCTCGCAGATCTCCCTCCCGAATCTTGGGACACAGGACGCCACAAATCAACGCGGGCAACAAACCGCGTTGAGCCTCAGGGAAGCCAACGAGCAGATCGGTTGTTCCTATCGCCATGTCGCAGGAAGCCATCAGTCCTGCACCACCTGCATAGGCTCCGCCATGCGCCGCCGCTATCGTAACCAGGCGTGTTTTTCGCATCAAAATCAATGTTCTAGCGACGCATTGAGCAGATTGTTGAACTAGTTCTGAATTCGAAGCTTCGCTCAAGTCGAGTCCTGAACAGAAAATCGGCCCAGCTCCACGCACGATCAGAACACGATTGGATTTGTCTTTTGCCAAAACCTCAACTTGATCGCATAGTTCGGTTAGCAACTGAATACACAACGCGTTCCTTCGTTCTGGTCGATTGAGGGTCGCCAGGGCGAGCCCAGGCTTTAGCATTTGAACAGTTACGAGTTGGGACATGCCGATTCTCCAAAGGCTAGGGACCAAGACAAAGGTGAGGAATGGTTCATTCTATGCTGCATCATCATTGAGGATGTCGTTATGATGATATTCCACAATCGAGATCGTCCGGTTCCGGAACCCGCAATTTATCGGTTGGGGAGGGCGAGGCTCCTGCCGAGCCAACGGTCCAAAGGTTCGGCAGGAGCCTCACCCTCCCGAGCAATGAATTGCTTAGGTAAACTTGTTGGAAACATGTTTACAGCGGTGGCCTCACCCTCCCGAGAAATGAATTGGATGAAAAAAGTCGATAAAATCATGTTTATGGGACGTTGCAATGCAGATCGATGGTAACACAGTTTTGATTTCGGGTGGTAGCTCAGGCCTAGGCAACGCATGCGCGGTGCGATTGCTCCAAAACGGGGCCAAAGTGATATTGATCGATATCGCCCCTCCCCCCGAAGCGATGCTTGCGGCGGCAGGTGAAAACTGCATTTACTTTCGTGCGGATGTCACCAGCGAATTGGATGTGAAACGGGCAATTGAAAAGGGGTTGGAACGTTTCGGTCCGCTTTCGGCAGCAGTCATCTGCGCAGGAGTACTCCATTCCGAACGCGCGATGGGCCGAGACGGGCCAGCGTCATTAGACGCGTTTCGTCGGGTCATTGAAATCAACTTGACGGGGACGTTTAACGTTCTGAGGCTCTGCGCGGATGCAATTTCCAAAAAGACGGTCCCTGTGCCATCGAGCGAACGTGGAGTCATTGTCATGACCTCGTCCATTGCCGCTTTTGATGGCCAAATTGGACAGTCCGCCTATTCGGCATCGAAGGGAGCGGTGGCAGCGATGACATTACCATTGGCTCGCGATCTAGGACGTATCGGCATCCGAGTTGTTAGTATTGCTCCAGGGGTCTTTGAAACTCCAATGATGGAAGTTGCTCCGGAAAAAGTACGCCAGTCGCTGTTGGACGAAACGGCCTTTCCAAAACGATTTGGTACGCCCGATGAGTTCGCCTCCACGGTACAGCATGTGATCGAAAATGCAATGTTCAATGGCTGCACTCTGAGGCTGGATGCTGGGCTGCGCATGCCTGCTAAATAGACAATCGAGAACCTGCACATGCCTCCCATCTAGATCGCGGCCTTGGTTTCATCAAGTCTTTGCCGAGCGGCTCGCTGGCCAAAGCCAGCGCAGAAATGCTATTTGTGACCAGACTGATCCCTAGAATCTGAATCGCAAATGACGGCAATGGCCCGATTTGGGGCGCACTGAAGCCATTGAGAACAATCATCTTGGACTAACGAGTCTTGTTGATAGAAACGTCGACTTGCAGTTGAAGACGTTGTGCTGCAGTCTCGGTATCGTTTGCGTCGATGGCGATCCAGACTGGGATGGATCGGAAATCGGATCTTGCCATCGGGTTGGGTGACCGCATCTGCGCCGCTCCTACCACTCGGTCAATTCGCTTGACTCTACCTTTGAGCGGTCGCCCTAACGCCGAGGAGCGTATCTCAACTTGATCGTCGATGGTAATGCTGGCAACATCGGATTCGTGCACTTCTGCGACGCAAACCATTTCGCTCAAATCGGCCAATTCAAACATCGGTAACTGAGCTGTTCGCTCACCGACCTCTATATTGACGCTAACAACAATGCCGTCGATGGGCGAAACCACATTCGACTGCTCCAACTGCATCTTCAAGATTTCGATCTGCTTCTCGAGACTAGCGATCGGTGTCGACTGGTCTATCAGCTTGCGCGCCTCTTTCGCAGCAGCCACAGCTTTTTCGCTTTGTTTTACTTGGAGAGTGGTCAATTCGACAGCTTGCTTGGCTGCCAAAGTACTTTGTTCGCTGGCCATTGAAATGCGTGTTAGTTCGTTCTTCTTGGATTCCAATTCTAGGGTACCAACAGCGGCGCGGGTAAGTGGCATCTCTCGGAGTTTCTGAAGTGAAGAAATTTGGCGATTCAGAGAATCCAATTGTTCGCTGCTCTTGTTCACCATAACAAGCTGTGATTTGGATTGATCCAGCATTTGAACGGCCGACTGCAACTTCAGTCCAGCTGCATCGATTGCGAGATCTGCTTCTTGCTGTTTGGCTTGTCGCAATGCTCGAGCTTCTTCGAGTCGAAATCCCGCTACCTCCAACTCTAGAGCTCTCAGTTTTTGACTCTGGAGGACCAGCAATGATTGCGATTTTCGAACGGCCTGACCTGCTTGCACCAAGATCTGTTCCACCCGGTCGCCAGGGATCGCAGCCAAGCGAAGGATTCCTTTTGCGGGCTGGAGTCTCCCCTGTGCTAACACTTGTCCCGATTTTGCGGAGTCATCGAAACGGACTTCGCGAACGGTTGGGAGTGATGTTGCGAGTGGTTTTGATGGACTGCAGCCGAGCAACGAAACCATTCCTGTCGACCAAGCCAAGAAGAATAGGGAATACGAGGTAACAAGATGCCGTTTTGCAATCGAAAGCAAGGCAAAACTGGGGTGCATCATCATCCTTGGGATTGGTAAAGACTGTGCATTAGGCAAATAGAAACGACATCTGAGCTGCGACGAAACCATACAATAGGTTACACTGCAAACTGGACGTGGGGGATCGGAACCCCTGTAAATTTCGAATTCAAGCTGAGGAAAATCGATACGATGCTGCCGGGAAGCGTTCAACGTGCAACTCTTTTCGACCCGAGCACGCGCATTCGAACTGCTCAAGATGTCCAGCCCTCGATTCGAGCCACCGATCTTCGGCATTTCTTCGGGACAGGGGAACTGCGCAAGCAGGTTTTGTTTGAAAACAACCTGACTGTTTTCCCAGGTGAAATCATCATTATGACCGGCCCAAGCGGTTCTGGCAAAACGACCCTGCTAACATTGATAGGCGCTCTTCGAGCGGTTCAAGAGGGCAAGCTATCCGTTTTGGGGCAAGAGCTGCATGGTGCCAGCCGAAGCCAGCTCGTCCATTTCCGTCGTCAAGTGGGATTCATTTTCCAAGCTCATAACCTGTTCGACTCGCTAACAGCCACGCAAAATGTTCGCATGTCCCTTGAGCTAACTCGGCCTGGTTCTTCCATGCGAGAAAACACCAAAGCTGCAAAGGAGATGCTGGATAAAGTTGGACTTGCCAATCGAACCGGTCACAAACCCAAACAACTTTCTGGGGGCCAAAAGCAACGGGTTGCGATTGCGAGAGGACTCGTCCACACCCCCAAACTAGTCCTTGCCGACGAGCCAACGGCCGCGCTGGACGAACAAAGCGGCCGGACCGTCGTCGAGTTACTTCAGCGTATGGCAGCAGAAAACCAATCTACGATTTTGATCGTAACACACGACAACCGAATTTTGGATGTTGCCGATCGGATTGTGACTCTAGTAGATGGCCAAATCCGAAGCGACGCGCTAGTCAAAGAAGCGGGTATCATCACGCAAATGATCGCCAAGTGCAGTGTCTTCGAACGGGTAACGCCGCGAACACTCACGCGCATCGCGGACGAAATGACGATCGAGACGTTGCCAGCAGGCAAGCAGATCATCCGAGAAAACGATCCAGGCGACCGATTCTTTTTGATTCGTGAAGGCTCCGTTGTGGTAAAGCGGGGTGCGCCGGAAGTCGAAGTCGTTCGACTTGCCAGCGGTGATTTTTTCGGCGAGATGGCCTTGTTAACAGGGCAGCCACGTAATGCGAGCGTATATACGCTGGAGGAAACGCTGCTCTGCTCGCTCAGCAAAGCAAGCTTCCAATCAGCTATGGCCGAATCAGCGTCCTTGGAGACGGAAATCCGAGAAGCCTATTTCGAACGGAAGTAGTTCCCTCGAGACCTCTTTGCGGTATTTGGCTACTCGTGTTAAGCTAGTCGTGGTGCTTTCTGCCTCGAATTGTATTTCAAGGCATCCTTTTTAAGCGAGCGGCAAGCTGAAAACTACCTTAGCACGACGCGCAAGCTAGTGGACTTACTGTCTAATTCACTAGCTTGCGCGTCGTGCGCGTCGTGCTAGGTATAGTTAAAGCCGCAGCTCGCCTCAGTGAAAACCTCCACATTCTAGAAGCAATGACAACTTGAAAGCACCTAAGAGTATTCAGCCGCTAATCGAGGATGGGCTCGTCGATGAAGTCCTGCGTTCGCTGATGAGTGGTAAAGAGGCTCAGGTCTTTTTGGTGCGTTGTGGTCAGGAGATTCGCTGCGCCAAGGTTTACAAGGACGTAGCGGATCGCAGCTTCAAAAAGGCGGTACAGTACCACGAGGGGCGGAAGATCCGGAATAGCCGCCGTCAACGAGCGATGGAAAAGCGTTCCAAATTCGGTCGTGATCAGCAAGAAGTCGTTTGGCAACGTGCCGAAGTGGACGCACTATATCGACTTGCCGAAGCCGGTGTACGAGTCCCCAAGGCCTATGGTTTGATCGATGGCGTGCTGTTGATGGAGATGATTACGGGGGCGGACGGAGACGTTGCACCGCGACTCAACGATATCACCATGTCCGCCGAGCAGGCGATTAGGGATCACGCTACTGTCATGAACTATGTTTTGCGCATGTTGTGCGTCGGCCTCATCCATGGTGACCTATCCGAATTTAACGTCCTTCAGGATGCAAATGGTCCTGTGATCATCGACTTGCCGCAAGCAGTCAACGCGGCAGCCAATAACAGCGCCAAAAGGATGCTTCAACGCGATGTCGAAAACATCACGGAATACTATTCGCGCTTTGCCCCAGAATTGGCTAACACTCACTATGCCGAAGAAATTTGGGAGTTGCACGAAAAGGGAGAACTCAAACCCGACTTGAAACTCACTGGCAAGTTTGTGTTTCCAACGGAGGCTGCCGACGTTGACGCTGTGTTGCGATTCATTGACGTTGCTTACGAAGAAGAACTGGAACGTCAGGAACGGATGAATAGCTAGGCGCAAGCGGAGCGTGGTCGACGACGATTCGAATTTTGCCTACTTGGCCAAACCGGCAAAAAACTTCTCGGATTTCTTTCTCTGTGACACGCTGTGCTAGGTTTCCTCCTAACGGCGTGGGCGCCGATTGTGTTTCGATTTCGAAAGCATGGCAACTATCACTATCACGAAGATTACCAAACCAAGCATGCAATTAAAGAAGGTGGCTATGGCCGTTCGCAAAACCGAACTGACAGAGGTGGATTGTTTCGCGCTGGGAACCCCGGTTGAAACAGTGCTCGGCAGAGCCATTGGAACGGACGATTCGGTGGGGATAGCAAAGCCTACAATTGGGGAATTGTTCGGTTTTGATAAAGCGAACAACGCTTCCTTGGCTGTCTCGTCGTCAAAGGCTTGCAGAAGCGAGTAATCTTCCTGAGCATCGCTAACGCTTGAATCGGTTTTTTCGGCGAAGACTTCTTGAACTGCCCTGGACAATGCGACTGGGTCATCGGCCCTGCGGTAAGTGTGCACGCGCGTAGCTAACGAGTGGTACTGTTTCATGTCGACGCCAATCGCATCGACCATAAGCCCACGGGACAAAACGTCCGGCAAATACTGTGCTAACATTTTTGCATCATTGGCTTCGCCGTCGGTAACGATTAGTAGACGATAGGTTCCATAGATTTGCTGCTCGCGTTGCTTTAGGAGCGCATCGGCGGCTTCTCGCATTCGTTCCCCTAGTGGTGTGGCGCCATCGGCCACGACCGACTCGACCCGACGGGTCGCCTGCGAAACAGAAAGATGTTCTAAGGGGATGGCCCAATGCTGTTTGGCTCGATCGCCATTGAGCAGCAATAGCCCGACTTTGGTCTCGGGTGAGAATTGTCGAAGTACAATCTTAATCGCGTTTTTTGCTGCTTCGATGCGCTTGATACCGCCGCTCATCTTTTCGTTCATCGACCCAGAGTCGTCTAGTACGATGACAACGCTGTCACTGGCAAAACTACTTGTTGCGAATGCAAATGCGATCGCAAACAAGTAAAGCGGGTGTCGAGTTCGAAAGCTCATAGGAATTGGCTTAGAAATTGAAGTCGGATGGAGTTAGCGATTCAGGGTTGACTTTGACGATGCGGAATTCAACTCGCATGTTCTCTTTTGCCTCGTCAATGTTTTTCGGTTTTGGGATGATCGGTTCCATCACCCCAGCGCCGACGGGTACTATTTGGGACAGGTCGATGTTGACTCCTTCCTTTTTGGCGTATTTTTGTAATTCGGCAAACACATTGTCTGCTCGCGACTTGGATAAATTCATCGCCGCTTGCATTGTCACGGTTGGATCTGGATTGCCGCCACCGAACGTCCCTAACTTGATCAGTTCAACAACCTCTTTGGTGCGAGTGAGGTCAAGCGGTTTACCGTTCATGAAGTATTTGAAGTTGCCATTCACGCCATTTTGTTGAATGATACCTTTTGAGATTCCGCTTTTGATGAGGTCCAAGAGAGTCTTGGTCGGATCGGAGTGGCCTCGAATGATCACACGCGCGTTACCGAATTTGCTTGCTTCTTTGAGGGCTCTCGCAAAATCCGAACCATAACGATCGGCCGAGAAGTCCTTTTGGTCCGGCTCAAACGAGATCGTGAAGCTGACGATGGTGTTGGTGTCGAGATTTTCGCCAAAGAACTGGTCTGTGGATTCCGCTTTGGACTTGTCGAACTTTTCCGATGTTTTGATGGCGGTAAGTTCGATTCCAGCCATCGACGCTATCGAGCTGTAGTCGCTCTGCTTTGTCACTTTCCCTCCGGCATCTTTGGTGTCCTCAAGGGTGAAGTTGTTCGGGTCGAACCCGTAGCGACCGTTGGCGTATCCCCAAGCTGTCGCGAGATCGAGTGCTTCGCCCATCTTTCCTTTGAATCCGCTGAGATTCCCTTTGTCTAAAAAGAAAGCAAGTTGGCCATTCAGTCCCACAAAGGAGCAGTCGAGCAGCAAACCGTGGGCATCCTCCTCAAGTGTAGGAATCGTTTCCTTGCCAAAGATGCGTTGAGACAAGCTTAAGATTTGGTCGTACTCTTTGGATATTTTTTTCGTTTCACTGAAATTGCGTCGCAAGACGACTAGCTTTTCTGTCGCTTTGAGTTGCCCCGCTACAAACTTTTTTACCCATTCCCTATTCGCATCATACCAATCGCGGCGGACGGCATACACGTCGGCGATGGAGCGGCTCATTTGGGCAGTGCTATTGATCACGTGAGCACCAGACACCGTACCCTCGGCACCGGTCCCCTCTTGGGCAAGCCCTGAACTTAATCCCATCATATCCGGAGTGATGACGCAGCACGCGTCGATGGTAGGGTCTTTTCGAAATGCTTCAGCCGGTCCATCTGGACCTGTAATGTCTTTGGTCCAAACGATCGTAACATCGGATTTGAGGAGCCCAGCAGCACCGAGCGAATCGTAAAGCAACCCGACGTGGGGACCACCTTGTTGGCATGCAATCTTTTTTCCCTTGAGATCGTTCAGCTTGCGTATGGCTTTTCTGGCGACAACATGGTCACCTGCGCTCCATGACAATTGCATGATAATGACCGGCTTGGTTCTCGCATCTTCACCGAGTACTTCGCTAGCAAGTCCTAGCATGTGCATGGTGCCTCGGAGGAACGGCGATTTGCCTTGCACATAGTTTCGTACTTGCCCGACGAAGTCATCGCCATTGACCAAGTTGATATCGAGTCCTGACTGCCGAAACATCGAGTCGGGCTGGGTTTTGAGGTCCCCATTTGCAAGAAACGTCGCCACATCCCCGCCCCAAAGAATGTAGGGAACTTCAATGGGTCCACCCTTAACGACAGGCCCTGTCTTGATCGGGCCAAGGAGATCTGCGAATCGCTCTTGGGCTCGTAGCGGTGCTGAAAGGAAGAGATGCGTGAGCAATAGGAGCCCAAAGCGGGCGAAAAACAAACCGGTTCGAGAGCATCGTTGTGTCATAGTGATTGATTAAGTAAAGCGAGGGTAAGCTCTGAAATTTGCGATGTTCGCATCAAACCCATTCAACAGCCTACTGTCAACAACGGCTGAAAAACGGAACCAACCGGGCGCGAGTCCCCCCCGAAGGCGAACGGCGAGTTGCAGCACAGCTAGCATGACGCGCAAGCTAGTGCATTGGATAGTAGATTCATTAGCTTGCAAGTCGTGCTAAGGAGTTTCATGCTATCGTTCGCCTTAAAGGGGTTCGCAGTATAACCTCCCGCCCGCAAGATCGGGATGGCAATTGGCTCTAAGGCGATTCGACGCCGTCTTCGATTAAGCCTGGGTTTTCGCGAATCACAACCTCTTCGCAGCCAACCGGTTTTGAAATCGTTCGGATTGGCCCTGCGAATGTATTGTTCTCGACCCGCAACATGGTACCACCCTCGGCAAAGGTAATGGCATGTGAAGCGTCGGGGCCGCTTATAAAGGTGTTCCCTCGAACGGTAACGTTTCCATACTTTCCACCTAGCTCATACGTCGTGAAGTAAAGTTCTGCATAGCGTTCATAGTCACCCGTCAAGAAACTCCGTCGGCCAAGTTTCGGATCATGCTGACACTTGGTTGTGTTGTTGACGAAAATGTTGTCAGACAGGATGAAGTTGGAAGGTTGGTTGATCCAAGAACCACGCCCACCACCTCGAAAGGTATTGCCTGTAATAACGACATCCTCAGACGATTTCTCAACACTGATGACACGCGAACCGTTGGAACCGTCGACGGTGTTGCCTGAAACAACCGCGTTCTTACAGAATTCGGCAAGAAAGAAGGCTCCCATACGCGAGCCGGTGATTTGGTTCCCGTTGAACACAATTCCGTGACTCTTCTGAATATGCATCGTGTCGCCGAGTGCACTCAGGCGACAACCTCGCACGATCACGTTGTTGCAACCGACGAGATCGATCGCTCCTTTCCCTGGTCCGCTACCTTGAGGAGCATAGAGAGCAAGATTCGCATGGAATAAATTCGTAATCAATTTAGCGCTCGGCCCGGCACTGCCGGCAAAAGAAAGCGGGTTGCCGCCGGGCGAATCGGCGATTCGAATGTACTCGGGCTGGCTTTCCACGACAAAATATTGTCGTCCCCTGACGATATTCGAAGGGAGATCGGCGCCGAAGAAACAGATAGCGTCGTAGCCTCGATCCGCGTCGGCTCCGCGTCGTGGCACCGAGAGCGGTAGCGGTTTGATATTTTCAAAGTACACACGATCGTCGCCAGATTGCATCCTCAACTTGTCGCGAACGAGGTCGTTGCGAAAGTACTTGGCGGCCATCGCGCGTTCCGCTTCCGTGTATTCGTCGGGCCACACCATGATTTGCCACAAAAAACCGTAATCCCACATGAATTTTCCGCTGCGTTGTAGCGTGCAGTTTTCGATCGTCACGTTTTTTGCGAAAGTCTCGATGTCTCGGTCACTACCCGCCTTCGCAACCCCCAAGACGGTGATGACAGCACCCGCTAGTCCGTTGCTGGTAACATCTCGGAACGTCAAGTTCTCGGTCGTCCCTCCCGGTGTGGTTGCAATGACAATCGCTCGCGTATTGGCATTGGGGGGCCAGGAGTTTTTCGCTTGATTCGGGTCGAATACGTGACCTTCAAAATGACCTCCATGCCACGTCAAGTCACGAACGTTCTCGCCCGAGAACAATACCACTCGCGATTGATCACCCAGAGACTCAAGGAAATGAAATCTGGCACCGTAGGCGCTGACGGTCAAGTTTGCGTGAAGAGCAATGGGTTCGCGTCCGTCCAAATGATAATCACCGGGCGGGATCGTCACGACCGAACTCTTTTGTTGAGCTTCTGCAAAGAGATTTCGTATGCGATCAAAATCAGACGAAAAAACCGTTGAAGACGCTACACTTAAAAAGCCAACACTCCACGCCAGAATTAGGAATCGCTGCAACATACCCCGCTCCCTATCATTGATGATCATTCTTGCCGTATATGCATATTGCGATAGTCAGGCCAATTGTAATCGAACCGTTACAAAGCCCCAAGCATCCTAGCTCAAGTTACCAGCATTTGTCGCGATGCGATTTGGACCGTCACAGCCAAAAGGCCTGGTGCTATCTCCGCATCGAATGGCGGCGGTCGGCAAGACGGGGCGTTTTACATTGCGTGCCGCCCCCGGCGAGAATTTCCCGTACATTGTCAACACGCGAGGCGTGCGGATGGCATCGGATACGCTTCAGCAACCACCGGTCGTCGTTCGCGAAGGCAAAACGACGACATACAATCTGTTGATCACGCCCGAAGTCCCCACCGGAGATAAACTCGCAGCGGCGCGCAAGCTCGTGGAGACGCTGCCTACCAAAACTTCCGAACGCACTGCCCAGATCTTACTCGAATTCCGCAAACTCAATCATACAGTCGATGAGTGCGAAACTTGGTGCATGCTGATGCGTGAGCTTGTGGCAATCGGAAGCGACGCGATCCCGCAGTTGTCTGCCGAACTAGACCAAACAACAGAGGGCCCAATGCTGAGACGACTGGCATTTGCGCTACGAGCGATAGGAGATGCCCGAGCCGTTCCAGCGCTCATTCGAGCTATTCCAAAAACGTTGCAGCCCAGCAGCAGCGACTATGGGCTAGCGATTGACGACAATGAGCTGTTGTCGTTCATGCAGAAATGGGATCTGAATGAGAAGAATCGAAGCAGAGGCTTTGCGGCTATCGCCCCAACTGGCCGAACGAGATGTTCCAGAAGCCAATGCGGCATTTATCTTCATAACGCGCGAAGGGAATATGGGGATGATCGAAGTCACAGATCGCATTACGCGCACCGCCGACATGACCGGTCAAGCGGCGGGCATGTCGACTGGTGGCATTGGGTTTCATAAGGGCGTCCAGTTCAATCTCTCGCAGATCATTCCTTAGGCGAGCGGCGGGTAGCTGAATTCGTAAGAATTCAAAACCAATTGCATACTTACGAATCCTGCTAGGGAGGGTGAGGCTCCTGCCGAACCGTTACGTCCCCAGCTCGGCAGGAGCCTCGCTCTCCCGAAGGTTTTGAGTGACATTACATTGCACTTCTTTTCGCCGAACGAGCCAAGCGAAATTGCCCAAAGTAGACACCGGAAAAAATCTATTTTGCAGTAGATGTAGGCTCAGTTGTTTGCTTGTCTGGAAACAGCTCTTGATAGTATTTGAGGTAGTGATCTTCGCCATAGGTTAATTCACCCCCTTGATAACCCGTGATGGACACGGAACCCATCAACACAACACTTGCCATGAACCAGAGGAACCGCTTTTTGAGATCACCCGTGTAACGGGCTTTCATCGCAAGGGGAATGATCAGCATCGAAAACGTGGCGACGAAAATCCCGGTCCAGCGATGGCGATCAATCCCGTTCACAAGATCAATGCGAAAGCCAGCTCCATACCCCTCGTGAGCAGAGTATGCCCAACCGGTCACACAAGCGGCGATGGCACCGAATGCGCCAATCCACAAGCAGTGAAAAGCCGCGGGCTCGAAGGAATTTCGGTTGAAGAAGGACAGGAACACAAATAGGGCGGAAACCGAAAGTAGTGCGATAGGCAAGTGCACAGCAGCAGGATGGAATAGCCCCTGAAAAGCCCATAGCTTCTCGGTCGTTGTGGTCGCAGTGGTCGCAGTGGACGATGCAGGCAGTGCGTTCTCTATTGCAATAGAATTTCCGTCAGCACGCCACTCCCCTTCGGCGCCTTCGTTGATCCACGTTCGGACGAACAGCAAATCCGTCTGCGACAGTCCGCCTGGATGGGGTGCCTGAGCTGGAGGCATCAACATGTCTTGATCCTTCGTTACCAAATAATCGGTCCATAGCGAACTCGAATCTGCCGACCCAGGCTGAATGTATTCCAGTAGGCTTTTCTTGGTATCGACCCGAAAATCATTCTTAGCCTCGACAGGTCCATGACACTTCAGGCAGTTTTTTTGCAAAATAGGCTGAATGTCCCGTTCGAAAACGAGGAACTTGGCATCTTGCGACAATGACTGTGAAGTCATGGCAATGAAGATCATCAACGCGGTGGCGAATCGATTTTGCATAAGTCAACCAGGTGGTGGGATTTCGCAACGCCTATGCGACGCGATGTTTACCAAGGTGGGTGGGAATCAGCTGCGAGTCTTGTGGTAGCAAACGGCTGCAAGGCGGAAACGGCCGTCGGCAAAAGGGAGGCAGGGAGGGGTGTTTTACGGATGATTTTGTCTGGATGAAACCTCGACCAATTATAGCCATCGCAGCGAATGGTGGATAGCAATATCCCGATCAATAATGTGTTCTGACTCTTTGGATGCGATGGTTTGCAACGAATTGACTCACACTGAGTCGCGACAGCTCATTGCCAAGCGCGTGTTCAATTTGGTTGCATCCGGCAGATGCGACCCACCTTTAATTTTAGCCAGTAAGCAAACTTCGCGAAGGTTACGATACAATACGTTGAAAATACATTTTTGTCTGCATCTTCACTTACTTTGAGTGGTTTGATGGATTTGTTTGGACACGCCGAAAAAGTAAATCGCGAGAAATCGCTGCCGCTTGCGGCGAGGATGCGTCCCAAAAAACTCTCGGAGTTTGTGGGGCAGTCTCATTTTCTCGCTCCTGGCAAACTTCTCAACCGGTTGATCCAGGCCAAGCGTGTTCAATCGGTTATTTTTTATGGGCCACCAGGAACGGGCAAGACGACGCTTGCTCATCTGCTCGCAATCGAAACCGGCGGCCAGTTCCGGCAAATCAATGCCGTTACCAGTGGGATCAAAGAGTTGCGAGAAGCGTTGCAGTGGGCCAAAGACGAAGTCTTAACGGGTGGCGCCCGCCCAATTCTCTTTGTCGACGAGATCCACCGATTCAACAGGGCGCAACAGGATGCGTTGCTCCCCGATGTTGAGGAGGGAATCATTGCATTGGTTGGTGCGACGACGAGCAACCCATTCTTCTCCGTCAATGGAGCCTTGCTCAGTCGTTCGCAACTCTTCGAGCTCAAGCCGCTGACCGAAGCGGAGCTTGTGGGGCTTCTCGAAAGAGCGATTGCAGATCGCTCGCGAGGCATGGGGATGTACAATATACAAGCCGAGCCGGCAGCGTTGACGGCATGCGCAACGATGGCTGAGGGGGATGCGCGCCGTGCCTTAGGAGCACTCGAGTTGGCAGTATTATCCTCGAGTACTTCGCCGGTGATTCTAGATGTTGCACTCGTGCGCGAGAGCATGCAAAAAAAGGTACTGCAATTTGATGCTAGCGGCGAGCAGCATTACGACATGGCTAGTGCCTTGATCAAAAGCATTCGAGGCTCTGATGTGGACGCTGCCTTGTATTGGTTGTCGCGCGCCATCGAAAGTGGCGAGGAAATTCGATTTCTCTGTCGAAGACTGGTGATCCTCGCTAGTGAGGATGTCGGCAACGCGGATCCGCAGGCGTTGCCTCTCGCGGTTGCTGGCATGCAAGCGTGTGAGTTCGTGGGCCTGCCTGAGTGCCAACTGACCCTATCTCAAGTCGTGATTTACCTTGCGCTCGCCCCCAAAAGCAATTCGGCAACAACGGCGATTGGAGCGGCACAGCACGATGTTCGAGAGGGAACCGTGATTCCGGTACCGCGACATCTTCGGGACGGCCACTATGCTGGTTCTAAGCAATTTGGGCACGGCCAAGGGTACGAGTACTCGCACGATGCCCCTGGTGGCATCGCGGCCCAAGATTACTTGGGGGTTGATCGAGAATACTACCAACCTACCGATCGCGGTTTTGAATTGGAGTTGGCCAAGCGATGGGTCGAAATCCGCAAGCGATTGAAGAATCGTTAAAACCCGAAAAGCCTAACTCGCTCGACCTGGTACTGGTGCACAAACAGCCTCATGGCACGACCTAAAGCGGAATTCAAAACTAGGCTTCGACCAGTAGCACTTCCCATCTGCTCGTCATCTTGATCTTGCTCGTTTCGCCATGTCGGTTTGCCCCAAACTCTTTTCTGGTTTTCAATGCGGCCGCATTCGCATTGCTTGCACCCTAGCCGCGATTTTGGTCTGCGCTGGATTAGCGAGGCATGTCTATCAGGTCTACCAATGGAATTCGGATCAAGCGAACATAGCAATTCTCAACCAAAAGGTTTTGCGTTACCAGCGCGAGGTTGGAGCCCTTCCCGACTTGAACCTAGTCTGCCTGTACGACAAAGGCTTGTCCAAGCAACGATTACATCGCACTCCCTTTGGCGGCTATTACAGGTTCGATCCAAGTCAACTGGTGGTTTACAACCCGACCGTGAGCGGTCG
Organism: Planctomycetota bacterium; assembly: GCA_026692905.1. Taxonomy (GTDB): domain Bacteria; phylum Planctomycetota; class Planctomycetia; order Pirellulales; family Pirellulaceae; genus JBKCUI01. The sequence continues at coordinate 34,846 of JAPLNL010000030.1, forward strand.
GTAGGCCACTGATGGAGCGTGTATCTATTCAGAGCCAATACCCAATGGGACGAGGATGCCGTCTGACTCTTTTTTGTGGAATTACCTGCAATTTCAATGGGAGGGCGAGGCCACCGCTGTAAACATGTCTCCAACGAGTTTACCTAAGCAATTCATTGCTCGGGAGGGTGAGGCTCCTGCCGAACCTTTGCACCGTTGGCTCGGCAGGAGCCTCGCCCTCTCTAAGGTTTTCAATGAAATTGACTTTGCAAAGATGTTTACAGGGGTGGCCTCACCCTCCCAATTTTCCCGATGCGTTTTGTTGGGCTCAAAGTGAGACGGAAAGTGCACTGCTCATTTGCTCGGGACGATGGTCCCGAGCTACTGGCTTCGTCACCTAGCCTATCATCAATCGCGCAACATGCCAGTTCTCAGTTTTTCGGGCAGGTCGGGTTGTTGCCAAACGCTCATTCCGCCGTCAATGTAAATTGTTTGACCGTGGATATGTTCCGCATCGTCGCTCAACAGAAAGGCCGCTATTGGGCCACAAACGGATGCTTCCGGAACTTGGTTGTTTGGTGTGTGCAACTGCATCCATCTCAATGCTCCCGAGTCTCGATCGAGCACTTGATTGGTCAGCGGTGTCCGTACGAGTCCGGGGGCGATGGCGTTGACGCGAATTCCTTTGGGGGCAAGCGCCACACAGAGCGAACGAACCATACTGGAAACAGCCGCTTTGGATGCGTCGTATGCCGTGTGATCGGACTCGGCCAATAGCCCGTTGATGGATGCCGTAAACAAAACACGTCCAGAGGTTTTGTTTTGAATCCATCGCTTTGCGAAATACTGAGTTAGGAAGTAGCCGACTTTGACGTTCAAATCAAATGTGCGATCAAAAGTCGTTTCATCCATATCAAAAAAAGGCTTGTCGATAAAAACGCCGGCATTGTTGACCAGCAAGCTAATTTCGGGTGCGATTCCAAGGGAGCGATCACCTATCTCCGCTAAAATCTTGTCGAGCGGTTGCCACAAATCGCAGTAGATTGGCGTGACTTGCACACCAAGTTGCTGGCACTGGCGAATAGTTTCCTGAGCCATTTGGTCTTCTCGCAGCCCATGCAAAATGAGGTTCGAACCGGCCCTAGCGAGGCTTATCGCGATGGCGGCCCCAACACCTTGAGTGCCACCGGTAACGACAGCTGTTAGCCCATTGAGTTTCATTACAACGTTGATCCTTGTGAAAGCGAAGCTTGGAGACGCGCTTGCTCCCCTCGCCCCGCTTCGGCAACGCTGCGATGCATTTTGTAGCGAAACTCGTCAAGAGTTTCGGTCGTTTCGGTCGTGTAGGCGATACCGCCGAAAGTCTTGACGACTTTCGCTACACGCTTTGCCGCTTCGGGGAGAAGAAGATCTTACAGGGCTTTCATTCATCGCGCAAGCCCAGGCGGGCAAGCCAGCGACCTCGAGTGCGTATTTTACCCGATTGGTTTTCGTCCTCGGTTTGCGAAGAATTGTTTTCCTCGTAGCGTTGGATCTTTTCTTGAATTTCGAGTCGCTCACGAGCAAGCTTGGCTCGTTCTAGCGACATTTCGATTTCCGCTATACGTTGTTTTTGCTCCCAATCGTCTCTCAATTCTTTGAGTCGCAGTCTTTCCGAAATGATGAGGGCGTCCGATTCGATCATTTCAGCGATGGCAGCCACACCAATGGACATGCCGTCGTGCGCAATGGACTGTTGTTCAATTAGTGTTTTGAGATCTGCGATCTCTTGATCCCGGCGTTCTATTTCAAATGTCGTTTGTTCCACAATTCTTTCGATATCGAGGACTTTGCGAGGGTCGCAAGGAGTCTCAGCGTGCGTTTCCGCCTCGAGCTGTTGCAACAGCGCTTCTTTGCGTTGTTCCCAGCTCAGCGTTTCGGATTTTTGACCAGGCACAGGACCGCACTTAGCCAGGCGTGATCCAAGATCATTGCTTTGCATTCGCAGCTCAATGGCCTCGTGTCTGGCTTCGAGCAACTGGCTTCTGAGTTGCTCAATTTGGAGCCGCAGATCCGGATCGCCCGCGTTGTCTTGTTTTGGTGCTGATTTCGCGTCTGCAAGTTCGCATTGGAGAAATAGCAACTGATCGTGGAGTTGCGAAACTTCCAAACTCAATTCGGTTTCTCGAGCGTCCGTCTTCTCGAGCACTCGTTGCGCAATCGACGTGAGACTCGCATCCGACTGGCGCGCTTCGATCGCTTCGGATTCGATGAACGTCAGCAGCGATTGGTATTCGGCTCGGGCATGCAACAAGAGATTGGATATCTTGGTATTCTCGCGTTGCGCTTCGATGAACTGCGATTCCAATTCCTGCAGACGGGACTTGCCCTCATCTGAGGCAGAACATGCGATACGAGATTCGGCGGTTTCGATCGCTTGTTTGAGATGCTCGCGAAGGGATTCGATTTCTACCCGCTCGCGTTCAAACGTCCGAGATCGTTCCATCAGTTCATTCAGTTTTGAATCTACGGCTTGCGACCAACGATCGTCAAGTTCTTGCGGTGAGGCCAAGGAGCGTGATGGTTGAGTGATTGTCGTATTATCGACCGGCACAACCGACTGCGTTTCCGTTGCAGGCTTGTTGTCCATTGCGAGAGCCGTATCCAAAGCGTTCACGATATCTAATGCGCGAACTGAGGCAACATCCTGTGCAGATGGGTGCACAGGCATCGTCGGCATGGTCTTGGTGGTTGAGAGCTTTGGCAAAGCAACGCAGGCTACACTGTCGGAGGAGGATGTAGGTAAACCGGTTGCGCGGTTTTGCCCAGCCTGAGCGACTCGGCCTCGCTGCCAGTAACTTTTTTTGCTTTGTGAACGCCTCTCGTTGGCCATTGTGAATGTGACTGATAAGATGGAATGGACTTGCGATGAAAATCATAGTGATCAATGAAACAGATAGGTCGCCGTGACACCACTGCTTGGTCCCATTTCCAATTTTGAGCTGTTGCCCCAACAAAGGCAGCGGATTTTGACGGTTGTAACGACCGTTTCGCTTTTTGAAGAGCAACAGATTGATGGCGCGCACGAAATCCGGTGATTCCGATGAAAATCAGACTTTTGAGTCCGCCATGACTCAGCTGGAGCAAATTGTCCGAAAGCTAGAGGGGAATTCCTTGGGATTAGAGTCGTCCTTGGCCGAGTATGCCAAGGCAGTTGAATATGTCCGGTTTTGCCAATTGCAGCTTACGGGGGCCCGCCGAAAAATCGAAAAATTGCGAGGCTTGACGGGACGGGGCGAGGCGATCACCGAAACGTGGGAGGATGAAAACGGCGAAGGCTAGTGCCACCGCTCTAACTTTGGTTCTCCTCGAGTGACTCAATCAATTCAACCCTCGCTCGCTCTCCCGAAGGTTTAGCAAGCTGAAACGCGGTGCTAATCCGAAATGCTCGATTCGGCGGACTACATTTTTTCACAATACTCCCTACAATTCATGTCGTTCCAGGAGGGCTATCGCGGTTGAAATCACTTGCGGGCCATCTACCAAGTGCTTGAGATCCAAACCCCATTGTGCCAATTTCGAACGACAAAACGACCGAAACCCTTGCCTTGCAAAGTCGTTGGAAAGAATTGACGGTCGAGGTCAATTCCTACCTCGAAAACTGCATCGCTAGTTTGACGAAGAGTTGCCCAAACATCCTACGTGAGGCAATGCGGTATTCCTTGCTTTCGCCCGGCAAAAGACTGCGTCCAATCCTTTGTTTGTTCGGGGCAGAAGCTCTTGGGGCCTCGGTTTCGGATGCGATGGCCAATGCAGCGGCCGTCGAAATGATTCATAGCTATTCACTCATTCATGACGATTTGCCGGCCATGGATGACGATGATTTGCGTCGTGGTCGCCCCACTTGTCACATCCAGTTCGATGAAGCGACCGCAATTCTTGCGGGCGATGGGCTCCAGGCGTTGGCATTTGAAACCATCCTTACCAAAACCTCCGTCCCAGAGGTGGCTGTGCAAAGCTGTTTGATGTTGGCCAAGGCCGCGGGGCCGGAAGGGATGGTGGGAGGTCAATGCGACGATCTTTTGGCAGAAAAGCTTGGTGCGGCCGAAAAACAGGTGAGTGCGGTTGAAATGCTCCATGCCATTCACGCTCGAAAAACGGGTGCGATGATTCGAGCTTCGGTGGTTTTAGGAGGACTAGCTGCTAGGGGGACGACCGCAGAATTGGAAAAACTGGCGATTTACGGTGATTGCATCGGAATTGCCTTCCAAATTGTGGACGACCTACTGGACGTGGAGAGCACGAGCGAAAACACTGGGAAGAGGACCGGCAAGGACAGTGAGCGTGGCAAACTGACCTTTCCAGGGGTCTATGGTGTTCAATCTAGCCGCGACCGGGCGGAAAAATTTGTTGAACAAGCGATTGAGACGATTGATTCCTTTGGATCAGCCGCGACTCCACTGAAACAACTTGCACGATATATCACGGATAGGAGCCACTAGAAACTCTATGCACGAAATGCTTGCCAAATTAGAGTCCGCAGAACCGCTTCAGCACATGTCCACGCAAGAGTTGGAAAATCTCGGCGTTGAAATCCGAGATGTTCTATGCAACTTGCTTGCGACTCGCACAGCGCACTTTGCCTCCAACTTAGGAGTCGTTGAACTTTGTTTGGCTTTGCATAGCGTTTTCGATTTCCGGAAAGATCGATTGATTTGGGATACGGGGCACCAGATCTACCCGCACAAATTGGTTACCGGCCGGTACCACGAATTCAAGACCATCCGTGAACGTGGTGGTTTGATGGGGTATCCCAACCCTGCTGAAAGCGAATACGATTTGTTTATGACTGGCCATGCTGGCTGCAGTGTTTCGACCGCCCTCGGATTGAAGAGTGGAGACGACCTGACGGGACAGGCAAGTCGAAAAAGCGTGGCGGTCATCGGTGACGGTGCGTTTCCATCCGGAATCGTATTCGAAGCCATGAACAATGCAGGTGCACTCAATGCAGACATGATCGTCGTCTTGAACGACAACAAAATGTCCATTTGCCCACGCGTTGGAGCCGTAGCGAGCTACTTGGATCGCCTGCGGACGAACCCGTTCTACACAGGCTTCAAAAGCGAAGTTGTTCGGGTGCTCAACAAACTGCCTTTGTTCGGAGACCCTACCGAGCGACTTCTGGCTCAAATCAAAGAAGGGGTCAAAGCCGGAATGGTTGGCGGTATGCTCTTCGAGGAGTTCGGCTTCCGTTATATTGGCCCGATCGATGGTCATGACATTCATTTGTTACGCAAGTATTTGGAGATGGTCAAGGACCAAAAGGGACCGACGCTGTTGCACGTGGTGACTGAAAAAGGTCGCGGCTATAAGCCAGCCGAAAAGGACCCTGTCTACTTCCATACTCCTCCGGCATTCGAGGACGAAGACGGTTGTCCTAAGCCTCTAGGGGCTGGTGACAAACCTGCGTTCACAAACTTCGCCCGCGACGCCATCATGAGCCAAATGAAAGTCAACAAAGCGGTCACGGTGATGACGGCTGCGATGTGCCAAGGAAACAAATTGGAGCCAGTTCGCGATGCATTTGCGGATCGTTTTTTCGATGTGGGGATTTGCGAGTCGCATGCCGTCGCGTTCGCTGGCGGACAAGCCAAAGTAGGTTTGCGTCCTATCGTTGCCATTTATTCGACCTTCCTTCAAAGATCGTACGACCAGATCTTCCAGGAAGTGGCCCTACAGAATCTGCCCGTCACCTTTATGATCGATCGAGCTGGATTGACAGGCCCGGATGGCCCAACCCACCACGGTCTCTACGATATCGGTTATATGCGGGTATTCCCAAACATGGTGATGATGGCTCCCGCGGATGCGACCGAAGTCGAACCGATGCTCGAGTTTGCGCTTTCGCATTCAGGTCCATCATCCATCCGCTATCCCAAAACCACCGCACAGACTTTCGAGCGTCCAAAGCAACCGATTGAACTTGGCAAGTCGGAGATCATTCGCTCGGGTTCCGATGGAGCGATCATCGCTTGTGGCGCTATGCTGCAACAAGCCATCGCTGCCGCTGAGATCTTAAAGAAAGAAGACATCAATGTAACGATCATCAACGCGAGATTCATCAAGCCGCTTGATATCAAGATGTTAAATCAAATTTTTGAAGAATGCCGTTTCATTGTCACGGTCGAAGAGGGAGCTTTGATGGGCGGATTTGGCTCCGCCGTTCTGGAAGCAGCTTGCGCCAATGGCTGGGACACTCGTATTTTGCGAACCCTGGGTATTCCAGATCAATTCATTGAACACGGTGACCGGGGCGAATTGCTCGCCGAACTAGGCTTGGACCCAATTGGCATCGCCAAGACATGCAAGACTTTAAATGAAAAGTACTCCAACGCAGAGCATGCAGGGGTCTAGTTTGCCCCAGCAAGACGCTTGGAGGAAATTGGGAGGGCGAGGCTCCTGCCGAGCCAACCACGTTACGGTTCGGCAGGAGCCTCACCCTCCCGAGAAATGAATTGCTTAGGTAAACTTGTCCAAGGCAGAGCCTTGGAACGAGGGTGCTGAATCGGATAGAATATCAGGTAACGTCCAGAACCAGCCCCTATCCAAGAAGATCACTCCATGGCAAAAGTACTTTGCTCTGCGTTGCTTGCACTCGCTGGCTGCACTGCCATTTCTCAAGCGGACGAGACGCACAACGTCGCAATCGGCAACATCAACTTCACCGTTGCCAGTGGCCTGCGACTGGAGCAAGTCGCAGATGAATCTATCATTCAATGGCCGATCGCAGCGACGTTTCACCCGGAAGGGGACTTGCTCGTACTCGAATGCCACTGGAACCGCGAAAGCGTTCAAAAGCAACTTGAATCCAAGCCGCATAAAATGGTGCGTCTCTCGGATTCCGATCACGACGGCAAGTATGACACGAGGCAAGTGATCGCTGACGAACTTGGATTCCCTGAGGGGATCATGGTACTTGGCTCGGATCTTTTGGTGACAACGCCACCGCACATCTTGAAGCTATCGGACAAAGACAAAGATGGTTTCTTTGAGACAAAGGAAATTTGGTTCGATGCTGCGACGCTGACCCACTGCGCGAATGATTTGCACGGTCCTATGATGGGACCGGACGGATGGGTTTACTGGACCAAAGGAGCGTTCGCCGAACAGAAGCATCCTTTGATCGATCGCACCAATCCCGACAAAGAAACGAGTGCACCTTCCAAAGCGGCACACATCTACCGGCGGCACCCAAGCGGCGGTCCTATCGAGCGTCTCATGACGGGCGGAATGGACAATCCATCTGACCTCACGTTTTCGCCCGAAGGAGAACGCTTCTTTTGCTCTACGTTTCTGCATCATCCTGGCAATGGGCTTCGCGATGGTATCGGGCATGCTCCGCGCGGCGGATTGTTCGGAAAGCAGCATCAAGTTCTCGACGGCCACTGGTCGACCGGCCCGTTGCTTCAACCGATTGCGAATTTAGGTCCTGCCGCCCCAGCCAGCGTGCAATTCCTTCATTCAACTTACGTCCTAGAAGGAACCCAATGGGGAAGAACACCGGCCAGCGATCCGTTGCTAAACCGTTTTCTCGTCACATCGCAATTCAATCTTCACAAAGTTGGTTTGCACCGACTTGTGCCCAAGGGTTCGAGCTTCGAAACCGAGAACTATGACTTGTTGTCGGCAGACCGAGTCGACTTCCATCCCGTGGATGTGCTTGAGGAAAGGAAAGGAAGCCTCCTCGTGTTTGATACAGGTGGCTGGTACGACTTGTGCTGTCCGAGCTCTGGAACAGACCAAAAGATTGCAAAAGGTGGAGTCTACCGATTGCGATCCGAAAAGCTTGCGACGATCGATTCGCGTTCGGTTACGCTTGAGCAAGACTTAAAAACGGCAAACTACAAGTCCGCTTTTCCTGGTCTTCGAAAGGGGGCGATGTGGCGAATTGCAGGGGCGATTACCGTATCCCCTGAAAGCGCTGATTTGTCCGACGCGATCATTGACCTGCTTTCCGACCCCGAACCAACCGTGCGGCAAACTGCGGCAAACATCGTCGGACTCAATCGCTGGAAGCGTGCGGAACAACCTCTCATAACAATGTTGGCGAGTGACCACGCCCCATCGGTACGATCGGCCATGGAAGCTCTTGGAGTCGTTGGAGGTTCAAGTTGCCTCAAACCGATTTTGGCCGCAATGGAAAAATTTCCGGATGACCGACTCATCCAGCATTCTGGGATCTACACCATGATGGAAATCGGCGACCGCGATAGCTTGATTTCTATCGCGATGCAAACAAAAACCAATTCCGAACTCTATGCCACCGTTTATGCTCTCAATCAACTGGGTGGCGTTCCGGAGACGTTGTTTCCTGGGCTCGTTCAGAGCTTGAGCGACGGAAGTGGTAGTTTACGTGGCTTGGCAATTGAATGCCTTAGCAAGAGCCCTGTTGGGACTGCGCTTTGTATCCCTTTTCTCGAGTCCGCTTGGGAGCGTGAAGATGCAGATCAGCTTGCGGCGAGTCTCAGCGTTGTTCAAAGCTGCCGATCCAATGCAGAGCTTCTCAATCGCCTAGCTCAGTGGCTTCACTTGGGGCCATCCCTGACAGCAAAGCGTCAAGCTTGGTTGCAGTCCTGCTTGCAGCAAGTGGCCGGTGATCGGTTGCCCGCGGAGTGGTGTGCGCCACTTGAATCCTGGATCAAATCGTCATCGAACGAGGATTTGACAAAAATTGCCACTGCGATTCGCAAGGCCAAATACTCAGACGAAGACCGAGCCAAGATTTCGGATGCTTTACGAAGTCGGGCAGAAGCGATCTTGAGCAACTCAGCAGAGACAACATTGACCGCGCTGGCGGCTTGCCCGAATCTTACTCGACCGCTCAGTTCGGCGTGCGGCAACATAGGCATTGAACAACTCACTGCACCCGAGAGCAAGCTTTCAAGTCTCGCTGACGCAGCAATTTCCAAGTCCATCTTCAATCTTGAATCAGCTCAGTTTTTGGTTGGCAACTTGGACAAGGTGCCATCGTTGCATTTGCAGACTGCGATCGACGCATTGCTACGTAGCGGCAGCCCTGAGATCGATCAAAATTTAATAGCCAAGTTGCCTCAGATGCCCGCGATCAAGACGCTTGCGGTCGAGAAAGTCCTTGCCAGTGTGAGCGGGCGGTCCGAAGAGTTCAAGAAACAGTGGGCGGCCATGATGCAAGCGGCCACGAGACCGCCGGAGAACATTGCAGACGAGTTGGACGCTTGGCTCAAACGGCTGCCTGCCGGCGACGCAAAGCGAGGCTATCAAGTGTTCAGCAATAAGAAAGCAGCCTGCAGTAGCTGCCACCAAATCGGTTATGTCGGAGGTCGACTCGGGCCAGAGCTAAGTTCCATTGGCCGCACGCGATCTCGTCGTGATTTGATCGAGGCCATTGTCTATCCAAGTTTGAGAATTGCTCAGGGATACAGCCCGACACGCATTCGGACGTCGGACGATGAGGTCTACAACGGACTGCTTTCGCGACAAACGGATTCTTACGTCGAACTGCTTTGCGGTGTCGACAAGACATGCCGAATTGAAAAGTCGGACATTGAGGAGCAAGGCGAAAGCAAAGTGTCCGTGATGCCAAGCGGTCTCGATCAGCAGATCGCATTGGAGGACTTTGCGGATTTATTGGCGTTTCTAGAGTCGAAGCGGTAAGCAGAGTAGCACGCCAAGCATTTGCGACTTTGGCGGGACAAGCCCACCAGTCGCTGGCCCTTGCAAGCTCGGGCTTCACGAACCGCAGTGAACTTGGGCCTCGAGCCCAATGTTCGCAACATGCTTGGTGTGCTAATAAGACGAGCGGCAGGATGAAAACTACCAGTTGTGGTTTGGGACCATTGTCCCGAACGAATAAACGGACGGGACAATGGTCCCATCCTACGGTAGATCTTGGTCTGCCGATCGCCTAAGAGGTTTCCATTGCCCGAGTTATCCATCGGCACGGTCATGGCGTAGGGGAGTCCAATTGCTGCTTTAGCTTTGCCAATCCTCGCACCCAAAGTTTTTCGACGCTATCGACGGTTCGGTTCATGGCGGCAGCGACTTCGCTGAACGATAGTCCTTGGATGTTGCGAAGCAAGATAGCCATTCGATAATCCTCGGGGAGTTTTTCGAGAGCAGCGGCGAGTTCGAGCATCGTTTCGTTTTCCATTACAATTTGACTGGGCGAGTCGATTTTTGCGATCAAGCCCCGTACGCCTTCGGCTAACGGTTAAACGAAATACAACGGCAAGGCACGCAATACGTCCCATTCTAACATTCGCCTTGACGAATGTTCAGATTATTCGGGAGTGAAAGTAACCAGACGCGTCCCGATCGACGCGGATTGCAGCATCAAAGAGGGAGGATATCGATTCTTCGCTGAGTGCGACGTGCGTTTGGGTGTCGAGAAAGACTTCGCCGGCTTTCAAAAGGATCGTTCGCTGGATGCTGGGCAGGATCTCTTCGAGGTGGTGTGTCACCAACACGATTTGGGTCCCTGCGTCTGCAAGTTGATTCAAAATACGGAGCAAGTCTGCTCGAGCGCGGATGTCCAAGCCCGTGGTGGGCTCGTCTAGAACAATGGCTTGAGGTTTCTGGACCATCGCTCGAGCGAGTAAGACACGACGTCGCTCTCCCGTCGACATATTCCCAATGGCCTTGGACGATTTGCTTTTCACTTGAAACCATTCGAGAGCTTGTTCCGCGTCGGCCCGCATCGCGCTGGTGATGTCGCTGGGGTCAGGGTCGAGTTCCGCCGAGAAGAATCCCGTTAGCGCGGTATGAAGAGCGTTAAGGCGAGCAGAGCGACCGATGGTAAAGTGATGATCGATCTCGGAGCTTACAAATCCGAGGAGCCTGCGGAGTTCCCAAACGTTCCAATCTTCCTGTCCAAGAATCTTAATGGTTCCAGATTGCCCATCGATCACCGACGGGTAGAAAAACTTCATCAACAGTTTCAGCAGCGTTGACTTCCCGGAGCCGTTCGGACCAACAATAGCGACATGTTGTTTTTGGGGTATGTCCAGGTTGATGTGCTTTAAGATTCGTGTGTTGCCCCGTTCAACGCTCACGTCTTGGATTTCGATGAGCATGCAGGGACGATTCCTTTGGCGATTGGCGGATAAAACAACTACCACGTAGTGCAGGCTGCCAGCCTGCGTGTTTTTGCAATTCACATGCTAGCAGCCGACCGCTCTAAACATGTTTCCAATCAGTTCACCTAAGCACTTCATTGCTCGGGAGGGTGAGGCCACCGCTGTAAACATGTGTCCAACAAGTTTACCTAAGCAATTCATTGCTCGGGAGGGTGAGGCTCCTGCCGAACCTTTGGACCGCTGGCTCGGCAGGAGCCTCGCCCTCCCGAAGGTTTTGACAGGGCTTGGCTTTGAAAAGATGTTTAAAGCAGTGGGCTAGCTGCCCGTGCTACGGGTATATCGCTCGCCTAGTTGAAGCCGAATTCGACGCATTCGTTGTCGCAAGTGGTCTCAGGAGACAAACTGAGTTCTGTGTTGGTGACGATACCCATCATGAAACGATTGGCAGCATCGAGCATGGTCGAATCGAGTTCGTTGGCTTCTGCGACACTATCGTCTTCTGAACGCAACTGCCAAAATCGGTAGCCCAATCCTGATTGATGGGAGATTCGGACAGCTCGCATAAGTTCGTCTTCGGAGCAGAGTGTGGAGCCTTGACGTTGTGCGAAGAGGACAGACAAGTCCCTCGCTTGTTTCCAATTGGAGAGCGATTGCGGTGCGCTTGGGTAGCAGCCGCTCAAGGAAACGACACCAGCGATTTGCCTCGCGTATTTCAACCCAATCCATTGGGCCATGGTTCCGCCAGCACCGAAGCCAGCGAGAAATACTTTGTTTGTGTTTACCGATAGGCTATCGGCGGCCGCTTGGACGCAGTCCCAAACGAGGTCTTCGGCAGCGGCGCAATCGGTCGCGGTACTCCCCCAACGGAAGAGTCGGCTATTCCCGCGGCATTTGACGTTCGCACGTGGTGCAATTGCGATGTAGTTTCGCGTGCTCATTGCGGCCATGACATTATCAAGCTCCAACTCGCAACTCGCGTCGCTATGCAGCCAAACAATGAGTGGATAGTCGTAGCCTGGTTCGTAGTTCTCTGGGATGAAGAGTCGATGCGCGAAATCTAGATTGAAAGTGCTCTCATTAAGTGGTCTGCATCGAGATGCTGTGGAATAGGTAGTTTGGTTTGATCCCATCGATTCCAGGAGCATTGCGAGGCGACTCATTCATGGATTCCTATTCAGCCGAAGTAGCGAGCATGGGACGAGATTTGGTTTGCCGAAAACAACGTGTATAGTGCACGTTGTATTGAGGATATCCGTGGTAAGTCAATGGCGCAAAAGAAAAGAAATCGGATGACCACAACGAATATGGAATGCTTTCATTTACATGAAGCAATAGCCTAGGCTGCGGCAAGTAGCTGTTCCATGGTTGCGACCAACGACTTGACAGCATCCACGCTCTTTTGGAATGCTGCCTTTTCGGAGTCGGTGAGCGAGAGCTCGACGATCTTTTCGACGCCATTGCTACCGAGGATCACTGGGACGCCTACATAGTATCCGCCGACACCATATTCAGCGTTGCAAAGTGCGGCAACGGGCAAGAGCCGTTTCTTGTCTCGCACGACAGCTTCCACCATTTGGGCTGTTGCAGCAGCAGGTGCATAGTAAGCCGAACCTGTTTTGAGCAGCGAGACGATTTCTGCACCGCCATCTCGGGTTCGCTGAACGATTTCGGCAAGGCGTTCTGGTTTGATGAGCTGGGTGACTGGGATTCCGCCCACGGAGGTGCAGCTAGCGATTGGAACCATGGTATCGCCGTGTCCACCCATCAACATGGCCGAAATGTCTTCGACGCTGACGTTGAGTTCCATTGCCAGGAATGCGCGGAATCGTGCGGTGTCCAGAACTCCAGCTTGGCCGATAACTCGGTTGGAAGGAAAGCCGAGAACTTGAAAGGCTCGCTGAACCATAGCGTCGAGCGGGTTGCTAACAACAATAACGACGGCGTTCGGGCTGGTCGCTTTCACTTGGAGTGCGACGCTGGAAACGATTTTCGCGTTGGTGCTCAGGAGGTCATCGCGGCTCATTCCGGGTTTTCTAGCGATGCCAGCCGTAATCACGACAACGTCGCTGTTTGCCGTGTCAGCGTAATCGGTCGAACCAACCAAGCGGCTATCGAAGCCCATGATTGGGGACGCTTGCATTAGGTCTAAGGCTTTTCCTTTGGGCATATTCTCAGTTTGCGGGACATCCAGCAAAACAACATCGCCGAGTTCGCCCGCAGCGCACCAATGAGCGCATGTTGCTCCAACGTTGCCGGCACCGATGATTGTTATTTTTGCTCGTCGCATGAGATTAGCCCTAATTGTTCGAGTAGGTTTAGCGGATCCAAGTTTGATGCACGAAGTATCCGGACTAACCCGGGACCGTCAAGTGGTTGCCAGGCTTGCTCAACGTGCAATGGCGAGGGGCGGAATGTAGGATGGGACCATTGTCCCGTCCGTGCATACAATTGTCCGAGAGTATTCATAAGATGACTAGCTCGGGACAATGGTCCCAAGCTACTGAGTGGGCAGTAGACTCTCGGAAAACATGGTTCCAGCTGAGCCCTTTTTGAAAGTTCAAACATGCATTGGTCCCAAAAGACGATTCAATTGCCAAAGTACGGACGAGGTTGCCACTTGATCACGTCGCACGTACTAAAAGAGCTGGATATCATGCCATCCCTAAAGGTGGGGATTTTGCACGTTTTTATTCAGCACACATCTGCTAGCCTCACCATCAACGAAAACGCAGCCCCCGATGTCCGTCAGGATTCGGAAACGGCCCTCAATCGTTTGGTACCCGAAGACCAGGACTTTATCCATACCATGGAGGGGGTCGACGATATGCCTACCCACGTCAATGCTTCGCTTTTTGGCTTCAGTTTGACCATTCCGATTTCTCAAGGAGCACGGGCTTTGGGCACCTGGCAGGGGATCTATTTGTGCGAGCATCGCAATCGGGCAGATCGACGGACCCTAGTGCTAATAATTATGGGAAATATTTAGGAATCGGAGCGGAATGCCTTTTCCGTCGACAGACTCGCCAATCCGCCTTGACCCAGCCTTAACGGCCTACTTTCCAACCAATCCCCAGGCCCGCAGTACTCAACCCTGCAATTGTGCTTTTTTTGTCGCGAATCTGAATGCCAAAACGGATGAATATTCGGTTAATTTCAGTTGAAGGAATTACGCGTTTCGATACTCTTAACGACTGAGATTGTCTTTTTGTACGTCTCAGCGCAGTTCTTTCGCAATATATTTTTCATAGGGTTCAGTTGGTTATGAGCAAGAAGTTAGATGTTCGGCGAGGTTTCACCTTGGTGGAACTTCTCGTGGTTATTGCCATTATTGGTATTTTGGTTGGGCTTTTGCTTCCTGCTGTTCAAGCGGCACGCGAAGCGGCGAGGCGTATGCAATGTTCCAACAATGTAAAGCAGCTCGGACTTGCAACACTGAATTATGAGTCCGCGATGAGGAAGTTTCCTCCTGGAAGACTAGCTCCCGACTACTCGATCAATGGCGCAGTGCAAGCGAGTTACACGACCTATCCCAATACCTTGTCGCCAGGCTCCGCAACTGGCTTTCGATCGGTACACACGTTCATCCTGCCGTACATGGAACAGTCAACCATCTACAATCTGATTGACTTCAGCGTTCCTACTGCGGTTCGGATGACAACGGGCGGTGGAGTTACTCCGATCAATGCGAATTACAAAGCATACGCAAACGCAGCGGGTCTCTTTATTTGCCCGTCATGCCCCAACACTGGCGTGATCATTACCGAGAACAACTACCGTTATAACTTCGGCGGTTCGACTCCGTTTGGTGGTGCCGAGTCCTCAACTCGAAATGATAATTACGGTGCGACCTCACCAGGTGGTTTCTCATGCAAAGGCAACGGCGCATTTACCATTGGAAACGGCTTGACCACAGGTGCTTTCACTGATGGTTTGTCCAACACAACTTTCTTCTCAGAGCGAACCAAGGGAAGCGGAAAGCCGCTAACCGCACTTCCTCCAATTGAGGACATGACGAACATGTTAAGCCGTCCTGCAGGCTTGGTTGATGCAGATACGATGTACGCCGCGTGTTTGGCACAAGCCCCAAACATCAACGGTGGATTTAATTTCAACTCGCATGGACGATGGCTACCTGGCTCTGACTTCTCCAACGGCTGGCCATTTGGATTTTACTCGGCCACGATGTACAACCACGTTGCTCCTCCAAATTGGAAAGCGATCGACTGCGGTACTCGAAGCGCCATTCCTGACGCTCCAGGCGAACATGCAATCGTATCGGCTCGAAGCCTTCACACCGGCGGAGTCAATGCATCGATGGGGGACGGCTCCGTCCGATTTGTCAGCAATTCTATCGATCTAGTAACTTGGCGAGCCCAGGGCACTCGGGACGGTGGCGAAGTTTTCTCGAACGAGTAGTAATTTATCTTTATGATCGCGAAAATCAAATTGCGTTACCGAGTCCCGTTTTCTGTGGACATGAGCTGTTTGCTGATGGCCTGTTGCCTAGCGACAGGTTGTGGCGGGAAAGTGCCCGAAAAGGACAACAGGACGGCGCAGGTTGCGTTTGATGATGCGGTCAAATTGGTTGAGACCGAAAGCTACTCTCAAGCTCTTCCGTTGCTTGAGAGTGCGATCGCAACAGGCGGTCTTTCCGCCGACCTTTATGCTGAGGCTCTTTTGCTTCGGTCACGCTGCCATGCCGATGCAGGGGCATTGGACAAAGCGGAAGTGGACTTGACGCTTTCGGAACGAGGATCGCCAAGCCCAGCAAAATTCCAGCTTGCAAAGGGAGCATTGCTTTCAAAACAAGGCAAAAAGGCCGAGGCCGACGCTGCATTCAAAGCAGCAAAGAAAATCGATCCAACCATCAAGCTGCCTAAATAGTTTTTGCCTTGCTTCTGCGGGCGAGATATTGCGTGACGTGACAAAATCAATCGCTGTGTTCCTTGTTCGCGTTTTTTTCTAAATTCAAAATGATGCTCACTTTCAAGAGTTGTTACGCCAAACAGGTTCTCCTTCTCGCTGGATTTTTGGCAACTTGCAGTAGCGATAGCATCGCTCAGCAACTCCTTGGCACCCGCTCTTCTTCTGATGTTCCTCCGACACAATTGGTCCGAATGCAAAACGATAACCCTTTCCTAATGCCGAGCAAGCTTGCTCTCCATGCACCTGATTTCGCCAAAATCAAACACGAACATTATTTGCCTGCCTTCGAAGCTGGCATAGCTCAGCAATTGGCACAGACCAAGGAGATTGCCGAGCAAAAAGAACCGCCCACTTTTGCCAACACCTTGATCTCGCTTGAAAAATCAGGAGAAATCCTGGAACGCGTTCAAGCCGTCTTCTTCAACATGTCGACGGCTAACACCGACGAAAGCATTCAGGAAATCGAAGAGAAGATCGCGCCTCGATTGGCGTCTCACTCGGACGACATCTATCTCAACAAAAAGCTATTTGCGCGAGTTGAGACTCTTTGGAATCAACGAACCACGCAAAGCTGGAACGAAGAACAACAACGTTTGCTTAAAGAGTACTACGAGAACTTCGTGCGAGCCGGCGCGAGACTTCATGATGCGCAACAAACTCGTGTCCGCGCCATCAATGAAGAGCTCTCCTCACTCACAACACAATTCCAGCAAAACCTGCTCGCAATCACAAAGGAACGAGGAGTTGTTGTCGAGGACGTGGCACAACTCGAAGGAATGTCCGCGGCAGACATTGCGGCAGCCAAGGAAGCGGCAACCGCCAAAGGTCACGAAGGAAAGTACCTCTTGGCGATTACGAATACGACTCGGCAGCCGGTGTTGCTATCGCTCCAGAATCGCGAACTACGAAAGCGTGTATGGCTTGCTTCTGCAAATCGTGGACTTGGCGAAGCAGGCGGCTTAGACAATCAAGGTCTGGTCCTTGCGATGGCTCGACTTCGAGCGGAACGGGCTAAGTTGCTCGGCTACGCTAGCCACGCTGCCTTTACGCTCGAGAACCAAATGGCAGCCAACCCAGAGGCTGCATTCAAGATGCTTCGCGACCTAGCTCCCGGCGTTTTGGCAAAAGCCAAATTGGAAGCAGCGGATATACAACGGTTCATGAAAAAGGATGGTATCGATGGCGATTTAGAGCCATGGGACTGGGAATACTATTCCGAAAAGGTTCGAGCGGAGAAGTACCAAATTGACGAGAGTCTGGTGAAGCCGTATTTCGAAATGGAAAGTGTGCTTCAAAACGGTGTTTTCTATACCTATGGAAAGCTCTATGGGATTCAATTCAAAGAACGCAAAGATTTGCCGACCTATCATCCAACCGTCCGAGTCTTTGATGTCCTTGGGGCGGATGGAAAGCAAATTGGTTTGTTCTATGCTGACTACTTCCATCGCGATGCAAAGCAGGGTGGGGCATGGATGGATGGATTCATTGCTCAGTCTCGGCTGTTAAACCAGTTGCCTGTGGTAGTCAATGTGATGAATATTCCAATGCCTGCTGCCGGCGAACCAACCCTATTGAGTCTCGACGACGTGACAACCATGTTTCATGAATTGGGGCATGGAGTGCATGGATTGTTCTCTTCCGTCGAATATCCTGCGCTGTCTGGAACTTCGGTTCCGCGTGACTTTGTCGAGTTCCCGTCGACCTTCCACGAGGACTGGGCTATTCATCCCGAAGTATTGAATAACTACGCACGGCACTTCAAAACGGGCGAGACCATTCCGAAAACTTTGTTGGACAAGAGCATCGCAGCCAATAAATTCAATAAAGGTTACGAGACCCTCGAATACCTTTCCGCAGCCCTACTGGATCTCGGTTGGCATTCCATCTCGACAGAAGAGGTACCAACGGATGTGGTCGCTTTTGAGAAGCAATTACTAAAGAGTTTCGGAATGGATTACGCACCTGTTCCACCGCGGTATCGAACGGCGTATTTCGCGCACGTTTGGTCGGGCGGCTACTCCGCTGGCTATTACGCTTACCTGTGGAGCGAGGTTTTGGCCGCTGATGCTTTCGCTCACATGCGGAACCAAGGAGGACTGACGGAGAGCAATGGAGCCAAGTATCGCGATGCCATCCTGTCGCGCGGCGGCACTCGCGAAGTCATGCAGCAGTACAAAGATTATCGAGGCCAAGAGCCAACCGTCGAAGCATTGCTCGTCCGACGAGGACTCAAGTAAAGTAGCTGCATCCTTAACTACCTCAATGACAACTGCTACGCAGTTATAGCCATTGCAAATCAAGCTCGACGACTTAAATCCACGTGGTATCTTATGGTTCTGTGAAGCCGTTTGTCGAAGCCTCAAACAGACCAAATATCGATCATGATGAAGAAATTGTTATCGCCGTTTCAGCTTGGTGAAATCCAACTACGAAATCGAATTGCGATGGCTCCGCTCACGCGAGCTAGGGCAGGTGTAGAACGTCTCCCCAATGCAATGATGGCGGAGTACTACGAGCAAAGAGCTTCAGCTGGCTTGGTCATCAGCGAAGCGACTGTTGTTTCCGAGCAAGGGATCGGATGGGAGCAATCGCCAGGCATTTACAACAATATCATGGCTCAGCGTTGGCGATGGATCACCGATGCGGTGCATCAAAAAGGTGGAGCTATCTACATGCAGCTATGGCATTGTGGTCGAGCTTCCCACAGCGACTTTCGGGCCGATCGAAGCTTGCCCGTTGCTCCATCCGCCATTGCCATCCAAGGAGATAGCATTCATACACCGGAGGGCAAAAAGTCCTATGAAGTACCGCACGCGTTAGACGTTGACGAAATCGCAAAGATTGTCGAGGACTATCGACTTGCTGCCAAGCGAGCGATGGATGCGGGCTTTGATGGCGTTGAGATTCACGGGGCGAATGGCTACTTGATCAATACGTTTCTTGAGTCCAAAACCAACATTAGAACCGACCAATACGGTGGCAGCATCGAAAATCGGTATCGCTTCCTCGGCGAAGTTGCCGATGCCGTGTTGAGTGTTTGGCCAGCGAATAAGGTGGCTGTCCGACTGTCGCCCAACGGTGTCTTCAATGATATGGGCTCCCAAGATTTTCGTGAGCAGTCGCTTTACGTAGCTAGCCAGTTGAACCGATATGGCTTGGCGTATTTGCATGTGATGGATGGGTTGGCCTTTGGCTTCCATCAGCTTGGTGAACCGATGACATTGCGAGAGTTCCGGCAAGTGTTTCACGGACCGTTGATGGGCAACTGCGGTTATACCGAGGAGACGGCAGAAGCCGCTTTGCAAGCGGGGGATGCCGACCTGATTGCATTTGGCCGACCGTTTATCAGCAATCCAGATCTTGTGGAAAGAATTGCAAAGGATTGGCCCCTTGCATCGACAGCGGAGGTTGCAGACTGGTACTCGCACGACGCCAAGGGCTACACCGACTTTCCAGCCTACCAAAAGTAATCAAGGGTGGGTAATCGACCCAGACGGAAACAAAGTAGAACTCTGGGAACCACCGACTGGTCAATAAGAGTGTCGCACGATTGTCCCAATCGTTGCTCGGGATATCATTCATGCAGGAATGTCATCCGAATCTACTCTGCGTTTCAATCCCTAACGCTTCGTCGATTGCGTTTATGCTTGTCGTTGTGAGCCACATGCTTTTGAAGAATTTTGCTAGAGCAAATACGATTTCTTTTCTCAGAAAAGACGATGTGTTTCGCCGTTTGCTATACTTGAAAAGCGTTTGTTCATTTAATCCCAACCCGAAGCGAGAGCGAGAGATTCCCTACCCCTCGCTCTCGCTATTGAAGTTACGCTATTTGTATTGAGGGCCGAAGGCTCGACACATCCTTTGCCGGTGCCGTGAGGCACCGGATTGGCGTACAAGGTCCTACGATGCAATTGCTCTCGAAGATTGTGGTAATGAAACTCCTCGTTCTGGTTGCTTATCTCATTTTGCTGAACTCGATTGCGGTTGCAATTCAGCCTCCTGTCGCAGACGGTGACTTCGGTTGGTCTCAGTTTCGGGGACCCAATGGCTCTGGGGTGGCGAATACTAGAGCATTGCCAACCGAATTTGGTAAAGAGCAAAATCTGAAATGGATGACGCCGCTTCCCGCTGGGCACTCATCTCCTGTTCTATTCCAAAAACGAATCTACCTGACTGCCTTCGAAGCCGATTCACTGTTAACAATCTGTCTCGATCATACAACCGGAAAGGAAGTATGGCGTCGGCAATCCCCGCGAGATCGCAAGGAGACGCTTGACCATCGAAACAACCCAGCCAGCCCATCCCCAGTTGTCGATGCGACTGGGGTTTACGTGTTCTTTTCGGACTTCGGGCTTCTTGGTTATTCGCTCGAGGGCGACTTAAAATGGCAGACCCAATTGGGGCCATTCTCCAACATCTATGGCATGGGAGCTTCGCCGATCCTTTGCGATGGCCGATTGATTTTCGTGTGCGACCAAAACATGGACTCGTACGTCGCGGCCTTCGATACTCAGACAGGCGCTCAGCTTTGGAGAACAAAACGAGAAGAAGCCACCAGCGGCCATTGCTCACCGATCGTTTATCAACCCAAAGAGGGTAAGGCACAAGTTATCGTTGCTGGGTCGTTTTATTTGACCGCGTACTCTGCTTCCAGTGGCGCGAAGCTTTGGTGGGTTGGCGGACTGTGCTTTGAGATGAAGTCGACGCCCGTAATGCATGATGACTTGGTCTACATCAATGGATATGGATCGCCTCAAAACGAAGCTGACGCAAGTTTCAAGATTGAGGATTTTGCGGCTGTTGTTAAGGTCAAGGACGGGAACGCGGACGGTTTGCTCGCGTTAGATGAAATGCCGGATGAGCTATCGAAGAACTTCTTCTCCGCAGTCGACCTCGATGCCAATGGCAAGCTTGATGCAAAGGAGTGGGAGTACTTCAGGCAGTCGATTGCAAGCAAGAATAGCATGATGGCGATCCGGCTTGGGGGCTCCGGAGACATGACCAGTAAGAGTGTGGTCTGGAAGTACTTCCGCAATATTCCACAACTGCCTTCACCTGTCATTGCTGACAACAAAGTATTCATGATCAGCGATCAAGGTATCGTCACTTGTTTGGAGCCTAGGACAGGCGAAGCGTTGAAACGAGGACGATTGCAGGGCGCTTCGGGCAATATCTATGCGTCTCCGATTGTTGCCGACAAAAAACTATTCTTCGTAACGGAAGATGGAAAAGTGGCCGTGACGGATACGACTCCGGATTTCAAGGTCCTAGCAGTCAACGATTTAAAAGAAAAATGCTACGCCACGCCGGCCTTGGACGAAGACCGGATCTTCATCAGAACGGAAAAAGGCCTCTACGCATTTGGACTATAGTCGAACACGGCTTGTTGCGAAACATTCAAAGGCTGATTGATATTGGAGCAAGACCATTGAAACCATTACAGCGTGAACAATTTCAAGGCGCCGTTCTAGGACTGGCGATTGGAGATGCCCTTGGTTCAAAATGGGAGGGCGTCCCCGCGGACATGATTTTTGACACAGGCCCAGCGGACCAAATTGTAAAGCACGCGAGCGACGAGACAATTTGCTATACCGACGATACGCAAATGATGATCAGTATCTTTCAAACGTTGATTGCATGTGATGGAATCGACAAACACTTTCTGGCAAACAAGTTCGCAGAAAACTATCATCCAGATCGAGGATACGGCCAAGGGGCAAGACAAATCATCAACGCAATAGGGTTTGGAGAGGACTGGGAA
Source organism: Planctomycetota bacterium (assembly GCA_026692905.1). GTDB lineage: Bacteria > Planctomycetota > Planctomycetia > Pirellulales > Pirellulaceae > JBKCUI01. The sequence continues at coordinate 56,605 of JAPLNL010000030.1, forward strand.
CTACTTGCAGCGACGATCTTTGATGGGCAAGGATCTCTCGGCAATGGGGCCGCAATGCGAGTCTCGAACAGTAGCTCGTGCTATTGGACAGGGAGACGATATTGATACCATTGCAGCCATGGCGGGTACTCTCAGTGGAGCGAGGCTAGGCATTTCTGGTATCCCCAAGCACCTTCTCGATTGCCTTGAGGAATACGCCAGAATTCTTGGTGTTTGAGAGGACTTCCTATTCTGTAGCCCTTGGCTCGGTCCACTGCAGCCGTTTCGCAGTTGGAACATTCTTGATCGTCTGACGTTGGCCGCTGGGCCATATGATTTCTGCTTGCTCGATCGATTCACCTGGTGCGAACCCGAAATGCAAATAGTACGGTCCTTGTGATAGGTAACTCCCTCCACCAACAACACTGCGAGTCATGGATTGTTTGTTCGTCTTGAGTTGCACCGTTGCACCTACTGCATCGCGATTCGAAACGGTTCCGACAAGCTCGATCAACAGCCAATTGCCAACCGTTTGCGAATCATTCTGAAGAACAGCCGATGGTTGATTTACATTCGAAAATGCCAAGTCTAAATCGCCATCATGGTCGAAGTCCATCGCAACGACGCCTCGCCCTCGCCACAACTGACCGAAGTAATTCGTCGGTGGAAAGGCCTCTTTGACGAACCGCTTTTTTCTCGTGTTGCGAAGATAAATTTGGCTCTGAGAAGGGCTGCCGGTTGATGTGTGCTTCATGACGTGACCATTTGCAATCACAACGTCTTCGTATCCATCTAAATCAAAATCTCCGGAGGTAGCTCCGAACGCGACGTAGGTCGTTCCGAGTGACAACAGTCCGGTCGACGCTGTGGCGTAGCGAAAAAAGTCATTGCCGTCGTTTTTGTATAGTGCAAAAGCTTGATTCTCGTAGTTGCAAACCCAAAGATCGGGACGCAGATCATTGTCGTAATCCAACGAGCAAATTCCCATGCTCCCTTGTGGAGTTCCCATGTCATCGGTTGCGATACCGCTTTGCACAGCCGACTCGACAAACGTCCCATTCCCTTGATTCACATAATAGAAGTTGTTGGTCGTATCGTTGGCGACGTAGATGTCTGTTTTGGAGTCTCCGTTGAAGTCGGTCGCGATTACGCCGAGTCCCTTTCCGCCTTCTATCAACCCGCATTCCGTCGACTTGAGGGAGAACGAACCGTTTCCATTGTTGAAATAGATCACGTCCGAATGGGCCTCAAAGATACCTGGCGCGCATACATCCGGGATTCCTCGCGAAAGACAGGCTTGGTGATTCTCAAAGGACCAATTGACATAGTGTGCAATATAGATGTCACAATAGCCATTTCCATCAAAGTCGCCACCAGCGGCACTGGTGCTCCAGACTTGATCATCGAGCCCCCACGCATGTGCCGACTCGACAAAAGTTCCATCACCTTGGTTGATGAACAGTTGCAATCCGCTGTAACCGGTCACCAAGACATCTGCGAATCCATCGGCATTCCAATCGCAAGCGATCGCTCCATGGGAGTAGCCGAGAGCGGCTTCCATGTGAGCTAGATTCGTGATCTTTTGAAGCTCTTTGGCGTTTCGGTTCCACCACAAGTCGCCTTGAATTCCAGTGACTTTCTTGTCAGCAAGGTGCCCTCCGCCAGGGAAAAACAAATCATCAAAACCGTCACGATCGAAATCCAGGACGGCGACCCCGCCGCCAATGGTCTCCAAGATGGCTCCTTCGTTTGCGTCCTCGCCATTCTCATAACGCTGAACGAGACCGAGCGCGGCGGTTATGTCCTTGAACAAGACTTGCTGACTGGTTGCGGGATTCTCCGTGGGTACCAATTGGGGAACAGGCGGCTTCGAAGGTTCGCATCCAAACAGGGCAATGGATGCGAGTAGGATTGTGATGAGGAACCAAGTTTTTTTCGATACTTCTCGACTTACGCTACCAAGATAACGCTCGTTCTCAGACGCTGTCCTGGTGGCAGCTTGCCTTCGAGGCTCCGCCTCTTGTATCCATGGAGCCAACGATGCGACTGCAGGCAGAGCCTGCCATTGCACTGGTTCCCGGGCGGAGCCTGGTAACCAGTGCAACTCAGCTTGACAGGTCTTGTTGGTCATTCCGAAATTCGATTTCTTTGAGTGTAGTCCGAGGGACTGGCGTGCCAGATAAGCACATCCGCATTTGTTTTTCGTATTAATTAGCCGATGGGCGCTAGCCAAATGGCACTCTCTTTGAGATTCTAGTCATTTTTCGCAGGGACCCCAGGCCCTTTGGCACGATATTTGCGCCGCTGTTTTGGTTTTCTTTTTACTGCCAAGAGAGAACCAGCATGGCCGAAGACTCAC
>JAPLNL010000031.1 GCA_026692905.1 Planctomycetota bacterium
GCCCAGCCCGCGCTTCACCGCGACCTCGGCGCCCATGCCGTTGGCCCAGAAGCCGTCGATCTTGCCCTCTTCCATCGCCTTGGCGGCGTTGACACCGAACGAGACGCTGGCCTGAGCCGGCATCGGCGGCGGCGCGATCTGCACGCCGTCGCGCTTCGGATCGATGCCGTATTCCTTCAGCATCTCGATCAGACCGATGTCGATGAGCGGCGCCGCGCCGATACGCATGCCTTTGACCGCCGCGACGTCGCCGCGCTTCACGTTCAAATCCTTGCGCATGATCAGGAACCAGTAGGTGTGCTGCGCCAGCGCGCCGAGGAACTTGACGCCGTTCCATTCCGGAAACGCCGTCGGCGCCGAATGGGACGAGCCGCCGACGAAATCCGCCTTGCCGTCACGCAACGCCTCATAGCATTTGCCGACCGGGTAGATCAGCTCAAGCTCGGCATCGAGGCCCTCTTCCTTGAAGAAGCCCATCTCCACCGCGGCGATGGCGGGGAAGTACGAGTTGGAAACGAGATCGGGAATGACGACTTTCATGGACTACTCCGTTGCATTGTTTGTTGTCATTCCCGGATCGCCACGGTGCGGCGGGGAATAACGGGAAAAGCTAACCCTCGTCCGGCAGCGACACGATCGAATAGCCGTGCGTGAGCTTTCGCCCCAGCACCGGATCCTCCAGCAATTAGGTTGCCAGCGACACATCAAAGCCTGCGACATTTCATCGAAAGCTTCGAAAACAACTCACCGATGTAGCGAAACTCGTCAAGAGTTTCGGTCGTGTTAAGGAAGAATCCGAAAGTCTTGACGACTTTCGCTACGGGCAATCATGACTTTATTAGTATCTCCATTGCAGACCGTAGTCCAAGCTATGCAAAGCGTAGTTGCTTTCTTTGAGCGAAAAGCCTGGTGTGCTCGCACCGGTTGGAGGGTTGCTCAAATTGGAAGCCAAGTTGGGGTCAAGCTGATCGGCTACGCGAGCGACTTTCGGCAGGCATAAATAACTATATCCGACGGTCGCTTCCAAGCGAGGCGTTAAACGATATCCGAACGTCAGGTTCGTTTCAGGCGTTACCACAAAGGCGTTCTGAATGTAGTTTCCATCGTTCGTGCCTCGTGCCAACAAACCGTTGGCTGTCGTACTGGTACTGCCTGGATTGCCCGGGACCGTAATGGTGGACGAACCGTTGATGGTTACATTGCGTTCCATGTTTCCCAGTCCAAGCTTAACCAAGCCTGAGAGGCTCCAATTGCGCTGTCGAAGGATACCGTTGAAACCTAGCGCCATGCCGTTGAATCGGTTGATCGTATGGAAATGGTCGGACAATTGCGACACCGTTCCGGCCGGGGCAGGTGTGTTCACCAGAGCCGTGGTCGTTGAATTGATGGACAAGTCTTCAGCAAGTCTCGCGTTTTGGTAACCAGCGAGGAATTCGACGCGCCCTGCGCAGTCTCGAAGGATCAACTTTCGGAACAATATGTCGCCGCCATACACATCGCTCGTGATCTTTGCGTTCAACGAACCCGATGTGCTGTTCGGATAGTTGACTGCAACCGTCGACTGCGCGTTGTTAGCAGTGCTAAAGAAAGGACGCATAACCACCGGCTCCGATGTCGGAGTGCTGTTGTACGACAGCGAATTGCTTGCAACATAAAAGAACCGCACTAACACGCCATGCGACTTGGATGGGTCGAAGTAAGTGCCGAGATCCCCTCGAAGCCCCTGCGTCGACTCGCCGAGCACATTCGAACCGCCAAACAAGTTGGTGGTGTCATTCCGACCGATCAGACCGTCAGTGGCTGGGTCATTGGCAGGTCTTCGCGTGGTGACCAATTGAGGCAAGTTTTGCCCCTCTGGCCAAAACGTCGCGGCCTCGATGCGAAGCTGCATACGGCATAGAATGCTTCCGATGATAGGAGGCGTCTGAATGAGTAGTCCTGTCTCTGGGCCGGTCATGCAGGGCTGACAAGTCGAGCCGTAGACCATGCCGTTAGGGTCGTGGATCGCGTCGCTAAGCCCTAAGTCCATGGATTCTTCTTCGTCGACAACGACCTGGCTTGGTCTGGCCGCGATGGGATGCGAGTGCGAAACTCCCGCTTGGCAACTCTTGCAGCCCGCTTGGACGACGTGACTTGGGGGATGTTCCCCTGCGGCATGACGAACGGTATTCTGCGAACGCTTGACTTGCCTAATCGGTGTCTCTTCTTCAGAAACCAGTTCGTTCGCCGACGCTTGAACAACTTCCGATTTCGTCCGTTTGCTGACCGCTTTCGAAGTCGCTGCCGGCTTGGGCTCAGTCGGAGTGTAAAACTCGCGGTCGCTACTACGCCCTGTTCGGAGTTGAGCAAAAGTAGAGGAAACGTACGCGAAGTTGCTTAATGCAAAAACACTCGCTCCAAGGCCCAAGTTCAAAGCGTTCCTCAAAGACTGACGGCGAAATTCGCTGATCTCTCTCAATGCCATAGTTTAAACCTCAAGCAACTCAAAACAGAACGATCACGCAGAGTTTGACGGCTGCGCACTTTGTTGTCTTCTCATCGGAAGTTCCGGTTGTAGAAATTGAGTAAAGATGGCAGGATTTGCGGGCTGAATTATGCTCGTAATGATAGCAATAGAGCATGTTGAGTTTGCAGGATATGTGGACTAACGGACCTAAACAAGCATTTGCGATGTCCTTGAGAACCGACTGCCGATCTTGACATTGTCAGGACCCGAACGGATTTTGGGACGAGTAGATTGCTATCTTGAATCAGATCGAACGGATCTGCTGTAAAAGGAATTACGACATGCGACGATCGCTCACGGCTCTCACCATTGCCGCTTTGTCTGGTAGCTTTATTGGATGTGCAAATGTTCGACACCAGGCAGGCATTGACTACGCTCGTAATGTCTCTTGGCCGCAACCGTTCCGCGCAGCAGACTGCAATTCCGTCATTGCCCCGTTCGAAGTCATGCGGGACAACGGTTGGCGGGAAAACAATACGCTCGGATCAAGCCTATTCTCTGCAGACCAAGCATTGAGCGATGCGGGCGAGATCAAGGTGCAATGGATCGTGACACAGGCCCCCGTAAGCCATCGCATTGTGTACGTGAAGTCCGGTGCCTCGGAACAAGAGACCAACGCCCGTGTCGAAAGCGTGCAATTGGCCGTTTCGAAGTTAATACCGAGTGGGCCGCTCCCTCAAATCCTGGTCACAGAAATCGAACCAGCAACATCGTCTGGTGCATACCAAACCTTGGTTCACCGTGCCTTGATCAAAACAACGCCTACTCCGCGGCTTTCGAAGTTCAGCGGATTGAATGCTCCGTCGCAACAGACAGTGGCTCCTAATGCGAGTGAGACCAAGTAGAAGTAACGCCGTCTCACTTCTGGAATCGCTTTGACTTGAGAGGCGATTGACCTAGGTTTTTGGAGCTGAATCCGTAGGGCTTCGGCGGATTGGGAACGGTCTTCGCAATGACAAATTCATGGATTCTTGCAAGCGCACGAACTCCGATTGGCCGGTTTTTGGGCGAGCTTTCGCATTGGAAAGCGCCGCAGTTGGCTGGCTACGCAATCGATGCGGCTATCGGTGCGTCCCAGGTCGAGAGGGCTCAAATCGATGAAGTCATCCTGGGACAAGTTTTGACGTCGGGTGTTGGGCAAGCGCCTGCCCGACAAGCTTCCATCAACGCAGGTATCTCCGCGGCCGTGGGATGTGCGACGGTTGGAAAGGTCTGTGGTTCAGGCCTGTATGCCATTATGCTAGCCGATCGAGGCTTGAGAGCGGCTGATAGCTCCATCATTGTGGCTGGCGGAATGGAAAGCATGAGCCAATCGCCTCATTTGCTGCGAAATTCACGGGCTGGCTGGAAGTATGGCCAACAGCCGTTGCTGGACGCAATTGAGACCGATGGACTCTACTGTCCACATGGCTCGGCCCTCATGGGCGTGTATGCCGAGAACGTAGCACGCGAGTTTGGCATTGATCGCCGAGCTCAGGATGAATGGTCCATGCAGAGCCACCAGCGGGCCGTTGCCGCTCAGAGCTCGGGTGCATTCCAATCCGAAATCGTACCCGTACCTGGGGCCAAAGGCGAAATGGTTCTATCCGATGGCGGTCCTCGGGCTGATTCCTCGTTAGAAAAACTTGCGAAGCTAAAACCGGCCTTCGACGTCAATGGTACCGTTACGGCTGGCAACGCTTCGACACTAAGCGATGGTGCTGCAGCCGTGGTCGTGGTGAGCGAAGCGGTCCGCAAGTCCCTGCCGCAGCAGTCCGCCTTTCGAATCGTTGACTCCGCAGTCCATGCACGGAAACCTCAAGATCTCTTTTTGGCGCCCGTCGGTGCAATTGAGAAATTGCTCCACAAAACCAATCGCAAATTGTCCGAAGTGGATTTGTTCGAAATCAACGAAGCCTTCGCGTCGCAAACCATAGCCTGCATGCGAGAACTGAAGATCGCGTCAGAGAGACTGAACGTCAACGGCGGAGCCTTGGCTTTGGGACATCCAATCGGTTGCAGTGGAGCTCGAGTGCTCGTGACGTTGATGCACGCGATGAAAACACGCGGATTATCGCTCGGCGTGGCTTCCTTGTGCCTAGGAGGTGGCGAGGCGGTCGCGATGATGATCGAATTGCAAGCTTGAACACGACGATCGACGAAAAACAAATGGCCATGATCTGCGCTAGACATGGCATCGATTTGCAATCGGTTCAGCCAATGGATTTCGATTTAAGAAATCAGGAATTGGCTCTATGCCTTGCACGACAAGACGTACCGTATCCGATCGATCGCGAAAAAGCGTCGGCTTATTTTGAGGCAGCCAAAGCAGGGCTCCCGTTCGATGTGGGAACACTTTCAGATGAAGCTGTCGATTTAGGAAGCTTCCGCAATGCCCAACATTATAACCGCTACACTCGCGAAGAGCATTTGAGCTGGGCATGCTTGATCGCTGAACAGCAGAAGACCAAACATCGATATGCTTGCCAAGAGTACTTGGATGGCGAATCGATTTTTGAAATCGGTGGAAGTGTGATTCCTGATTTCTATTTGCTCAATGCAAGAATCTACCAGCAGACGAGTTGGCAACTGGCTACCGTCAGCATGATCATTCCAGCTGAGCTCTTCTTTACTTGTCATAGCCGGCGTTTTTTCCCGGTAACGACATTCATGCGTGCGATCGAGCAAGACTACCTTCAAGAACCGGACATCGGTCATGACGTGGCCGGTCACGTTGCCACATTTACGATCCCAGCGGTGGCCCACGTCATGCGAAACCACGGCGTCGCACGCAATCTCATCTATGAGGAACGAGATCGGCGACTCGAGCGAGCGACTTCCGAAGAAGCAAGACAATGCATTCAAAAAAGGGCGGATGAGCTCTTGCTGTATGCGGAGCGAATTTACTGGTTTACGGTCGAGTTCGGGTTGGTGATGCAACAAGGGCAAGTTCGCGCATTCGGTGCGGGCATCCTTTCTTCGCCAGGTGAAACGGTGTTCAGCGTCAACTCGCCCAAGCCAACTCGGCTCTTGATTGACCCATCGTTGGATACAGATTTGCTTCGGCTGGCAACCACGGACTATTTGATCAGCGAGTTTCAGAAGACCTATTTTGTCATGGAACGATTCGACCTCTTGGAAACCATCACACCGGAACGGATTGTCGCGACGGCCAATCTGGCATCCAAGCTGCCACATTTTTCTTGGCGAGACATTGCCCCCGGCGATCGCGTGCTCAATGTTGGGGAATCGGCGATTTCAACCAACGAAAAGTACCTCAGGCTCATGAGCAATCAATTGTGCGACGATTGCTTGACGCGCGCCTCGATCCGAAACCTGCGGCTCATCGTCCACGGTCTCGATCCATCCATCGATCTTCAGACAACATGGCGTGGTCCAATCGCAGCCATTCCGGAAGGGCTGATCGCTTGGTTTCGAGACGAAGACGCATCACACCGATTCTTGCAGGCGACGAAGCCTCTGAGCTTCTGAGTACAAGAGCATCTTGGAAATTGATATAGGCTTGAAGCGAAAGCTATGATGTCTCGTTGACGTTCTGGAATCCCGGTCGCGCCTACGCAATCGTCGCGGAGCGTTCACAAAAGTGCTCTAAGCACCTCATCAAGTTGGACAGAACGGTTGAAGCGGTTTCGGGCTCTTCTCAGGTGGCGAATGGGTGGGAGTTTCCCGAAACGGTTGCCTAGGCCGTTTATCAGGTAAAGGAGCTGGCGTTGGAACACGCACTGGACTCGGTTTCAAGGGTTTCGCGGGCGTATTCGGCCTCGTCGGCATCGGAATTGTTGGTGACAACGGTTCTTTCGTTGGTGTTTGTGTACCCATGAAAATCAAACCTCCATCCCTAAGCTTGCGCGAGGGTAGAACCGAAGATCGCGAATCGCTCCCGGAGCGTCTTGAATTCGTGGAACAATTTCGCTGAACCAAAACAGCTCATCGTCACCTGTCATCCGCCCTTGAGACAGCCCGACTCTCTGGCCTTGGATCACGGCGGTCATGTCAAACGTATCGATGTACAAATCCATCTCGGGTTGCGAGCCAAGCTGCAGCGCATCGCACATGACCAGGACCGGAAAATCCTCCTTTCGAGCCGTGGCGGATTCTCGCATCGCATGCCATTCGTACGCCTGCACCAGCATCCGGATCGAGTTCCGATTGGAAACGGCATCCGAACTTTCTTCTAATCGAAGCTGATCCTGCGATGCGGGAGCTTCAATACCAAGATGATCGCCAACAATTGAATCGTCGATATGCTCCGTTGTGATAACTCGCCCTGCAGTGTAGCCACGATGCCAGTATGCATGAGCGATGCAAAACAGTTTATGTAGGTTCGTGTACTTGTCCACGAGCTTCCAAATCCGGTCTTCCACGTCGCCTAATATGGCCGCTCTTTGTTCGTTCAATCGGCTCAACTCTACTTCGAGTCGCCTGCCCGCTGCACTCAACTCGATCATTCGCTCTTGCCCCACTTCGCTTCGGTGATAGCGATGACTTTGTTGTTCCCATTCCGCAATTTGTTGATTGTGCTCTTCTGTTCTGCGACTCAGATCCTCCAAGGGGTGTTTCAATTGATTGAGACCCATTCGCTGGCCGAGGCGAATCAAGTGGCTATCGAAGCCAGACAGGATTGCCGAAACCCCGCCCACATCGATGGCTTTGTCTCGAATCAATGAGTGATCAAGGAACGCTCGAGGGCTTTGGAACTGATCGTTCAGATCCGGTCGGCGTTGGTCGAAACCGACGAAGTCGGCATAGGGGATTTGTGTCCCAAGCAACAACTTGGCGACGCCTTCATTCGGAACTAGATAGGCAACTTCTTGAAACGGATTCCGAAAGTGATCGTTGAACACAATCAGCGAGTAATGTTCGCCGTTTTCATTGGGCAGAAAGTAATCGCGTCGCTTGCATGAAATGAGGAGACAGCCACGCAAAAAGACGAACTCTGTTTCGTCAAAATGATCCATGGCCTCTGCTAAGCCTGGCCACGCATTTTTGTAGATTCGAAATGGATCATCGCTTGCACTCTCCCTCTCGATAGAACCTGTCGCAAAACACTTGGCCAGTTTCAAGCGGGTCAGAAAAAACCCTTTGCCAGGGAAAAGGTTTGCATCTTTGGCGTTGATATAACGGACGGATTTTTCGGAACCGACGTCGATTGCAAACTGCACTAAATCCGGCGGTTCGCGAAACGGTCCTCGTTTGGCAGAAATGAGTCTCGACGTAAAGCCGCGGTGAATGGCATTCAACTCATTCCAATGATCGAGTCGCGTGCGCAATAGCTCAGGCGAAACCAATTGGGTACCTTCTCGAAGCCTTAGGCGATCGACATGGTTGACCGCTGAGGCCGTAAGCACACGGTGCGTTGCTAGGTTTTGAACCTGTTGAAAATCGGTTATCCGTTCGATCGACTTGAGAAGTTCGCTCGCGTTGGAAACCTCGCCCCGCTCAAATGCGGCGAGCAAGTATTCAATGCGAAAGCGATCGACGTTGGACTCCATTGCATTTTCGAGCAATCGCCCCAACTCAAACACAAAGTGCCTGGGGCGTCCCGTTGAGTCAATCGACCATCCTCTCAGTAGTAATTTCGCGAACTCTCGATGTTCGTCGTGAATTGCTAATTGGCGATACCAGCGCGCCATCGTTAAGACTTCTTTTGCGGCAAGCGTTGGCTTACTCACAAGCTGCATCATGAGAGCTTCGCATTCGTCTCCCGTCAGCTCGCGCAACTTGGACAATTTGGGCTGCAGGAGAACGAAAGCCTGCATACACTCAGTCGCATCATGCTGGCCTTGGTATGCCGCCATCAAAATGCGGTTCAGCGGCTCAAGCGTCGAAGCGATGTCGCACTTTTCCGCATAAGCATCCACGGATTCCAACGATTCGGAAAAGAGATCCAACGCAATCAAATCGCTGTTAGCTCGTTTTGATTCTGAGACGAGCAATAGAGAATACAATGGCATCAAGGGTGGCAACCACTTTGGCGACGCCTGGATCAAGCGAACAAATTGTTGGTGAAGTGACGAGTAGACTTGAGAATTGAAGAGAGTCGCGTTGTTGAGCAGCGACTCAAGAATTTCCGAATAACAAACGGCCATCGATGCATTGCCAGAATCGATTGCTACGCCACTCTGAGTGAATTGGCAGACCGCAAGCAAACGAACAGTTGGCGAGCTTGGCAGGCGAACCGGCGGGCTTAGTGTCGAGACCAAACCTTGCATGAGCGAAACCGATCGCAACTGACTCGAAACATACGTCAGCAATTCAGGCCCCAGCCGAAATGGATCTTCAGCAGCCTTGACTGCCGCGAGTGCTTGCTCGTGTAGTGCTTTCAGCTGATCACCGTCTTCATCCAGTCCGCCAACATCAGAACTTGATTCCGATCGACCAAGCCCTTGCGCACCTACACGCGTGGCCTCATGAAGCAATCGATTTAATGCGTTGGTAGAAGCGGAATACATGGTTGTCAACAAACCGTTGGAGTGATCCGACAAAGACTCTCTAATTTTAGCAGAAAGAATTTAGGTCGCGCGCAGCAACCTTGTTATATTGCGACGGCACAGAAGCCGACCATCTTGTTTGCGTGCACGTAATTTCGTGCTCCTTCGGTTCTTGAAAAGTCTGGTTCCGCTTCATTGGACTCAAGTGCTCTGCTAGGATCGCATTGGCGCGAAGTTGAAATTCTGTGGTTCGAACGCCGCGATGGCTTGATTCGAAAGGGTGGATTGGGATGGATATTGGCATCAAACGACAAATTAGCGTCGCGATTGAAAACCAGCCTGGCAGGCTGGGGCAAATCGGACGTTTGCTAGCCGAAAAAGGCATTCATATCAGTGCCTTTAGCGTCATCGACAACGTAGAACAAGCCATGGTGCGACTTGTTACAGATGACTCCACCGCAGCCCGAATTGCCTTGCAATTTGCTGGGCTTCCAGTCGTGGAAGTCGACGTGTTGGTCATTGAAATGACGGACGACATCGGCAGTCTCGCGTTGATCGGTGAAACGCTTGCCGCAGCCGACATCAACATTGAATATGCCTATTCGTCGACGGCAACGATCGGCAATCGAGGCCGCCTCATCGTTAAGACGGCCAATCCGCGTGCCGCACAATCCGTTTTGGTCGCCTTAAGCGGAAAGCAGTAATGTTGCCTTCGACTTTTCAAACGGTCGGCATTTTGCCCGTAGGCGCACTCGGTGCTGCCTTTTATTATCACCTCACACGCGGGTGTACCGAGAACCAAGCTCGAGTTCAGTTTATTGAACGCCGAGGCTCGACCAATAACGCGGCCCTTGCACAACACGGAACGCTTACAATTGCCGGCGACGGCAAAGTGCATTCGATCCCAGCCCAAAACGTTTGTCGCCCCGATCTCGTGACCTGTGGTAAATCGGGATGGTTGCCAGATGTCTTATTGGTTTGCACGCAACCAGACCAGTTGCTCCAAGTGGTCGGCGACTACGTTCGATTGCTTGAGCAGCTTCACCATACTCACGGTCTTGAATCTGCCATCTCGCGATTACCCATCATGATCTTGAGCAGCAACGGCATCTATCACGAGCGAGTACGACGGTTCCTGGTCGAGTTGCTGGAGGAGTCAATGCTCTATGGTCGTCTTCCCGACTTGTGGAATGATTGGATGGGGCTCATCGTTGGAAAACTGATCCGAGGCGTGACCGTCCAAACTGGCTATCGCGAGGGGACAGGAGCCAATGCCGTTTTTTGCGCCGGGGCTTCTGCAAGGACGACGCTAGCAGGTGGCGAACCCGGCAAACGTCGACGCTGTGCAGAGTTGCTGCAAGGCTTGGGTGGTTGGTTCGAAGCCGCCAATGCAGAGCCCCCGGTTCGAGTTGAGTTCGATAAGGCCCTTGTCAACTTGTGGAGCAACTTGCTTGGACAACTGAAAGCGATCGATGCGCATGGTGAGTTTCGATTGCTATGCATCCGCGAAATCTTTTCCGACTCCGAAGGGGCTGAACTGCGAGAACTTTCGAGTCACCTGTTTGCGATAGGAAAAGCTGTGCGAGCTTACCGACCAGACGAAGACTTCGGCCAACTCCACGACAAAACTCTGGGACTTTCTAGGATTGCAGGTGACCACTTTCCCTCGAGTCTTAAGTGGATTGAATCGCAATTGAATGCAGGCACGCTTAGTCCTCAGCTGACACCAACGGAAAAATGGCTACTCGACCCTCTCGTCCATTATGCTCGCACAGCAGGACTGGAAGACGCTGCCGACTATTTCAGCTCGCTTCGACTACGCATCGAACAAAAACTGGCGTTGGCAATCAAGTGTCGCTCGGCTTTCCGAGCCGAAGCTTCCTAGTTGGTGGCACATTCCTTGTGTCTTACGCCTATACGCAATCGTCGCGGAGCGACGAGCGACAATGTCGCCCTTCGCTCCGCGAAGGTAGCGTTCGGCAAGACAGAGTACATATACGGTACGCCTACGGCTAACCGCTAAACGAAATACACTTGCAAAAGCACACCAACACCCACTCAAAGCTTATCGCGTTGAACGAGCGACGGAAAAAGACGCATCCAAAGTCCTACCACTAGCAATGTCCCAAGTCCACCAAGCACAACCGATGGAACCGTTCCCAGCCAAGCTGCCATCATGCCCGATTCAAACTCGCCAAGTTGGTTCGATGCTCCGATGAACACCGAGTTCACAGCGCTCACGCGACCTCGCATGTCGTTGGGTGTCTCCAACTGAACCAGAGATTGCCGAATAACGACGCTAACACAATCTGCTGCTCCCAGAATGATCAGCGTTGTGAGTGAGAGCCAAAAGGAAGTCGACAGTCCGAACAACACGGTTCCCAGACCAAAGATTGCAACCGACACGAAAAGCTGTCGCCCAACCTGTTTTTGAAGCGGATATTTTGCCAAGAAAAATGTCATGACTAACGCTCCCAAGGCAGGAGCCGCTTGCAAGAGTCCAAGCCCCGTCGGACCAACATGCAAAATATCCTTCGCAAAGATGGGCAGCATCGCCGTCGCTCCGCCAAGCAATACCGCGAACAAATCCAACGAGATCGCCCCCAGAATCACAGGCTTGGCCGCGATGAAGTGAATCCCTGCAAGCAGCGATTCGCTAGATCGAATGCGCTGCACTGCAACGTGAATACGCGGCATAGTCGCCATGGAAACACTTGCTACGATAAAGAACGCCGTTGCGGTGGCGTACACCGCAGTTAATCCAGCTAGGAAAATCAAGCCGGCCATCGCGGGACCTCCAATGATTGCTATCTGAGTAGCTGCCGTCGACATGGCCAATGCTCGCGGCAGCGACGTCGCGGGGACAACGTTCGGCAACAACGACTGCATTGTCGGCATCTCAAAGGCGCGAGCAGCGCCGATGATTGCAATCAATCCAAAGATCAACTCTCTCGAAAGAAAACCCTGCCAGTTTCCTATGGCCAACATTCCGCAAGCTAACATTTGGGCCAAAGTACAAATAAGTGCGATCCAACGTCGATCGTATCGATCCGCAACCGCTCCAGCCCAAAGAGTCAAAGCGATTCTCGGCAGGAACTGAACCAGTCCAACCAGACCGAGATCAAAAGGGTTGTTCGTCAAAACATAGACGGACCATCCGGTCGCAACGACCTGCATCTGATAGGCCCCCATCGAGCAAACACGGGCCGACCAATAATGGCGAAAAGGCCGGTAGCGAAATAAGGATCGCTGTTCCAAATTGGCTGGCACGTCATCGTTGTTCATTGGGATCACGCTGGTGTACCGGCTTTAGCCGGCTTCGAAATTAAAATAGAACACGAATCGATCGCAACATTGTCAACAATCCTAGCACGACGCGCAAGCTATTGAACCACTCGCGTTCCAGGGCTCTGCCTTGGAACGGGATGCTTTCTAGGCTCCTCCTCACGTTTCTGCGACTGAAGAGGCGGGAGCCCACCGCTGTAAACATGTTTCCAACGAGTTTACCTAAGTCATTCATTGCTCGGGAGGGTGAGGCTCCTGCCGAACCTTTGCACCGTTGGCTCGGCAGGAGCCTCGCCCTCCCTAGCCTCGCCCTCCCTAGCCTCGACCTCCCTAGCCTCGCCCTCCCTAGCCTCGCCCTCCCTAGCCTCGCCCTCCCTAAGGTTTTCAATGGAATTGACTTTGCAAAGATATTTACAGGGGTGGGCGGGAGCCTCCGATGCATTGCGTTCCCAGGCGGAGCCAGGGAACGAGTTCAAGTACTTGGCAAATGCAAAGAGCCTCGATTGCATGACAATCAAGGCTCCGAAGTGAAAACCGGGGCTTGCGCCCGCCGCCTAATTACTTGCTAAATCTTAGTATCGGTAAGCGTCAGCCTTGTATGGCCCGTTCTTATCGCAACCTAGATAATCGGCTTGGGCTGTCGACAAAGTCGTCAACTTGACACCGAGTTTGCCCAAGTGGAGTCGAGCAACTTCTTCGTCCAAGTGCTTTGGCAGCGTGTAAACAGTCTTGTCGTACTTTGCTGTGTTGCGCTCGATCCAAAGTTCCAACTGTGCCAACACTTGGTTGGTGAAGCTGGTGCTCATGACGAAGCTTGGGTGGCCTGTTGCACAACCCAAGTTCATCAAGCGGCCTTCGGCCAATACCAAGATGCTATGCTTGGTATCGTGGAAGTACCATTGGTCGAATTGAGCCTTGATGTTACGGCGTTCGACTTTGCCCGATTTTTGCATCTTCTCGAGACCAGCCATGTCGATTTCATTGTCGAAGTGACCGATGTTGCAAACGATTGCCTTGTCCTTCATCTTGGACATGTGTTCGGCAGTGATGATGTCCTTGTTGCCGGTTGCGGTAACGTAGATGTCAGCGGTTGGCAGGAAATCTTCCAATGTCTTGACTTCATAGCCTTCCATGACGGCTTGCAAAGCACAGATTGGATCGATTTCAGTTACGATCACTCGGCAACCTTGGCCTTTGAGCGATTGGCAGCAGCCTTTGCCCACGTCACCGAAACCGCAAACGACTGCGACCTTGCCAGCGAGCATCACGTCGCTTGCACGGTTGAGTCCGTCGATCAGCGAGTGGCGGCAACCGTAGAGATTGTCGAACTTGCTCTTGGTAACGGAGTCGTTCACGTTGATGGCTGGAAACAACAAAGTCTTGGCATTGGCCATTTCGTACAATCGCTTGACACCCGTGGTGGTTTCTTCCGAAACGCCCATGCAAGCCTTGCCCATAGCGGTGTATCGGCCTGGGTTGACGACCAATTCCTTTCGGAGGAGTTCGAGAATAACTCCCCATTCTTCTGGTTCGTTGTCCGCGTCAAAGTCAGGGACTTGGCCGGTAGCTTCGTACTCGGTGCCTTTGTGGATCAACATGGTTGCATCGCCACCGTCGTCGACGATCAAGTCTGGACCGGTTCCATCTGGCCATACCAACGCTTGAACGGTGCACCACCAGTATTCGGTGAGCGTCTCGCCTTTCCAAGCGAAAACAGGGCTGCCAACTGGATTGTCCAATGTGCCGCCGCGGCCAACGACAACGGCGGCTGCCGCGGAATCTTGTGTCGAGAAAATATTGCAGCTAACCCAGCGAACGTCGGCGCCGAGATCGGCAAGCGTTTCGATGAGCACGGCTGTTTGAACTGTCATGTGCAAGGAACCCATGATCTTGGCACCTGCCAATGGCTTGGACTTGCCATGTCGCGCTCGCAACGCCATCAGACCTGGCATCTCGTCTTCAGCAAGTTGAATTTCCTTGCGTCCGAGCGATGCAAGTTCTTCGGCTTCCTTGCGGTTTCCAGCTGCAAGGAAATCGAAAGCGCGAACCTTGAACGGAACGCTGCCGGCATTGGCGCTGCCGACGTGGGTGTTTTTGGTAACTACAGTACTCATTCGAACATAACTCCTAGGAAAGAAACAAAAGTTTTATCGGATAGCGGTCGTAACAAACAAGCCAGTTCCCTTGGCATCGGTCTCGGGAGGCATCAACGCATAACGCGATTTCTGCCAGCCCGCCAGGCTCATCCATGATTGAATCTGATCGGCAGGAAAACCCTGCCATGAGTGACCAAGCTCCTCGCGGTACTCAGATCGATCATGCGGAACCATGTCCACAACAATCAGCTTGCCACCAGGCTTGGTTACTCGCCAAGCCTCATCGAAAACCGACTGTGGTGTCGTCAGATACGGCAACACCAAAATCAAAATTGCATGTGAAAGTGTCTCGTCTTCGATCGGCAGTTGTGTCAGCTCGCCACGTCGCAGATCGATGTTATTCAAATCCTTAAGTCGCTTGCGTGCAGACTGCATCATGGCGGCGGAGGAATCGACGGCGATCACTTGCTCAACCCAAGGTGCAATGGTTTGAGCCACCGCACCGGTACCACACCCCAAATCACCTACAACGGCATCGCTCGACAACGCAGCCGCAAACGCCCAAGCATCCACGCGATGTCCAAAGAGTTCCGCTCGCAATCGATCCCACTTGCTGGCCGCAGATGAAAAGAAGGCCTGTGACTTAGATCGCCTCGCCTCGATCACCTGCTCAAGCCTCGCATCGTCCTGGTCGGAAGTACTGGCAGAAACGCTGTGGCTTTTCACGACATTCCAGAGCTTTTTCTGAGCCGGTTCCATGTCGCCGTTTGGCATTCGGTACAGGTTGCTCGTCCCATCGCGTCGCGACACCGCCCAGCCGTCATCGGACAGCAATTTTAAATGCCGGCTCACGGTACTTTGTGGGAGTTGAAGGGTGGTGCACATTTCGGCGACGGTAAGTTCGGTTCGCTCCAAGAGACGCAACAACCTAGCTCGTGTGGGGTCCGAGAGGCTCTGCATCCAGAGAATCATTGGGGCTGAAGTGGTCATTTGATTGGGTCTAAGCATCATCCGTTTATCCGGATGAAAGAATAACACCCTTCGGCGTTATTTTCAAGACGGACCTAGATATTGCAGAAAAAACTTACGATTTCCGGTGCGATACAGCCAGGCAATCAGCCGAAAAGAACGAAAGAAGGCAAAAAAGAAGTTGCAGGATTTGGCAGCGCAAGGTCACTTTCGACAAAAGTGACCCACCGTGGGAACGCTAACTTCGCGGGAGCGAAGGGCGACATTGTCGCTCGTCGCTCCGCGACGATTGCGTACACGCGACCAGGATTCAAGTTAAACGAAATACACATCATTACGGTGCCTAAGTCCGCTGCCGCTTATGGTCCTGCACGATCTTCGCCGCCACGCCAGAAAGGCCGATGATGCCGACGAGATTTGGGAAGATTTGCAGACTGTTCATCAAATCCCCCCAGCTCCACACAATTTCGACTTTGCTCGTCGCCCCAAGAACAATCAACGCACAGTAAATCCACCGATAGGGTACGACCACCTTCGGGCCAAAGATATACTCGAGTGACTGCTCTCCGTAATAAGACCAGCCAGTCAATGCGGTGAAGCCAAACAAGAAAACACAGACGGTTACCACCGAGCCGCCAATGCCAGGCATCGATGCCTCAAAAGAACTTGCCACTGCCGCCGCTCCGGTAAGTTGTTTCTCACCCACATCTACTTTCCACACACCCGTTACGAGAATCGCCAGCGCGCTAATCGTGCTGGTTACAAAGGAGACGATAAAGACTTCCGTGATGGAGTTTAGTCCCTGTTGGAACGGATCCTTGCTGCGAGCGGCCCCGTATACCACAGCGGCTGTGCCATAACCTGCTTCGTTGGCATAAATGCCGCGAGCAATTCCATATCGCATCGCAATCATGATCCCAACACCAGCCGTACCACCCAGGGCTGCATCGGAATTAAAAGCCCCTCGAAAGACCATCGACAACACAGACGGGATCTCGGTCGAGTGCGTGAGCAATACAACAACACCACCAACAAGATACAAAAGCACTTTCAGCGGAGCCAGTTTCTCAAGCGCCCGACCGATCGATTGAACGCCGCCGATGATGGTAAGCAGAGCAAGAATCGCGAGACATATCCCGGTCGCAAGCTTGGGTACATGCCATTGCGAGTTCATTACATCCGCAATCGAATTTGGCTGAGTGAATGGAGTTGTGGTCAAAGCCGCAATCCCTGCGACGAAGGCATAGACCCAACCAAGCCGATGCATGTTAAGGCCATCTGCCAAATAGATCATAGGACCGGCCAACAATCGCCCCTCGCCATCGCGACGGTAGTGTACACCAAGCACGGCCTCCGTAAATTTCACCGCCATGGCAATCAAGCCCCAGGCCCAAATCCAAAAGAGAGCTCCAGGTCCACCCGTTACGATGGCGGTCGCAACCCCTGCAATGTTCCCGGTCCCAATCGTTGCCCCAAGCGCGGTCATGAACGTCTGAAACGGGGACAATGCTCCCTTGGCCTTTGATTCGTCTACGCCGAAAAAGGAACGCAAGGCTTCACCGAAGTACACAAACTGCACAAATCCAAGCCGGATCGTGAGAAACAAGCCTACGACAAACAGCAACGCAATCGTCCAAGGCCCGAAGACCAAGTCGCTGGCCCATTGGATTGCAGCGCCAATTATTTCGCCAAATGTTTCTGGTTGTTTATTCATGGATTGCGTGTCATTTCAAATCGATTTGCTTCGGCAACGCGCCGTCTTTCTCATCACCGAGCAACTTGCTGAGCCACTTTCGAAATTGCTTGTCACCAAGATCGACCACCTTGCCCAACACCTTGGGTATCTCGACCCTCTTCCAACGAACGGCCAGTAAGTCGTCGATTGTACCTGATCTTTGGTCGATACCATGCGACCGAATCAAGACCATCTTTGCCAAAAAGAAATCGTCAACGAATAGCTCAAGCGGCTTCCCCGTCTTTAGCCGAAAGAAACGAAAAAAGGCAAAAAAATTGATTCTTTCCTTTGCTGAATTTCAAAGTGGCAATTCCGGATACCGGCCAAGGAGATCAAAGCCATTGATCAACGCGAACGTTCACCCTCGATCCTAGGCTCTGCCTTGGAACGCACAGCCCAGGCTCTGCCTCGTTTTTGGCTGTTTTGAGAACTCAGGAGGCAGAAGCCCCGTCCGCCGCATTTGATACAGCAGACAAAAGTGAGCCCGAGGCGCTAGCCGAGATCCGGGAATTCACAAAAATCGGCTAGTAGCGCCTCAGGCTCAAATGCAAGGAATCGACTTTTGTCGGCTGTGTCTACTCTAGAAAAGTTCTTTGATCTCGCGATAACCAAAGTCCACCAGCGGAAAGGGTCGACCGGCTGGTCCTGGCAAATGGCTCTCGAGGTTCAATCCAAGCGAATGAAAAATCGTAGCGACGACTTCCGGTGGCTCGGTTGGTCGTTCGACAGGGACAGCTCCGATAGGATCGCTTGCTCCGACGATTCGTCCACCCTGAACACCACCTCCTGCAAAGTAAACGGTGAAACATTGCGGCCAGTGGTCGCGGCCTCCGGCTGGGTTCACTTTAGGCGTACGACCAAACTCGGCCAAATTGCAAACCAACGTGTCGTCGAGCATGCCCCGTTGGTGAAGGTCTTCAATCAACGCCGAATAGCCCTGATCGTACATCGGGGCCACGATGTTTTTCATCCCTTCGATGGACGTAAAGGGCTTGCTGCCGTGAATATCCCAGCTGACTTCATCAAAGACGGTGAGGAAGGTGTTCACCGTAACAAATCGAACGCCTGCTTCGACCAACCGCCGAGCCAACAAACAGCATTGACCGAATCGATGCATACCATAACGCTCTCGAACCGATGTTGGCTCTTGGTTCAAGTCGAATGCGTTGCGGGCTTCTGGGCTCGTCATAAGTCGATATGCCGATTGAAAGTTTTCATCCATCAGCTTTGCCGATTCGCTCGATTCAAAATTGCGAATGGTGCTGTCAACGACATCGCGCATCCGGCGTCGACGATCGATGCGAGCGGTACCGATATTGTCTGGTGGCAGCAGGTCCGGAACCTTAAAATCTTTTTTCGATGGATCGGCCATCAGTGCGAAGGGGTCTTGCGACTTGCCCAAAAACCCGCCTGCCTGGCCATTGGGCAAATTGCCTCCGCCACGGCCCATAATCTCTGGCAAGACGACGTGCGGCGGCAAATCGGACCGACGTCCTAAAAGATAGCTGGCCACTGCACCTGCGTGAGGAGTATTGACACCGCCGGCAAACTGGCGGCCTGTTTGCATGATTTGCCAACCGGCATCGTGAACGGCTGCCCCGCGATGAAAGCAAGAGCGGACAAGCGAAAATTTGTCGGCGATCTTGGCGTGGAGTGGCAGAATCTCCGAAATCTGCATCCCGGGCGCTTTGGTTGCGATCGGTTGGAATGGGCCACGAATTTCGGCTGGAGCATCCGGCTTCATATCGAACGTATCGATCTGACTTGGCGCGCCGAGATTGAAGATCATGATCGCCGAGCGTTTGCTCTTGCTCGGGTCGATTTTGCCGGCTTCTGCTGCAGCCAAATACTCAGGCAACCCGAGACCGATCGCTCCCAAGGTGCCGGCTTGCAAAAAATCGCGACGCGTCACGCCGTTGCAGGAATGTGCGGAGCCCTTTCCAGTGAATGTAAGCATCGTATTCGAGGGCTCCGAGTTGAGATGATGAAGGCGGGGATTTTCGATCGTGTGGGAGATCCCATTATATCACGTTCACAGCTCCTTGCCCTATATGATTATCTCTCCCCCTCGCCCCGCTTCGGGGAAAGTCGGGGAAAGGGGGGCAAGGGGAGCAATCGCATCCCTGCGGGATTTGAATCGCTTCGCGTTTTTGTGGCTTTAGCCCACGATTCTCAAATTCCGCGGCACAATTTGGACTTCAACCGGCAAGTCGCAGACCCAATCTCCGTCCGCCTGACAGGAAGCGACCAGACCGGCTCGAGGCGGCTGGCTATCCAATTCAATCTTGATCGAGTTGCTTCGAAAGCGGCGCCATTGTTTCAGTTGATGATGATTGCCGCGGATGACACTCCAGTAATACCACATGTTGCGTATCAAGCCACCACGATCGAACACCCCTACGTCGAGCAAACCGTCATGCTCGACAGCATCGTTCATGATGGCGAGGCCAGCCGCGTAACGCGGAACGTTGAACACAAATACCCAGCCGCCACGAAACTCGTCCAGCAACTTGGCCTTCTCATCGTAAATGGAAATCTTCAGGTTGGGCCAGCGATAGCGAAAAAGTGTTCCCACAATTGCAGACCAATAATTGAATTTCGTCACGTGCGATCTCCGAGTTTGATGCACCCGCCGAACAACCTCGGCGTCAAAACCAATACTCGCCATCAGCAGCGATATTTGGCCATTGACCGTCATGACATCGATCGGGTTCGTTCTCAATTTCTGAATCGAACGAGCGCAAGCCGCAGGTTCCGCCGAAATGGAAAAGTACCTAGCGAGCAAGTTTTCGGAGCCCGTGGGGAACAACGTCAACGGCACTTCGTGCGGTATAAGACTTGCCACCTTGGATGCGGTCCCATCACCACCTGCCGCAACCACCGTTCGAAGCTCCCCAACCTGAGAGAGCGCCCGGCATCGGCTAGCCATCTCGTCCAAGTTCGTATGCAACTCACACGGGAAACCGAGGGCCTCAATTTGGGTTTTCAGTTCAACGATGAGGCCGTGGCGACTAAACGATCCTGATTTCGGATTCGCAGAGATGATCACTGTCTGATTCATAGACGTGCGGCTCTCAAGGAAGTTGTGGAGAACTAGGTGATAGCGCGTTTCGATTCGATATTGAACGACTTGAGCATACTCACCAGCATCGCTTTGAAGACCATTTCGAGCCCTTCGAAATCGCGGTCCTCCGATTGGATTTGAACCAAAAATGTCTTCCGGTCGACTGTGAAGGCCACGAAGCGTGACACGATGAGCAGGTCCAAGTAATAGAAGTGAGCATCGCCGGCTCGACTATCGGCAAGCGGCTTGCCATCAAGCTCCAATTGCGGATCGATCTCTTCGTACTCGACGTTGTCGTATTCCGCCTTCATAACCTCTTCGGCTTGCTCCAAGGCCTCGCGCGGCGCGACGGTCCATGGATACTCGGTGACGGTCATAAACGCGGCGGTCGGACTCTCCAGTGTGAAGCCGACCACTCGCCCCTCGTCCGTGTCTTCGGTGAGACTCCAGTTTTCGGGGTACATGCAAGATAGGCCGAGGCCTTGGTAAATTTTTGTCATAGCTATGCGGCGCGGCTGGAGCGTCGTTGCGGCGGCGGCTCTCTCCAACGGCGGTGAACCCACCAATACTGTTCGGGAAACGATCGAATAAGTCCTTCAAGGCACTCATTGTACCATCGGGTCAGCGACGGCACGCTGTTGAGATGCTCTCCTCCCTCGACGGGATCCGCAATACCTAACACCGAAAGGTCGAATTGCAACGGGCCTCCGGTCCGCACATTGCAACAGACAATCATAGGGGCACCGCTAGATAACGTAAACAACGCCAAGCCTTTGTGGCAAGACGCAGGTTTGCCGAGAAAATCAACCCAACACCCTTTTGCTCCTGCGTGCTGATCCGCCAGGAGCGTGAGGTTTCCATTTTGATTCAACAAATCCTGAATCTGCTGGGAACTACCTTCTTTCGGCAAAAAGTATTGGCCTCCCATCGATCGAAACTTGGTGACGTAATCGTGAACAAACCCGTTATCGAGCGGCCTTGCTACCGTGGTGGTCGCAATCCCAAAGAGCCCGGTCAGGAACCCAGCCAACTCAAAATTTCCAAAGTGGGCAGATACCAAAACCGTTGGCCGATCATCCATCACGATCTTGAGCATGGAACGGCGATCCGGAATATGGAAATGCTCGTGCCAGTTTTCACGATGCACTTTTCGTGGAGCTTGAGCCACTTCGCAGGCCATCAGCAACATGTGATGCCACATTTGCTCGGTAACTTGTTCAGACCGCTCCGGCTTCCAATTCGGAAAAATCATCTCCAGATTTTCTCGAATCAGCGACTGTCGAACTGGAATCCAATTGCAGAAAACTTTGGCGATCAACCGGCAAATGCGATCGCATCGCTCCAGAGGAATCATTTGCAAAAGACAAATGATCGTTCTGAATATCGTGTAAGCTAAGCGGTCCCTCAGGTTGTAAGTTTGATTCTCTTGGACTTGTGGGGTGATTGCGATTGGCATTGCGACCCATCCTTTGGTCGTAGTTTGGACAATTAGCATTGGCCGAGCTATTCGCCCCCAAGCATATGCCGCATTGTCTCTAAGTTGCTCTCGCTGGCAAAGACCAATTCTTTGCGATTGCCATCATTCGGAAAGCGTTGGTGTATTGCTAGCACGACGCGCAAGCTAGTGAATTGGACAGTAAATTCACTAGCTTGCGCGTCGTGCTAATGCTAGCGAACGGGCGCGAGACCATGCATGCGTCTAAGTGCGCCGATTTGCCCCGAGTGAATGGATTCGTGCAGGGGGCAAAACAACAATGCACCAAGCTTAATCGGGTGCACCGCATAAGGCATCTCCGTCGGTTCCATCAACTGCTCTGCGGTAAAGTTTGGAAGAGCGGCCATGGAAGCGGTATGGATTTTATCTAGACACTCCAGCAACGCAGCTTTGGACGGAATATCGCTCGGATCCGTTGGCGGCACGCTTCCTCTCCCAAAACGCTTGCGAAGCCAGCCTGGCATCAACTCCAAATCTCCCTCAGCGCGTCCCCGTTGTCGGAAGAGCATCAAGCCGTATTGAGAAACCGCCAAATGCCCAACTTGCCAAGAGATATGAGAACTGCCACCGGTTGGCACCACCGACCAAAACTCCTCAGGCACATTTTCCAGGAGTCCCAGTGTGTACCTGCGTGCAAAATCGACTTGCCCCAAAACCGAATCTCGCATGGCAAGAACACTCTCCGGTGACAAGATCGAGGCGGCTGTCGTGTAGGGTTCCATGGATAACTTCGCTCGCGACGCGGGTTTGGGGGATGGCACTCTGGGAAATCGCTCTGGGAAATCGAGAAAACACCCGAGCAATAGATCGAACCTTTCGTATTTGGTCAATCGCAGCCTCGCCCTTGGAAATCGCAGAATGGTGAGGCTACTTGCTTGGTTTGCCCTGGAGCATGACAATACGCTGAGCGGCAAGAAAAAACGCACCACGGTTCGTAGCTGAATTCGCAAGAATTCAGTTAGTTCTGAATTCTTACGAATTCAGCTTCGGTGGTTTTCACTCCTCCGCTCACCCAAGTGCCGATCGAGCGCTATCTTTGTTTGCTCGAAACCGACCTCGTACCAAAAGCAATTCAATAACGTGTCAAACGCGCCTCCAGGAAAACCTGCCAAGAGTATCGGGGATTTGTTGCGCGAGTTCCGCGAACACCGTGATCAAATGCGGAGCGAACTCGGGAAAATGATCGTCGGCCAAGACGAGGTTATCGAGCAACTCTTCGCAGCCATCTTCACCAAAGGACACTGCTTGCTCGAAGGGGTGCCTGGCCTCGCGAAAACGTTGATGGTGGCCTCGCTGGCCAAGATCCTAGACGTCAATTTCAAACGCATTCAATTCACCCCCGACTTGATGCCATCCGACATCACCGGTACGAACGTCCTCGAGGAAGACTCGCAAGGCAAACGCGAGTTCCGATTTGTCGAAGGCCCGATTTTCACGAACATTTTGCTGGCCGATGAAATCAATCGAACTCCTCCCAAGACTCAGGCCGCACTTTTGCAAGCCATGCAAGAACGCGAAATCACAGTCGGACGCAACACGTACCAACTTCCCGAACCGTTCTTCGCTATCGCAACTCAAAACCCTAT
Organism: Planctomycetota bacterium; assembly: GCA_026692905.1. Classification (GTDB taxonomy): domain Bacteria; phylum Planctomycetota; class Planctomycetia; order Pirellulales; family Pirellulaceae; genus JBKCUI01. The sequence continues at coordinate 23,168 of JAPLNL010000031.1, forward strand.
CGAACAAGAAGGAACGTACCCGCTCCCGGAAGCACAACTCGACCGCTTCATGTTCAATATCAAAGTCGGCTACCCAAGCGCCGAAGAAGAAGAAAGGATCTTAACTTCTACCACTCGCAGCGAACGGCCAGAAGTATCGAAGGTTCTCTCGGCTCGAGCCATTATGAATATCCAAAAGCTCGTCATGAGTGTGGCAGTCAGCCCATTCATTGTGAAGTATGTTGTTTCACTCGTTCGAGCAACCCGTCCTGGCGAACCAGACGCACCCGAGGTGGTGAAAGAGTTGCTCGATTTCGGGGCAGGCCCTCGAGCTGGACAATTCCTGATCCACGCCGGTAAAGCCATCGCAGCCATGGACGGACGATTCAGCGTGGGTATCGAAGACATCAAAAAGATTGCTGTCCCAGTCTTGCGCCACCGCTTGAGCACCAATTTCCAAGCTCAAGCCGAAGGCATGACCACCGATAAAATCATCGTTCGACTGCTCAAGGACATCAAAGAACCGAACGTCCCAAAGTACGCAGGCATCGATACGAAATAAGACACGTTCCTAAACAATTTTTTTCTCTAACAAATACTCCCATGTCGAACAATCCAACCAATCCCTACGCATCGACTTCGATGCCACCCGAAGGCAATCATATCCCAGCGGGGGTGGACCCCGCATTGCTTGCCAAAATCAATGCGATCGTCAAGGATGCCGGACAGTTCTGGCTGGCCATGATATTGTGTCTTTGCTGCTCAGCGCTCGGTAGCATTATCATTGGCATCTGGTATGCCGTGCGACTCATGCAATGGAATGCCATTGCAAACAGTCAAACTTGGCTGATGGTTCCAAATGCACCGCCGGGTAGCCTGCCTGCGAAATTTCAAGGCGCAAAGACCAAGCTCATCATTGGAATGGTCTTTGGATTCGTTGTGCTATTCTTGGTGTTTGCTTACGTTGGCCTCGTCGTATTTCTCGGGGCGACAACCCAAGTTCAAGGTAATCCGTAGCGGTGTCGAGTCACCGACTTAGAGTGCGGGTGCTGTGTGCTTGCGTCTTTCAGGACAAACTATGTCCCCAGCTTCCTTCAACGCTGTGAAGCATTCTTGCTATCATTACCCTTGCTCGGAGAACGGATGAACGTTCGACGTCTTGCAGTTGTCTTAAATCCTCGCGGTGGCAGACGGAACGGGCTCCGTGTGCTTGAACGAGTTCGCCCCATCTTTCATGCCGCGGGGATCGAGCTCGAAGTTCACGTTACTGAGCAAGCAGGCCATGCCAGCGAAATTGCTCAATCGCTCGAACTGCAACCGTTTGCAGGGATCTGTGCAGTCGGCGGTGATGGTACGTTTCACGAAGTGGCAAACGGTTTAATGCAGCGAGATGAAGCCGTATCGATCCCAATCGGGATCATTCCTGCCGGGACCGGTAACTCGATAGCACAGCATTTGCAGTTTGACGATCCGATGGAAGCTGCCAAGCGGATCGTTGCCGGCCGTTTTCAGCCGCTGGACGTGGTCCGAGTTACGCTCCAAGATCGAGTCATTCATTGCGTCAACATCGTGGGTTGGGGAGCCGTCTCCGATATCAATGTTACGGCCGAAAAAATGCGTTTCATGGGACCGACTCGTTACACGCTCGCCGCCCTCAGACACATCTTGACTCCAAAGATGCGGCGGGCGACTCTGATGCTTGACGACAAAACGATGACGGACGATTTTCTGTTCGTCATGGCTTGCAATACAAAATACACGGGTGCAGGCATGAAGCTGGCTCCGGAAGCCGAAATAGGGGATGGCAAGATAGACGTCGTCGTGATTCGCCGCGTTTCCCGTTGGCAAATGTTACGGCTGTTCATGAAAGTCTTCGATGGCTCCCACGTTGGATTGAATTGCATCGAGTTCCATCAAGTCCGCTCGTTTTCGATCCAATCAAACGAAGGGGATCAAATGAACTGCGACGGTGAGTTGAAAGGAACTAGCCCAATGACGGCAACGCTACTGCCGTCGGCCCTGTCGGTCTTTGTTCGTTAAACGCGGGGAACCTGATTCACAGACGGCACAAGTCCGTCTGGGTCTGTGTTATTCGATGTTATTGGTGGCTCGCGTTGTTAGGATCTAGCCTACGAACCGTTGGCTCAGATGGAGCAAGACCGTCTGGGGCCAGTCGGCTTTTGGCCGACTTCTGAGTTCGCTTAGTTTGACAAAGAGTCGGCTTGCACGACGTCGCCCCCTCGTCGCCCCCACGTCGGCTTGTCCGACGGGAGCGAACGGTTCGCGAGCTAAGCACATCCGCAAGAGTCTTCGAGTGAAACAAACCAATAGCCGTTGGGCGCTAGCCCCGGTTTTCCACTCGACATTCGTCGAGAACCGGGGCTAGCGCCCATCGGCTCATTAATACGAAAAACAAATGCCGAAGTGCGTAGCATCGGTCGCAAGACGAAGCATCGGCTCCCAGACGGGCTTGTCCCGTCTGAAGCCAAAGGTTCTGCAGCTGAAACACTCCTAGTCAGTCCTTCGCAACGAGCTGTTCGAACCTCGATGCCAGGTTTGATTTGGAGCTTGGGCTGGGTCTCCTGCAGCCGATCCAGTTTGGGCTCTTGACCGCATACGGCTACTTGAAATAAAGCCAGCACGATGAGTGTGCGAAATAGCATTTGATTTCTCCCGACTTACACATGAAGCCCAGCAGCGTGGCCGGTGCTCCAAGCGGCTTGGAAATTGTAGCCGCCGATTGGTCCGTCTAAATCGAGGATCTCCCCCGCGAAAAACAAGCCCGGCGTTTTGCGGCTCTGCATGTCTTGAAAGTTGACCTCGTTGAGTGCAACGCCGCCGGCAGTTACTTCCGCTTTTGGATACCCCCGTGTGCCATGTATCGGTACCGATAACGCTTTGAGTCGCTCGACCAATCCGTTGCGAACCTTCTTGGACATCTCGGCCGTGTGCACTTCGTTGGTCGAACCCACGATTGCGACCAAGGACGTAGCAAGTCGTTTGGGTATTCGCTGACTGAGCACATTGGTTATCGTTTTGTTCGACTCTTTCGCAGCATCGATCAGCCACTGCTCGCAGGCTTCACGCGAAACATCCGGTAGCAGATCGACCAACATCGACGCAGGCACTTCATTGGCCAAATCCGAAAAGCAGCGGGATACATTCATGGCAGTTGGACCACTGCACCCCATATGCGTCCAAAGCAATCCACCTCGCGAGCTGGCTCGCTCCAGTTTTGCCATTTTGGAATCAGAACCGATGACGCGGGCTGTTACCTCGACATCGTCAAGCGTAATGCCGCTCAGTTCATGAACCCACGCTTCCTTGGAGAGCAACGGTGTGAGGGCTGGCCGCAACGGAGTAATCGTATGGCCCATGGCTTGTGCCCAAGGATAGCCGTCGCCGGTCGTTCCGCAGCCGCTATAACTGAGGCCACCACATGTCAAGAGAAGCGAGTCGCACACAAATTGAGCGGTCGATTGTCCACCGATCATCGCTGTTACTTCGAAGCCGCCGCTTTCCAATGGCATAGGCCGAATCGATTGGACCGCAGCCCCTGTGACCAGACTGGCCCCTTCTCTGGCCAATCGCCGAACGACAGCATCGCGAACATCGATAGCTCGATCGCTGGCTGGGAATATCTTTCCGGTCTCCTCGACTTTGGTTGGAACCCCTTCTTGGTCCATTTGCCGAACGACATCTTGAGGTGACAAACGGCTCAAAACGGAGAGCAAAACGCGGCCGTTTTTGCCAAAGGCCTCAGCAATTTTTCGACTGTCGCAATTGTGGGTAATATTGCAACGGGTACCACCGGACATGAGGATCTTAACGCCGGCTTTGTTGTTCTTCTCCAAAATCAATACTTTTCGGCCTCGCGCAGCCGCGGTCCCAGCAGCCCAAAGCCCCGCTGCACCACCACCAACAATAATAACGTCCCAACGCGTTTGCATGAATGATTCGCTATTCGTTCTGCACGATTTTCGATTCGAGGTTACACTATGTGCGAAGGTTTTGGCGACTTTCGCCACCTATCGCCGATCCAAGGCTACCACCCAATCGCAACTATGTCGACAGAAGTAAAAAAAACAGAAGTCGGAAGTTACTTCATTTCCAACTATCCTCCCTTTTCGCAGTGGACAGGCGATGCATTGCCTGCCATTACCTCCGCGATGGCGAGCCCACCTCGAATGCAACGCTCTGCTACTGGCGAAGCGGTCGAAACTCCGTTGGGGTTGTATCTGCACATTCCCTTCTGTCGCAAGCGATGCAAATTTTGCTACTTCAAGGTTTTCACCGACGTCAACGCGGGCGAAATCGAACGTTATGTTTCGGCATTGACCCGTGAAATCGAACTCGTTTCGCAGCAACCGGTCATGGGTGGCCGCCCCTTCCGTTTTGTGTACTTTGGAGGCGGGACACCGAGCTTTCTATCGGTGAAGCAATTGCAATCGCTGTTCGATCGATTGCACAAGAGTATCTCCTGGGAGCAGGCCGAAGAGGTTACCTTTGAATGCGAGCCGGGTACGCTCAGCGAATCCAAAGTGCACGCGCTCCGCGAGCTCGGGGTGACACGGTTGAGTCTCGGCGTTGAGAATTTCTCCGACGCCATCTTGGAGGAGAACGGTCGAGCCCACCTTTCGAAGGAGATTCATCGGGCGTGGGAGTGGATTGTGGCCGCTGGCATCCCGAACGTGAATATCGATTTGATTTCGGGCATGGTCGGCGAGACCTGGGACAATTGGCGAGAAAACGTCCGAAAGACATTGGAGCTTTCGCCGGAAAGCGTCACGATCTATCAGATGGAGTTACCGTTCAACACCGTCTACTCCAAAGGCCTACTGCAGACGCACGAGGCGGCACCGGTCGCCGATTGGCAAACCAAACGCGATTGGGTTCAATACGCGTTCGAAGAGTTTCAGAAATCGGGCTACAAAGTGAGCAGCGCTTACACCGTTGTGAAAGACCCGACGAAAGTAAGTTTCTCCTATCGCGATAACTTGTGGCGCGGTTCCGACTTGATCGCGACCGGCATCGCCAGCTTTGGGCATGTGTCGGGCGTGCACTACCAAAACGTACCGGAATGGCCGCAGTATCTCGGCGCTTTGCTCGATGAAAATCGGCTACCGATTGGACGCGCCTTTGTGCCAACCGAAGAACAATCGCTCATTCGCGAAATGATTCTGCAATTGAAGCGTGGTTATCTCGACGTTGGATACTTCCAGGCGAAGTTTGACACCAATATCGTCGAGCGTTGGGAAAAAGAGTGGAACGAATACGTCGACGAAGGATACGTCATATTGAAATCCGACGACGCGGGCAAATGCAATCGAGTCGAATTGACGATCGACGGATTGCTGCGGGTCGATGGCCTGTTGACGGCGTTTTTTGAGCCGCAGTTTCGTGGAGTCAGGTACACATGAGCGAGTCGCTCACGTTCATGATGGGGGATTTTGCAGCCGAGTTTCCCACGGATCGACTTTACGCAAAAAATCATATGTGGGCTATCCGAATGCCGGACGACGTCGTTCGGTTTGGCTTTTCGGCTTACGCCGTCCGGTTGTTGCAAGATATTTATTTCTTGGAGTTTGAGATCGATAAGAATTCCGAGTTGACGAACCGTCAGGAGTTCGGCAACATCGAAAGCAAGAAGGCCGAAAGCGGATTGTACTCACCGATGGCTGGCAAAGTGGTCCGCATCAATGATCAGTTGCTGAACGACCCATCCGGCATTAACGTGGACAAGTACGGCGAAGGCTGGTTGATGGAGATGCGGGGCGATTCCAACGAATTGCTGACGCCGACGCAGTATTTAGAACACTTGGCAAAAGCCTGGGAGATTGCCCAACGTACAATCAAGGGGCAAGCCAACACGATGGAAACGAACGAGGAATAGACATGGTCGATTCAAGCAACGGTAGTTCACAATCCGATAGGGTTTTGGCCAATGGAGTTCCGGCCAATGGACTTTTGGTCGTGATATCGCAGGGGCAGAGTCGTAACCCTGAAAAGCGTGTGCTCGAGGATTCGATCGCGACGGTTGCTGCAAGCTTGCCAAACACAACGGGTCTTGTTGTGCCGCACCTGTATGACCTGGCATCAGACAGCCAAAGCGTTCTCAAGATGCGAGAGTGGACTGGCCCGATTGTGATTCTGAGCTGGCTCTTTGACCGAGCTGGTTTCTGGGTCCTCGACCGTCACGAGATTCGAGGTCAGCACGGTGAAGTCGAATTGAAAAATCTTGAACTTGCGAATGACGACGACGAGGAAGAGGACGAGGACAAAGAAGACGAAAAGGCGGCGGATCGGGTCGCCAACATTGCGGTCCGACCGGCCCGCAGAATTTATTCGATCGATATGCGATCCGGAAATTCCGCCGAAGTCTTTGCGAAGGAGTTTCAACGCATTTTGGTTTCGGAACAACTAGATGCACCAAAGAAAGATCTGCTCTCACTCGACAGGTTTTTGAACCCTACCAATTCGACCGCCTTGTCGATGGATGGTTCTGGACGATTGGATATTGTTGATAAACCGGTGTCGCACGAATCACCGTTGGGCATTGTCCCGATTCGAATGGACGAGCATCCGCAGCGGCGTTGGTATCCCGTGATCGACTACAGCCGATGCACGAATTGCATGGAGTGCATCGATTTCTGCTTGTTCGGTGTGTATGGAGTGGATCGAGGCGAGACCATTTTGGTTGAGCAACCGGACAACTGCCGCAAGGGATGCCCCGCATGTTCGAGAGTTTGCCCAGAAAATGCAATTATGTTTCCGCAGCACAAAACGCCGGCCATAGCTGGAGCACCGGTCGATGCGGGTGGATTTAAGATCGACTTGTCAAAGCTGTTCGGTGCTCCGGAACGAGACGAAGACCCCGTGGCAGCTGCTGCGAGAGAAAGAAACGAACAACTCATCCTGGCGGGCCGTGCAGCAGTCGACTTTAATCCAGCAAATGCAGAATCAGCCGCTACCGAAACCCCACCGCTAGTCGAGACGATCGCGTCCAAGCCGGAACGTAAACCCGACGCGATCGATTCGCTTCTAGACCAACTCGACGCCTTGGATTTGTAAATTCGCAAGACGGCAAAGCGTTGGCGCTCGTCCCTTGGCTCCGCCTGGGACCGCAATGCACCGGAGGCTCCACCCAACGCCGTGAAGCATTTCAGGACGGCTGGGGCTTGCCCCTCCGTCCGCAGCTTTGGAGTTCTAGATTCACGCCGCCCGACAACGCGCCTCCGGTTTCGTCGCACCGCCAAAGGCGGTGCGACGTATCCGGAGGTGTCATTTTCATCAAGCAGGGGACGAGTGCTAAGCACATCCGCATTTGTTTTTCGTATTAATTAGCCGATGGGCGCTCGCCCCGGTTCTCGACGAATGTCGAGTGGAAAACCGGGGCTAGCGCCCATCGGCTAAAGGTTTGTTTCACCGGAAGATTCATGCCGAAGTGCTTAGTTTAAAGTTGGGGCGAATACTTTAGCTTCATCGTTTGCTTGACCGTCTGCTTTGTTTTGGTGCTTGGTTTCGCCGGGTCGGTGCTTTGCCTGTCGACCTTAATGGACATTTCTTGTTTGAATTCGGAGTGGTCGATGCTGCCACGGGTGTTATCAAACCAAATGATGCCTCCGGATTCTTGGCTTTCCATTTTCAGCCCCGAATTGCCAATCGCATCCGCGACCTTGATTGCCTTCGTTTCCTTAATGCGGTCCAATATTCTCCCTCCGACCGTTTCTTCGCCGAGATACTGATACGTTGTGCTCACTATCAATTTCCCAAACGGGGGCATTTCTAGTTCATATTGAGCAGGCCAGCTTTCGCCGACACCGATCGATTTTGCTGGAAACGTGAGGGTTCCATTTGCTGCGATTTCCTTGAGGCCGGCGATACTTAGCTCATTAAGATTCTTGAGCATATCATCTGGGATTACGACATCTGAAACCTCGCCGCTTGGTTTCGTTTTAACTACAAACCGGGAGCCGGCCAACGGTCGAATTCCTTTTGCCATCAACTCACCAATTCCTGTTAGCGGCTGATTGTTGTTGGTGTCGATTTGAAAATTCCCGGCTGGTGACTTTAAATCGAGTTGAACCCGTTTGACCAACTGCTCGATGGATGCTTGACCATCCGGCGCGATCTCTTTGACGGTCCATGTGATGTTGGAAATCTGGTGTTGCTGAGTCTGGATAGGTGAGACCGCTCCGCCGCTGGCTGTTTCCATTTGGATGCTTGTATCTTGCTCGATCAGCAAGTTGGTGACGCTGTCTCTTTTGAATTTCCATGCGAGGGTTTTCTGAGCCCAGCAGGCAGGTGTCGCAAAGACAAATGCGGATACGAACACAACAAAGGCCGTTAGCCTACGCAAAAGAACAGGAGGAATCATTCTTGGTTTCCTGATGGGAAGTGAAATTTGCGGAGTTCATTTCATGCTGTTTCGCGAAGAATGCTAGCAGGGCTCCATGACAAACATGACAATAACCATGCAATGTTATAGTAGACTTGGATCGATATGACCACCTCGCCGTTGGTTGCGAGACTTCGAATCATGCCCTTTGTGCTAAGATATCCCAAGCATTCGTCGAGTCGCGATGAGACCCATTTCCCAACTTCAAGCACTTCAAATATGAATCGTTTCCATCTCAAACCATTGTTGGCAATTCCAATTGGCCTTTTGCTCAGTCTGCAGCCTATCAACGAAGCTATCGGGCAATCCAGCAAGCCCTCCGCCGGTCCGAACGACGCCGAGGTTGCGAGCGCATTTCAAGTGTGGCTTGACGCGGAATGCAAACGGCATCCGGTTTTCGCGACACAACAAGGAATGCGAGAGTTCGATGGCCAAATGGACGATTTATCAACCAAAGCACGCGCAGAGGATGCGAAACAGGACGAAGCAGTATTGCTCGAGTTGTCCAAAAAGTTTGACCGAGCCAAGCTCTCCAGGAACGCACAGATCGATCTAGAAATATGGGAAAGCTTTTTGAAATATCGCGGCTGGCAATACAAAAATAGCGATGACTTTGCCAACGACCCTAGAACGTATCTTGTTTACTGCTCCGATAGCGTCTTCGGTTTATTCACTCAGTCCACGCTACCACGTCACCGAAATGTCGAAAACGCAGCTAGCCGAATCGCACATATTCCTGAGGTCCTTGCCGCCGCGAAAGCTTCGCTCAAAAACCCGCCCAAAATCCTGACTGAGGTGGCGATCAAACGAACCGATGGTGCGATCGCTTTTTACGACAAGGATATCTTTGCACTTGCCGAAGAGTCACCTCAAATCAGCTCGCTCGCGAGCCCAAGTCGCAAAGCGGCTGACGCACTGCGCGAGTACAAAAAATTCTTGGAGGACGAGGTCTTGCCACGATCCAACGGCGAATGGCGAATCGGAGAAAAAAAGTTCAGCGAGAAACTGTCCATGGAATTGGACGCTGGACTCACTGCAAAAGAAGTCATCGATACCGCAGAAGCAGAAGCGGATCGGGTGGAACGCGAAATGTACTACGTCGCCAAGCAACTTTGGAGCTCCGTTTTCGAGAATATAACGGTGTATCCAGACGATGCGACTGGTCGACGCGAGACCATTCGAGCCGTGTTGGCTGAGCTTGGTAAAGACCGCGGATCGGCCACAACGCTGCTGACCGACACGAAAAACACGGTCGACAAAATCAAGAAGTTCATCGAGCGCAAGAAGATTCTGACGCTCCCGAATCCTGATCAATGTTCCATTATCGAAATGCCGGAGTTTCAACGCGGGTTTTCGGCCGCCTACCTAAACCAAGCTCCCCCGTTAGACTCGAAAGCAAAGAGCCTTTACGCGATCTCACCACCTCCTTCCGATTGGCCGACCGAACGTCAAGATGCGTTCTTCCAAGAGTACAATCGCTCGATGCTGCAGGTGCTTACGATCCACGAAGCGTATCCAGGACACTACGTCCAACTCGATTACAGCAACCGAATGGATTCTCTCGTTCGCAAAGTTCTTTCGTCGGGAGTCTTTGCCGAGGGATGGGCCGTCTATACGGAACAAATGATGCTTGATGAAGGCTACGGGGACGGGGACCTTGCACTGCGTCTTCATCAGCTCAAGTTCTACATGCGAGCGGTGTTAAATGCGATTCTGGACTATCGCATGCACTGCTCCGCCATGACAGACGACGAAGCTTTATCATTGCTCGTCGATCGCGGTTTTCAGACCACCGGCGAAGCGGTCGGCAAGATCCAACGAGCCAAACAAAGCTCCTGTCAGTTATCGACTTATTTTGTTGGCAGGACAGCCTTTTATCGTTTGCGTCAAAACGTTCAACGAGCTCGCGGTAATGCATTTGAGCTCGGGCCGTACCACGAAGAGGTCCTGCTCAAAGGAACTTTGCCTGTGAAGTATTTGCCTGAGCTGGTTAAGTAGTTGTTCCCAGGCTTTGCCTGGAAACACACGGCTAATCCTTGTAAACGTCATGGGTTAGCCAAAACGTACGGCAATCTTTGAGAGGTCGAGACCACGTCGGGAGGGCGAGGCCACCGCTGTAAACATCTTTGCAAAGTAAATTTCATTGAAAACCTTAGGGAGGGCGAGGCTCCTGCCGAGCCAACGGTCCAAAGGTTCGGCAGGAGCCTCACCCTCC
>JAPLNL010000032.1 GCA_026692905.1 Planctomycetota bacterium
CGTGGTAGGTCTGTCGTAAGCTCCTTAGTAGGTTAGGTTTAGAAAAGTCACCCTCCCTCCGGGAGGGTCGGCCAGAGGCCGGGGAGGGTGAACTGACTAATACTCTTGCTTTTAGCACTTCACCCTCCCCTCGCTTCGCTCGACCCTCCCAGAGGGAGGGTGCTTACGCCTTAAGCCTTAAGCCTTAAGCCTAAAGCCTAAAGCCTAAAGCCTAAAGCCTAGAGCCTAGAGCCTAGAGCCTAGAGCCTAGAGCCTAGAGCCTAGAGCCTAGAGCCTAGAGCCTAGAGCCTAAAGGCGTCAGCCTTCGTTTTGCCCTTGTGAAACCTGGCGTGGTTTACCATACTATTGCCTCGAATTATTCAGAATTTGGGTTGAGCCACACCTTGCAACGTAGCGAGTTGAAACGGCCGCGGGATACCGATGGCCGTTTGTTTTTTAATGCGACACAATCGCGTTGATGGGACTCAGCCAAGCGACATGCGCTGTAAAACGCATGGTTTCGCAAACACCTTTTGCTTCGAGCGAACGCTCGGAAAAGAGAACGAGAAGTATGGGACGTTATACAGGCCCCAAGGCCAGAGTGAATCGACGCTTCGGAGCATTGCTATACGAAAGCGCGGGTTGCGTTCGCGCCTACGAAAAGCGCAGCGAGCAGCCACCAGGGATGCACCCAAAGGGTCGTCGAACCAGCAATTACGGCACCGCTTTGTCTGAAAAACAAAAGATCAAGTATTATTACGGGCTCGGCGAACGCCAACTCCGTCGCTACTTCGATGACGCTGTACGCAAAAAAGGCAACACCGGCGAAACGCTGTTGCTCATGTGCGAGAGACGCCTCGACAATATCGTTCGTCGAATCGGTCTTGCGAAGACTCGTCCGCAAGCTCGACAGGGCGTTGTGCACGGTCACTTCAAGGTAAATGGAGTCAAAGTCTCCAGCCCTTCGTACATGCTTCGACCAGGCGACGTAATCGAAATCCGAAGCAACGAAGCCGTTCGCAATCTCTATCGCGGAATCATCGCGAATAGCTCACCTATCCCCTTGGACTGGGTGACTTTCGACAGTGAAGGTCTTAAGGCAACGATTCAAGGCAATCCTGGCGCAAGCGATATTTCGCTTCCAGTGAACGCCAACATCGTGGTCGAATTCATGTCCCGATAGTTTTCTCAGCTTGTTGATCATCTCATGCATTCTCCTGTTGTCGTTTTGGGTGGTGGACCTGGTGGTTATGCGGCAGCTTTTTTGGCTGCCGATGAAGGCCTCGAGGTCGTTCTAGTCGAATCGGAATCCCGACTCGGTGGTACATGCTTGCTGCGAGGATGCATCCCATCCAAAGCATTGTTGCATGTGGCCAAAGTGCTCGGTGAAGTGCATGAGATGAGCGAAGAATGGGGAGTCGAGTTTGGCTCTCCTAAGATCGACGTCAACAAAGTCCGAGCCAGAAAAGAAAAGGTCATTGAGACACTCACGGGCGGGCTCGGCCAACTTGCCAAACGCAGGAACGTCAAGGTCATCAAAGCCCGAGGCAAATTCGAAAACTCAACGACACTGCTGCTTGAAGGGGACGACCCATCGATCCCTGAAGGAGGCAAGATTACCTTCGATTTCTGTGTCGTGGCGACCGGCAGCGTACCTGCCATGCCTCCGTCATTCAACATCGGCTCAAACCGAGTTATGGACTCCACTGGTGCGTTAGCGCTCGTCGACATTCCCGAGAAGCTACTGGTTATCGGTGGTGGCTATATCGGACTTGAAATGGGAACGGTGTATGCCCATTTGGGATCGAAGGTTACCGTGGTTGAATGGACCGATGGCCTTCTGCCTGGAGCCGACCGGGACCTTGTCAAGCCACTGCATAATCGGCTCAAAAAGTTGCTCGAAGATCGCATCTATTTGAACACCAAAGTCGGTTCCGTTGCGGAAGTCGACAACCAGATTGAAGTGACCTTTGAAGGGCCGGGCAAGTTTGGTCACGAGCGCTTTGATCGAGTTTTAGTAAGCGTTGGCAGACGCCCCGTCAGTCAAGGCTTGGGCCTTGAGAATACGAGCGTTCAAGTCAACCCAAAGGGCTTTATCGTCTGCGACAAACAACAGCGAACGAACGACCCTCACATCTTCGCCATTGGCGACGTAGCGGGCGACCCGATGCTAGCTCATAAAGCTAGCCACGAAGCCAAAGTTGCGATCGAAGTCATCCTTGGTAAGCCGGCAATTTTTGACAAAGCCGCAATCCCAGCAGTCGTCTTCACCGACCCTGAAATTGCCTGGGCCGGCTTGACCGATGATCAAGCAAAGCGCGAAGGCCGCAAGGTTGATATCGAAGTTTATCCATGGGCAGCTAGCGGACGCGCACAAGCCATCGGCCGCACCGATGGATTCACCAAGTGGCTAGTAGACCCGGAAACTCATCGAGTTCTCGGTTGTGGAATCGTTGGCTCGGGAGCTGGCGAGCTGATTGCCGAAGCGGTTCTGGCGATCGAAATGGGTTGCGAAGTGCGTGATCTGACAGAGTCGATTCACCCGCATCCGACGTTGAGCGAAACGCTGATGAATGCCGGCGAAGTTCACTTCGGAACGGCAACGGAAATCTACAAGCCAAAGCGGCACAGCTAGTCTCGATCATTCCAATTCAAATTTATCGCAGAGACGCAAGGGCGCAGAGAATTCCAACGTTGCGTCTTTGCGTCTCCCAGGCTCTGCGTTTTATTTCTTTAAGCAGCGCAGCGCGAGACGGTAGATTCGCCCCACGATGTGTAGATGTGACCCAGGATTAGGCATGGTTGTAGGACGCTTGAATTCTGGTATACTTTTGCCTTGCAAAAACAGCAAGAAAACCCTGTGAAAACGCTGGTAGAACGCAGCTCGTTGAACTCGGTTTTTTAATGCGGTTCGATTCTCTTTTTTGAAATGGCTTTCCCCGTGTCGAACGTCCCTCCAGATGATGATTTTGATGCCAACGATCCGGCTTCGCTGCCATCGGCAGGTGGTGACAATCCAGGCGACGGTGCAGGGAGTGGCGGCGGCGAAAAAATGATCGAGGAATCGATCGAAAACGAACTGCGAAATAGCTATCTCACCTACGCCATGAGCGTCATCGTCAGTCGAGCCTTGCCAGACGTTCGCGACGGCCTCAAGCCTAGCCAACGGCGGATTCTCGTCGCCATGCACGACTTGAACCTGACCCCCGGCGCTCAGCGAGTCAAGTGCGCTAAAATCTCGGGCGATACGTCGGGTAATTACCACCCACACGGTGAAGCCGTCATCTATCCAACTTTGGTTCGCATGGCCCAAGAGTGGAACATGCGGCACATGCTGATCGACAAACAGGGTAACTTCGGTTCGATCGCAGGTTTGCCAGCAGCTGCGATGCGATACACCGAAGCCCGGCTAGCGGCTCCGGCAGCCATGATGTTGGATGACATACGACTTGATACCGTCGACTTCATTCCAACGTACGACGAACGCCGTACAGAGCCGGTCGTGCTCCCGTCGAAATTCCCGAACTTGCTCGTTAATGGAGCGACAGGTATCGCAGTCGGTATGGCGACGAGTTTGCCACCTCACAACTTGCGCGAAGTCTGCGCTGCGTTGATCAAAGTGATCGAGGATCCGGACGTGTCGATTTCGGAAATCTGCCAAATCATCCCGGGCCCTGACTTTCCAACCGGCGGTATTATCTGCGGTCGGTACGCCATTCGGCAAGGCTACAACACGGGTCGCTCGACGATCGTTTTGCGAGCTCGCGTCGACGTCGAAGAAGGCAAGAAAGCACGCCTCATTGTCCGAGAGATTCCGTACCAGCAGTTCCGCGACCGCGTCATCGAACGAATTGCCGACCTTGTGCGCAGCGAACGCATTAAAGGCATCTCGGCCATTCGCGATGAAAGCGATCTCAAAGAGCCAGTTCGAATCGTGATCGAAATCAAACAGAACTCCGACCCACACGTTGTTCTCAATCAGCTCTATCAGTTCTCATCATTGCAAGAATCCTTCTCGATCAACATGCTGGCGCTTGTCGATGGCAAGCCACGAGAACTCAGCATCAAAGAATTGCTCCAGGAATTCATTCGACACCGAGTTACCGTCATTCGCCGTCGAACTCAGTTCTTGTTGGCTTCAGCGCGGAAACGCAAGCACGTTGTCGAAGGGCTCTTGCTCGCGCTGGCCAACATCGACGAAATCATCATGCTCATTCGCAAGAGCCGAACACAGGCAGAAGCCAAAGAAAAGCTGATGGGGGTCGAATGCCCGGCCGCCATGATGGAACGGGCGCTTGGCGATCGCGGTTATGCCGACTTCCAATTAGAACGCGGACAAGCCGATGTCTATCGATTGACCAGCGTTCAAACGGACGCAATCCTTCGAATGACCCTAGGCCAATTGGCTGGTCTGGAGCAAGAGCGACTCACCGACGAACATGCGTCGATCTTGACTGAAATTGAAAAGTTCCGCGTGATCTTGAGCGATACGGCCAACATCTACGCCATCATCAGAGCCGACTTGGAAGACATCTCGCGTCGATTCGGAAACGATCGCAGAACGGTGATCGATGAAGAAGAGCTCGGCAACTACAACATGGAGGATCTGATCACCGAGGAAACGATGGTGGTAACGATCTCGCATCAAGGCTACATCAAACGCATCCCCGCGACGACCTATCGCGCTCAAAAACGAGGCGGAAAGGGGATCGCTGGCCTTCGAGCCGAAGAAGAGGATCCGGTCGAGCATCTCTTTATCGCCAGTACGCACGCGCACCTGTTGTTCTTTACCAACCAAGGCAAAGTCTACTGGCAAAAGGTTTGGGAGATTCCTCAGATGAGTCGCGAAAGCCGCGGCCGCGCCTTGGTCAATCTGTTGAACTTGACGCCGGAAGAAAAGATTCGCGATTGCGTCTCGGTGCGAGATTTTAATTTACCTGGCCATTTCCTGATGATGGCTACCAAGAAAGGGATCATCAAGAAGACCGAACTCGAAGCGTACAGCCGGCCCAAGAAGGGTGGCATCATCGCGATCAAGTTGCGAGAGGATGATGAGTTGGTGGACGTTGTGGTCGCGAAGCCGAACGACCAAATTGTTCTGTCAACCGCCAACGGCATGGCTATCCGGTTTGCCGAAAGCAACGCTCGCTCGATGGGCCGAAATACCTCCGGCGTGAAGGGCATTTCGTTAAAGAAGGGAGACGAGTTGGTTGGTATGGTTGTTGCCGATCCGACCGCGACGTTGTTGACCGTATGCGAACTGGGTTATGGCAAGCGAACCACGTTTGGGCCTGGCGATGAGATGGCGGGCAAGGATGTGGCTGCTGTGGACGACGAAAACGCAGACGATGCAGTTGCTGAGGAAGAACTGCCAGAGGAACCCGAGAACGAGGCCGAAGATTTGAACTCAGCCAACCGCTACCGAACCCAGCGACGCGGTGGCAAGGGAGTGATTGACATCAAGACGACCAAGCGAAATGGGCGCGTTGTCGGCATCGTTCCAGTAAGCGATGGTGATGAATTGATGATGATGACGGTTCGAGGCAAGATCCAACGGGTCGCAGCCAAGGACATCAGCGTTATCGGACGAAATACCCAAGGCGTTCGCATCATGAGCTTGGACGAAGGAGACACGCTAACGGCTATCGTTCGCGTTCCGCCTGAGGATATTTCGGAAATGGAAGTGGCCAAACCAACTCCAGTTTCGGACAGCCCGAGTTCTTCCATCCCAACTGACGACGAGTCTGTCACCGATGAACCAATGGATGATTTGGATTCGGGTGATGGCGATTCGGACGATGAAGGTCAGAGCTGAACGAGAATGACTCCTTGACGAATTCGCAGCCAGACTCGTTATTGATTTTGATCTGCACTTACAATGAACGCGATAACTTGCCGACATTGTTTGAGCAGATTCAGGCTCACGTACCGAACGCAAAGATTCTCGTGGTGGATGACAATTCACCGGACGGGACGAGCGATTGGGTGGAAGGGCAAATGAAACTGAATCCGTCGATTTCTCTTATTCGGCGGAGTGGCAAACTTGGGTTGGGTAGTGCAATCTTGGCCGGCATGGAGTTTGCGATTCAAAACGGTTACGAGTGGCTTCTGAATTTGGACGCGGACCTTAGCCACAGCCCAAGTGCGATACCATCGCTCTTGGATCGACGCGAGGAGTCGGACATCGTGATTGGTTCACGTTATGTCGAAGGTGGCGGCATGTCGGGTTGCTCATGGCGGCGGGTCTTTGTGAGCAAGTGCGCGAACGCTTATGCGAGGCGGATCATCGGCTGGTCGGTACGGGATTGCAGCAGTGCCTTTCGGCTTTACCGAGTAAGCAGTTTGAAGTCGCTTCGTCGCGATGAGTTACGCAATCCGGGCTATGGTTTTTTGGAAGAAGTGCTTTGGCATCTATTAGCTCAAGGTGCGAGACTAAATGAAGTCGGTATCGTGTATACGGAACGGCGAGAAGGAAAGTCGAAGATCTCGATCCAAGAAGCACTATCTGCAATCAACGCGATTCACAGCGTAGCAAAACTGCAAAAAGGCCGAAGGCCAGAGTAGAACAGTTGTCCCAACGGTTCTTTGCATCGATCAAAACCAAGGGCTTGCCCCGTGGACAACGTTGCTTCCATCGGTTTGAAACCGGTGGAGAGCTAGGCCCCTCGCGGGTTGCCCCACTGGCTTGAAGCCAGTGGTAGCGAGATACAGGTAGACGATGGCGGAACAAGCCCGCCAGTCGCTACTCCACGCGAACTTGGGCCTTGTGCCCAATGCTCGCAACATGCTTGGTGTGCTAAAAGATTACAATCTCCCGAATCTCCCGTTTGACACGCTGGAGCGCAGGTAAAATCTTCGAGCTTTTTAAGCGACCTCTGCCGCAACGATGGCAGGGAAGCGAATACTGAATGCCGTTCCTTTGCCGACGGTACTTTCAACTCGCACTCTTGCTTGGTGTTGGTCTACGATCTCTTTGCACGCAGAGAGTCCCAGGCCCGTGCCACCTTTGCCGCTGTCGTCGGGTCCGCTTTTGGTTGTGAAGAAGGGTTCAAAGATCTTTGGCAGGTTTTCGGCGGCGATTCCATGCCCCGAATCTCGCACCGTTAAGACGACCGCATTGGTTTTCTTTTCGAAAGCGACTCGGATAAGAATGGTACCCACCTCGCCGATAGCTTGTCGAGCGTTGGTCAACAGATTGAGCATCAGACGTTGGATTTGGTTGCCAGCGGCCAAAACGTCGGGAACTTCTTCGAACTGTGTTTCGACTGCCACGCGGTACTTTTGCATTTCCCGTTCAAGCAAAACGAGTGTGTCCTGGATCAATGGGACCAGGTTAGTGGGTTCCATCTCGCCGCTTCGATTGCGAGCCAGACCCAGGACTGTGTTGGTGATTTTGGCACCACGGTTTGCCGCGTCGAGGATTCGGGTGAAAGCTTTCTCTCGGCTGGCATCATCCTTGTTGCGGAGGCCCATTTTCGCGTAATTGAGGATGGTCATCAGCAGGTTGTTGAATTCGTGAGTCGTTGTGCTGGTTAGCTCGCCGACCGCTGCGAGCCTTTCCATCTGCGCCAAACGCAATTGCAGATGGGCAATCGTGGAATCCTCCGGCTCGGCTTTTTGGGGCGAGAAATGGGGGCCAAGTTGGCTGATTTTTGGAAAGTTGGTGGAAAGATTTTCCGGCATAAGTGGCATTCAGTTGATATGGCGGTCGAAAAGGTCAGACGCTACCGTGCCGGAAGGTCAGCCAGTGCTTTGGTCGCGACCTCCCGAATGAATTAATTACACGATGCCCCTCTCCAAATCAAGCTGGAACCAAGCGAGTATCACGATGCAAATCTTAGATCGCCTGGAGAAACTCTTAGAAATCGCCGAAAACGAGGGGATCGCAGTGCGTTGCGAGTGGCTTGGCGGAGTTCGCGGGGGGTTAGTACGCGTCGGAAACCGGCCCATTTTGTTTGTCGACGAGTCCCTGACGGTTCCTGAGCAGTTCGAGCAGTCCCGAAACGCCCTGAATCAATTAGACTGGAGCGAAACCGAGTGGTGGGACGAAATGTGCCAACTATTGGACGTCCGAACCTTGTAAAACGAAAGAAAAAAGCCCGTTGGGCTAGTCAATTTGTGATAGAAACGTTATTTAAAGAAGCCCAAAAAGCTGTCACTTCCATTCACCATTTACAAGTTCAAAGAAATTTCGAAGTCTTTGTTCGAGGAACAATCGAAAATGCAAGTTAGCGAAGAAGTTTTTTCCAAGGTTCAAGCCGCTTTGATTGACGCTTTAGGAGTCGACGACGACGAGGTAACACCGCAAGCGACGATGGTCGGTGACTTGGGCGCGGAATCCATCGACTTTTTGGACATCGTTTTCAAGCTGGAAAAAAGCTTCGGCATCAAAGTTGCCACCGAAGATCTTTTTCCGAAGGATATTTTGACCGAAAGCACTTACGTTCAAGACGGCAAAGTGACCGCAACGGGTATTGCTGAACTGAAGAAACGAATGCCTTGGGCAGATCTCAGCAAGTTCGAAACAAATCCTCGAGTTCAAGACTTCGGCGATCTGTTGACCGTTAGCGACTTGTGCCGTTACGTGGAATCCAAGATCGCTTAATTGCGTTTGAGTAAATAAATGCGTTGGTTTTGGATAGATAGATTCATCGAATTCGTGCGCAATACGCGTGCGACAACTATTAAAAACGTTTCGTTTGGCGAGGAGCCGATCGACGATTATCTGCCAGGTCACCCCCATTACCCCCATTCCCTCATCATTGAGGGAATGGCTCAGACGGGGGGGTTGCTGGTATCTGAGGAAGGCGGTTTTCGCACGAAAACCGTTTTGGCCAAAGTTTCCAAAGCAGTATTTCACGAACTCATTGTTCCGGGCGACCAGATTTTCTTGACGGCTGTCGTCCAGGACAAAAAGCCGAGCGGAGCCATTATTGAGGGGACCGTTACGGTCGATGGACAAGTTCGAGCGGAATTGGAACTCTCCTTTGCCTTTCTCGACGATCGTTTCGGAGAGACGGGCCTGTTTCCGGCCGAAGATTTGCTGCGAACGCTCCGTATTCTTAAGCTGTTCGATGTTGCTGTAGATCAAAACGGGAATAGAATACATGCGCCTGAGCACATGCTCGAGGCTGAACGCCAAGCGCCGCAGGGTTTTGTACACAGTCGCGCGATCTCGCAATCCAAGCCAGCCTGATTTGGATTGGCTATCGCTGGCGAGTTTTGGTCGTAATTCCATCCGCAATCGCTTTGGGTTTTATTTTTTCAGGCACCGTATTTGTTTCAGGCACCGAATTTGGGAGTGATTGCGTTGATGCGCCGTCGTGTTGTAGTAACTGGAATCGGAATGGTTAATCCGCTTGGTCATGATGTCCAAACGGTTTGGTCTGCACTGAGGGAAAGCAAAAGCGGGGTGGGGCAGATCTCCATTTTCGACCCAACTGGCTACCCTACTACGATCGCTGCCGAAGTCAAAGACTGGTGTATTTCCAAAGCGGGCGAGGATGCTGCCGTTTGGAAGAACCGAGGTCGACATACCCGTTTTGCAATTGGAGCGGCCAAGCAGGCCATGGCCCAATCGGGACTTCTCGATTCTGGAATGGCACCGACCCGTATCGGAGTCTACATGGGAGCCGGCGAGGGCAACCAAGACTTCCCGAATTTCACCAATATGATGGCTGCCGGCGTTCAGCATGGTCCTTTTGACTTGTCCGCATTTTTGAGGCGAGGCCGACAGGTCTTGAACGTCGAAGCGGCCGGTGGCGCTGGCATGACCGGCACCGACGATATCGCCGGTCTCGAGGGGCCAAATAGTAATTGCTTGACAGCATGTGCAGCGAGTAGCCAAGCGGTCGGCGAAGCAACGGAATTGATCCGTTGTGGCGATGCCGATGCCATGATTGCAGGTGGGGCTCACAGCATGATTCACCCCTTTGGCTTGACAGGATTTAGTTTGCTGACAACCCTGTCGCAACGCAATGACGATCCGGCCAAGGCTTCTCGGCCTTTCGATAAAGATCGCGATGGATTCGTGCTCGGCGAAGGGGCTGCCATTGTCATTCTCGAAGAATACGAACACGCCAGAAAACGTGGCGCTGCGATCCTGGGTGAAGTGCTCGGCTATGGCAGTACGGCTGACGCGTATCGCATCACCGACATCCATCCCGAGGGCCGCGGCGCGATTGGATGTATGCGAAATGCCATCGCAGACGCGAAATTGAACCTGGACGAGATCGGCTACGTCAACGCTCACGGCACGAGCACCTCGGTTAATGATCGTACTGAAACGCTGGCTTGCAAAGGCGTGTTTGGCGATCGTGCTAGACTGACACCTGTATCGAGTACCAAGAGCATGATGGGACACTTGATCGCAGCTGCCGGAGTGACCGAGATGATCGTCTGCATGATGGCCATTCGCGATGGTGTTTTGCCGCCTACGATCAATCAAGAAACAGCAGACCCAGACTGTGACCTGGACTATGTAGCCAATGTCGCGAGGCCAGCTAAGATCAAAGTTGCATTGAACAATAGTTTTGGTTTCGGCGGGCAAAACGTGACGTTAGCTGTCGGTGCCTTGAGAAACGGCTAAAGCACATGTTCAACGACACAACTCTTTTGGCCTACATCGACGAATCCTTGCCAGCGGACGTAATGGCTCGTATTGAGGCCGCGTTGCGAAACGATGACACGCTGCGACAACAGCTTGGGCAAGTGATCTCGCGCCGTGACAGCGGCGTTCACAGTGTTGGCGATATCTGGCGAAGGCATCGACTGAGTTGCCCAAGTCGCGAAGATCTTGGCAGCTACCTGCTTGGCGCCATGATGGACGACCAAGCCAACTACATTCAATTTCACCTGGAGAAGATTGGCTGTCGTTTTTGCCAGTCGAATTTGGACGATTTGTCCGAGAGCCAACACCGAGACGCGGTTGTGGCGAGACGTAAAAAGTATTTTCAGAGTAGCGTGGGGCGTTTGCGTCCTGAGGGGCGAGGCTAAACGATGCGCGTCGGACACATTATCAAGTTGATTCCAGAACGAAAGTTCGGCTTCATCAAAACCGATCACTTTCGGGACGATGTCTTCTTTCACTTCTCCGCGCTTCGAGGTGGCCTGCAGGGGCGACTGCTCGAGGAGAACCAAGAAGTTGAGTTTGAAATCAATGAGATCTTGCGACTGGATGAGCAAAAATTAGAGGCGACGATCGTGCAGACTCCTGCTCGCCCCCTTTCCAAAACTCTCGACGAAAAAGCGATTCGCGAACTGCAAGCTTCGCATCACCCAAGAGCTCGCCAGCGAAAACCAACTTGGCGTGAAAAATCAGGCCCCAAGGAAGAGCCAGAATCGAATCCTGAGTCGAATCCGTCCGAGTCGACGGCTGACTGAGAGCTGCCTGACGGCCATCTGAGGCTATTACTGGGAATAAAAGTTTGCCAGTAGGGATTGAAGCTTGAGGGAAATTATTTACCGAACGAATGACGCGAGCATCTGACATTCTAACTCCCCTTCTCCTCCTCGGGAGGAGAAGGGGTTAGGGGATGAGGAGGTGAGCTTGGTTTGAGAATTTCGTAATATTGGGCTGCTGGTTCGGCTCCCACCAGCAGAATTCCACTGTAATTTAGTACCTAACATTTAGCATCGACAAGCACCAGTGTGCTTCGCTCCACAGATTCGTTGGTGTTCAGAAAGACAACCTAGCACTTTCATTACATCTTATCTGCCAGCCTCCTCATCCCCCGGCCCCTTCTCCTCCAGAGGAGGAGAAGGGGAGAAAAAACAATCAGCTCTTTTCATCTAACTTGGCCTTGATGCTCTCAATAAGTTTCTCGATCTCCAAATTCCCTGCTGACTCCGATCGGATCTTGTCGAGTGCTTCGAGTACTCCTTCCAATGCAGGCAATGCTGGTGCACTTGCTGCTGATGGCACACTCGGAATGGCAGGCACGCTTGGTATCGCAGGGACTATTGGTGCTGCCGGGACACTTGCTATGGCAGGGACGATACCTTGAAAAAGCAAGCGTAGCTAACCCAAGGGCTCCAACAATCCACACCATCGCAAGCACCATAGGTAAAGCCGGCCACCGCTGGCTCATTGGAGCCACAGACGCCTGAAGCGAAAGCTGGGGGGAACCTTATAGGCGAACAGTAGCCGCTCCAACAATGATGAAATCGTATAATCTCATCTGTTAGCCCCCTTCGAAAATACTCACCATCGCTTGTTGGAGTCGCGGTAGATCGTTGGCAATCAATATTGCGGCAATTCCGAAAAGCACAAAGCTGATATTCAGCCAGAGTATTGCCTGAGGTCTTTGCCTAATTCGTGTCGACGCCAGTTTGTCGACCAAGAGGCGCTCCAACGTAAACCAACCCGTTAGGTTTTGTTGTTTTCCGGCAGCATGGATTTGTGATACACCTCGCCCGGCTTGTTCGAGGCATGCTCGCACCCCCAGCTCCGGCAACTCCAGGAGATCGCCAAGCCATTCCGAGTGAATCTGTTCCTTCTGCAACATATCACAAACTTGCTCGCGAAGCTCGTTGTGGTCGAGGCCGTAGACCACCAGCTTTGGTGTTGTGTTCAATGCTTGAAGCATCAATACAAACAGATACAACGCGATCAAAATGATCCAGACCCAACCACCCAGTAGCGAGTAAGCGGCACGCGGGAAAAAAAGTTCGATTGGGCCTATCGCAATAAGTCCGATCACGGCGAAGCCTAGCAGGATCAAGTCCATCGCTCCACTGAGCACGGTTGGGCATGACCGAAGCCGAAGTAGCCCAAGCACGTTTGCGTATGCGGCCAGGGGCAGTAAAGCGATCGCGAATCGTAGCAGATCAAGCATGAACGGGTTTGTTGTTGAGTGCTGCTCGTGTGGCTTGGAGAACTCGCGTTTGCATTTCGTTGAAATCCCCCTCAACGAACGCTCCTGCGGCAGCTCGGTGCCCTCCACCGCCAAATGTTCTCGCCAATTCGTTGCAGTCGACGTGGCATCGCGAGCGGAAGCTTACTTTGAAGCCACCTTTGAGTTGCTCGATCATGATGAACGCAACTTTAACACCGACAATAGCTAACGCCAAATTGATGGCGTCCTCGGTGTCGCTCGCCAAAGCTCCTGATTCCACGAAGTCTTCCTTGCGAACAAACGTGTGGGCCAATAGGCCGGCGTTTTCAACTTGAATACGTGAAAGGATTCGGCCGCGAAGTCGAACGCGTCCGAGCGTATCGCGCTCGTACAAATCGCTATAGATGGAAGATGGGGATGCGCCGCAGTCCACGAGGTCCCCGATGACACGATAGGTATCGCTGGTCGTTGAGTTGAATCGAAACCAGCCGGTGTCCGTTGCAATTGCGGCGTAAAGTGCGGTTGCCATCGGCCGTGTGATCGGCACTCCAGCGTGTTTGGCTAGCAGGGCTACCAAGTGACCGGTTGCTTCGGCGCTGGTGTCTTTGAAAAATTGGGCTCCCAAGTCATCTTCGCCTACGTGGTGGTCGATGACAATTTTGGTTCCTTCGAAGCGTCGCATGACTTCTGCCATCGGTCCCAATTGAGCCCAAGCGCTCGTGTCCAGAACGATCAAGCAATCGCCCTCGACGTCGGTGCCAAGAATATTTTCTCCGATGACTCGAATGCTGCCGGTCGGATCAAGAAACGACAGGATTGGTGGGGTTTGATGGCCATTGACAATCACAACTTCTTTTCCCATGGCTTCCAAAATCCCAGCCATTCCCATTTCGCTGCCGAGGGCATCGCAATCCGGTCGAATATGGCTAGTGAGCACAAATCGATCGTGCTTGCGGATAAGCGAAACGAGGGAATCCCAATCTATCGTCATTTACAAAGCGTTTCATTCTGAGGTTTGCGGCTACCGACGCCGTCGTTTTAGTTTGCCCCTATTATAGCGACCTATTGACGGAACGGACCAAGGCCAACGCTTTTGCCTTCAAAATGACCTCGTATTGTTCTTAGGTTACAGTAGGATTGAAGTTTTATAGTTCCAAGCCCTGTCCTGGGATAGGCTTCCAGCCAGTCTTGGGAGAGCCGGCTGCCAAAGCAACAAGTCCGACAGGCTGGAAGCCTATCCCACATAATATTCTCCGAGATTATCTCACATCCATGATCGCACATGCCACAGCCGCTCACGCCGAAAAGTTACCGAGCGGCCTGACTTCGGCGGTCGCCTTTGAGCGATTGAAGCATCTGCCAAACTGCTGCTGGCTGGACAGTGCCTTGGTTGGCGATAAGCAGTCTCGATACAGTTTTCTGGCTGCTGACCCAATCGACATTTTGACGGTGGATCGGGTTGTGGCCGATCCGTTGGCCAAGTTGGAGCAATGGCTTGAGCGGTTTCAGTCGATAACGCTCCCTGGCTTGCCCCCGTTTCAAGGTGGTGTGGCGGGCTTTATGGGATACGAGCTTGGGCGATGTTTTGAACGTGTCCCGCCGGCCAAGCACAATGAGTTCGAACTGCCTTTGGCGACGCTGGGTCTTTACGATGTCGTGTTAGCCTGGGACCACAGTACCGAAGTGGGTTGGATCATCTCGCAAGGGTTTCCCGAGTCGTCCAGCGTTGATGCTCGCCTCGAACGAGCCAAACAAAGATGCAGTGAGTTTCTTGGTTGGTTATTACGAGACAGGGCAGAGCTTGCGGCGATCTCCAACGTATCGAGCTCGCCTACCATTCATCAAGTGCATGCGATGGCGCATGGGCTGACTGCACCTCAGTTCGAAACACGGCTTGGAGGAGGCTGGTTGGGGAACTTCGACAGTTGCGGTTTTCGCGAAGTGGTTCAGAAAGCGCGCGACTACATTTATGCTGGCGATATCTTTCAAGTCAATTTGTCGCAGCGACTGCTTTGCCCTGCGCGATGCGACTCCGCTGCGTTGTATCAAAAGCTTCGTCAAGTCAACGCAGCCCCCTTCGCTGGATACTTTGATCTTGGGTCGGCGCAAATCATCAGCGCTTCGCCGGAGCGGTTCTTGCAAGTCAAAGAGCGTTGGATCGAAACGCGACCGATTAAGGGGACTCGCCGGCGGACAGGGGACGCGACCCTCGATGCAGAAATAGCCAAAGAGCTCAAGACGAGCGAGAAGGATCGATCTGAGAATATCATGATTGTGGATCTCCTCCGCAATGATTTGTCGCGAGTGTGTGAAATCGATTCCTTGAATGTGACCCAACTATGCGACGTAGAAGCCTTTCCGTATGTCCTCCATTTAGTGAGCAGTATTCGAGCTCGATTGCGATCCGATGCAACGGTGACGGAGTTGGTGGCTGCGATGTTCCCAGGTGGCAGCATTACCGGTGCTCCCAAAATCCGCGCGATGGAGATCATCGCCGAGCTTGAACCGACGGTGCGTGGTCCTTATTGTGGTTCGCTAGGATACTTTAGTTCCGACGGCAGTATGGATTGGAACATTCTCATTCGTACGCTGACTGCTTCCAGAGGTTGGTGGCAGTTCCAAGTGGGAGGAGGAATCGTTGCGGACAGTGTTCCGGAGCACGAGGAGGAAGAGACTTGGACCAAGGCAGCAGGCTTAGTCGCCGCGATCAACGCTTCGATCTGAAAACGCCCCACCGTCTCAGGAAATGCTTCACAGCATTGCACTCCCTTTATCTTTGTTTTCGAATTCGTTTTATCTTTCCCCTCTTTATCTTTTTCGTCGCGTCCGCGCAGACAGGTCGAATCGAGAACAATGCTTGGGGCCAAACCTATGTCAATGTGGACAAAGATACGAATGCTATAAGCACTTTGGAAGTCGTCAGTGCGCGAACCTGGCGCAACGAAGTATCACGACTGCCGTACTGATCGACTATCCGTAACGATGATTCTCTGTTGGTTCTTTCGTCGACGTGGGATCAACGGTACGAAGTTTCAAAAACTGGAGTCCCACCAAAGTGAGGTACGCTGGGTTAAGATACAGATATCGTTTCCAAAGTCGACGCGGTTCTGACAGAAGTCGAAACAACCACTCAAGGCCATTCTTTTGCATCCAGGCTGGAGCTTGCGGAAGCGTGCCAGCGTGGAAAGGGAACGCCGCGCCAACGGCGAAGACCGGCATGTTCAATTGATCGCCAAGTTCATAGGCCCAAATCTCTTGGCGTGGGCACCCCAAACCGACAAACGTGATCTTGGCGCCGCTCGCCTTGATACGCTGAACCATGTCCACGCTCTCAGTCTCATCGAGCTTTCGGAACTGCGATGGCTCGCAACCGGCGATGAGGATGTTCGGAAACTTGGACTTGAGATTGTCAATCAACTTTTCGAGCGTCTCGCTTTGAGTGCCAAAGAAATACAGTGGCAAGCTTTCTTGGGCGGCCGCTTCACATACCTTGAGCATTAAGTTCGGACCGTAGACTCGATCCTTGAGGCTAGCCTTGTGGAGCAAATTCACGCACCATTTCACAGGCATTCCATCAGGAACGACGAGGTCAAGACTGTTCAGTCGGTGTCGATGCTCTGAATCCAAAGCTCCCGTCATCACGCCGTGAACCGCTAAAGCGGTAACCGTGAGACGCTTGGATTGCTTGGCCGAGTCAACAAAATGCCCCACGGCGGCTTCGTAGTCGATCGCGTTGATGTTAACGCCAAGCAGATTCTTTTTGCCAAGATCAATCATAAACTGGGTACGAAACAGCTTCAAATTTGCGCAATCAACAAAGTCCAAAACGAACGATTTTAGTTTAATCGGAGAGATGGGTTTCGCGCGTTCGGGGCGCGTGCGAGAGTTGGCTAATTGAAAGAAACTGCGTCATATTCGCCAAAAACGTTGCTTTCGAAACTCATCGTTGGTCGCTGCCGCGAGAATCCCATGCGTTTCCCTGTCGTGTAGCGAAAGTCGTCAAGACTTTCGGTAGCATAGCCTAAGCGACCGAAACTCTTGACGAGTTTCGCTACAAAATGCTTCACAGCTTTCCCCTAAAGGGAGATGGGAGTAAAGACAAAAAGCTGCGAGGCTGAGCCTCCGGTGGAGTATCTGCCCAGGCAGAACCTAGGAACCAGCGTGTTATTCGATCAAGAAAACTTGAGCACGCCTTTGCTGTCGCCGAAGCTATCGGCTTTGACTCCGACTTGATTGAGCATCCACAAATAGAGATCACATAGCGGGGTGTCTTTTGGAAATCGCCAGTGCGATGCCTTTTTGATTTTGCCACCGGCCTTGCCCGCCATGATGATTGGAAGATCGTCGTGGTTGTGCCGATCCCCGTCCGAGATACCACTGCCGTAGATGATCATGCAGTTATCAAGCAGCTTGCCACCCCCCTCTTCGACGTTCGCAAAGTGGTCTAGCAAATAGGCGAAGTGCTGCATGTGGAACAAATTGATCTTTTGCACCTTGGCCTGCTTCTCTTCGCTCTTGCCGTGGTGCGACAAGTCATGGTGCCCCTCGGGAGCCCCGATCTCTGGATAGCCTCGGTTGTTGCCTTCGTTGGCCATCATGAACGTCAACACTCGCGTCGAATCGCTTCGAATGGCAATGGCCGCCATGTCCAGCATCAATTTGCAGTGCTCGCTCCAATCGCGTGGCACACCTGCCGGTCGCGGGAAATGCGGAATACCATCTTCACCCACTCGAAGCTTGTCCGAGTTCACCAACCGATTCTCGACTTCGCGTACCGCGTACAAGTATTCGTCGAGCTTTCGTTTATCGGCAATGCCAAGCTTCTTCTGAAGAACGCCGGCATCTTCTTGCACGAAGTCCAAAACGCTCTTGCGTCGTTCTACACGTGCGGCGCGGTTCTTTCCTTCGCTAACGTTGTCTCCGTTGCCAAACAACCGATCGAAGACCGCGGACGGATCGTTTTCTTTCGCCAACGGACTGTTTTCGTTTCTCCAAGCCAAATTGCTTGAATAGGCGCACGAATAACCACTATCGCAATTTCCCGCTTGAGCGGACCCCTCAAGTCCCATTTCCAAAGATGCAAATCGGGTTTTCGAACCGATGACTTGAGCGGCCACTTGGTCGACCGAAATACTATTCTTGATGTCGGCTCCGTTCGTCTTCTTGGGATGCGCACCAGTCAAGAACGAAGCTCCAGAACGAGCATGGTCGCCTGCCCCGTCCTCATGGGCTCGTGCACCATCCAACGTTAGCCCGGTGAACACCGAAACGTACTCTCGATGCTTAGCCAACGGCGCCATGGTCGCCGACAGGGCATATCCAGCTCCCTCGGCAGCAGGCGTCCAAGCTGGCATATGAGCACCGTTCGGGACCATAAAGAACATGGTACGCAATGGAGCAGATGGAGCTGCGGCCGCCACGCGTCCAATTGGAAGCATGGCATCTAATAATGGCAAGCTCATAGCAGTTCCAAGACCACGTAGAACGGTCCGGCGAGATAGTCGTTGTTGGGTCATAGTTCGTCGCGAACTCCTTTGCGTTGAAACGGATCGCTGGTCACGATTTGGTAAATAAGTGTTGAGAACTTGTAGTCGTCTAGAACGAGGGCAGCCTGGATCTTGTCGATGGCACATCGATCGTAGTATTCGAGTCCACGACCCAGTCCATACACTAGCAGTTTTTCAGCCAGGCACCGGGCAAATTTATCGGCGTTCTTGCCACTAATGTTTCGAATCAAGTCGGCAGGTCCTTTGATTTTGTCGCCACCTGGCAGTTCGCCCGAAGTATCAATGGGTTGCCCAAAATCGAGGGTTCGCCAACGACCAATGGCATCGTAGTTTTCTAACGCCATTCCAATCGGGTCCATCAATTTGTGGCAGGACGCACAAGCAGGATCGGCGCGATGTTGCTCCATGCGTTGACGAAGCGTACCTGTCAGTTCGGCTTTATCTAATTCTGGCACGCCGGCAGGTGCAGGAGGTGGTGGCGTTCCAAGCAAGTTATCCAAAACCCACTTGCCTCGCTTCACGGGGCTCGAACGAGTCGGATTGCTGTTGACCGCGAGAATCGACGCGTGGGTTAAAATCCCAAGTCGCTTATGTCCCTTGGTCGAAACCATGCGAAACTCATCCCCCTCAACACCAGGTACTCCGTAAAATTTGGCGAGCTTGCCGTTCATGAAGGTGTAATCCGCATCGAGCAATCGCATTATGCTCTTGTTCTCACGCATCACATTTGCGAAAAACAAATACGTTTCACGACGTGCCAAGTCACGAATCTCTTCGTTCCACTGTGGAAATTGGTTGGCATTAGGAACAAATTGATCGAGCTTGCGAAGTGTCAGCCACTGCCCCGCAAAGTTCTCAACGAATGCACTCGACCGCTTGTGATTGATCATGCGTTCAAGCTGTTGCTTTAAGACGCCTGGGTCACGCAATTGTTTTTTGTGCGCGACGGTCAGTAGCTCTTGATCCGGCATCGAGCTCCAAAGAAAGTAACTTAGGCGGGTGGCCAATTCGAAGTCCGTCAGTAACGGAAACTGGCCAGCGACTTGAGGCGTGGGTTCCTCGACTTTGAACAGGAAGCTCGGTGAAACCAAAATCGCTTGCAGCCCAGCTTGCAGGCCCCCTTCATAGGAGTCACCGGACTCAACGACATCGTTGACCAATGCGGCCAAGCGTTTTACTTCTTGAGTTGTGGCCGTTCGGCGAAATGCTTTGCTTGCGAGCGGCCTAAGGACTTCGGTCGCCGCTTGTTCAACGGATACGGTCGCGTTTGGCGTGGCTTTCACGATCTTCTTGTGGCTCTCGGGCAATTGCGATTCAGGGATCGGATCGGCAGGTTTCTGCCCGGTGATCTTGAGGTCGTAGATTGCGATGTTTCTGTCTTCCGTTGGCTTTCCGTTTTTCGCATCAACCATTTTGTCGTTCGTGAATTCAAGCGTGATCGTTCGCTTGCCACCTTTGGCGATCCGTATAGGTACGACGAAGTTTTTCGGATTCGTCATGTTCTCGGTTTGGATAGTGAACTCCTTTGCCTTTTTCCCGTCGACAGAAACGACCATTCGCGGGTATTCGCCACCGGCTGGTGAGCCCGTCATTCCCAGGTCCAGCGTGTAAGAGCCTTTCCAAGGAAGTTGTTCTTCGATGGAGATTTTTCCGTTGGAGAAGAAAGAGAAGTTCTTGTCGTTGGCTTTGCCCGAGTTGCCTGCGGAAAGCTGAGATGGTTTGCGACTCGATTCAAACACAGGACCAGGCTCTGGAGCAATGATCGCTTGACGGCTAATCTCCTCTGCGGCCGTCATGTACTTTTCCATCAACAAAGGGGGCAAAGTTAGAACGTCACCGATGTTGTCGAAACCATAGCCAACGTCGTCCCCCGGGAACCCCGCAGCAGGCGGATAATCGATCCCGAGCAGGTCCCGAACGGTGTTGCGATACTCTGCGCGATTTAGCCGTCTGAGCGTGACGCTGCCGGGATTGGGGGTACGGCCGCATTCGATATCGTTGATCGCTGACTTGAGCCAATCAACCAACTTTTTCCGGTCCGCTTTGGCCAGAGGAGCGGCATCTTTGGGGGGCATGTCTTCCAATTCGAGGCGTTGGATGACTTTTTCCCAAGTTTGTCGCTCCTTGAGAATCGCTTTCGAAGATTTGAAATTGCTGAGAGCGAGACCAGCGTCGGCTTCTGCGCCCGAGTGGCATTCCAAGCAAGCAGCCTTCAAAATAGGCTGGATCTTCTCGAAAAACTCTTTGTCGCGGGCCGCCCAATCGATCGCCAGTGCGTTCGATACGGTTGACCAGCCACAAGAATGAATCAAAAACAAAACTACGGCGACGAGACGCAATCGAGCCAGAGGCGAACTAGCGTTAGAATCTGTCGTTAGTTTTGAGTGCTGGCGATGAAGCATTTCAGGATTCGGTTTGAGACCTGTGGACGAATTGAGGTTAAAACGGCCCCTCGCTCACGCTTCGGTTGGGTTACTGGAAGCTGGCACCATTCATTTTACGTTCTTGAATAGACTTTACGACACAAAACAAGCGAACGAACCATGCAAATTGTACCGGCAGCTGAATTGATTTCCAAAAAATGCTTGCCCTGCGAAGGGGGAATCGAAGCTTGCACGCTCGAACATTCTCGAGACCAGCTTGCTTTACTGCCGAATTGGCACCTCAGCGAGGACGGAAAATGGATCCATCGGAAACTAGTGTTCAAGAATTTTCTCCAAGCGGTTTCCTGCATCAACAAAATTGCGGAACTTGCGGAGTCGGAAGCTCACCATCCCGATCTCCATCTAACGGGCTATCGCAACTTGGAGATCGCGATTTCAACGCACGCCATCGACGGCCTTAGTGAAAATGATTTTATCCTGGCATCCAAAATCGATTCCATAGTCACCCTCCCTCTGGGAGGGTCGAGCGTAGCGAGGGGAGGGTGAAGTGCCAACCACAATAGCACAAGTCAGTTCACCCTCCCCGGCATCCGGCAGCCCCTCCCAGGGGCGGGTGACTTGTTAGATGTCCCTGAAAAACAAACCAGCCAATCACAAAATACCAGAAAGATAAACGGATGGGGCCAACGCTCCTCGAAGCAAACAGTCCGATCGCAGAATCAGCGCAGCCAATCATTTCCTGCAACGCCGTTCGGCTCGCGTTTGGAACAAAGGCCAACGCGCAAACGGTCCTTAACGACCTCAGTCTCGCCGTGTACCAAGGACAGATCGTGTCGCTGCTCGGTCCAAGTGGCTGCGGCAAAAGCACGTTGCTCCGAGTCATTGCTGGTCTGATCGAAGCTGATGAGGGAAGCGTCATGGTCGACGGAGCAAAAGTTGCACGGCAAATGCCTCGTGCCGCACGCGAGAAAATGTCCTTTGTCTTTCAGGAACCAGCGCTCTTGCCATGGCGAACGGTTTGGCAAAACGTCATGCTTCCCTCGCAACTGAGAGGCGTGCAACAACAAACAAAAGTAAAGGATTTGGTAGAGCATCTTCTCGGACTAGTGGGTTTTCAAAGATCGGATTGGAGCAAGTTTCCGTCGCAACTTTCTGGCGGAATGAAAATGCGAGCGTCCATCGCTCGAGCCATGTCAACGCAACCGACGATTCTGTTGTTAGACGAGCCGTTTGCCGCTTTGGATGACATGTTGCGATCGAAGCTCAACGATTTGCTGCTCACGATCGCTTCGGAGCAAAAGTGCACCATGCTGTTTGTGACACACAATATCTCGGAAGCGATTTATTTGAGCGATGCGATCGCCGTCATGAGCCAAGGCCGCATTGCGGAACGGTTGAAGGTACCGTTTGCGTTTCCCCGCCAAGCAAGCTTGAGAAGCACGCCCGAGTTTGCTGCTTACTACGGTCAAGTTGCCACGTCGCTTGCGAGAGGTCACTCATGAACTCCTCGCACGGAAAACACCTGACCAATCCAGCACCGGTGATTGTTTTTCTGTTGGTTGCGACGATCTGGCATTTTGTTGTCGTCCTTTTCAAAATCCCACCGATCATTCTGCCCGGTCCCATCGCGGTTGCAAACGCACTTTGGCAAGAACGGATGGTGCTTCTGAAGGCGAGCTGGATAACTCTCCAGGCTGCTGCCGTCGGGCTGCTATGCAGTGCAATCTTCGGCAGCTTGATCGCAGTCGTGTTCAGTCAGTCATCATTATTGCGGATCGCGTTGTATCCCTACGTGATTTTTTTGCAAACGGTACCCATCGTTGCCATCGCTCCACTATTAATCATATGGTCAGGGAACAATTTTCGAACCATTGTGCTGGTAGCAACCATCATCAGCATCTTTCCCGTGATCGCCAACGTAACCAGTGGGCTGCTTTCCATCAATGAAAATTTGCGAGAGCTGTTTCAAATGCAGTCGGCTTCGCGATGGCAAACACTGACCAAGCTTCGCATTCCTGCGGCCATTCCGCAGTTGGTACTTGGATTGAGGGTCAGTTCGGGCTTGTCGGTCATCGGTGCGATTGTGGCTGAGTTCTTTGTAGGAAACAGCGGCGAGTACGATGGGTTAGGAACGATCATGACATCTCGACAAGCAAACCTGAAAACGGCGGAGTTGATTGCCGCGTTGATGGCCTGTACTTGCCTCGGAATTATTCTCTTCGGGCTGGTCAATCTATTGAGCGCAACGCTCTTGCGACGCTGGACTCGCCACTCGGGCTTCGAATCGGATAAGTAGTTCGCAATTAGACCCTTTCTGTTCAAAAATCGCATTTCGATCCACTTCGCAGATAATGCTAGTCGCCGCTGGATTTTCGATCGCAACACTCATTTACAAATGGGTGCGATGCGTTTTTGCGTAGTGTATTGCTAGCGAGGCGATTGCCTGTTGGGGCTTAGTTCAATACCGGTTATGTTGGTAGCTTTGCACGTTCAGTTACGCAAGGATGCGACAATTGCCGGGAGCTTATCAATTGCCTAACGGAGATTTTGTAAATTCGCCTGACCAGATGCTTGGACTGTTTATCGGCGAGTTGACTCGCAGTTTTCAGCCCTGGTTGGATCGTCTCAAAGCAGATCCTCAATCTCTATGCGAGTTGGAACGTGAAGTTTCTGCGTGTTGTACTCGGGGAGCTGGAATGATCGTCGTTGGCCTGATGGCCGCAGTTCATGCGTCTGATCAGTTCGTGCAAGAAGCCCAACGAATACGTAAGAACTACGCTTATCCGTTGAGCTCGGGCCGCGAAAGGAAGATCTCAGTTCAGATGCTCGGCGGCTTCGTAATTTCCATCGTCCCATCTCCCATGTCTCCCATGGTCTCCCATGTCTCCCATGGGGTCTCCCATGGGGCCATCCATCTATGCTTGCCGACGGACCTTCATTTTGCTAGAATTTGTGGGCGGTCTTGTGGCGTTGTATTTTTCGTTTGGCATTTTCGGCAAGGGGGTCTGTCCATGGCTAGGCAGAATCGTCGCGATATCTTTGATCCGAATGAAGTTGGTTGCTTCCATACCGTTCAGAGGACGGTTCGTCGGGCTTGGCTCTGTGGCTCCGATCCGCTTTCCGGCAAATCCTTTGAACATCGACGGACTTGGATCCAGAATCGTCTGCAAGAACTCGCAGCTAGCTTTGGGATAGACTGTTTGTCCTTTGCGGTGATGGTTAACCATATTCACGTGATTTTACGCAACCGGCCAGATATTGTTGCTGGTTGGTCTGACGAGGAAGTTGCTAAGCGTTGGTGGCAGCTGTTTCCGCTTCGGAAGAACAAGGACAAGAGCCCGGCTGTTCCCACGGAGAGTGAGCTCAAATTGTGGATGACTCCTGCTCGCAACAAGCAATTGCGGAGCCGATTGAGTGACATTTCTTGGTGGATGCGTGCCTTGGCCGAGCCGATTGCGCGACGAAGTAACATCGAGGATAAATGCACGGGTCGATTCTGGGAGGGGCGATACAAATGCCAGAAATTGGCTGACGAAACGGCGATTTTGGCTTGTTCTGCATATGTGGATTTGAATCCCGTGCGAGCGGGAGTGGCTGAGGTGCCAGAGAAGAGTCAGTACACTTCGGTGTACGAACGTGTTGCGGCGCAGAAGGCTGCTCAAAAAGAACGGGCACGAGCGAAGCTCCGTAAACGACGTGGAGGCCGAACGAGTTCTGCTGGTGCAGGCGCAGGGCAGACGAGCTTTGTACGAAGCGACGCTTGGTTGACGCCGCTGACGATCGACGAACGATCGACTGCTTACAAAGGTGCAATGCCAAGCAAGAGCGGGAAGCGGGCTAGCGACAAAGGGTTTCTTGGAATCAGTTTTGAGTTGTATTTGAAGCTGCTGGATTGGACTGGCAGGCAAATACGTCGAGACCACAAGAAGGGTCGCATTCCGGCCGACTTGGCACCGATAATGGAACGAGTAGGTTTGTCAGGAGAGTTATGGTGCGACTTGGTAAAGCGATTTGGTAAGATCTTTAAACGCGTAGCGGGCAAGCCGGAGTCGTTGGCACAAGAAGCGAGTCTTAGAGGGCGAACCGGCTATCGAACGGGCAGTTCGCCGTTGCCGAGTGCTGGCTAGCGATTCGTTGGCTTGCGAGATTTCACAATCACATGTTGGTTGATGCCATCGACGGTGCTTCGTTGGCATTTCTATTTCTTTTTCGGAGATTTGCTAATCCGAAGTTAGTGTCTTTTTGAAATGCAATAGCTGGCGTTCCAACATTCTCATTTTGCAACGATGTTAATACAATGACCAAATAGCTGGGTGGCCCCATCATTTTTCCATTGCCAGCGAAATCGGTGTGAGTCGCCTGGTGACCTGCTAAGTCATAAGTGTAGGACTCGGAAGCACCCTCTGCTGTTCCAGGAGAAACGATATGTGTTGCGACTTTGCCGCGACCATTGTACGTCCACTGCTCGCGAGCTTTTTGGAAGCCGTTGGTATCGGTCGAGTCGAAGTAACGCGGAGGCCGAACTTCGGTAACTTGGCTGGCGGCGTTATAGACAGAGCTGGGTGGCCCCATCATTGTGCCCCACGCTGCACGCTGGCGTAGCTGGGTGGCCCCAACATTGGCAAGAAATAGCTGGGTGGCCCCAGCATTGGGCCGGCCCCAGCATTGGGCCGCTGGGTGGCCCCAGCATTGGGCCGCGCCAGCATTGGGCCCCGGTGGCCCCAGCATTGGGCCCCGAGTCTGATCATTCGGATAAGCAGCAATGCCACAACGCCAAATGTGGAACACTAATTCGCACTAATCTTCACTAATCAGGGAGAATGGTTACCGTCCTAAATTAGTGTCAATTAGTAAAGACTCGTGTTCCTCAGTTGCTCATTTAACAGATGCCGTTGCTTTCAATTGCTCAAGAAGATCGAAAACCGATGCATATTGTTGGTAAAGATTTTTTGCAGTCGTGTCTTGCCGAGGAAGGCTACTTCCTGAAACTGATCCTCAATGAACACGCCGCGCATTTCTTCCCGTATACCACGGAGCATTCTGACGCAACTCTACGCGGCTTGCGCTATCAACATGAGTCCCTCGGAAATGCGGTTGCAGCGACTATCAAGCCAGCCCAAATAAACATTCGAAGACATTTGGCTTTTTCAGCAGAACGCATGAAGGCGATCGTAGAACGGCTCGAAACCGCGATGGGGAACTCTCCGGCCGGGAAGTCCTTTGACGTGCTCTATGGCACCGAGTATCTGAATTCCATAACGCTGTAGCTTCATTGGAATCGAACAGGATTGAAGACAGGCTGGAAGCCTATCCCACATGAGCTGTCGCCGCGCGGTAGGAATCGATTGTCTTTTGTGCAGCTTGCATAGCATCGGGTTTGGAGAAAACCTCTGCGCTTAGGTAACCAGAATAGTTGATGTTCCTCAATGCGGAAATGATCGGCGGAATGTCCAAGTGCCCGAATCCGACTGCCATGCGGTTGGTATCTGCGAAGTGCACGTGACCAATGGCATGGCCGGCACGACGAATCGAACCGGCGAGATCCGCCTCCTCGATGTTCATGTGAAAGAGATCCGCAAGCAACCGAACGTTAGGCATCCCCTCAATCAAAACAAGGCCTTGGTCAAGCGTGTTGGCTTGGTCAGTCTCGTATCGATTGAGAGGTTCGAAAAGTAGGACCTTGTCATATTGAGCCGCATGTCGTCCCAACGTTTCGAGGGCTTCGCGAAGATATGCATTCGCGGTCTCTTTTCCAACAGCTTGGCTCGATCTCCCCTGCATGGAGCCAATGATGGCGGGAGCCCCCAGCTCGGCGGCACAATCGATAATCTTTTTGATAAAGTCCACTGCGCGCTGCCGGACAATTTGATCTTCGTCCGCGAGGTGAAGCCGATGTTTCACCCAGCCCGCTCCTGTTCCAACTGCGGCAACCGACATACCCAAGTCCGCCAAAACTTTATCCAGAAACAAATGCCGAAGACTATCCGCGTCCGGTGGAAAAATCTCGATAGCGTCAAAGCCCAGTTGCTTTGCTTGAGAGATCGCATTCTTAGCATCACCCCAAAAAACGAATGGTCCGCCTCGTGCTTCTTCGACGAGCGACAACGTTATGGCTGACTTCATGCGGACGAGTCTTTCACGTATTAGAGGATCGAATATTCGTCGCAGTTCCGAGAAAGGGACGAGAGGACATTTACCATATCGTGGTGTTTCTGTAGCCTATGGCAAGACAGAATAACATTGAGGAGACTTTTTTGGCTTATTTATGGATGCTGCTGGGGTCAATTTTCTTTGCGATGATGGCTTTGCTCGCCGAATCGCTCAAAGAACAGTTTAGTTACCCTTGGATCACAATGGTACGCTCTGGAGTCGCTACCGTGTTGGCGGTTGGCCTGACTTTGACAGCGGGAGTACGACTGGTCTTCCTCAAGCCAGTGACGCTTTGGGTCCGATCGCTTTCGGGCTGGGCGAGCATGATTTGTGGATTTTACGCAATGACCCACTACGACGTTGCGATTGTATTGGCCTTGAGCAACATGTATCCGCTTTGGGTAGCGATTTTGTCCTGGCCATTGCTCGGAATCCTTCCTTCCAAGAAAACATGGGTAGCGCTCGCAATCAGTTGCCTGGGGATGTGGCTTGTTTACTCAAGCAGCCTTGATGCCGCTTCTACCGAAAGCAGCCTTTCCTCTCCTGAAACGGCTATTCCAGCCGCGATCATGGCTGGCATGCTGAGCGGCGTTGCCTTGATCAATTTGCATCGAGTAAAAGATATCGACACCCGCGCAGTGGTGTCGCATTTTTCTGGCGTGGCAACGGCGTGTAGTCTGGTTGTTTGGCTCTTGATACCGGTAGCGACACCAGCTCGCCAGATCGATTTCGCAGCGTTGGCTCGGTTGATTGGCGTTGGGGTTGCGGCAACGGTGGGGCAACTTTGCTTAACGAAGGCCTTTTCAACTGGCACCCCGGCCCGAGTCAGCGTCGTTGGGCTTTCGCAAGTGGTGGTGGCAGCTTTGGTAAAGTGGTACATGGAGCAGCGGATCCCAACCATGGGAAGCATGCTTGGCATAGGCTTGGTTGTTGCATCGACCGTTTGGGTAATCCTATCGCAACCCACAAAAGAAGAGACAAATGAGCCAAAAAAATGAAAAAAGCCGAAAAAAGAGACCCTCGAATAAATGAGTTTATGTTGATCAATGACTCTTTTCGTCCGTACCCATAATGACCACCTAATGGGGAAAGAAACAATTTGATTTTCTTTCGCCTTCTTTCGTTTTTTTCGGCAAAAAAAAGGGGACGGGACTTAAGACTTTTGGCGCTAGCTCAGTAATTGGCCTGAACCAATTGCAAAGCGAATGCCATTGGGCTTCGCCAAGAACCGCTAGTCATTTACTTCCAATTGAAAATCATCAATCCAAGCAGTGCCAGTCCCACGAAGGCCTCCAAACGCACCGGGCAAGTAGCAAAGTCATACCGACGCAATGGAATCCGCTGTGACAGCTATCTTATTTCGGCCATTTGCCGTTGATGTATGCTTTTGGAACAATCTTCTTTGGATCAAGAACGACATGCTTGATTTTCTTGCGATTCCATGTGTAGGTAATATGGACTAGGCCATTTCGCGTCTGGATGATTGCGGGATAACTAAACTCTTCCTTGGCAGCATTTTCAAGCTCCAACGCAGCCTGCCAGGCCACGCCGTCCGTTGAAAGCGCAACGTTGAGCGGAGATCGATCTTTCCAGACGCCAGGCTCGGTCAGCACATGATTGTAGACCAACAAGTGCGTTGAATCGCTGAGCGTAACGGCGTCGATACCCGAATTTGGGTTAGGCAATGTACTTGCCTGCATTTCCCCCCAAGTACGACCGCTATCTTTGGATCGCATTTGGAAAACCGAACCTTGTTGCGTTCTACCAACTGCCAAAAGTTCCGTTCCCGCCAGTTTCAATAGACTAGGTTGAATCGCTCCAAAGGCGACGCCATCATTCAGTGCGTCCGATCTCTTCCAAGTCAGGCCATGGTCTGACGTAACCTCCATGTGCACTTGCCACGAATTCGTTGTGGGTGACTCGGTGCTACTAGGACAAAGGATATCTCCGTTGGCAAGCTCGATCGGTTTGTTCTTGATTGGCCCGAGAATCCCTTCGGGCAATTGTCGCGGCGCAGACCAAGTCTCACCTTGGTCTGCAGACTCGAGCATCAGCCCCCACCAACGTTGAGGGTCGGGCCCGGCTTTGTAGAACAAGAGCAGTGGCCCGTTCTTTGTCTGAAAGAGAACGGGGTTCCAAGTTGGGTGACGGACAATCGTGCCATCGAGTTTTTGATACTGCACTCCATTCGCGACCTCAACTGGAGCTGTCCAAGCTTGATTGATCTTTCGCGACACCCATATTCCGACGTCGGGAGCCTTTTCGTGCTGACCGCCGAACCATGCGGCCA
The DNA here is from genome assembly GCA_026692905.1 of Planctomycetota bacterium. Taxonomy (GTDB): domain Bacteria; phylum Planctomycetota; class Planctomycetia; order Pirellulales; family Pirellulaceae; genus JBKCUI01. The sequence goes on from JAPLNL010000032.1 coordinate 29,147, forward strand.
CGAGTGTCCCATCATTCGTTTCAACCATCGTCGAAGCATGGCAACTTGGGAACGGGGCTTTGTCGTAAACAAACTCGGAAGACAAAATGGCTGATTCCTGCGCATTTGAAAAGCTGTGAAGAGGAATTACCAAAAGGATAAATCCAATTGCTACGCACCTTGGTACGCACCGAAGTCGCATGGTGAACAAACGAGAGACGAGGAACATTCGAAACTCCGACGTTGAGAGGGCATTGAAACAAAACGCGTACTTCAATCAGTGCGTTACTTTAGCTCAACAGTATCTGCTTCGCCATCGGCTTCTGCTTGGCATAGGCCGTGGACAAGATTGTCTACCTGCTTGCGAATACTTTGAAGCATTTTGTAGCGAAACTCGTCAAGAGTTTCGGTGGTTTAGGCGATGCAACCGAAAGTCTTGACGACTTTCGCTACACAAAAGCCTGTTTTTAGCGAGCAAAACGCTTCACAGCGTTGCCCGCTCGCTTACGCATCGCCTTCTTTTTCGAACAAGTCGTTGCGCTTGAGTTTGGTCGTATTGAGAGATTGTTCCGCTCTCCAATTTGCGATCCGTTTGTGATCACCGCTCAATAGAACATCTGGTACCGCGTGCCCTCGAAACTCAGCAGGACGGGTGTATTGAGGAAACTCCAGCATCCTGTTGCCGCGAGAGAAGGAATCATCCCAGCTGCTCTGCTCGTCCCCCAGGACGCCAGGAATCATTCGCACCGTGGAATCCACGACGACCATCGAAGCAACTTCACCGCCATTCAAGACGTAGTCGCCGACGCTGAGCTCCAATGGGTTAAGGATATCAATGACGCGTTGGTCGAATCCTTCGTATCGACCGCAGAGCAAAATCATCCGATCGAAGCGTGCGATTTCCTCCACACGACGTTGGTCCAATCTGTCACCTTGGGGAGTCATCATGACAACAACCCCTGGTTTCTCCGACATTTGCTGAACAGCTTCGACGCAGAGAACCACTGGGTCGACACAAATGAGCATACCGGGACCACCACCGTAAGGCTTATCATCAATCTTGTGATGCTTGGTGTCCGTCGACCACTCTCGCAAATCGTGGATATGGATTTCCACCAATCCACGATCGATTGCTTTGGCTAGCAAACTTTGTGTGAGATATCCCGCGAAAATTTGCGGGAAGAGAGTGATAATGTCAAATCGCACTGCAAATGCTATGACGCAGCAACTGGATGCTTAGCGACTACACCAATTCGAGCCAGAGCATCAGCTTGCTGTTGCAAGTGAGTTCCCTTGGAGCCGTACTTTTTGATGAGTACCTGAACGTTTTCGCTTGGCTGAGCACCAACGCTGAGCCAGTAGTCGATTCGTTCACCCTTGATAATGGCTCGGGCGTCAACTTCCTTGCACATTGGGTCATAGTGGCCCAGTTCTTCTAACACTCGACCGTCGCGTGGGCAACGCTGATCGATGGCGCAAAGACGATAAAACGGGCGATTTTTTCTGCCCAAACGCTTCATTCGAATACGAACCGACACTGTGCTAATTCTCCGTGAAAATTGAGTTTGCGAGGGTGGAAATGATAACGACTCCGGTTGAGCATGTGGAGACGTATTTCCCCTATTTTTTGATTTGAGTGGGTTCTTAGCCCCGTTTTTTCTTCCGCAGGAGCCTTTCTCGCTCCTTTTGCATCTTTTCTCGCTCCTTTGGGGTCAGGCGTTTTCCCGTACTTTGCTTAACTCGCATCCCTTCCATAGGATTATTGGGATTGTTCGCCATCATTCCTTGCATTTGCTGGAGCATTTTCATTTTGTCACCCATGCTGCCTGAGGTCGCCATTTGGAGCATTGGGGCCAGCATTTCGAACTGTTTGACCAAGTCGCTCACTTGATTTGGCTGAACGCCGCAACCTTTCGCGATTCGGTTTTTCCTGGATGGGTCGATGACCTTTGGGTTTTTGCGTTCCTCTGGGGTCATGGAGTCGACGATACCCGTGAGCCGACGCATTTCTTTGTCGCTATCTGCGTTGGCCATCATTTTCGAAAGATCGCCCATGCCGGGCATGAGAGTTAGCATTTTGGTCATCAGCCCTGGTTTCCTGAGCTTTTGCATCATGTCGCGGAAGTCGCCCAGGGTGAAAATCCCCTTGGACATTCGCTCTTCGAGCTGCTTCCGCTCTTTTTCATCGATGAGCTTGTGGGCTTCGCGGGCAACTTCAAGGATGTCACCCATTTCGAGGATTCGGCTCGCCATTCCCTCAGGACGGAACGGTTCCAAAGCGTCCATATGCTCGCCGGTCCCGATAAACTTGATCGGAACTTGAGTCACCGCTTTAACGCTCAGTAGTGCTCCACCTCGGGCGTCGCCATCCAGTTTGGTCATGATGACGCCATCGAGCGTCAGAGCTTGATTGAATGCTTTCGCGCTATTGACCGCATCTTGGCCAGTCATACCATCGACCACTAAAAACACCTGTTGAGGTGCAATTTGCTTGTCGATTTGCTTGAGCTGGTCCATCAATTCTTGATCGATGGCCAACCGCCCAGCAGTATCGAATATCGCAACGTCCGCTCCTGCAGCTTTGGCGGCAGCAAGTCCTTCGCGGCAAACCGCGACCGGATCACTAGCGCCAACTTTGCTGAACACGCCGACGTTTAGCTGTGTTCCGAGCACATGGAGTTGCTCGATAGCGGCGGGCCGTTGCAAGTCGGCTGCGATGAGGAATGGTTTTAGTTTCTTTTCCTTGACGAGCAGGGCCAGCTTACCGCAAGTTGTCGTTTTTCCCGCTCCCTGAAGGCCACACATCATAATGGTGGTCAGTTCACCTCGGCGCATCGGAATCGCGTTATCTACGGGGCCAAGGAGGGCGACCAGCTCTTCGTAAACGATTTTGACCAATTCTTCATGCGGGCGAAGCGAAAGCAGGACTCTTCGTCCCGCAGCAGCTTCGGAGACGTCGGCCATGAATTTCCGAACCACATCAATATTCACGTCCGCCTCAACCATGGATTTTTCAACCATGGCCAAACCATCGCGCATGTTGGCTTCCGTAAGTTTCCCTTTGCCTCGGAGCGATTGGAAAGCGCCTTGTAGGCCTTCTTGAAGCGACTGAAACATTTTTATTGAGGTTTTGCAGAAGGGGAAGTGAAGGAATGAGACAAATGACAAATGGGAGAGGAGAGGGAGAGGGACCGGCCCCTGAAAACATGTTGTCGTCCTGTAATTTGTATTCGGGTGCATGAATCTCCGAAAGACTCGTGATCGAATTTTGAGCTCTTTTGGCAATTTCTGTAAAAACGAGAGCTACTGTTAGATGGTGGACGCTTCAAGAGATTGGGAAAGTGGTTCTCGGAACCGGAAAGAGCGGATTCTGTGGTGAAAAGCTTATTCGTATGGTCGAGGAAGCGTACAAACCCCGACTTGAGCACTTTTTTGCGATTAGAGTCGCATCGAGCCCGAAAGGGGAACTTTTGCAGCCCACCCCCCCTCCAAGCCAAGCATTCAATTGTGTGGATCGTGCCAGTTATAGGGCTTTTTGGAAGCAAGTAGTGGATTTAAAACGACTTGCAAGCCAGGAAGTCGGATCTAACTGCACTTGATTCGTTGCAATGTTTGCGACGCGAATTAGACTCGAAATTGCGAGTCACTATTGTCTCGCTTACTGTTTTGGCCCTTGTTTATGGCACCTGATTGAGGTTTGTCGATGACCACCGTCGGTTTCGGAAGTGGTTCTTTTTCCAACAACATCCCCCGAAAAGATCGCGGAAGGAAGCGTAAACAGCTTTCCGTTCGTCAATCGCTTTTGGAATCTTTAGAAGCTAGGCATTTGATGGCTGCGGGACCGCAGCTCATCGGTGTTCAGCCAAATGAAGGTTCCTTGATCGCGTTGGGAAGCACCGGCGCGAACGCGACGGTGTTGAATGTTAGTCCTCGTGAAATAACTTTGCGGTTCGACGATACGTCCGCGATTGACGCGAGTACTTTCTCAGGCATTCAAATCAAGCGAGCTGGTGCAGACGCGATCTTAGAGTCGGCGTACGTCAGCACGGACCTTGGCACCAATGGTCAGGTTGTCCTGGACTTTAGTGCGTCCCTTCCTGGGCAGCAAGGAAATGGCCTCGAATTGCGGTTCACGCAATCTGCTCGCACGTCGAGTATCACTGGCAAGCCTGCGAGTTGGCCAATTTTGAGTGTTGCTGGAAGCCGTATTAACATCGACCTTAATACCTTGGCCGGCAATAAAACGACGGCCTCGGATCTGATTCAAGCGATGAATGCTGACTCGCAGGTGTCCGCCAAAGTATTGGTGAAAAGACTGCGAGGTGTTGAGAGCACGATTATTGCCGATACGGTAACCTCGGGGCGTATCTTTACTTTGCAAGGTGCCGATTCGGCACGCGTCTCTTCGAATTTGAACTCCGGCAGCAACACGCTCCAAGTGGAGTTCATATCGACGCGTCCGGGAACTTCGGGAGCGAATAGCAAAGTCGAATTCATCTCTCGAGACTTCGGAGGGCAATTGCCACCGATAGTTACAGTCACAGGACAAACCGTTCGAGTCGAGGTGAATAGCAACTCTCGATTCTTGACGACGGTTCAAGAAGTTGTCGATGCGATCAACAACTCTTCAGAAGCTTCGCTTGTTTTGCAGGCTAGGCTAATTAGCGGATCGACCTCCGCTCGTGTTGGGGGGAATTTCACATCGCTTACGACACTGACTTTGGTCTCAGGCGACGACGTTGCAATTACCCCAGCGTACATCGGTTTCGGCGACAATGATCGAGAGATTGTGGTTCGATTCGCAGAAACATTGCCTGATGATTTCTATCTGATCGACATATTGGGAAGCGGTCCATTCGCTCTGCGAAACACTTCAGGGCTGCCGTTTAACGGTGGAGTGAACAAAAGCGTTCGATTTGATTTGGATCTGGGGACGACCATTCAAGCGGTTGTGCCACAGCCTGTCATTCGCTCGGCAAGCGGCGTTTTGACCCAACTGCGCAATCAAATCTATGTTTACTTTAACGACGATGACCTCAATACGGTTGAAGCGGTTAAGCCTGATTTCTATCAGCTTGTTTACACTGGGAATACGCTCAGTGGCTTAGATGACATCTCGATAAAGCCATCCAGTGTTAGCTATGACGCTTCACTGAATCGAGTTGCTTTAACATTCAATCGCAACATTGATGCATTCGTTAACCCCAGCACCAACGAACTCCTTCCAATCGCGGCGATGCGGTTGAGGATTGGTAATAGTGAATCACCAACAGGTTCGCAGGCGACCGTGATTAATCCCGTCGCCGATCCTGGAAGTCGCTTTGCGAGCGCCACCGATTTGGGTAGCGCCTGGCTTGCGGGTGCTGGTGCGAAAGCCGCTATCGTAAATTCGGACATTCGCAACACCACGTCTTATCCACTGGATTACCCAGGCGCGAACGACGAGCAAGGAAACCGTGACAATCGATACCAGCATCACGTGACTCGTGTCGACACGGACGGAATTGCGGTTATCAGTTACAATTTTTCGGCACAGCTTGGCACAGCAAATCAGAGCGTACAGCTCAATACGATCACGGACGCGCAAAAGGTAATGGTTCGTCAGGTGATGTCGCTGTACGAGCGGTATCTGGGCGTTCGCTTCACCGAAAGTGACAATCTTGGGTTCACGATCGCAGTTGGCGATATGCAAGCGATCAATTCGCTGACATCGTTGACTACAGTAGAAGCCAATAGTCCGGGAGGGCTGACGTACGCAGCAGGGCCACTTTTGTCTAATCCAACTCAGTCGGCAGTCATTATCGACGGTCAGGACTTCAACACCGCAGACGATAATTTGTTTGGAACGGAGCTATTCCGTTCCTTCATGCGCGGAATTGGTGTCTTGCTTGGTTTGGGCAGTGCAGACGAAATGCCGCAAGCAACGGTTCAGAACAATTCTCCGATAACGGATCCCAATGTCGAACAAGTATTCCCTGGAAACGCAGACATCCTCCACGGGCAGTTTGTATTGCGTCCAGAAGGTAAGGATATTGATCTTTATAAATTCTCAATTCCAGCTCAGGGCGGGCGATTGCAATTGCAAGTTGCAGCAGAACGTCAGTCAGACTCGAGCTTGCTGGACGCTTCCCTACGTCTCTACCGAAACGATGGAACAGCGACCAAGCCAGTGTGGACAGAAATCGCAGCAAACGAAGATTACTTTAGCGCGGATCCTCGGATCAATCTCGATTTTGTTCGGGGGGGCGATTACGTCATTGGAGTGAGTGCCAAGGGGAACACATCCTACGACCCGAATGTGGAAGATTCCGGTTTGGGCGGTAAGTCAGAAGGAAAGTATCAGCTCCGCATTGACTATAAGCCACCTGCAGCATCTTCGTTGGTCGATGTAAACGGGGCTCCGACAGCAATTGATGGAGATGGAAATGGTCGACCAGGTGGTGTTTTCAATTACTGGTTTGTTCCGACACGACCAGACCGGGCAATTGTTGTTCCAGGAACTCCAGACACATCGGCGTATACGGTTTGGGTTGACAAGGTTGCTGCGGCAGGCGGAAACGGAACACTCGCAAGACCGTACAACACTATCGCGGCCGCTTTGCTTGATGCTGGCAATGTAACGCGCGCTGACGCCACAGGAACTCGTGCTGTGACGGTACGTATTCTTGGCAACACGGCAAGCCGAGCCTACGAAGTTGGATTCAATCGTTTCGGCATTGCTCTTGCGGATGGGGCCACTTTCGATGCGCCTAAGAACGTAACAGTAATGATCGATGCTGGTGCCATTATCAAAATGGGACGAGCAAGGATCAGCGCGGGTAGCTCGACCGTCAGTGTCGACCGAAGCGGTGGAACTCTGCAATTGCTTGGCATACCAGACACGAGAGTCATAGTAACCTCAATCAATGACACAGTTGGCATAGGTGTCAATCCGGATAGGACTCCGCCTGCCCCCGCTCCTGGAGATTGGGGCGGAATCGACTTCCGAAATCGAATCGACGGCAGTGACGAGACTCGAGTTGATAAGGAACGAAATGGCTTATTCTTGAACGCGGTAGTTCATTCCGACATACGCTATGGCGGTGGCCAAGTTGTTGTGGATGGTGTTTCTCAAATTATCACCCCGATTAACCTAATCGACTCAAGACCGGCTGTTTACAACAATTTAATTACCCGAAGTGCAGACGCTGCACTTTCCGCGACTCCCAATAGTTTCAAAGAAGATGACTTTTTGGATCCTCGTTCTCAAGCGAATGGGTTCTTCATTCCGGACTATGATCGAGTTGGACCAGATATTCATGGCAACAAGGTAATCAACAACACGTTGAATGGCTTGTTCGTCAAAACGAAGACGGGAGTCGCAGACACTCTCGAGACGTTAACCGTATCGGCGCGTTTTGATGACATCGATATCCCTTATGTCATCGGCGAGAATCTTGTGGTGGCAGGAACACCTGGAGGGGGCGTTATTGACACCGCATCACCTCCGACCACAGTCGTAACGTTAAATCCACTTGCAGTCGGTTCTCTTGCAGCGGGGACTTACAATTACAGATTGGTTTACGTGGATGCAGCTGGCAATGAAAGTCTGGCGTCGATTCCAACCTCGTCGCTTACCGTTGCAGCAAACAGCTCGATCTCTTTGGCGAATTTGCCGCCGATTGGCGGTGGTTTGCCCTATGTTGCACGCCGACTCTATCGAAGCGATTCGACCGGAGCTGGCACCTATCGATTTGTATCGCAGCTTAATGCAGTCGCGAACACCTTTGTCGACAATGGCTCCGTTACTGGCGGTGCTCTTGTTCCGCTCAATATCAAGGTTCGATCGCGTTTAAATGGCGGCCTCGTGATCGATGCAGGTTCGATTTTGAAGTTCCGCGGTTCTAGGATTGAACTCCGTGACGGTGGCTCTCTCATTGCGGAGGGAACGTCTTCGCTTCCAATCGTGATGACGAGTTTGAACGACAATCGATATGGATTCGGAGGTACGTTTGATACCGCGAACACACGGGGAACAAGGTCTCCAGTCGCCGGGGACTGGGGCGGTATATTTGTAGGTCAGGGGTCCGCCGCTTCGTTGGACTACGATCGCCTTTCGTACGCTGGCGGCACCACTCGTATTGAAGGCGGTTTTGCATCGTTCAATGCGATAGAAGTTCATCAAGCAGACTTCAGGATGTCGAACTCCAGATTGGAGAGCAGCGCTTCGGGCATAGAGACAAGTTCGTCATCTCGCGTTGGGCGTGGTACCAATACGGCGGCGGGCATTTTTGTTCGCGGCTCGCAACCAATCCTGGTCAACAATCGCATTATTGATAATGCAGGGCCAGCCATTAGCATTGACGTGAACTCGTTGAATTCCGACTTGATCAATGATCACGGACGCGTCACTGGCGAAATCGGGCTTACCGAGGACTTCGTTGAGAATCAAGGACCTTTGATCACAGGGAATCGATTGTCCCGCAATTCCATTAACGGGTTGTTCGTGCGAGGGCAGACACTCACGACGCAAAGTGTTTGGGATGACACCGACATCGTGCACGTATTGCAAAACGAAGTCATTTCGTCCAACACCTACACTTTGGGTGGGGTAAAACTCCTGAGTAAAAACTCCCAGAGTTTGGTTGTGAAACTTCTCGGTGATTCGGCTGGCTTCACAGCCACTGGAGTTCCGCTAGACATTAACGATCGAATCGGCGGGAGTGTTTCCCTTGTTGGAACACCATCGGCTCCGGTCATTTTGACTTCGATCAGCGACTGTAGCGTTGGTGCTGGCTTTACGCTAGATGGTCAAGCTCAGATTGACACCATTAACTCTTGCTCATCGCAATCCACGATTGGAGCGGATGTTGTCGTGATCATGGACGAATCGGCCTCTATGTTTTTTGCACAGCAGTTTTCGGTTCAGCTCATCGCGGATCTGGAAGCCGGTTTCCAAAGTGCAGGTATTGGTAAGAGTGCTGGAAATCGATACGGACTTGTTGGATACGCCAATGCGAATGACATACCGAGAACTATTCCAGTGGGCGCAAACGGCGAACTATTTGGCACGTCAACGGAATATGGCATTGCATCCAATGCAAACTTAGTCGTTGACGGCGCGATTGAAGATGGCTGGGCAGCGATTGACTTCACGTTAAAGAATTACACCTTCCGGCAGAACGCAGCCAAGTATGCGATCCTTGTAACAAACGAAGATCGCGACGAAATCTCGACGCAAAGCAAGCAGGATCTGATCGATCGGCTGAATGCGCAAGGGGTTATTCTCAACGGGATTTACGAAGCAGCGGTTGAAGACGCGACGGGAGCTCAGCCGTTCTTGGCGCTCGACAATCAAACGCGAGTCTACAAGGCAGACGGATCAGGTGGATTCAACACGGAACTGGGTGGTAGAGTCGCAGTTCCTTCGCCTTATCCGTTCAGCCAAGGCACAACAGAGCCTGATTACATCGACATCACCTTTGCCACAAACGGCATTTTTGGCGATATCGAACAAATCCAAGTAGGCGGTACAACAACTCAGAGTTTCAGCAACACATTGGTCACTACCTTTATCGGTCAGGCAGGGGCTGGAATTGGTCAGCCAGGCGACTGGAAGGGTGTCGAAGCTCAGACCTACAGCAACGACCGAAATGTTGCGTCGACAACGGAGCGAGAATCGGCTCGAGCAAGTGCACCTTCCTCCAATGAGACGCCTTCGACCTCTCAGTATTTGGGGCAACTCGCAAAACTAGCGACGAGCGGAGATGAAAACGCACGGCTCGGATTTGAGATCCAAGCGACCTTGAACAAGCCAAGTGATGTCGATGTTTACAGCTTTACGGCGAACGGGGGAACCGAAGTTTGGTTCGATATCGACCGCACAACCTTGGGGTTGGATTCTGTCGTTGAATTGATTTCAGCAGATGGAACCATCCTCGCTCTCTCCGATGATTCCTATCTTGAAGAGACTCAATCGTCGACGCATCCGTTGTACTCCGCTCTGAGCGGCAACAGCGTCAATCCATTGCGAAAAGGCTCTCTGATCCAAGTTCCACGCACATCGTTGGGTGAGGCGAGAGACGATTACGGAACGAATCCAAAAGATGCTGGGATGCGAGTCTTGTTGCCAGGCCAAGCGAACCAAGCGACGCTTTACCATGTCCGAGTGCGCAGCAGCAATCAAAATCCCGGTCAAGCGGCCGGTACACCTGCTTTGAGCAATCCCTCGTCCGTTGGAAAAGGATTATCCCGAGGATCGTATCAGTTGCAAATTCGTTTGGGGGAAACCCAAGAGTTCCCTGGCACCTCAGTCAGTTATGCAGACATTAGGTATGCAGCCAACGGGATTACACTGTCCGGAGTTCCGCGTCATTCCCCGCTAGTTGGTGAAACCGCAGAAGTTCAGATAACAAACAATGACGTTTTTGCGAACGCACAAGAGCTGGGCAATATTGTTCAGAGCGATCGTCAAACAATTTCCGTTGCTGGCACACTGAGCAGTGGGACCGACGTCGACTGGTTTGCATTCTCGATCAATTACCAGTCGTTGATTAGTCCTTTGGCGAAGTACCTGTCGACCGTATTCGATGTTGACTATGCCGATGGAATCGGTCGTGCAGACATGTCGATGTACCTATTTGACTCGACTGGCAGATTGGTGCAATTCGGTGAGAACAGCAACATCCTCGATGACCGCGCTACCGCGGCCCGAGGAGCTGACAATACGGATTTAGGACGTGGCTCTGCCGGATCTCTCGATCCATTCATCGGTTCGGTGGAACTTCCGGCAGGACGTTATTTCTTGGCCTTGACCAATCGAACTCAAGTCCCATCGGTTATCGCAAACCGTCTCAATCGTACGGGAACACAAAACGATTCTGGGGTTCGAATTCAGCCTATTAATAGCGGACGATTTATTGTCGAGGATCGGGTGGGTAATGACAGGCTTGGAGCCGCAGCTCAGGCACCAATTACGCCAACTTTCCTACCGCAATCGTCGCGAGTGGAGTACACACTCGGAGACTTGCCGATGTACGTAACTCGCGATCGCGGCCTTCAAAACGAAGTCTACATTGCTAATTCGTTTACGGGGGTCGCATCCAACTTTGTTGGAACGAACTCCGAAGACATCCGGGACATCGCCATGCGTCCAAACGGTGATATTCGGGCATTCCGTAGCTTGGAACAAGGTGGAGGGGACGCCAATGCAGCCTACATTAACGTTGATTCAGGCACTGGAGCAACCACGGTTGTTGGGAATTTAGGGATCATCACGAACCGCCTTGTCACAAGCTCAGCAAATCCTCCAACAATCGATTTGGCGGTCGAAAATGCTGGACTTGATGTTGAAGCGTTGACATTCACAGAATTCCAAGGTGGCGAGACTGGATTCCTTATTGCCAACCGAAAGGGAGGTATTGGAACGCAATATACCAACAACGTTTTGTATCGTTTCGATCCCAATACCGGCCGGGGAATCAGTGCACCTGCCTTGGATAACGCTTTCAATATTATTACTGGAGGCACCCCTAATCCGCCGGATATTATTTTGGGCGCTGGAACGAATATTACCGAACGTGGTTTTATCCAGACAGCATCCCCTGCGGGAACCACTTCCACGACGCTCGCGGTGACTGAGGCCACACAAGTGCGTTCGTCAACCCGCTCGCTTGTTCGCGATGGAGACTCCGTAACAATCCGTGTTCTTCCGAATACGATTGTTAATTTTGAATTCAACTCCGGCCCTGAGCTTTTGTTGAATTTCGATCCAACTGCAATTCCGTCAAGGCAGTTGAACAACGGCGATCGGTTCGTTATCGATGGGATTAATTACCAAATTGAAACCGGATCGGTATCCACTGTTCCACCTGGATTTAGGACGGTTTTTTATTCGGCTTCGATGACCAACGAGCAGTTTGTCGAATCGCTTCGCCAAGCGGTGCCAAGCACGATTCAAATCGGTTTCGATGGAACGCGAGTTAACTTTGGAAGAGCAACTACGGGGTCCTTTGGTACACTGGTCGCACGTGGGGTTGCATTCGATGTAGGCTCAACTGGTAATGTAGCCAGCGGCAGAATTCCGGTTGATTTCTATGCAGAAGATACAGCCGAAACAATCGCTGTCCGTTTGGCGCAAGTAATTACAGGTGCAGGTTTTGCGGGACTATCCGCGGCAACCAACGGTAATTTAGTACAGCTTGTGGGCGCAGATTTCTTGTCTGCCACAGGTAGTTCGACTGCAGTTGGGGTGGCGCCTGGTGGCAATGTTACAGGTATTGCTGGGATAGGCTCCGCGTTGTTCGCTGTTAGTGATCAAGGTGGATTGTATCGAGTTTCAGCGGCTGCACTCGCAGGAAACACACCGGGGGCGATTGGAAGTTATGTTGCAGGTTCGTACCAGTTGCGTGGAATTCAATTCAATGCGTTGACCGCTGGCCCAAGAAACCTCGAAGGTGGCCGCTACGCCAATCTTCTTTTTGGTACAGACGTCAATGGAAGAACCTACGCGTTTAACACCAATGGCGAATTGCAGAATGTGTTTTCGAATGGCCAGTCTTCAGTCGCGACGGGAATTAGCGGTGCGAACGGTATCGCCTTTTCCAACTTGGACTTCAACCTCTGGCACCAAACCACTCGCCGTGGCACCGACGCCGGCCATGGAATCAACACTCCGAATGATTTGAGCGATACGTCGAACACGGGCGATACAAGTTGGTACTTTGGATTTGAGGACCCAAGCAATCAAATCACGGGTAACCTTCATTCGAACGCTAGCTTCGACACAACAACCAATCCATTGACGTTCCCACGTGCCGGCAATCAGCCTGTACAGAATACGTACAATTTCCCTGGTGGAGCACTGGGAGTTCTTGAAAGCAAGTCCTTCTCCCTTGCGGGCATGACGGCCCAAGATTTACCTACGCTGTATTTCAATTATTTCTTGGCCACCGATGATGGAGCGTCTTCCTTAACGACACTGGCAACAGATTCATTCCGAGTTTATGGATCGGATGACGCGGGCGTCTGGCATGTTCTGACGACCAACAATCGGGACCCTTTAGAAGTAACAACAGAGAAAACGACCAATAACGCCATCAATTCGACTTCGGCACCAGGACAAGCATGGCGACAAGCTCGGGTGGATTTAGGGGTTTTGGCTGGAAGCAAAGACGTTCGATTGCGATTCGAATTCAACACTGCCGGAAGCATGGGATTCGGAACCCAGCGTGGAGGTGGCTTGGAAATGAGAGTCGTTTCGGGAGCAGAATTACGAGACGGTCAAACATTTACGGTCGGCGGACGTCAATTTGAAATTGAGATGGGATACACGCTGGTTGTTCCATCGGGAACAAATGTTTCCAATGGCGACACGTTCAATGTACTTGGACTCGACTTCGTTTTCTGGAATGGAATTGGAACATCGCCGAGCGGAAATGTAATTCGATTCAACGCATCGGACGCTCCGGATGTGTTGGCTCAATCGATTTTCGCGGTCATTAGTAACGCTGCGTATCCGAAAGCCAGTCAGTCCGCAAACCTTGCCGATCCCGCAGGAGGCTCAGATGTACTTAGTCGAGCACTTTCGATTGGCGTTACCGGCGGGGCAGTCCGCGTTACAGCAATTGGCGCAATCGGAGACAATCCGAATCTGGTCAGTGCCGCGGACCGCGATATCGATTTGTTCCGACTCAATCTAGATGCCGGAACGCAAATCGTTCTTACGGCATCCTCAACCACGGTTCCTGGCTCTCAATTAGACCCGTACTTGCGATTGTTTGACGAAAGCGGGACAGAAATCGCGGCCAACAATGATTTCGGAGGCGTACGCGATTCTAGGATTTCGTTTACCATTCCCAAAACAGGGCGTTACTTTGCTGGCGTATCCGGTTCCGCCAATTCGCGTTATAACCCGAATGTCGTAAACAGTGGCTCCAATGGCGGATCGCAGGGACAATACGAATTGTCTGTCGATGTCACCCCACGGCTCAACTTCTCAGTCGTAGGAAATCGCATTCAAGTAGATGGAGCATCGTCGATAACGCTTCCTGCGAACTCGCCACTTACTTTGGAAGGTAAGTCAGGACTCAACGATGCCACCAACGTACCAGTCTACATCCTGCAAAACATGAGTGCCTCGCAGGTTGCGCAACGGGTAGCACAGGTATTTGAAGCCACGCTCGCTGGGGGAGCAGACGCCTATGCGACGTACAAACAGCGTGGTAGTTACATAGACTTAACCGGCTTGACCGTTGGAGCGGCTGGACCGTTTACGGTATCGACTCCGCGAGTAGAGGATAGTTTCTCTGAATTTGGAACCGGAGGGTTGCCTCTAGCAAACAAAGCACTCAACAATGCTTTTGAAGGCGTCTACTTAGACGACTTTATTATCGGTCTTGCCGAACGTGGGGAAACCGTTACTGGGGCGAGGGTTGACACGAGCTTCGTCAGCGTTCCCTCGGCTGGTAGCGGAATTCTCGTAGGTCCATACCAGCTAGAGATTCGCGGCGGCCAAGAGTATGGACAGCCACTTTTGCCCAATTCTCCAAACGTAAGTCAAGCGAATCGGGTTCCTGAGATTCAACTCGTGAGCAGTTTCGCACCGAACCAACAGCAGTCACGTTCGCAGACCATTAAATTTAATGGCTCGTTCCAGATTGCCGATGGACAAACCATCTTTTTAAACGATGGCATAAATTCGGTAACGTTGGAGTTCGACGATCTTTCCTTATTGCCCAACTCACCCGCTCGGGGCGTTCAACCTGGCAACTTGGTTGTTCCCTACAACAGCGCTTTGAACGAATCAGGTAATGTTATCGCTTCACGAATTCGAGACATTATCAATGGAAGGACCGTTCAAAGCTTGCTGACCATTTCTGCGATTTCGAGCGATGGTAGTTTGACGGGTCAAAACACGAACGAAATCTCACTCGTTGGAACGATCACAGTTAAGCTACCAAGTTCGGTGGGTGTCGCGCAATCGCTGCTTCTTGATGGAGACAGAAACACGCAACGAGAGCAAGGACAGGTTGTAATTGAAAACTCTCAGGTATCAAATTCAGCCGGTTTCGGAATCACCCTTCAGGCCGACCCTCGCGATGCCGTCTCGAATGCACCCAACCCTGGCTCAGTTCGGAACACGATTACTCTCAACAATCAACGCTTGATTCCAGGTGCTGTTGTTGTTAATAACGAGTTAACCGCGAATGTCGCCGGAGGTATCAATATCGTTGGTGACACAGCGACGGGAAATGTACCAGCCGCCTCGGTGCCTTTCGCTCGAATCGTCAACAATACGATTCTAGGTGGTACCGTAACAACGCCCGCCGCACCGCCCGCTGCAACATTTGGCGACGATTTCTACGGAGCGGGTTCCATTTCCTTTGCGGACTCAGTACGCTCCTACAACTCACGTGCAGGTGGTGGACCAGTTCCGCTTGTTGGCCTGCAAACTCCAAACGAAGCCTTGAATGCTCCAAATTACAGTGGGATCGGCGAGCCGATCGCTGGACAAGGTGTAGTCTCGCTTGGACGGGGCGGTGTTTTGGTAGTCCAATTCACAAACAACATCTTGACGGGCTCTGATGACCCTCGTCCAGATCTTGCAGTATACGAAGTTGGAAATGCAGAACAGGTTCGAGTTGAAGTTAGCCCTGACAATGTGAATTACACATCCGTAGGTACGGCTTCGTTCCTGAATCGATATATCGATTTGGATGCTTTCGGATTCAATTCGTTGAGCCAACTTTTCTATGTCCGACTGACTGACGTTGCAAACGACGGCTCGATCAGTGGAGACTCCGTAGGCGCAGACATCGATGCGGTCGGAGCGATTTCAAGCCGCCCTGCCCAACTCTTTGCTCCGGGCGGAACGGGGATTCGCGTTGGAGCGAACGCAAGCCCAACCATTATCAACAACATTGTTGTTAATAACACAACAGGTATCTTTGTCGATCCAACTAGCACCTCGACTGTTCTTGGAGCGACACTGTATCAGGGCAATTCTGCAAATTCGGCCGGTTCTGGGTCGTTGGGTCAATTTCCGATCACTGTAGCCACCGGCGTACCATTGTTTACCAATCCAGGAAATCGAAACCTTTATCCCGTTCCGAATTCGCCTGCAATTGATTCGACGATTGATACTCTTGTGGATCGATCTGCACTTCTTTCGGTCAAGCAACCGTTAGGACTAGCAGCATCGCCAATCATTGCCCCAACGACTGATATCAACGGTTTGTTGCGAGTCGACGACCCAAGTGTTGAGACGCCTCCAGGTCTTGGCGAAGGAATATTTAAGGATCGAGGTGCTGCGGACCGTGCAGACTTTGTAGGACCAAGTGCGGTCGCATTGAACCCCTTCGACAATGATGCGTTGGGATCGGATTCGAATCCTGCCGTAGGCATCGTCGAACTGACCAATAAAACCCTATCCTACTTTGATATCCAACTCGTAGATTCATCTCAGGTTGGGAACAAGTCGCAAGGGACAGGAATCGACCCTCTCACGGTGACAAGAAACTCTGTCTTGCTGTATCAAAACGGACAGATTTTGGTCGAGAGCCTAGACTATCGATTCGGATACAATCCTACCAACAACATCGTTCGGTTGACCCCTTTGGCCGGCATCTGGGATAGCGAATCGGTGTATCAGGTTCGGTTTATCAACACCAACGAATCGGCAATCGATTTGGTGACGCCTAAGAGTATTGTCGACGGAACCAAGTACACGATTCTCGATTCGACAAATACGAACACGACCTTCGAACTTGAAACCGGAATTCGACTCAGAGTTCCGTCATCTACGGATGGCTTTACCACGACTGCTGTTGACGGAACCATCTTCCGTGTGGATGACGGATTCCAACAAGTGACATTTGAGTTTGACAGCAATGCTACGACGCAAACTGGTACGATTCCGATTCTTTTCGATTCGCAGGATCAGCCAGCATTACTTGCCGAGAAAGTAGCGACAGCGATTCAAAGCGCTGGACTGCAACTCTCCGTCAAAGCAATTGGTGGAAGCGATCTGCAAATCCTTGGCAGCAGGCTGATAAAAGTTTTGCCAGTCGATAGCAAGATTGTCGTTTCTGGACAGACAGGTACAACACCGGCTTACGGATTCCAAATTCCAACGAGTAGCGGATTACCAGTCGGTTTTGCGGACGGTCAACGGTTTTCGATTCAGAGAGGCAACACCACATTTGTTTTTGAGTTTGACGACAATGGTACTGTCGCCACGAATAACATTCCAGTTCCCCTTTCTGGAACGACAGATGGGCTCGCCGCCTCGATTGTCTCTGCGATCAACAAAGCAAATTTGTCACTGACGGCTTCATTCTCGTCAGGTGGTTTGATCTCCGTAGGTGCACAATCGGATTTGCGACTCCAAGCGACCAATACGGTCTTGCAAGTTGTAGGCGTAGCTGGGCGTCCTGCCACAATTCCTGTTGTCATTGATTTGACTCAAGTCCTGACAAGTTCCCAGGCTGCCGAACTATTGTTCAACAAGATTGCAGCGAGCAATCTTCCCGGTGTGCAATTGACCCAACTCGCTTCGACCATTTTGATCGAAGGGGCACGAGGTGTTGCTGGATTGGGGGCGTTCCCTGTAAATGGTGTTCGCGATTTGGCCGGCAACGCGATGAAAGCAACCGAAAACGATGGCAAGACTCTTCTGACCATTTTCTTAGGCGAGGGACTTGATTACGGAGATGCAGCTGACCCGATCTATGCAACCAAACGAGCTAGCAACGGGCCTACTCACATTGTCGTGGCGGGCTTTTCGCTCGGACCAACGGCGACTGCTGATGCGGACGCTCGTGTCATCGATTTGGATACCGACGATGGCGTTACAGTCTTGCCTCTTACGGCAGCGTTTGGCGGTTCGATTGTGGTAAACGTTCAGGGGGTTACGACTTCGAGGCCCGCATTCATCAATGCCTGGCTCGACGCAAACGGAAACGGGATTTTTGAATCCACGGAAAAGGTCCCAGTTTCCGGACGAATCGGCAATGGTGACAATTCGATTGCAATTCCCCGGACTATTATCCCTGGCTCGAGCGTGACGAGTGCACCTGTTGTTTTGCGAGTACGAATGAGTTCTCAAGAAGTGCTTGGACCTACAGGTGCTGCTTCAGATGGTGAAGTAGAAGATTACTACGTCAACATCAATAGCAATCCATACAACAATCCGTCGAATCGTCTCGATGTCAACGGGGACGGAGGTGTTTCGCCATTGGATGTTTTGCAACTCGTTAACTACATCAACGCGAACGGTTCCGGCTTGTTGCCGTTCCCAGCGCAAAACACCCCGCCTTACTTGGATGTGAACGGAAACGGATTTGCCGATCCATTGGATGTCATCACTGTCATCAATTACATCAACGCTCAAACGCCTGGCGGTGGTGTTGGTGGCGAAGGGGAAAGTTCCGTTTCGGATCGGTGGGTGTCCGCCTCGAGCTATGCCGCTCCAGCAGTGATGACCAAGTCTTCGAGCGACACGAGAGCTCCAGCACAAGTAGAAGCTTCGAAGGCTATTCGGTCTCTTGATTCGTACCTCGCGTCTGTTTCATCGGACATTGGACCAGCACTGGCCGTCGATCAACTCGACTGGTCCAGCATTCTGCCTGCGGAAGATTCGACTGCGGAAGAGAAGGATTCAGGACTCGCTTTGAACGTTGCTATCGACGATATCCTGGGAAGCCTTATCTAGAACTTTCCGTTCGTCTGTAAAAGACAGTGCGGCCGCGTTTGCAAAAACGTGGCCGCTTTGCATTCCAAAAGAGCACACTAGCCGTTCAATGAAGGTTGGGTAGATTCAGCATCTTCGCAAACGCTTGCAGTGCCGTTTGCCAAGCAGGCCTAGTTTGCAAATAGGTCTCCCACCAATCCATCATCACTGGAACGATCTCGGAATGAACCTCTCGATCCTTCGGGATGGGGATGTGCCAATGTTCGATAGCAAGTTCGACCATAGCTTCATCGCACCGCCCCAATTCCATTACTTCTGCCGCTGCCAAAATCGGCGGCAACATCGCTAGCGGAGCAATGTGAGCGAGCAGTTTCGTACCGATGGAATCGCTATGAACAGGTAAGTCGAGCTGGAGTTGGGACAATAGCCAAGCCAATCGCACAACTTCGGGCAGTTCGACCAAGGGGTTGGTCAACACCGCTTCGAGACGAACCATATTTTGGTCGATGTGAGCATATCCAGCCCCACCGAGTATCGGCTGTAACAGCACGACGCGAGCTTCGGGAACCAGAAGGTCTTTTTGTGTCAATCGCCCCAAATGGGCGAGCAAGCCAGGCCCAAAGCCTAACCAGTGTTCTTGGATAGGCCTCGCTCTCAGCGGCAACTGCTCCTGAAATTTAGGAAAAAGTTGATTGTAAGCCGCTTCGATATCTGAAATAAAACCGGACAATTGGAATGCAGCCGACTTGTTGTCGATTTGAACGGCAGCTTTTCGCACGACCGCGTGCGCCAACTCCATATTCGAAGCGATCAACGCGGAATGGCCTATTAAAAGAGACCAAATGCGGGCGGTATCAAATGGGGCCGCGGTTTCAATCCATTCCCCTAAGTTCAGGGCGTATTTGCCTATGGATTCAGCGACGCGCACGTCCGCCAACTTGTCTCCATAGATGCAAATAGATTGCGAAGCATGCAGAGCGCTGGCCGAAGCGTTTGGAGTCCAGGTCAGTTGCATTATTCAGCAGGCTTGCTTGAGTCTCGCGACATGACCTGCTCGCTGATCCATTGCTCGAGCTCTTTCCAGTCCACAGGGGGCAACTTGCTCAAGTCCGGTCGGAGAGCGACCGCATCATGAATATAAACGTGGTGGATTTCTTTTTGCGTTTTTGTAGTGTTCCAATGGAGCAAAATGCGAACGCAAGAACTCAACGAACCTTGGACCTCCACCTCGTATCCACAGAGCAAGGGCACGTCCAGCCACCCAAACTGCCGCGCCGCCAAAGCTGGGAATTCTGCGTCCAAGTCCCGGGTGACCGTAAAGACAGCGCTGGCCACGTCGGTAGAATCTATCCCGTTGCGGCGGATAATTAGTGCCAAAAGCTGACGAGTGGCCTTGAGAATCGCATCACGCGTGTTAGCTTCGACGGTGGTTGCACCACGAACCCCACGGCACACCGTGTTTTCCGACATCCATTAGTCCTTTTCAAAACTGAGCAATTACCGAAAATTCAACCATTTACGGACGGCTCAACACGGTACCTGTTTTCCTAACAGCCGCAATACCTTGAGCCATTTTTCTCCGCCTTTGCAAACAAACCAAGCACAAACCACCCCCGAATTCCCGTACTTATGCAAGCTGACGAATCACTCGGTAACAACCCAATCTCGCTCGACTCGACTGTCCCGCCGGAGCTCGATCCCAAGCTGTTTTCGATTCTAATCGTCGATAACGACCCGGCTCACGCACGGGCCATGACCGAGAGCCTGGAGCGAACAGGCTATCGATGCACCGTCGCGACCAGCGGGCCGGAGGGGAAGCGGATGCTCGAACAAAATACCTACGACGTCGTCATTACCGATTTGATGATGAACGATTTCGACGGAATGCAAGTTTTAGCCTTGGCCCGCCAACTTTTGCCGGATTGCCAAGTGGTCATGGTCACTGGCCACGCCACAGTGACCAAAGCCGTCGAAGCCATGCAGCTCGGTGCTTTTAACTTCCTCGAAAAACCGATCACCCCAAACCGGCTCCGAGCAATTGCTGCCAAAGCGGTTGAATCGGTCCAGCTCAAACAGACCAATATCGAATTGCGTCGCCGACTCGATGAAAAGTTTGGCTTCGAAGGGATCGTTTACGCGGGCCCGCAAGTGCAATCGCTCATCGACCGGCTCAAGCGCATTGCGCCCACCGACGCAACCGTCTTGATCACCGGCGAAAGCGGGACTGGCAAAGAGTTGATCGCACGAGCCATCCACCAGAACAGCCCACGCAAAAACAAACGCTTGGTAGCACTCAATGTTCGCGCGGTTTCTGAAAACTTGGTCGAGAGCGAAATGTTTGGCCACGTCCGCGGTGCCTACACCGACGCTGTGACCGATCGCGAAGGTGCGTTTCAATACGCTGATGGCGGCACTCTGTTCTTGGATGAAGTTGGCGATATGCCGATGAGCACTCAAATCAAATTGCTCCGTGTTCTTGAAGAACACCAAATCACGCGCGTCGGCGACAACAAACCGATCAAAGTCAACGTGCGATTAATCTCGGCTACCAATCGACCGTTGGAGAACATGATCGAGGCAGGCGAGTTCCGAAACGACCTTTACTATCGCTTAAAGGTGGTGACGGTTCATTTGCCGGCATTGCGTGAACGCCGCGATGATATCATCCCGCTGATGGACCATTTTCGAAAGACTTTCATCAAACGGCATAGCCACGGTTCTTGCAATTTTTCGCCCGCAGTCACTCGGAAGTTTTACGCGTACGATTGGCCGGGCAATATTCGCCAGCTTCGAAATTTCGTCGAGACCATGGTCGTGCTCGATACCGATGGGCGTTTGGATCTCGACGATCTGCCACCGGAATTGATTGAACCGGGAATGGACGTATCAAGCGAAGTGCTTGCAGGTGCGAAGGTCGAGATGGGAATGACCGAATCGACATCGGGGCTTCAACTGCCCGGCGAATTGATCGGCAAGACCATGGATGAAATCGAGCGTTGGGCTATCGAGGAGACGCTCAAGCTAACAGCTGGTAACCGAGAAGAAGCAGCCAAGGTTTTGGACATTGGCGCACGAACCCTTTATCGCAAACTCGACAAATACCGTCAGGATTAATCAGCACCATGGAACCGGACGACGAGCTCTGTTTGTGCTTTCACATATCCTGGCGCAAGGTGATTAACTACATTCGCATTCATCGAGTAAAAAAGCCGAGCATGCTCAATGAATGCGGAGGAGCAGGCACCGGATGTGGTTGGTGCCGCAAACAACTTGAGAAACTTACGGTTCAAGTCAACGAAGTCCCACCCGAAGCCAGCGACATCGAAGCGTGGCTCAAGGACCGTTCGCCCAACAAACAAGTCTACGCATCCGGCCGCGAGAAGTACCGAGAATCGCTATAGTGTAAAGCGATTGTTCTCAATCGCTTGGCGGGCACTTCAGGTCTTTTTTGATTGACTAAAGCGATTGAGGACAATCGTCCGACTCGGTGTGCAACGTAATCTGGATACCCAATGCACGACTGCCAAGTGTTTCTTAAAACCCGGCTTCGTGCATCAAGCACCGATGTCTTCGTTCCAGAGTTCGGGCCTTGCAGCGATAAACGATCGCATGAGCTCGATGCACTCCGCATCGTCGAGAATCTCTAATTGCACTCCGCGCGATCGAACATATTGCTCGGGCCCTTGGAATGTTTTGTTTTCGCCGATAACGATTCGGGGGATTTTGTAGAGCAAGGCTGTGCCGCTACACATGTCGCACGGAGACAGTGTTGAAAAGAGAATCGAACGCTTGTACTCGGATGCAGTAAGTCGGCCCGCATTTTCGAGGCAGTCCATCTCGGCATGCAGAATAGCGCTCCCACGCTGGACGCGTCGATTGTGGCCGCGTCCCGCGATCTCTCCGTCGATGACCAGCACAGAGCCAATGGGTATGCCTCCTTCGTCAAGCCCTTTTCGAGCTTCCTCGATTGCAATTCGCAAGAACAGGTTCATCGCAACAACCACACAAAAAAGATTTTGGAATTTTTGGTCAGTGACCATACGTGTCACTGGCTCGGTTCATAATTTCTTAACCCTAGCCGCAACCGCGAGTTAGCGACAGCTGGCAGGGCAAAAAAACGAAAGCCGGTTTTGACGCCATTGTTTCCAAAGCCCTTGTGGGCAAGCCTTTAGGGAGCCTTGAAACGAAAATTTGACACAGCCAGAGGAATCTATACACTGCTCCCAAATGACGCAACATGTTGTGCAGGCAAACCCAAGGTGTACTACCTATAGTGGTTTTCCTTCAAATGTGTCGCTACCGAAGGTCTTGCCAAACTGACCGGGCAAACCAATCGTTAGTATTGCGTCGGAAGCTTTCCAATTGGGTACGAAACCCCGGTCAAAAACGGATTTTTCTAAGTCTAGTAGCATGGCAGCTCGATTGGCATCGTGGTTCCCATTGCTGCTTTTAATTCAAACTTGGTCTTACGGCAATACTTTTCGAGGGAGTCGAACGAACGCATGGCAACTGTAGAAATGGGACGCGAGCGTCGCAACAAATCACGTACAACACAAGAAGTTCGAGGCGAACGATCTGGGCTAAAAATCGAAACGCGATTTTGCCCAACCAGCGTGGCAACTCCGTTCGACACGGTTCAATGGGAGACCCGTAGCGCTGCGATCAAGGACGAGAGCGGAAAGGTTCTTTTTGAACAAACGAATTGCGAAGTTCCTACAGGTTGGAGCCAATTGGCTACCAACGTTGTGGTAAGCAAATATTTCTACGGCGATCCGACCAACGTTGAGGAACGTGAGTATTCCGTTCGTCAGCTTATCCATCGTGTAACACGCACGATCACGGACTGGGGAATTGCCGACGGATACTTCGATACTGCTGAAGATGGCGAAAACTTCTATCGCGACCTAAGTTGGCTTTGCTTGCACCAACACGGAGCATTCAATTCGCCCGTTTGGTTCAATGTCGGACTCTATCAGCAATACAACGTCGTCGGCACCAAATGCAATTGGCGTTACAACGTCGAAGCCGGTCAAGTCGAACAGCCTGAGAATCCATACGAATATCCTCAAGGGTCAGCCTGCTTTATCCAAAGCGTGGATGACAACATGGAAGACATCATGCGACTCGCAACGAGCGAAGCCATGCTGTTTAAGTTTGGTTCGGGAACCGGTACGGACTTGTCGACCATCCGCAGCAGTCGCGAAAAGCTTTCTGGCGGTGGCAAGCCGAGCGGCCCGCTCTCGTTCATGCGAGTGTACGACCAGATCGCTGCTGTTGTTAAGTCTGGTGGTAAGACTCGACGCGCAGCCAAAATGCAGTCCATCAAAGTCTGGCACCCAGATATCATGGAATTCATCGAGTGCAAGTGGAAAGAAGAACAAAAAGCCCACGCGCTCATTCGCGAAGGATACGAAGCCAACTTCAACGGCGAAGCGTACTCCTCCGTCATGTTTCAAAACGCTAACCTGTCCGTTCGATTGACGGACGAGTTCATGAATGCGGTTTCCGAGAACAAGGTCTGGAAGACCCGTTGGGTCAGCGACAAGTGCGATATCGAACCGCCAACCTACCAAGCCAAAGACGTTCTAAATCGGATGGCCGAATGCGCTTGGCACTGCGGTGACCCTGGGGTTCAGTATGACACGACCATCAACAAGTGGCATACCTGCCCAAACAGCGGCCGCATCAACGCCAGCAATCCTTGTTCGGAATACATGTTCTTGGACAACACTGCTTGCAATCTTTCTTCCATCAACTTGATGAAGTATCGAGGGCCAGATGGTGTATTCGATGCGGATGGTTTCGTTGCAACCTGCCGACTCTTCTTGATTGCTCAAGAAATTTTGGTCGACCATGCGAGCTACCCAACAGATCGGATCGCCCACAACAGCCACTTGTTCCGTCCGCTTGGATTGGGATATGCGAATATTGGTTCGTTGATTATGACCAGCGGTGCGGCCTACGATTCAGCTGCAGGGCACAGCATGTGCGGGGCGATCACCGCCTTGCTGCATGGTGCTGCTAATTTGGCTAGCGCTGAAATCGCCGGCGTGGTCGGTACCTTTACGGAGTACCCTGACAACGCGGAGCCCATGATGCGGGTCATGCAAATGCACCGCAACGCCGTCGAGCAGATCGATCCAAGCGGACCAGCCTACCTCAAGGATGCGGCTCGAAACATTTGGGATCGCGTTCTAGAGCAGGGCGCTCGCAATGGCTTCCGAAACGCTCAGGCAACCGTGTTGGCACCAACAGGCACTATCAGCTTTATGATGGACTGCGATACGACCGGTATCGAGCCGGATATCGCATTGGTCAAGTACAAGCAACTGGCCGGCGGCGGCATGCTCAAGATCTTGAACCGATCCGTGTCGCTCGGCTTGAAGACGCTCGGCTATTCGCCTGAGCAAATCGTCGAAATCGAGAAGCACATCAGCGAAAAGGATACGATCGAGGGAGCGCCGTATCTCAAGGACGAGCACTTGTCCGTTTTCGATTGTGCATTCAAGCCAGCCAACGGCACTCGAAGTATTCGATGGCAAGCTCACGTCGAAATGATGGCCGCTGCTCAACCCTTTTTGTCTGGCGCGATTAGCAAGACGGTCAATATGCCTTCCGACAGTACCATGGCGGATATTTCCGAAGCGTATTTCTGGGGTTGGGAACTCGGTCTCAAGGCCATTGCGATTTACCGCGATGGCTCGAAACAAAGCCAGCCGCTTTCGACCAAAAGCGAAGGCAAGAAGGCCGAAGATGCAGCAGCCGCTGCGGAAGAAAAGGTGGTTTACAAGCCGCGTCGTGAACGATTGCCTGATACCCGTAACTCGGTTACTCACAAGTTCAGTATCAGTGGTCACGAAGGGTACATCAACGTTGGCCTCTACCCAGACGGTCGCCCCGGTGAAGTGTTCATCACCATGGCCAAAGAGGGTAGCACGATCGGCGGTTTGATGGATAGTTTCGGGACGGCGACTTCCATTTCGCTTCAGTACGGCGTGCCGCTCGAGGTCTTGGTCAACAAGTTCAGCAATACACGATTCGAGCCGATGGGTCACACCACAAATCCGGATATTCGTATCGCCAAGAGCTTGGTCGACTACATCTTCCGTTGGCTAGGGTTGACCTTCTTGGATAGCTATCGCGAAGAACAAAAGGCCAAGGCCGAGATTCTCGCTGCATCGAAGGCGGATTCAGCCAAGGTTGCACCGGTAGCCCCGAAGGTGGCTAGCAATTTGACCAAGACGCCCGTCAATGGAAATGGCGCCGAGGTTTCGAACCGAAGTAGTAGCTACACGAACGCTAGGTTCGTCGGCTTTGACGAACTAAAAAGCCGAGCACCGATGAAAGAGTCGGCCAAGATGGATTCGCGAGACGGTCAATTTGCCGGCTTCCAAAGCGATGCTCCGAGTTGCGACAGCTGTGGCTCGATCACGGTTCGCAACGGCAACTGCTACTTGTGCCACAACTGTGGTAACAGTCTCGGTTGCAGCTGATTTTTTAGTTGCATTAGGAAATCCAAAGGCCAAAGCAAGTGCTTTGGCCTTTTTTTGTCGTTGACGCGGCAACTACTCGACCTGACAAAAAGCTATACTGACACAGCCGACAAATTTCGATTCGTTAACTTGAGTCAGCGATTTGCTGCTCGTGAAAGTGGGAAGACGCTCCTAGCGTCTCATACTCACGTTTGTCGACTACGTCTATACTTTCGAATTACGGTAGCAGACGTCGTTCGGATTTGGACAGATCGAAGTTGGGCGCATGATGAAGGAGCAATAAATTGGGTATGCGTATCACGGCAGTGAAAATGGCGGTACCGCCACGCATTCAAACGGCTGACGAGTTGGCATCTCTTATCCATCGCAGCGAAGATTGGATTCTGCAACATACTGGGGTCGCATTTCGTCGTGTTGCGGACGATGACGTTTCCCCGGCACAGCTTGCAGCTGTTGCGGCCAAGGAGGCAATTGAGGCAACCGGCACGCCTGATCTGATTTTGTACGCAGGCGCCTTAACACAGCAATTGGTGCCGGATACATCAGCCTTCGTCCAACGTGAGCTTGGACTCGATGGTGTACCAAGCTTTTCGGTCAATCAAACTTGCTTGTCGTTCATTGCGGCTCTTCAAGTCGCGGACGGATTGCTGCGAGTTGGCACTTACACAAGGGTCTTGATTTGCGCAGGGGAATTGGCCACGCGTGGACGCAGTTTCAACGAGCCAGAGTCGGCCGCACTTTTGGGAGATGGTGCCGCGGCTGCAATGGTCGAATATTCTTCGGAAAGCGATAGTGACCTAATCAGCTCCAGCCTTGAAACTTGGTCCGAAGGCATTGAATTGTGCTCGGTGCGAGCAGGAAACCATCCTCCGCCGCGGCCAGATATGTCCCATGATGCTTTGTTTTGTTTTCACATGCTCGGTCCACAGCTCTACCGCTTTGTTCGTCCACGCCTTCGCCGTTTTTTGACCCACTTTTTGGCAACGGCTGGGTCTAGCATCGATCAAGTGCAACTGGTTGTTCCACACCAAGCTTCC
Organism: Planctomycetota bacterium; assembly: GCA_026692905.1. GTDB lineage: Bacteria > Planctomycetota > Planctomycetia > Pirellulales > Pirellulaceae > JBKCUI01. The sequence continues at coordinate 56,326 of JAPLNL010000032.1, forward strand.
GGGCCAGGTCTGAGATTGCTTGAGCAGTCCGGGTTTTCGACCGAACGCATCGTGAATATTGTTGGCGATTACGGCAATTGCGTTGCCGCATCCATTCCTATGGCATTGGCCGTAGCTGTCGAAGAGGGGCGCATTTCGCGGGGGGATCAAGTCCTATTGGTTGGCACAGCCGCTGGCGTTTCTCTAGGAGCCGCGCTTCTCCGATGGTAGATACGCGTGTTGTCAACTTAGTTAAGGAACTGTTCGGAAGCCGAGTCCTTCGCATCTTAGTCACTGGAGGAACTGGCTTCGTTGGCTCAACAGTTGCCAAACTGCTAGCCGAAGCCGGACAAAAAGTGACCGTGACGGGTCGCAATCGATACAAAACAAGCCGCTTGTGGCACCCCAAAATTGATTTTGTCGTATCCGATATTCGCGATCCATCATCTGTGAATACGATTTGTCTTGGGCACGATGCTGTTATTCACGCAGCAGCGTTCGCGGCGACTTGGGGAGATGCAGCGGAATTTTATGCCGTCAATGTTCAGGGCACTCAGAACATAGTAAATGCGTGTCGCAGTCGGCCCGACGTGCGAGTCGTGCATGTATCGTCGACCGCAATCCACTTTGAGTTTAGCGACAAACAAGGCGTCGGAGAAGACGCTGTTTTGCCAAAACAATTTGCATGCGAATACGCGAAAAGCAAAGCGGAAGCAGAGAGTGTGATCAGGCAAGGAGTTGAAAACGGCCTAAACGCAATCACCCTACGAGCGAGAGCCGTGTTTGGCCCAGGTGACAATAGCCTCCTTCCTCGTCTTCTTGTCGCTGCCGGCAAAGGAAGTTTGCCTCAAATAGGCGACGGCAACAACATCGTCGATCTTACGTATGTCGACAACTTGGCATACGCTTTGTGCTTGGCCATCTTGAGAGGAGAGCCGGGCAGTGTTTGCACCATAACGAATGAAGAGCCAGTTTCCCTTTGGCCAACCCTCAATCGGATCTTCGAGAGCCTGGGACTAGCAACCACGCGACGGCGCATTACGTACACAACAGCAATGTTTGCGGCCCAAGCCGCATCGACCTGGCATCGGCTGCTTCAAAGCAGAGGTGAGCCCAAGCTAACGACTTATAGCGTTGGTTTGTTGGCCAAGAGCCAGACGTTTTCGCCAGAGGCGGCTCATAAGTTGCTGGGCTATCGGCCTATTGTTTCGATGGAGCAAGGAACGGAGCAAACGCTGCAATCACTGAGGGCAAACGACGATGGCCAAGCAAGCTGTTCGGTCGAGCTAACGCTGTTCACGACTGGCTACACACCACAACCCTTCTTCTTGGCTGAGCGAGGTCGCGGAAGATCCAAAGAACCTTTTCATGCAATCTGCGCTTTGATCAAACACCCTCGACATGGCCTCTTTCTTTTCGACACGGGCTATTCGCCAGCCTTTTACGGAGCCTCGCATCGCTTTCCCTATAGCGTTTATGGATTCTTGAGTCCTTTGGTTCATTCAACGTCGCTGACGATACGAGCCCAACTCAAGGAACGTGGAATCGAACCGCATGAGATTCGAGGCATCATCGTTTCGCATTTCCATGCCGATCATGTCGCAGGGTTGTGCGACTTTGATCAATCTGAGTTTATAGCCTCACAAACAGCTTGGGACGATGTGAAGAATCGTCAAGCCTTCTCGGCGTTGAAGCGAGGGTTCTTGCCAGCCTTGCTGCCAAATGACTTTGCCGAGCGAATCCGGCCAATCGAGCACTTTCATGATCCCGGAATCGGCCCATTCAAGCATACACACGATTTGTTCGGTGACGGTAGTGTGCGTCTTATTCCCATCCCTGGCCACGCTCGCGGTCAAATCGGAGCCTTAGTTCAGTCAGGGCCAAGTGAAAAAACGTTTCTGGCCGCGGACGCCACATGGACTCTTGCATCGCTGCGAGCAAATAAACTCCCTCATTGGTTAACGTACAGCTTCATCGATTCGGTGACGGATCTTAAGAGAACCCTCGCGCAATTGCATGCTTTTTCTAAGCAATATCCTACGATCGACATTGTTCCAACCCATTGCCCTGAAATCGCAAAGCGAAATGGTTTCGATGCTGTCGTTCGGGAGCGATTGGAGCGAAGCTCGCAATGAAGCGCATTCTCTTGACCGGGGCACGAGCGCCAGTAACACTCGACTTGGTGCGGCACTTTCATCGATCCGGGCATGAAGTCTACTTGGCGGATAGCATCCATCTTCCCCTGGCACGACTAAGCCGATTTGCAAAGCGAACCTTTGTCGTTTCCAAACCAGTCCACAACCCTTCGCAGTTTGTCCAAGACTTAGCGACCATTGCTCGCAACTACCGGATCGATCTCGTTGTCCCTACCTGCGAAGAGATCTTTTACGTTTCTTCCCTCCTCGAATTGTTCCCCGATCACACGAAAGTCTTCTCGGAACCGTTGCCGAAGCTCGAGATATTGCACAACAAGTGGAAGTTTGTCCAACAAGTTTCGAACCGAGGAGGTCCGGTTCAAGCTCCCGAAACGCATTTGATTGCAAGTCAGCAGGAACTATCCCCGTGGACTGCTCACCCGCAGCTATCCGATTGGGTGTTCAAGCCGGTGTATTCTCGTTTTGCGTCGAGGACGCTTGTTGGTCCAACGAGCCAAGAAATCGCCAAGCTATGCCCAACGACGGTAGACCCCTGGGTGGCACAACGCCGAATTGTCGGCCAAGAGTTTTCGACATACAGCCTAGCGCATCAGGGGAAACTGCGAGCGCATGCATGCTATCGATCGAAGTATCGCGCCGGACTTGGTTCTGGTATCTATTTCCTCACAGTGGACGACGCGCGCATACGGGAGTTCGTTCAATCGTTTGTAACCCAACAGAAATTTACTGGTCAGCTTGGATTCGACTTGATACAAGGACAGGACGGCAAGCTGTATGTTTTGGAGTGCAATCCGAGGGCTACTAGCGGTCTCCATATGCTTGCCGTGGAACCGCTCGCGTCGGCTTTCCTAGAATCCAGCGGTCCACTTTTGGAGCCAACATCGATGAGGCCGGCTATGCTCGCGTCGGTCATGCTCTTGTTTCCGTTCCCACAGACACTTCGACGAGGCGGAGTCCTAACGCTTTTCAAGGATATGCTGGCAGCTAGAGACGTCATGTTTGCTTGGAATGATCCGATGCCTGCTTTGTTGTCTCCGCTATCCATTTTGGAGGTTCTCGTGACTGCTTGCCGCACGGGCAAGCCTTTAACTCGAGCGGCCACTTTCGATATCGAATGGAATGGGGAGCCGATGTGAGCAGCCATTTGGTATCGTTGCAGGACGAAAAGTCCGGTTTCAAGCTCCTCCCCAGTGAGCAACAGTCTCGCGACGGGCAGTGGATCGAAATGTTGTTGAAGTTGCCATCTCAAGACTTAGTCCGAAACGTTCAGACGCGATGGGCCTTGTTACGTGCGGGAGAGGTCACACTACCAACGACGATCAACGAAACCGAGTACGAAAACTCCTATGTATGTTCGACTTATTCAGGTTGCGTTCTCTACCCGCAATCGGAGGTCAAGAAGATCGACAATGCCCTTGTTCAAACATCCATCTTAGCATTGGTAAAGGGAATGGGGCCGCCATTGCGTGCCGCAAGAATCAATCGCGTCGTTTGCGTCAATAATTGGCTGCTTTCGACCAATCTTTATTCGACGTTCGACTTGGATTTGGTGCCCGAACTGACGAAGTTACTAACGTTTCGATTCCCAAAGCATGCCATCGCCTTTCGATCACTGAATGACGTTTCGAATGGCCCACTGATTGAGCGCCTAAGCGAGGAAGGTTTTCTATTGGCTCCGAGTCGTCAGGTCTATTTCTTTGATGGAAAATCAGGTGAGTTCCTCTCCAAACAGAACAATACCTGGGATCAGAAGCTTTTGAAAACGACTGACTACACCGTTGTTCCACATGATGAATTGAACGCTAGCGAGTCCGATCGGATCGAGGAATTGTATCGATTGCTTTATGTCGACAAATATTCTCTGCATAACCCGCAGTTTACGTCACTAATGTTGAACGAGTGTCGAAGTCGCCGATTGCTCACCATGTGGGGATTGCGAAATGCGGATGGACGCTTGGATGGAATTGTCGGTACCTTTGATCGCGATGGTGTCATGACAGCGCCGGTTGTCGGATACGATACCGCATTGCCCAAAGAGTTGGGTTTGTATCGAATCTTAATGGCGATTGTGCTACGAGAAGCATCGCGTCTCAAATTGCGATTGAACCTCAGTAGCGGCGCATCGCACTTCAAACGCATTCGCGGAGGAGTACCTTGTATTGAATACACGGCAGTCTATTGCCGCCATCTACCGCTACCTTCCCGTTTGGCTTGGCTGGCGTTGGCTGGGTTAACGCGATACGTGGGTGAACCCATTTTACGAAAGTACCAGTTATGACGCCCGATCAAGGTCAACTTGCACAACACTGGTTCGTTGGCTGTGATGCCGCACAATTAGGCAAGCGCCCGTTTGGAATGACGGTGTTTGGTACCCCGCTTGTGATCTATCGTTCTTCTGATGGAATGGTTGTTGCCGAAGACCGTTGTCCACATCGCAATGCTCCCCTGTCGCAGGGGCTTGTGCAGGCTGGCGTCCTAAGATGTCCCTATCACGGGTGGGGCTTTGGCGTGGACGGGCGTTGCGTCGATGCTCCTGGGGTGTGCTCAGGGGACCTGCCCAATGTTTCTCTCAACCGTTGGCAAGTGCAAGAGTCTGACGGTTGGATTTGGGTTGCGAAAGCACAGGTGATTCCTAAGAAACCGTTCTATCGCCCGTCGGTTGCGAACGACTCGGGCTATAGAGGATTCAATTTGGTGGCTGAGCTCGATTCGAACCTAGCCGATGCGATTGAAAATCTGCTCGATGGGACACATACGCCGTTCGTTCACTCGGGGCTCGTTCGCAGTTCGAGTGCTAAGCAGTCGTTTACAGCCTTGGTTCGCAGGCACGATGATTTTGTGGAAGCGGAGTACCGAGGCGAGGCGAAACAGAACGGCTTCATTTCCAAATGGTTCGAACCGGATCGCGAGGTCAGCTTCGGCCGTTTTGTCCCGCCCTGTACTGCTGAATTGGAGTATCGGTCCACGCGTCGGATCGAGCTACAAGTGGTGGCTCACTTTACTCCGACGATCGCGGGGAAGCTGAAAGTCTTTGTTCGTTGTTACCTACCTCACGGAAGACTGCGAGCCTCTTGGCGTTATGCAGTTGTAAAGCCGTTCTTTCGCAAGGTACTCCATCAAGATCGAGCGATTCTGAAACAACAACAGTGGAACATCGCGAGATTTGGGAAACAGGGCTACACAAACTGGCGAGCAGACTTGCTCAGACCATGGATCGATACTTGGCTAGCAACTGGCGAATTTCCTGCTCAACCGCATGGACCTGTTGAGGTTCCCTTTCACCTCTAAGGGCAAGCAGCTCTGCTCTCCTCATCCCCCGGCCCCTTCTCCTCCCGAGGAGGAGAAGGGGAGGAAGAGTTGCTTCGCAATATTTGCCCTGGAAACCGTAACGCGGCGAGCGTCTGCGGCTCAGTTATGGATAATCCGCCGCAGGGGATGAGGAGCCGATCACTCTGGTGTCGTTTCCACCATCGCAATCATACTAATGTACTCGGCAAAGTCAGCATCTTCGCCTTGCAAAAGCGTAGGTAGCGCCCCTACGAAAGACGTCTCGCCGATACCACTCTCATAAAGTCGCCCCACAAAAGCCAGCGTCGTCTTTGGTTGTGCGTAATGTCATCGTGGCTCTTTGCGTGCGAAGGTGACGAGCTCTACGAAGTTGCGTCCCGTTTATTCCCGTCTTCGTCGTAACGCATGATTGCAAAGTAAGCAAACTCGACCAACAGGAAAAGCAGGATAACCAAAAAGAACCAATTTTGAATCGCAGACATGATGACTACGACTGCGGCGAAGCAAACCCAAAGCTTCCAAGAATCCCGCCAAAAAGCGATCAATTGATTCACTGGACAAATATCCTGGTTTTTGTACGCGACAAATCAAATTTGCCAGCGGAGCGAAGTGGGATAATTAGAGGAACTCACCTAGCAACTCATGGTACCTACACATCCAGAGTTGTCGAGGGACGTTGTTTTCCCGCGAGGAGAATGTGCCTGGATGGACAATCAACAATTGGGTTGTCGGAGCGAATTTGTGCCCGTAGCTCCCCAGCCAACTAGTGCCCAATGTTCGCAACATGCTTGGTGTGCAAAAGAGCTCTTGGAGGCGAGCGGCAGAATGAAAACTACCTTAGCACGACGCGCAAGCTAGTGAATCTACATAACCAATTCACTAGCTTGCGCGTCGTGCTAGGTACTTTGGAACCCGCCGATCTCTAACGAATCAACAACCCTGCCACGGCCGCGTTCAATACGGTCGCCAGGAATCCCACAAAGAGCGCCGTGAGACCCAACTTGGCTAGATCAGCTCGGCGTTCGGGTGCCAAGGCACCAATGCCGCCAAGCTGAATTCCAATCGAAGAAAAATTGGCGAAGCCAGTCAAAGCATAAACCGATAGCAGCTTGGCTCGTTCCGATAGCCCAGCATACGCAGCATCCTTGGTAAGAGTCACGTACGCGACATGCTCGTTGGCTGCTAATTTGATTCCCAGCAAGCTACCGACTTGAGGCGTCTCCGCCATTGGCACTCCCATCAGCATAGCCACCGGCTGAAAGATGGTTCCCAGTATCTTCGACAACGATAGGTCATCCGGTAGCCAAGCAATCCACTCGGGAGCCAATCCCATCCCCAGCACCATGGGCTTAAATCCTCCGATGAGCGAATCGAACAGCGCGATAAAAGCCAAAAACCCGATCAACATGGCCGCCACATTGAGCGCCAACATCAATCCATCTTTCACTCCGGAAGCAGCGGCATCGATCGGATTTTCGTGCATTCTGGGAACAACAATATTCGCGCTCACCAGCGTCTCGGGGACTTCCACCTCGGGCATCACAAGCTTTGCGAGGTACAAGCTGCACGGGCAGGCCATCACGCAGGTACAAAGAATTGCGACTGGGTCGGCACCATAGCTGATGTACACCGCCATCATGCCACCGGAAATATGTGCCATACCACTTGCCATCATGGTAAGAAGCTCGGATTTGGTCATCTTGGGAACGAATGGCTTAACGATCAACGGCGCTTCGGTTTGTCCCATGAAGACGTTCGCCGATACCGACAGGGTTTCAGCCCCCGATGTCCCCATAAAAAATTGCATGACCCAAGCAAAGGCCTTAACCACTAACTGCAAAACACCCAGATAATAAAGCACACTGAAGAATGCGGACACGAAAATGATAGGCGGCAATGCTTTGAAGGCGAACACAAAGCCGGCAGGACCATCCACTTTGGAGAGGGAACCGAAAACAAACTCAGCTCCTTTGTCGGAGCATTCGATCAAGACCTTGATGCCATTCCCGACCAGCTGAAAAGCCGATTGCACCCACTCAAATTGGGTGACCGCAATAGCCAATGCGATCTGGAGTGCAATTCCCCATCCGATCGTCTTGGGGTTCACAGCTCTCAAGTTCGTGCTCATGGCCGCTGCCAATGAGAGAAAAGCAAAGATACCAAAGACGGCCTGTCCGCGCGTGCCGATGTAAGGCTCGAACATGTAAACGCAAACCGTCAGCAAAACCACCACCGCAAAGAGTGCCACCCTAAGAGATTTGGGCGCCTGCGGAATTGTCTTAACTACTGCGGGTGTGCTGGCTGTTTGCATGGAAGTTTCCGTGAAAGGGTGCATCTTTGACGCAAGTCTATTTTGGTGGTCCAAAGCTCTCGATGACAGTTTTCATCGCAACCGGAATGGAATAGGCCGCAACGAAGAGAATGGACACCAACGCAATCCAAAGGAAAATATCCGATAGGATGCTTGGTTTCAGTCGTGGGCTAATTCGGAAGTAGCGAAAGTACACCGCTACACATGCCATCATAGGAAGTGTTGCTGCTTGCGCCATGCCTCCTAGCTTTACCATCAGCTGCGGGTCTCTCTGGAAGAGGTAAATGGATAGTGCAACGATTGGGAAGATGATGCAAAGTACCTGTATGGATTTTGCACGAGAGGTAGCCGACTCGATTCGAATCAAGCCCATCAACTTTAGAAAGTCGACTGTCAGACGGCTATTGGCCGCACATGCTAAATAGAGCGTTTTGAATAAAACGGCCCCAGCCCCAAGCAAGAACAAGGTCCGAGTCCAATCTCCAAACGGGCTACTGTACATCTTCGACAGTTTTTCCATTGCGTCCGAACCATTCGGATCGATTCCCTGGGGGTGCAAAACAGCAGCACCCATGAAATAAAACGCGAGAGTCGAAAGCGTGAACACAACCATGCTCGTCCAAGCATCCAGATGCATCACGCGAATCCAACCTTTAGCGCGGCGCTGCCACTCAGGTGAACCGTCATTCGCACCAACGAAACGCGCATAGCCTTTCTCAAGGCACCAATACGGATAATAAAAGAGTTCGGTTGCTCCGACGCCCGTGATCCCAAAAACCGCAAATGCATCTGCGATGCCACCCTCGGGTAACCGAAACAAAAGCCCTCCATACACGTCCTTAAAAACAGGTGCAAAAGGAGTGAAGTACAACGACAGGGATGCAAAGACAGTCACGAGAGTTACACCAACCACCAAGAAAGTCGTAAATCGTTCGATCCTCTGATAACTGCCCCTGAAAATCAGCGCGATGGTGATCAAGCAGACGACAAAGGCCCAAGGAAACTCCGAACGATTTAACATGAAATTTCCCAAGTCGCCCGACAGCGGCTTGATCGACTCGGAACAAAAGACTCCAAATTGCGGAAAGGCCAAATTCAAGTCTTGCCCTACCCCTCCGAGCATACCACCGAGTTGGAAGACGGTACAAAGCATCATCAAAAACCACCAGATCAGCAAAACGTTTCCGATGATTCTGAATTTTGAAATATTTTGCAAGGCTCCAAGCGTGGGCTTTCCTGAAAAAATAGCGTATCGCCCAAGCTCGATCTGGACGAAAACTTTGATTACGCAACTGAACAGAATGAGCCAAAGGAACACGAATCCTTGTTTCGCCCCAAACCTAGTCGTTAAGAGCAACTCACCCGATCCGACGATTGTTCCAGCCAAGATGATGCCTGGTCCAATTTTTTTTAATGCCTCCCAAAGAGTCGTTGGAGGCTCAAGAATGGCGTCCGGGGGAAGTGCATAGGGGTCAAAAGCGATATCGGGTTGGGTCATCAAAGCAATCTCGAGAGGAAGATACTATTTGTTTTCCTCCCCCTCGCCCCGTTTCGGGGAGAGGGGGCCGGGGGGTGAGGGGGCGAATGGGGGCGAATCGCTAGTCGCAAGAATTTGTCCAGCAACTTGTTTCAGATCCAAAACATGATTGGCTATGTTGGCTATGTGACAGCAACTAAAAATCCATTCAAAACTCGGTGCAAAACCCCTCACACCAGCCCCTCTCCCCTAAAGGGGCGAGGGGAGCAAAGATCATGCTTACCCGGAAACCTATCCGACCGAGGTAGACGAATCGCCGTGCTTCAGTTTGCTATGCCAAAATCCATAGCAGAAATAGATAGTTAAGCCAGCGAGCAACCAAATCACCAATCGCAACCAGTTTTCACTAGGCAGCGACAGCATTAGCAGAACGCACAAAAGGATGCCGAGCGATGGAAACACTGGCGAAAACGGGCAGCGGAATGGTCGAACGCGATCGGGATCCGTGTATCTGAGAATCAGAACGGACGAACAAACCAAAGCGAAGGCAAAGAGTGTTCCAATATTCGTCAAATCCGCCAAGATGTTGAGAGGCAAAAGACTGGCTGCCGTCGCAACAATTATGCCGGTTAGGATCGTTGATTTGTAAGGTGTTTGAAACTTTTCATGAACCGCACCGAAGAAACCATAAGGAAGCAAACCGTCTCGAGCCATAGCCAAGAAGATTCTAGGCTGCCCCATCATCATGACGAGCAGAACCGAAGTGATTCCAGCGATAGCACCAACCGTCACAATGAACTGCGCCGAGGTAAATCCGACACGCTCAAATGCACTTGCAACCGGAGCATTGATATCGATGTCTTTGTAGTTAACCATTCCTGTCAACACAGCGGAAACAAGGATGTATAGAACGGTACAGATCAAAAGTGAACCGATAATTCCGATGGGCAAGTCTCTCTTAGGATTCTTGGCCTCTTCGGCCTGCGTCGATACAGCATCAAAACCCAAGTAGGCAAAAATAACACCAGCTGCGCCAGCCATCATGCCTTTATCGGTTCCCCCAAAAATCGGTGTGCCGAAAAAAGTAATCCCGCCGTATCCATAGGGAGCGAAGTTTTCTGTCCAGTTTGCGACGTTGATATAGGAAAAACCAGCGACGATCACAAAAAGCACCACACTTACTTTGATCGCAACCATGATCGCATTGGTAAAGGCACTTTCGGACACGCCTCGCACAAGAATGCATGTGACCAATGCCGTGATCAGGATGGCAGGAAGATCAAAGAAAAAGCCTGTTCCAAAAAACGCACCCGCGTTCACCGCAACACTTCCTCCGCCCGCGAGTGTGTAGTCAATCGCTTCGGTCTTACCGTTGTAGTCGAAGGGAGCATCGGAGAAACGATGCAAAGCCCCTCCGGAATCAAAAAGCGTGATGCCAAACTGGTGGAGTAACTTTTGTAGATATTTGGACCAACCGTGTGCGACCGTTGAGGATGCGACAGCATATTCCAAAATGAGATCCCAACCAATGATCCACGCCATCAACTCACCCATCGTTGCGTACGCGTAGTTGTACGCAGAACCGGCAACAGGCGCCATCGAAGCGAATTCTGCGTAACACAACGCAGCGAACACGCAAGCAAGGCCTGCGACAACGAACGAAAGAATGATCGCTGGACCTGCTTGATTGGCGGCTGCCTTACCCACCAGCACAAAAATGCCAGTTCCGATAATAGCGCCGACACCGAGTGCGGTTAGCGAAACAGGCCCGAGTGATCGCTTTAAACTGTGACCTTTCTCCATGTCACCAACCATGGAGTTGAGAGATTTCTTTTGGAACAACTGATTCAAGGACATTGGACTGGGACTTTCTAAACGATTGTTTGACCTCAGAGGAATGTTGATTCTAGGCCCTTGAGATCGAGGTTCAACGTCGCGCCAAGTCAATGCCACATATTTTCGGGAAAAATTGGGGCTAGTTTGGGAAAGATTGCGGTTTGGGACTGAGTCGAGGCCGGTTCGGAAGCTATTATGCCGAGGTGCTTGCAACGCCAGACTTGACCGGCGGACGTCTGCCGCTCGAACCGTCGCTGGTAAATCAAACCAACTCTTTGACTTGAGGCCCAAGTTTCACCTTGAATAACGAAATGCAAAGCGTTCCTTTGGGTAAGTTAGTCCTGCTGATTCTCTTGTTGACCATGGCAATTGTCTTTGCAATCGGCTGGGTCCGCTCTCTGTCAAAAAAGCGATCGGAGGGAATTCGCCCGAGTCCCTACCAACTTTTGATCGGGTTTGTCACCGACTTTTTAGATACGCTCGGTGTAGGCTCGTTTGCAACGACCACATCGCTTTTCCGACTTGGCAAAGTGGTGGACGATGACAAGATTCCTGGGACCTTAAATGTCGGCCATACACTGCCGACGATTCTCCAAGCCTTGATCTACATCAATATCGTTGAAATCGATCTTTGGACGCTTTGGATACTCATCATCGCATCGGTCGCAGGCTCGTATTTGGGAGCAACCTTCGTTAGCCGCCTTTCCAAAAAATCCATCCAAATGGGGATGGGAGGGGCGCTTCTCGTGGCGGTGAGTTTGATCATTTCCAAGCTGATGGGTTGGATTCCCTCTGGAGGAGAATCACTGGGCCTCAGCGGATGGAGTCTCTTGATCGGTGTCATTGGAAACTTTGCATTTGGAGCCATGATGACCATAGGCGTAGGCGCGTATGCACCGATTATGATCATGGTTAGCTTACTAGGAATGAACCAGAAGTCCGCTTTCCCGTTGATGATGGGTTCGTGCGCGATCCTTATGCCCGTGGCGAGCTATCGCTTCATTTCCTCTGGCAAGTACGATGCCAAGGCAGCCCTTGGCTTAACTTTACTCGGTCTGCCTGGCGTTGCGATCGCTGCATGGATCGTCAAGGAGCTTCGGACAGATTACGTCAATTGGCTAGTCGTTTTCGTTGTGATCTACACTGCTGTTTCAATGCTGTACTCCGCATCCAAGGCGGACACCACCTCGACGAACTTGGATTAAGACGCAGAGGCAGAAAGATCGAACGCAGAAAAATAATATCGCGTCATCTTTCTGCGTTCGATTTTTCTGCCTTCCAATGATTCGACGTAGCACATCCAACTCACCATCATGCCATCATGAACCGGGAAGTTCGTTGTCAGGCTCGTTTTTCAGAGGAATCACTGCAATCAGAGTCGCAGACAAGATGCTGGTGAGACTCAAGAAACACAAACCATAGCTGTACGACCCGAAGGACTTATCGACATACCCCATGACATAGGGTCCAAGGAAACCACCTAAATTTCCAATCGAATTGATCATCCCGACGCTCCCTGCCGCGGCAGCCGAAGTCAAGAACAAACTAGGCAAAGCCCAAAACGCCGGCATGTAGGATTTCATCCCCGCCGCCGCGATCGAAAAGCAAATCATCGACAAGTAGATATTTCCGTTGGTCAAAATGGATAATACCAACAGAACCGAACCCAGCACGACAGGCAAAACCGAGTGCCATCGTCGTTCATGAAAATGGTCCGAACTCCAACCGATCAAAAGCTGCCCCGGAATCACCAGCAGCGATGGGATCATGACCAAATAAGCCACAGCAGCCGGTTCTAATGCGTACCATTTCGAAAGAATGCTCGGCAAGAAAAACTCGATTCCATAGTTGGCAGTAACAATTCCGAAGTACGCCAGCGAGAGCAAAAGAACTCTGGGACTGGTGAGAGCTGTCCAAACCGAATGGTGCGACGCATTGACTCGCAAGGACTTTTCGCGAATCAATTCTGCTTCGAGAGCTTCACTTTCCTCCGCGGTCAACCACTTCGCATGACGCGGCCTATCGGTTAAGTAAAACATGACAACGATCCCAGCAATGACCGCCGGAATGCCCCAAAAAATATAGATGATTTGCCAGCCTTTCAATCCTAAGAACAATGGGTTGGTAACCATCAATCCATCCACCTCGTGCGTCCGCCCAATATCGATGAACAGTCGCGAAATCGCCGGTCCAAGGATCATGGCAATCGGCGATGCAACCAAAAAGTAGGAAATAGCGCGCGCACGATCCTTCGAGGCGAACCAATGCGTTAGGTAGACGAGAACACCTGGAAAGAACCCTGCTTCGGCAACACCCAACAGAAATCGTACGATGTAAAACTGCATCGGTGTCGTTACGAAAGCAGTGATTGCGGCCATGATTCCCCATGTGACCATGATTCGGCAAATCCATTTTCGCGCGCTCCAACGTTCGACGATGATCGAGCCAGGAATCTCAAGCAGAAAGTAGCCAAGAAAAAAAATCCCGCTTCCGAAACCGAATACCCTGCTGTCGAATAGCGGCAAGTCTTGTTCCATCGTCAGCTTCGCAACCGCGACGTTGGTTCGATCTACATACGCAATGATGTAGCAGATAAAGAGAAGCGGCAATAACCGAATAAAGGCTTTGATTCGAGCGGATTCTAGTGGGCTTCGTTTCCGCTCTTGGTTCATTGCATTCTTCGTTTCGATTGAGTTGTGATTCGGAGAGTTTGAAGTATTGATCGTGAATGTACCAGAAGAAGGGATGGGGAGAGGTCTTATTCTAAGCTCGGCATCGGGCCGCTCGACACCTATTGTAGTTCATTGTCATAGGCTATCATTTTTCGTCAATGCGGGTCCTATCCCCCTTAGGAGACCTTCCCAATTTCCTTGGGCGAACGGCAGGTCAAACTACCAAAGTGGCATAGGCTTCTAGCGCTACTAGCCTGTGTATGAGCGTTTTCACAAGCTGGAAGCCCACTGCTTTCAACATCTCTGTTTTGCCAGCTCCCTTGAAAACCAATGGGAGAGCGAGGCTCCTGCCGAGCTGGGGACGCCACGGTTCGGCAGGAGCCTCACCCTCCCGAGGAACGAATTGGTTGAGTGAACTCGATGTTTACAGCGGTGATTCGCGCCTACGCACCGGCGCCAACATTTCCCACGGCCTCAGCCAGCTACGACATCGGTCGGCAAATACTGATCAGTCAAAGTTTTCTACTGCGAAGAGCTGGAAATCGGTGAATTCCGCTGCTCTGGCGGCGTCCATGCAGCCGACGGTCGCTCCGTGAAAGCTGTCCACATGCGCTTGGATGACAATGCGAGGCAACTGGTCGCCCGCTTGCAACCGAAAGTCCTTGAGGATGGTGATCAATTCTTGTTTGCTTGACGCTTCGTTGGTCTGCCCATCGGCAAAAACGACGGTATAGGCATTGAACTCGTCGATTTGAATTCGAATCTTCTCTGTTTTGTCGTCGAGCTGCGTTTGGACCGCGTTTGTGCTTGGCTGATCGGATTGAGGTGGCGTAGTCCGAATTACTTTCTGAATACTAAACGATGCCGTAAGCATGAAGAAGATCAAAAGAAGGAATGCGACGTCGACCATCGGGGTAATATCCCACTCCACGTCTTCTTCTGCTTCGTCATGTCCGCTCCGGATAGATCTTGATGCCCGCTTCTTGGTCGCCGCTTTTGGCTGCAAAGCAAGGATTACTTCAGATTCTCCTGATTCTGCAATTGAGGATAATTCAGATTCAGATTCGGAATCAACAGCTTCGGCGTCGACGAAGGTCTCGACATCGTCGGGCTCGGCATCGACATCGTCATTGTGCCTAACGTCGCTAGCGGAATTGTCACTTTGTTGCTTTTTGGGAACGATCAGTTCGAAACTGCAACTCGGACAGCGAACATTCCGGCCCTCAAAGCGATCGTGAACGACGATGTTTTTTTGGCAGCCAACGCAATCGAAACGGATACTCATGGTGGTTTCCTAGTGCTCCACTGCAATCATGATTTCTTTCCCTGCGCCGAGCACGTTTCCGACAGCCTGTTGAATCCGCATCATTTCAGAGGTCAAGACTTTTGGTTCGCCTTGAATCAAAACGTATTTCTTGCGGATGTCTTGAAACGCAACCTCGACATACTCTGCGATTTCCGCCGATTGCACATCCCTATCGGAAGAGAATTTTCGTCCAGCCAGCGTGCTAACCGACGCAGAGTCAGCGCCTGATTTTACGATTAGCACAACTGCATCGTGCATCGCGGCAATGTCACCATTCTTTGCCTTCGGAAGTTTTGCCACGTTTTGAGGTGCCATCCTAGCCGAAACCATGAAGAAGATCAGCAAAAGAAGCACCACATCGATCATCGGTGTGATGTCAAACTCGCCATCAAAATCTTTTTTCTTCTTCGTTTTCTTCGTGCGAAGCATTGCGTTCGTCCTGGAGCTTAGTTCGGCGCTCGGAAAATCGTACCTTAACAGTCGATGCCAGCAAGTCTTTGAGCTGCGGGCGCTAGCCGCGTTACGGTGTCCAAGTTAGGTACGGTGTCCAAGTTAGGTACGGTAGTCGCGGCTAGCGCCAGCGGCTCAAGTTGATGCATAAGGATTAAAGGTTTAGCGATTACGAAGCTTTCGACTTTGAGGAACTTCACGAAGTCCATCAAAGAATCGATTCATACCGAAAACAGAGAGCTCCTCCATGTGCCGAATCCGATTGTTGATGAAAGCCATGCAAGTCAGAAGCGTTACCGTAATCAGCAAACCGATCAGCGTATGTTCGAGCGCCATACGAATATCAGCCAACAACTGCTTGGTCGGTTCTTCGGCCGTCGCAGTTTCAAGCGTTTCAAATGCACCCATCATCCCCGCGACCGTACCGATGAGCCCGAGCATAGGCGACGCTTTGATCAGTGTCGAAATCCAAGTGATTCGGGACTCGATGTCCGACAACACGTCGAATTGGAAACGGTCCATGATCCAGCTTTCAAGCTTTTCAGGGTCGAGCTTGCGATTTTTGACCGATAGCGCAACCATCATCGGGACAGCGCGGGTATTCCCCTCACACAGAGCCTCAATCGATTCAAAGTCCCCCTGGCGTAGATGCCCCTCAACCGCATCCAGGAATTGATCTTGTTCAGCTTCCGTACGAAATCGCTTCTGAGAAACGCGAGTCCAAACCAAGATCATGCAATAGATACCCCAAAGTGCCGCCGCTCCAAGGACATAATAGTCACCGTGTCCAACAATGTCATAAATACTCCCCATTTGCTTGCCTTTCGTCGCGTTCGCTTGGTAAATTCTGCTCGGAGGGAACTTGAGTTCGCCATGGTATAGGCTAGCTTTTCAAAGTCAAGGCAAAGACAAGTGACTCCGGTAAAGGGTTGTCAGGTTTTTCCCGATTGTTGACAGTGCTAGCGGTGGAGATACACTTGATGTTAACTATTCAAGCGAGTGCGCGACTCGAATTTCCTCTTAAAATCCAATAATTCAAGGTTCACCATGGGTCTCGAATCGCTTCCAGGGATTTCATTTCGAATGCGTCGATTCCCAAATCACCGCATCTCACGCTTCACCCTACTCGTTGTTTTCTTGTTTGCTTGGACCGTGCTTTGCCTCGCTGATCCTTGCTTGGCCCAAGAAGCAGCCGAATCGAAACCCAAACAGGTCAACACCCTATTATGGCTCTTGCATGTTTCGGGGCCGATCGGAGTATTGATTTTCGCGCTCTCGGTGTACTTTGTTGCAGTTGCTTTTAAGCAATTCATGGACCTGCGAATGTCAGTTGCTGCTCCGCCTGAAGTTCTCGAACTAACCACCAAATTGATTGAAGAGAAAAACGCCAAGGGCTTGATGGCTTTGGTCAATGAGGACGACTCGTATTTTAGCCGCATCCTTGCTGCTGGCATGTCAGAGCTTCGATTTGGAATTGAAGAAGCTCGAGAAAAGCTAGACAGGAAAGCTGAGACCCTAACGGTTCAAATGGAGCGGTCGATCAGTGTTCTAGCTGTCATCGGTACCCTGGGGCCAATGATCGGACTGCTTGGAACGCTTCAGGGCATGATCAAGAGCTTTAGCGTGATCGCGATTTCGGGCGTGGCTCTTGACGCGGCCAAGGTGGCTGAAGGGATTTCCGAAGCGTTGGTCATCACGTTCGAAGGAGTTTTCTTGTCCGTCCCTGCCATTTTCTTGTATTCTATTTTCAAGAATCGTATCTCGCAAATATCGGTTGAAACGACGATGCTCGCCGACGACCACTTGCGATCCGTCAATCGACTGCTCAAATCGAAGCCTGGTTCTACCGACATCACTGCTTAGCTCTACCCATGCATCGGCCCAACATCGGCCAAGTGTAGACTTTTAGTAAAGAAGCCCTAACCCATGTCTTCATTGCACAGTGCAGATCAATGCGAGCCGAATCTCGTCCCCATTCTGGACATGGTTTTTCAGTTGATCACCTTTTTTATGCTGGTGATCAATTTCAAAGCAGGCGATGTCGACAAGGATTTGGTACTTCCCGTTGTTGGAGCCGCTGACCCCGCGGATGAAGGGGACCAGGGCGATCTACTCGTGCTTAATGTGCGCACGGATGGTAGCGTCAAAGTCCGGGGTGCGTTGCAGCCAAGCATTGATCTGTTTCTGCGAACCGAGTCCCGAGTTGTTTCGCAACTGCGAGATATCAAACCCGACCAGCCTCTCCCGGTAACGACCGTTTTGAGAGTCGACAAGAAAGTTGCTTTCGAAACACTGATGAAAATCGTCGACACCTGTAAGGCAAATCGATTTAGCAAAATTGACTTCGTCGTCGTTCGCAAAAAAGATGAATCTGCACCATAAGAACAGGAAGGAACTGCGAATATGACCCGACGATCACGTCGCAAACACAAAAAACGCTCAACCGACGAAGTCAGTTTGAACATGGCTGCCATGTTGGATATGGCTTTCCAGTTGCTGGCGTTTTTCATCCTAACGTTCCGCGCCTCGCCCATTGAAGCGCAAATTGAACTCAGGCTTCCGGATAGCCCTCAAGCAACGACCCGCTCTAGCGTTCAAATGAATAGCAGTCCCCAAGAAATGGAGGATTTAGATTCCCCGCTACCCATTGATCTGTATTCCCTACCCACGGGCGAACTTGAGAAGATCGTGATCGGGTCGCGCGTCATGAAGTCCGCCGAGCCAGCGGAAGTGATCCAACTCTACCGGCAGGAAATGCTGGCTTTGTTCGCGACCCCCACCTTCGATTCGATCGTCATTCGTGTCGGCAAGGAGTTGCACTACGAACCGCTCATGCAAGTGGTCGATTTGTGTACCAAACAAAAAACAAGCGATGGGTCGCCAATGACCAAAATATCCATCAATCCCCTGAAGTAACGACTCGCTATTGGTCCTGCTAGGCTCATCAATCCATGAAGTTTGCTCGTGACCGCACCGTTAGGCATGGAAACTCATCCTTGCCAAAAATGGGTTTTTTGCTTTTTATCCTCGCTTTGGCGATCGCGGTCTTACCAAAGTTGCGCTCAACGCTTGAGGGTAGATTTCGAACTGCTCCCATCGCAGATGCCGGTCAATCGCAGAGCGACGCAGATGGCATCGACTCGATTGCGGTCACCGACGATGGAATGGCGAAGGAACTTGATTCACCTCCCCAAGCTGATTCAACTGCCCAGGTCGCGATTGATAAAATCGATTCAGAAGCGGACGAGGACATTGCTCTCGACGGTCAAACGCAAGACTTGCTGTCGGTGGTAATAGACAATTCGCTTCGAATGAGCAAACGGGAAATGCCGGCATACTGGGAGCTGGTTCGAAAGACCTCAATGGCTTCGTTCCAACAACTTCACCAGACGGCAAACAGCAAAATCAAGTTCAACGAGTTGTACGCAAACCCATCGAAACATCGTGGGGAACTCATTGCTCGCGACATTGTCGTTCGTCGTGTAACACGATACGAAGCGGAGCCAGGAAACAAAGCGGGTGTGAATGGGGTTTACGAGATTTGGGGCTCTACCGATCAATCGCACGCTTGGCTCTACGTTTTCATTACAGATAAACTGCCGGAGGGATTCAGCGAAGAGTCCATTCTAAAAAAGAGAATGCAGTTCGCCGGTTATTTTCTCAAGCTGTTGGCGTACCAACCAGGCAGCGCATCTCCGAACGCGAAACCATTGCTTGCTCCCATGCTCATCGGCCAGCTCCATTCCGCAGCAGTAGCCACGCCCATAGCGATAGACGATACCCCATGGTGGGCCAATTGGGGGCTTTCGTCCTTCATCGTTCTCCTGGCTACTTTTCTGACGTTGCGAGTCTTTTTAAGCGGCGGTCTTGGTCGATCTAAGAAAATCCGAGACGCAACACGAAGCTCAGATAGGGACTTCGATTCCTTGTGGGATGAAGCTCAGGGAAAAGTCTCCTCGTCGCCCGCGAAGCGTACCGAACTCGACTAACAAAAGCCGTTGTCAGGTTTCTTCTGATGTCGCTCGAAGATAGTCTTAGGATGGGACAGAAATGGCATTGTTTACTTTGCTGACGAAACTCGGCTGCAGCAAGTGAAACGAATCCTCGAAATAGGGCGGAATACGGCATCCGATCTAGTCCTGCGTTAGTTGTGCTAACATAGTAAGTGCAAAAGTAATCTCGACGCACTGGAAAGAAATTGGATGTTTCAGCACTTGGATCGTTTGTCTCGCTGGGCGATGGTAGTAACGCTCTGTCTAGCTCCGTTTCTGCTCTATAGTCTGACGCATCTACCCATTGGTTCTGCTTCGGTACATCAATGGCTCCCGGATGGTATGCCGGAAAAGGACCGGTACATGCGATTCCAGAGGAACTTCGGCGACGATCAGTTCTTGATCGCCTCCTGGCAAGGCTGCTCGGTCGACGATCCGCGACTCCATCAATTTCAATCCAAACTCCTTGCTCCTCCGGCGAAGTCGCCGAAATGGATTGAATCCGTCAAGTCCACCAAAGACGTACTCAGCACGTTGATGGAGCCGCCACTGGAACTGCCTTTGGACCAGGCCCGAGCTAGGCTCGAAGGAATCCTGATGGGCAAAGATGGAACGGCGGCCATGATCGTTCGCTTTAGCGATGCTGGGATAAAGAACCAAGCGGCATCGATGGATTACATTTATGGGCAAGCCGACGAAGTCGCCGGCTTGGGTCGCAATGCGCTTCGGTTGGCTGGGACCGTCTATGAGTCGTATGCAGTCGATCGAGCCGCAGAAGGCAGCTTAAAAACTCTCGTAGCCCCATCCTGTTTCATCGGAATTCTGTTGTCTTGGTTCTGCCTGCGCAGCATCCGTGCGGCTGTCGCGGTGCTGATCATCGCCGGTGTAGGACAGCTGCTGGCCATTGCAACGGTCTATTATACGGGCGGGAAGTTTAGCGCCGTACTGATTGTCTTGCCGACGCTCGTATTCATGCTGACTCTGTCCGGCGCTGTGCATTTGATGAACTATTATCGCGACATTTCGA
The DNA here is from genome assembly GCA_026692905.1 of Planctomycetota bacterium. Lineage (GTDB taxonomy): Bacteria > Planctomycetota > Planctomycetia > Pirellulales > Pirellulaceae > JBKCUI01. The sequence goes on from JAPLNL010000032.1 coordinate 76,820, forward strand.
ATGTTTATCGAGACCATCTTGGCAGTCGAGCAATGATGCTCGGATTCAAGCCAACCTTATTCGCAAGTATCACCACGTCTCTCGGAATGGCCTCGCTCGCGACTAGCCAGTTGTCCCCCATTCGCGAATTTGGTTTGTACTCGGCTGTCTCGCTTTCGTTTGCCACGTTGTTTCTTTTGCTTGGTTTTCCATTCATTTCGGATTGGTTCTGCAGCCGCAAATTTGCAAAAGATCCATCGGATTTGGAGCCCGAACAACCGACCATTGAGCTGCCTCACCACGCTTCGCGCCGTGTTGTTTCCTATGTCGCTTGGATGCAGCGAAACGCAATTCCCGTATCCATGGGTGGTTTTTCAATCTTGCTGGTGAGCTTTTATGGCTTGATGTTTCTTAAGTCTTCGACGCAGTTTGACGACTTGTTTCCAAGCGACAGTCCAACGGTACGCGACCTTACCTTTATCGAAGAGCACATCGGTCCGATTTCTTCCATCGAGATTTTGCTTGAGTTTCCTCGCGAGAGCGATCTCGACGTCTACACGCAGGCAACCTGGGTGGACAAAATCATCGCCGAAGTATTCACGGTTCCAGAAATCGGAGCCGTGATGTCGGCAAATTCATTTCTACCGATATTGCCAAAATCAGGTACTGTTCGAGACGTCGCGCGTCGAACAATCCTGCGAAGAAAACTGAACGAGGCGTTGCCCAATCTGATCGAACAGGGCTGGGTCGCCGATACCGAATCAGGAAGGATATGGAGAATAACAACGAAGGTCTCCGCATTGATCATCGATGATTACGGGTTGCTAACCAAGCGAGTCGAAGAAATGGTTGGATCAGTGATACCAATCCATGGAGCCAATGCGATTGCCAAAGCCGAATTTACGGGACTCTCACCTGTGATGCACAAGACGCAAAAGATGCTACTGCGAGATCTCGGCGCCAGCTTTACTACGGCATTTCTTTTGATCACTCCCGTTATGATGTTGATTGCCCGAGGTTTCTGGGCAGGCTTTTTGATCATGATTCCCAACGTCCTTCCCGAAACACTCGTCTTTGGCTCGATGGCCTGGCTCGACTTCCGACTGGATATCGCCGGCCTGCTGACTGCGAGCGTCGCGATGGGGATCGCCGTAAACGACACGCTCCACTTTGTCAACTGGTACGCCCATCGCCTATCGATCGGCGACTCGAGAAGTCGAGCGATCGAAGATACGATGTCTAACTGCGCTCTCGCCATGGTTCACACAATGTTAATCAGCTGCTGCTCCATGCTCCCGTTCATGTTTGCGGAGTTCACGCCAACGCGGCAGTTTGCGTGCCTGATGATCGCAATGATAGGGAGTTCCATCCTCGGAGATTTGGTCTTGCTGCCAGCCTTGTTATTGAGTCCGCTAGGGTTGTGCCTGATGCCGCGTACTGGGCAGAAACAGCCCTAGCGCTGCAATTGAGAATTAGGTTGGGGTGGTGGACGACGCTACGCGTCCTCTGCGATTCACTGCTTGGGAAGGACTCGTAGCCTCGTCCACTACTCACTCTTGCCGAGAGTGACCGAATCGTTACGTCGCACGTCGCATTACCCCTCGCCCTAGCCCTAAGTTAGGGTAACAATAGGGATTCAAGCAGACGCGCTTCACTCGAAAACCACAAAGTAACTTTGATCCCATGGAAATCGCACACCCTGAAACGACACGCGTTGGTTGGATTGGCACTGGTGTGATGGGACGCAGTATGTGTTCCCATCTCCTGAAAGCGGGATACAAGACCTCTGTTTTTAATCGCTCCGCAGAAAAACTCAACGATCTGGTTCGCTTAGGTGCAGTAGCTTGTTCAAGCCCGAGCGAGGTCGCGTCGAAAAGCGATGTGGTCTTTTCCATGGTGGGCTACCCTTCCGATGTCGAGGAGGTATTGTTAGGCGAGAAAGGAGCGCTTGCCGGCCTCAGCCCCGGTGGGATCATCGTCGACATGACCACCAGCCGCCCTGGCTTGGCAGTACGTATCGCAGCCGAAGCACTTGCAAAAAGCGTTATCGCCCTGGATGCACCCGTTTCAGGTGGTGATATCGGCGCTCGTGAGGCTCGTCTTTCCATTATGGTCGGAGGCGACCAAGAAGCCTTTGATGCGTTAATTCCGCTTTGGAAAGTCATGGGGGCAACCTATGTGTTTCAGGGCCCCGCAGGTAGCGGCCAGCACACCAAAATGGTCAACCAAATCTTGATCGCCTCCGGTATGGTTGGGCTTTGCGAAGCCATCCTTTATGCCAAGCAAGCGGGCTTGGATCCCGAACTCGTCCTCAAGTCGGTTTCGTCCGGAGCTGCCGGCAGTTGGTCGCTCAGCAACCTGACGCCTCGCATCCTGAAACGCGACTTCGCTCCAGGTTTTTTTGTCGACCATATTGTAAAGGACCTATCGATCGCCATCGAGGAAGCGGAGAAACTCGGGTTGCAGTTGCCCGGACTGAATAACGCCAAAAAAGTCTATGAATTCTTGCAAACCATGGACCATGGCAGCTCAGGCACCCAAGCTCTCATCCTGGCAATGGCCAAGCTAAATGGAATCGACTGGTAGGCAGGTCCTGCAAAGCACATGGCCATGTCTTTGACAAGGTTCCTCGCTTCTCTCGCCGCAGCCTACGCAACGGAGTGCTTGTGCTGTTCGCAGACGCTCGAGTAGAGTGAGTCAACTCAAGTATTGACCTTGTCGCGTGGCGTGCTTGGGGTACGGTCGCAGGACAGGAAGTTGGTTCGCGAGTCCAGTAGGAGGCCTAATGTTCCTTTCACCTAAAGACATGCACTGACTTGCATAAGAGATCTTGGGACCACCGCCATAGTAAGCATTGGGTTTTCGAGGTTACAATAGAGGTGACCATGACTACTCAAAGCCTTCCCCCGATCTCGATACCGTATCTCCCTAACACAGCGACGATCTCGCTGACCAAACTAGCAAATTGGGTGTTCGGGAGGGCGACGCCCACGCGCAGCTATGACTCAATGGCTCGGCGGGAGCCTCGCCCTCCCAAAATCGCATTTAAGTGCCAGACCTCGAACGGGTCGATCTTAAGAGCTTTCTGGACCATTGCTTTCGTCGCAGTAATCGCCTTTTGGCTACCGCACCCCGTACTTGCTAATGCCTCCGAATCCACCGATGCGGAGTTAGCAAACTCAATCCGCCGATTGTTCTCGGATCGTTGTTTCACCTGCCATGGTCCTGACGACAACGCGCGTTCGACGGATATGCGATTGGACCGAGATGATGCCGTTGACTTCAAAACCGGATCGGGCAAAAAATTTGCTGTAGCAGGAGACTTGTTCGCAAGCGAAATCTGGGACCGAATCAATTCGACCGACCCCGATTTGGTCATGCCGCCTCCCGCGAGCAAAATCGACCTCAACGAACAGCAAAAAACACTTGTCAAAAATTGGATCGAACGCGGGGCAAACTACAAAGCGAAACACTGGTCCTTCGAACCACTGCCGTCGAAAGTGATCATACCAAGTCAGTCAAAAAATGAACAAGCCTCATCGGGCCGAAACCCAATCGACCGGTTTATCGAGAGCAAGCTTCAATCTGCTTCTTTGACAATGAGCCCTATTGCCGACCGAGCCATTCTTGCGCGTCGAGCGAGTCTAGCCTTGACTGGACGGCTCCCCGATTCGGATATGGTGCAGCTTTTTGTTCAGTCTCGCGAGTCTGATGCATACACCAAGTTCGTAGACACATTGCTGGCTTCGCCCCAGTTTGGCGAACGCTCAGCAACTCAGTGGCTCGATCTATCTCGTTACGCTGACACCCACGGCTATCAAACGGATCGCTATCGCGATGTTTGGCCATACCGGGACTGGGTCGTTTCCGCCATCAACGCGGACCTTCCCTTCGATCAATTCATTACATGGCAATTGGCCGGGGACATGTTACCCAACGCCACCGACGAGCAGCGACTGGCCACAGCATTCAATCGCCTCCACCGCCAAAACGAAGAGGGTGGCAGCACCGAAGAAGAGTTTCGTGTCGAGTACATGACCGATCGAGTCAATACGCTGGGGACAGCCATGATGGGACTGACCTTTCAATGTTCGCGTTGTCACGACCACAAATACGATCCATTGACTCAAATGGAATATTATCGGCTGTGCGACATGTTCGACAACATCGATGAAAGTGGTCTAACGAGCTATTGGACTGATTCCATGCCGGGACCAACGCTCCTGTTGCTTGACAAAACTCAAAAGCAACAAGTTGAGACGCTCGAGAAAGCCATGGACTCCGTTCAACAGGCCTATACCGACGACCTTAAGAAACTTGCGCAATCGGATACGGTCGAAAAATGGTACGGTTCGCTTGCAGGATGGCCGCAACCGGATGACGCTTGGCTATCCGCCGAGTTTGCTTTCGACAAACCGGAAACGGAACCAGCCAAGCAGTTTGAAAACCGGATTCACGCCGACAAGCCTGGCAACAGCGAAGGTCCAATTCAATGGCGAGAGGACGGAAAACATAAGGGTGTTCTGCTCGATGGCGATAACGCACTGGTCTTCCCAAAGTCGGGTGTCTTTTCTAGGACCCAAGAGTTTACGATTTGCTTGGACCTCAAAGTGCCTAAGGAATTCGATCGAGCCGTCGTACTTCATCGTTCCAAATCGTGGACGGATGCTGGTTCGCGTGGCTACCAACTGTTGATCGAGGACGGACATTTTTCGTTTGATATCGTCCACTATTGGCCATCGAGCGCGATTCGAATTCGATGCACCGAACCGGTTCCGATCAATCAATGGATGCAGGTCGCGTTGGTTTACGGAGGCACTAACCGAGCCGAGGACACTCATTTGTACATCGATGGCAAACGAGCTCCGGTTGAAATCGTTCGCAATTCGCTCCACAAAGACATTCTTTACGAGCGTGTGGATGTATCGCTCAGCATTGGTGCACGCAACCGCGATCGTGGACTTCCTGGCGGCCTCGTCGACAATTTGCAGGTGTACGATTCGGCGTTAACGGAAATTGAAATCGCTGGGCTAGCAACCGATGAGCCTATGCTAACTTGGATGGAACTCTCCCAGGAGCAGCGGACGCGATGGCGAGAGCACTATGCTCAGCGAATCGATCCTCAGTGCAAATATCACAAGGAGAGTTTTCAACACTACTTTCAATCGCTATCCGAGACGGTCCAACCCGTCCGCGAATTGATGGTCATGAACGAAACAGCCAGGAACCATCCGACCCGATTCCTAAATCGGGGTGCTTATGATACGCCGGGTGTTATCGTCGAGTCGGGTGTTCATCGCGCATTGCTGAGCGATGGAGAGACCATGCCCACTAACCGTCTGGAGCTTGCCCGTTGGCTGACCAGCGACCACCATCCATTGACCGCGAGAGTGGCTGTCAATCATATCTGGCAACAAATGTTCGGACGCGGGTTGGTTTTGACGGCCGAAGACTTTGGCGTTCAAGGGCAACCGCCGACTCACCCCGAGTTGCTGGACTTTCTATCTCGCGAATTGATTCGATCCGGTTGGAGTCGCAAAGCGATCTTTCGATTGATCGCAACCTCTCACGCGTTTATGCAATCCAGCCAAGCGGATACCAACACTCGAAGCATCGATGGCGATGGTACGTTGAGCAGCCATTATCCTGCTCAACGCTTAACAGCGGAACAAGTTCGCGATGGTGCACTGCAAGCCGGCGAGCTTCTATCGGAACGTCTAGGAGGATCGCCCGTTTATCCTTATCAGCCCGCTGGACTATGGGAGGAGAAGTCAGGACTAAAATACCCTCAAAGCAAAAACGAGGGTCTCTACCGCAGAAGTCTTTACACAGTTTGGAAACGAACCAGCCCGCCACCCTCGATGATGATTTTCGATTCGGCTGGCCGCGAGGTTTGTTCGGCCCGTCGCGAGGTCACGGTCACTTCGCTGCAAGCACTCGTGCTGATGAACGATCCGCAATTCGTCGAAGCCTGTCGAGCGATCGCCATCCGCGCGATCGGCGTCACTCGAACCTCTGAATGGAGCCAAAACACTTTTGTGGCAGAAAATGTCGATCGAGCGATAAAAAAGGTCTTTCGCGATCTCACTTCGCAGGAGTGTACCGATGCTTTGCTCGTTCGGCTTCGGAAGAGCTTCGAGGAGCAATCTGAGTTCTTCCGAGCTCAGCCTGAGCAAGCAAGCAAACTGCTGAATGTCGGTCAATGGCGTGCCATCGAGACGCAAGATCCTGTGCTCCAATCGAAGCTCGCGGCGCTGACACTCATTGTGAATTCGATTCTCAACACGGATGGCTTTACCGTAATGCGGTAGTCAAGTGGGATAGGCTTCCAGCCTGGAACGCAAAAGATAGAGGGCGAAAGATGGAGGGCGGTGGCTGCCACATTCCTTAAAATCAGCGGTCTCTCTTTCGCGAACTTTGTGCTCTCTTGCGGCTAACGAGACACTACTGTGTTGGGATTTTCGTTGTCTTTTTTGGGGACAGACCCGAACATGCTCCCCTGCTTTGGGGGCACGAGCCGGAGTTCGATCGAAGCCATAGCCACCTATTCGATAATCATCGGTCCAAGCCGTTAGACGATTGAGAGTTTGATCCGGCAATAGCTTTAGTTGGACAACGCCCTCTTCGTCGGTTATGTACGGGACCTCAGCTCCAAAACTCACTCCCGCGATCAGCTTTTCTTTCCCCTTCTGCCTTTGCGAGTGTCTTTCGCACTGGGCTGCTTTCCGGCGGAGCAACGGCAAACATTCCATCTTCAAAAAATCCCTACTGATGCCTTCAGCTTGATTGGAGGCTTACGGCGTCGCTTCACACACGATGCGCATTCCGACCAGCGTGTAACGAGTGGATTCGTCGTTCCAATTTCGATAGGAACTGCGAGCGTAAAACGACCAAGTGTGCCAGGAGCCACCGCGGCGAACTCGTACAGAACCTTCCTTTGGACCCGTTGGGTCGTTGATTGGAGACTCTGCGTAATAAGTATCTCCATGCCAGTCCGAACACCATTCCCAAGCGTTGCCATGCATGTCATAAACTCCGAATGCATTCGAGGCGAATGAACCCACTGGGGCCGTGAAGGCAAAACCGTCCTTTTTAGCCAATGCGTATTGTTTCCATTGGGGCCAATTCGCTTTGGAATCCACGTCAAAAACATTTGCAACCTGCGTCAGCGATTCGGGATCTGGACCGTTGTGATATCTAGTCTGTGTACCAGCGCGACATACATACTCCCATTCCGCTTCTGTTGGCAATCGATACGTTTTGTCTTCACGTTGACTTAGCCATTTGCACATCTGATTTGCATCATTCCAGGTGACATTGAGAACCGGATGATCATCACCTTGCGGAAACCCGTTGTTTTGCCAGGAGTATTTCGGATCGCGACCTTCAAAGGCATCGCCACGCTTCGTTTTTTTGGGATCGTAAGCTGGATTGTATCCATAGCCGCCGGTTTGATCGGAAATCGATTCGGGGACAGCACCAGACGATTCTAGATATTTTCGGAACTGGCCAACAGTTACTTCATGTTGTCCAAAATAAAAAGGTTTGGTGATATGCACTCGGTGAGCTGGGTATTCATCCTTGATCTCGGTCAACCGCTCGCGAGCGTACTCAGGATACGCCAGCGCTAAATCATCGGGTGAATCGCTATTGCCCATGACAAACTCTCCATCGGGAATCAGCACCAATTTCATCCCCAAGGAATTTTCGATGACTTTATGTTTTTGTTTGGCAGAAGAAGCGGCCGGCTCGTCAGCCCAGGCAGCTACGACACAAACAAAACCAAACACGAACGACCAAAGCAGAGATTTGAACATAGTGATCCGATTTAACCCATTAGAGTGGACGGAAACTTTTGGTCATCCAATGCTAATCGAAAAACTCCTGTTCGGCCATTTATCGAGCGTATCCACATCGCGACCTTTCGCCGCAATACCCTGATCAAGCAGTTTTGGAGCGGCATGTCCACCCGTCCTAACAGTGGCTTCCAAGCCATCCACAGGATGTTTCGCTAAGAAGTCAGCAGTCTGTTCATAGGTTAAATCTTGTATCGGCTTCGCGAAAATGCAAATCTTCGGCCGACCCATATTGAAAGTGTTCGAAACCTCGGTTGCCGGCAACGCGGCGGCAATCACGGCCTTCCCCGACAAACTTTTCTTTGTGCTATCGAGCGTTTGACATGCGAATTTGAAAAAAACGGCCAGCGTTTTGGAGCTGTGGACGCAGGGCGGGAACGGTTGAGGACAACCGTTCTACACTGCCGCTTCGCGGCGT
>JAPLNL010000033.1 GCA_026692905.1 Planctomycetota bacterium
CTAAGAGGGGCGAGGGGAGCAATGTCAAAGAGTTGTGGGGCTGAAGGCGGTATGACAACAACGCGCCGCCTGAAGGCGGTACACCAAACTTACACGAGCTCGTTACACGATGGATTGCAAGTAGTCTCGGTACTCGTTGACGTATTCGTTCGCTAGCTGCTTTAGCTGGGCTGCGTCTATGAAGCCACACACGTAAGCTATCTCCTCTGGGCACGCTATCTTCTGACCATGCCGCTTCTCTATCGCCGCTACAAAATTGCAAGCGTCTAACATCGAGTCCTTGGTCCCTGTGTCAAACCACGCAAACCCTCGCGAAAACATCTCGACCGACAACTCGCCTCGCTGCATATACTGGCGTATGACATCCGTGATCTCCAGCTCCCCTCGCTTCGAGGGCTTCAACGCAGCGGCGATCTCAACCACCCTACGATCGAAAAAGTACAAACCGGTCACCGCGAAATTCGATTTGGGCGCTATCGGTTTTTCTTCAATCGAGATCGCTGCCCCTCGCTCGTCCAACTCCACCACGCCGTAACGCTCGGGATCGTTCACTCGATATCCGAAAATCGTCGCGCCGGTCACTTTGGCCGCCGCTTCAGCAAGCACTTTTCGAAACCCCTGACCGTAAAAAATATTGTCGCCCAGCACCAATGCCACTTGATCGTCCCTGATAAACTCGCGGCCAATCACAAACGCTTGTGCTAATCCGTCCGGCTTTGCCTGTTCTGCAAATTGAAAACGCATTCCCCATTGGGTGCCATCGCCTAACAATCGTTGAAACGATGGCAAGTCATTGGGCGTTGAGATGATCAAGACCTCTCGTATCCCTGCCAACATCAAAGTTGATAGCGGATAGAAAATCATCGGCTTGTCGTAAATGGGTAACAACTGCTTGCTGACGGCACGCGTAATGGGATGCAAACGTGCGCCCGAGCCGCCTGCTAATACGATACCTTTCATTGTGTTCTTCCAAGTTGCGATTGAGGATGCTTTGGCGAAGGGGACGTATGGTTCTACGGCATAACGAGGATCGGTGTCTAGCACGACGCGCAAGTTTTGAAGTTGCGCGTCGTGTTAGGCTAGCCGAGCAACCAAAAGTCGCTATACTCTGGGGTTTTCCGACATTTGAAGAACTGGCCTAAAATCGGCCAGCACTTTTGGCTTGCTCATCCATGAATAACAGTTCCCCAGCGGCTTCGAATTCCGGCCCGTCTTCTTCCGCCGCGTCCGATCTTCTCAGCGAGCGCGTGCTCGTTCTCGACTTCGGGGCTCAGTATGCTCAACTCATCGCCCGGCGCGTTCGCGATCAAAACGTCTACTGCGAATTGATTCGGCATGACGTTTCCGCAGAAGTCATAATGGCTCGCAAACCGTCGGCAATCATTTTGTCGGGCGGTCCGGCCAGCGTTTACGAAGCTAACTCGCCGAAATGCGACCCGCGAATTTTCTCGCTTGGTATTCCAATCCTCGGTATTTGCTACGGAATGCAACTGGCTTCTCAAGCGCTCGGTGGTGCGGTTGAAAAGTGCCCTGCACGTGAATTTGGTCGCTCGCGACTTGAAATCGCCTCGATGGAAAAGCTCTTCGCGGGCTTCCCGCACGAAATCGATGTCTGGATGAGCCACGGTGATCAAGTGCACGCGTTGCCTGACGATTTCGAGACTCTCGCCTCCACCTCGACTTGCCCGTTCGCTGCCGTCAAACACAAAACGTTGCCGATCTACGGTTTGCAGTTTCACCCCGAAGTTTCGCATACTGCCCTCGGTGGAACCCTCATTCATAATTTCCTGTACAACATCGCTAACTGCGAAGGCAAATGGCACTTGAGCGATTTCGCACAACGCTCGATCGAACAGATCCGAAGTGTCGTCGGCAAAGATCGTGTCATTTGCGGTTTGTCCGGCGGCGTCGATTCGGCCGTGACTGCCGCTCTGATTTACAAGGCCATTGGCCCGCAACTCACTTGCATTTTGATCGACAATGGCTTGCTGCGCAAGGATGAGCAGGGTGCCGTCATCTCCGAGTTTACCAACCACTTCAAAGCCGACTTGCGAGTCGTCGATGCGAGCAACCGGTTCCTCACTGCACTTGCTGGCATTCGCGACCCGCAGGAAAAACGCCGTCGCATCGGACATGCCTTCATCGATAGCTTCAAAGAAGAAGCCGAAAAGATCAACGGCGCCAAGTTTCTCGCGCAAGGCACGTTGTACCCAGACGTGATCGAAAGCGGAGCGGCCGCGGATGGCCCCTCGGCAACCATCAAGCTACACCACAACGTGGGTGGGCTACCCGAAAAACTGGGCTTCGAACTGATCGAGCCGCTGCGGGACCTGTTCAAAGACGAAGTTCGCAAGCTTGGTGTCGAGCTTGGGTTGCCCGAGCATCTCGTTTGGCGACACCCTTTTCCAGGACCGGGATTGGCCGTTCGCTGCCTTGGCGACATCACGAAAGAAAAACTCGACGTCCTACGCGAGGCCGACGCGATTGTCGTTGGCGAAATCAAAAACGCAAACCTTTATCGCCAAACGTCCCAAGCATTTGCGGTACTTCTGGAATCGCAAAGCGTCGGCGTGATGGGTGACGCGAGGACTTACGAAAATGCAGTTGCGGTTCGTTGCGTCAACACAGACGATTTCATGACGGCGGATTGGAGCCATCTGCCTTACGATTTGCTCGCACGGATTTCCACACGAATCATCAACGAAGTGCGCGGCGTGAACCGAGTTTGCTATGACATCAGCTCCAAACCACCAGCCACCATTGAATGGGAATAGTAATAATTCATGAGTCGTTCCTACATTTACCAAATCGAAAATCTGACCAAGCGTCACGGCCAAAAAGAAGTCCTCAAGGACATCTTTCTCGCATTCTATCCAGGGGCCAAAATCGGGGTCCTCGGTTCGAACGGAGCCGGTAAAAGTACGCTGCTGCGGATCATGGCTGGTACGGACAAAAATTTCGATGGGACTGCAAGGTTGGCAAACGGATTTACAGCCGGCTACCTATCGCAGGAGCCGCAACTAAATCCAGATAAAGACGTTCAAGGAAACGTCGAGGAAGCGGTCGCGCCGCGCCGTGCGGTTTTAGATCGATTCAACGAAATTTCGAACTTGCTCGGCGAAGTCACCGATGACAAGAAGATGGAAAAGCTTTGCGACGAAATGGCAAAGCTACAGGACATTATCGATGCCCAAAATTTATGGGACCTCGATCGGCAAGTGGAAATGTCGATGGCCGTGATGAACTTGCCACCCGGCGACGCGAGCGTTTCGAAGCTCTCCGGTGGCGAACTCCGCCGCGTGGCTTTGTGCAAGCTGTTGATTCAACAACCCGACTTGCTCTTGCTGGACGAACCAACAAATCACCTTGACGCCGAGGCGGTCAACTGGCTTGAACAGCATCTTGCCCAGTACGCTGGCACGGTTGTGGCGGTAACGCACGATCGTTATTTCCTCGACAACGTGGCCCAGTGGATTTTGGAATTGGACCGCGGCTCCGGATATCCGTTCGAAGGAAACTACACCTCGTGGCTTGAGCAAAAGCAGAAACGCTTGGTCATTGAACAAAAAGCGGCTCAAGCACGACAAAAGACACTCGATAAAGAGCTCGAGTGGATCCGCATGTCACCGCGCGCGCGACAAGCCAAGAACAAGGCTCGTATCAGTTCGTACGAACAACTGGCTGCACAGCAGTTCGAGGAAAAGCCAGACGAACTTGAGTTCCAAATTCCGCCAGGCAAACATCTCGGCGAAGTGGTTGTGCATGCCGAGGGGCTCACAAAGTCCTACAACGATCGGGTACTCGTCGAGAATCTCTCGTTCCGGTTGCCAGCGGGTGGTATCGTCGGAGTCATCGGTCCCAACGGTGCCGGTAAGACGACCTTGTTCCGAATGATCACCGGCCAAGATAAACCGGATGCGGGTACGCTCCGAATTGGTGAGACAGTCGAGTTAGGCTATGTTGACCAATCTCGCGATTCTTTGACCGACACCAACACGATCTACCAAGAGATCTCAGGCGGTCACGACTGGATCGATTTGGGGGGCAAGAAGCTCAACTCGCGATCGTACGTATCGAAGTTTAATTTCAAAGGTACGGACCAAGAAAAGAAGGTTGGCAATCTTTCCGGTGGAGAGCGAAACCGTGTTCACTTGGCCAAGCTCTTGCGACGTGGATGCAATGTTCTGCTGCTTGACGAACCGACGAACGACTTGGATATTGACACGCTGCGAGCTCTCGAGGAAGCGATTCTCGGATTCGTTGGTTGCGTGGTTGTGATCTCTCACGATCGATGGTTCCTCGACAGAATTGCAACGCACATTTTGGCGTTCGAGGGAGATGGCTACGCGCACTGGTGCGAGGGCAACTTCGAGACCTATGAGACTCAGCGTAAAGAACGACTCGGCAAGCAAGCCGACGAGCCGCATCGGTTCCGGTACAAGAAACTTGCAACTTAGTTTGGATTGGGGCGTGACTTGGACGCCTTCACCGCGGAGCGGTGGCATTTGAAAGCCACGGATGAAATCCTCATCTTCACCCACATTTTGATTCAATCTGCAAATCTAATCCCCTTGAAATCAAACGAAAACCCTGCGATTTCCTCCCCCTCGCCCCGTTTCGGGGAGAGGGGGCCGGGGGGACGAACTGCCAGAGATAAGTCTCCGGTGCAGTTGTTTGTTTAGACCTTTTAGGCATAGCATGGAATTGATAGCGAAGTCAAAATCCCACCTGGCATGATGGATCAATCAATGCGTTTGATTGTGGTATGACATACCGGCCAATGCCGCTCCTTCAGAGCTCTGGAATCAATGGGGGCCGGTGTACCTGGGGTTGCGTTCGCGGTGCGAACTTACCCCAGGCTGAAAAATGCCATCGCATTCGCGATTGAATCGCAAGGATGCACCGTCGATGCCATCGCGTTCGCGATTGAATCGCAAGGATGCACCGTCGATGCCATCGCGTTCGCGATTGAATCGCAGAACGATCTCTCGATTCACTTTTCCCTAAGCCAATGCAATTCCAGTGATTCGGGCAACGTGTATCAAGATCGACATAGCGATCATCTTCTCTTTTCACTCTTTTCGTTTTTTTGGGCCAATCGTTCCTGCTATGTCGGATATTTGTGCGATTCTTCCTTCGGAACCGCAGGCCCAAATCGAACCGTCTGGAGCTATGTTTACAACATGGAAGCCGACATCGGACATGGGCAACCAGTCTTCGCCCGACACACTCCATTCACAACCGCTTGGGCCGCAGGTTAACCAAAAACTCGGAAGCTCCTCTGCCTTGCTCGCAGGGATCGCGATGACACAGGAGCGAAAGCCGCGCGGTCGCTTACCCGTGATCGGCTGCCAGCTCACGCCACCGTCGTTCGTTGTTGAGATGTTTTGTGTGCCAACGGTTGGCTTCTCGTAGTCTCCCCCAACTGCGACACCTTTCTTGTCGCTTTCAAACGTCACGGAAAAGATCCCGGACGACTTGCCTCGCTCAATCGATGGAACCCTATGCGGCGACCAGTTTGCGCCGCCATTTTGAGTTCGGAAGATACGGCTTGGCCCTTCGCTGCCGCCGCCGAGCCCAATCCATGCGAGCTCCTTTCCGAAAGCATGAAGGCTTGAATTGCTGGCAGCAAAGCCAGCTTCGCCCGAATCCACTTTAGGAATGACCGAGGGAGCAATCGCTTTCCAGGACTCGCCAGCATCGTCTGTTTTGAGAATCAAAAGACCGCCGTCGATCGGGTCGCTGAATGCGAAACCCGTTCGATCGCTCGAAAACTTCATGCCATCGATGAAGGCTTCAGGAGACTGGTTCTCGTAGGTTGTTTTCCAAGTAACGCCTCGATCGACCGTTTTCAAAATAAGAGCAGGCTGACCCGCCGTGGCAACGATGGCTCGATCGGCATCCCAAGCGTGGATCGATCGGATCTCGACTTGAGGTAGATTCGGAATCGAATGCTGCTTCCAGCTCTTGCCACCGTCGACGGTTTGTACCAGCGTTGATTTGCTACCGCAGGCCCAAGCGACTTCCTTGTTGACCGCCGCCAAACCTCGCAGGCTGGCTTTGGTTCCGGTATCAAAAATCCGCCAAGCATCGTCTGCCTGCGTAGGCTTCATCAGTGCAAAGGTTGCAGCGGATATTGCAAATAGAGCAAGAACCAAACGCATGGAAGTTCCTCGTTCTTCGAATGGGACAGACGCGGCCAAACCTTTCGACGCATCAAAATGGGCAAGGCCACTAGGATAGTTGCCAACGTAATTTGGGCAACAGATGATGCCCAACGTGCGACAACGTGCACAAGTATCGCCGTCCGATGAATTCGCAGTTATTGGTATTGTCAAGCGGCTTTCGCCGCGGTTCTCGACGAATGTCGAGCGAGGAAACCGGGTCTAGTAGCGCCCAACGGCTCAGAAACTGGTAAATCGCACGGCGTGCCGTATTTCAAACACGCTCCGCGATGCGAAGTTTGGCGCTGCGGCTGCGAGGGTTTTCGTAGGTTTCCGCGTCGCTGGGTAGTACCGGCTTTTTGGTCAGCACTTGCAGACGATCGCATTCTCGCATCGCATGCTTGACGATTCGATCTTCCAACGAATGAAACGAGATGATCAGCAATCGGCCGCCTGGAGCGAGGCAGTCGGGCAAGCGTTCGATCGCAGTCTTTAAGTGTTCGAGTTCGTTGTTGACCGCGATGCGAAGGGCTTGGAATGTTCGTGTCGCACTATCAATTCGCCCATGGACCCTGCCACCCGGAACACAACGATGCACCAAGTCCGCCAAGTCTTCGGCTGTGCGAACAGGATTGCTGCGACGGCGTTCCACAATGGCTCGGGCAATACGACGGCTAAATTTTTCTTCACCGAACTGATAGATAATATCTGCTAGTTCCTTTTCATCGATCTTAGCCAAAAGATCGGCCGCCGAAATTCCATCGTCGGTACAAAATCGCAAGTCGAGTGTACCACCCGTACGAAAGGAAAAGCCACGCGTGGTGTCTTCGAGCTGATCGCTCGATAGTCCCAAGTCCAACAGGATACAATCGGCCTTGGGGATGTCGTGCTCGACCATCAACTTGGGTAGTTCGCGATAGGAACTTTGGATCAACCGCACACGGCACGTGGAGCGAGCGACAGTGGAATTCGACTCTGAGTCCTGCTCGGTATTTGGGGGTAAGAGCCGGTCGAAGAGTTCCGTGACTCGATCAATTGCGCCTGCGTCGCGATCGATGCCGACGAGAAAATCCTGTGGCTTTAAGGCTTGGATCAAATGCCAAGCGTGACCGCCGCCCCCCAGTGTGCCGTCAATGACCGTCCTATTGTTCGTGGATGGACGCTCCAAGCCAGACCATTGGATGACTTCTTGGAGCAGGACAGGAATGTGAACGGTAGGTGGGACCATGCTGAGTTGAATAAACCGAAAGGCTGTTTCATCGCGTTGATCCCGCGCAGAGGCGGGGCTAGAAAACAGCAGGCAAAAAAATAGCCGGTCGGCCCGTTCATCTCAGTAAACCATCGCAGCATGCACTCCGAGTTTCCTTACAATCGCGCTGTGCTGGGTCTTAGTGCACGTTTGAGTGTGCTACTTCGTTCATGAGCTGAATGTCGCTAAGTCGTTGAGGAGGCAACCGATTACTGCTTCTAATCAATTGACGGAATTGAGCCCGTGGCCGCTAGGCTCAGCTCCTACCTTTCAAAACTCAGCCACACATCGCTTCGATGGTGAGATGTCACGGGGCCCGACCGGCTTAAGGTCGTGTCTTTGCGACGGACTCTACGATACCCGAAAGAGTGTCGACTTGGCTACTCTCTTTTCTGTGAACTTTCCTAGGAATCCCCTGCGATTTCGCTAATTTGATATCATTACGGTTGCTCATGGTGGAGTTGTAGGCTTGGTCGTCCCGTCCTAAATCATTTCATCGTTGTGACTTAGCGAGTTTCGCACCCAAAATGCCGCAAACAATGACTTCATTGATGTTTCTAATAACGCTTGCTTGCATCGCCTTCGCTTATGCTGCGGCCAGTCTGTTTGGTCCTGGGCGATACACGCCGTGGGAGCGAGTTCTGTACGCGCCCGTGTATGCCCTAGCGAGGGTGCTATGGCGAGTGGAGATCGAGTGGCGGGGTGAGCTCGGAGCGCCGACAAGTGGTTTTTCGGAGGACAGAAGGGACCGTCTTTTGGGTGATCGCATGGCCGGGGGAGCTATTTTGGTTGCGAATCATCGTTGTTCCGTGGATCCCTTTTTTGTTCAGCTAGTGGGTGGAAGGCGGGTACATTGGATGGTAGCCGGCGAGTACTTCAAGCATTTCTTGTTTGGCCCGATCCTGCGATCGTTTCAAGCGATTCCAACCAATCGGGGTGGCGTAGACACGGCATCCACGAAACGAGCCATTGCGTTAGCCAAGAGTGGACGGTTTGTCGGAATGTTTCCAGAGGGTCGCATCAATCGCACCGACAGCCCATTGCTCACCATTCGGCCAGGTGCTGCAATAGTGGCACAGCGAGCCAATGTGCCACTGGTGCCGATTTGGATCGAGGGTGCGCCTGCGGGTTGGGCGGTCTATAGCGCCTTGTTTATACCGGCCCGAGTTCGGATTATCGTAGGGACCCCAGAGCGCTTTGAGGCAAATGGTCAAGAATTGGCCGCATCGTCGAATACAGTGAATGAGGCTGGAGAACTTGAAAATGTGTCATATGATCGTACACAATCGAGAAACGATGCCGTCGCATGGCTCTCCCGCGTGATGGGGAAATCGTTGAGAATGGGTGGTCACTCACCAGACGATGTTGGGATAGCAGGGAAAAATTGGGTGGACAATTAGTCCAAATCGGATATTACACAACTCGAGGAGGGCGAACTTCGCCGTGTCGAAAACAAAAATCATACTGGCTGCACTTGTTTGGTTGGTCGTGTTGGCTGTGGGCGTTTCGATTTGGAAACTGGTAATCGATCCGGTTCGCGCTCAAAAGAGCCAAGCCGAAGCGAAAAAACAAGTGGAAGCTGCGGTCGCGGCCACGACTGGAACCAGTCTTTTTAGCCAAGAGATATCGATTGGGGTGGATAGCTTTTCGGGTTATGCCATTTTTCGAACGACCGACTTTCAAACCCAGCTATCGAATCGAGGTATCAAACTCAAACTCGTCGATGATGGTGCCGACTACTCAGCCCGAGCGACAGCCCTAGAGAAAGGCACATTGCATTTTGCGTTGTTCCCGGCCGATGCTTTGCTGAAGGCGTTTTCCAACCTCGACTATCCGCCGGCCACCATCATTGCGGTCATCGATGAAACGCGAGGGGCGGATGCAATGTTGGCTTACAAAAAGAAATATGAGAACGTCGATCGACTGAACAATGCAGAGACGCGATTCGTGCTCGTTGGGGATTCGCCAAGTGAGACATTGGCGCGAGTTGTGATGCAGGACTTCGGACTGTCCCAAATCAGTAAAGACGCAATCGTCCCAATGGCTTCACCGGAGAAACTTATCGAACGATACAAGGCAGCGGATCCAACCACGAACGACGTGTATGTCGTTTGGGAACCCTTCGTCAGCCAAATGCTCAAGAATGACGCGTTGCATGTACTGACAGATAGCTCCAAGTTTACTGGCTATATTGTGGATACGCTGGTCATCAATCGCGACTTCTTGCTTAAGCACGAACCGGTCGCGGAAGCAGTGCTCGAAAGCTACTTCACCGCACTTTTCAATTATCGCGATGCTGCGAAGCAATCGCAGTTGATGCTCGACGATGCCAAGTTGACCAAGCTGAGTTTAGAACCGGATCAAGCCGCAAAAATGGTACAGGGAATCCAGTGGAAGAACACGCAGGAAAACTTTGCCCATTTTGGCTTGCGACCCGGTGCGATCATTCATATGGATAACATCTTGGAACGCATATCCAAGGTGTTGCTGTCGACAGGAGCAATCAAACATCCGCCGGCGGATGGCAAATGGAACCGGCTCTACTTTGACCGTCCAATGAAGCAAATCATGTCTCGCAACTTCTATCCCGGCGTTCAATCCGAATCGATACGTGAGGAGACGACGCTCAAGGAACTGACGGACAAACAATGGGGGGAATTGACCAGCATTGGCACTTTGAGTGTCCCAGAGTTGGTTTTTTCCCGAGGAAGTTCCGCGTTGACAGATCGAAGCCAGTTGATCCTCAAGGAGCTCGCGGAAAGGCTTCAGGTATGGCCGCAGTATTATTTGTTGATTCGTGGCAATGCCTCCAATTTGGGGGATATCGAGGCAAACAAAGACCTAGCTGCCAAGCGGGCGTTGGGTGCATTACAATACCTTGAATCTGCGGGGATTCCAAAGCAGCGCATGCGAACGATTCCTGGTGATATCACTGGAGAAACGAGAGTTACGTTTGGAGTCGGTGAGATTCCGTACTGAGTGCTCGATCTGTTTTTCAGAAAAGCGAAGCCGGGTGCGCGCCCTTGTTCAAATGCGATTTGGGCCTTAAAAAATATCATTTTCAACTCGAGAACCAAACATTGAAAGACTTTAGGTCCAGAATCGCTAGCGAACTACTTTGGGCACCATCCGTGGCATTACCCTTGGTTTCTGGCGCTTCGGCTTGGCTTATCTCCTGGGCTGCCAACGGAGTGACTTCCCTCAATATCGCGGGCCTCGCCCTCGTATTGGGCGGAATTGGCTGGATGGCCACACGCTTCATTTTCTTCACGGACGACATTGCAGCCAAAATATTGCGCGAAGAATCCGAGAAGATTGTCAATGCCGAGGAAGAGAAACTGGATCAGCTGCAATTTCGACTTCGGTCCGACCGCGATTACCGAACCAAAGACTATCTGACGTTGCTCAGAACCTGCCGTAGCGACTTCGAGGAGTTTGCAAAGCGGCCGGGCATCGTGATTCAAAGCCAGGAGATCATCAAGCAAGTGCGACAACTGTTTTGGTCGGCAACCGATCAGCTAGAGCAATCGCTGAAACTGTATAGACTCGCCGAAAGTTTAACCGGCGACGAAAAGAAAAAGATTCAGGCTCAGCGAGAAAACACTCTCGAGGAAATAAGAGTTAGTATCGACCACATGCAGTCTGCGGTAAAGCACTATCAAGAACTAATGAACAAGGAGCAACAGAGCGACTTGGGCAGTTTGCGAGACGAACTGGATGCATCCCTTCGAATTGCAAAGCGCACGGAGGAACGCATGCGCGAACTGGAGGGCTCAATCGATTACGATGCAAACTTGAAAAACTAAAATCGCGGGGCAGCTCGTGCTGTTGGGCGTCGTATTGTCAACCATAACCTTTTACCCATTTCAATAGACCATTAACCGGAGTAGATTTTTAATGTTCAGAGCTATTGGCCGTTTCTTTCGTGCGATCGGATACATGTTCACCGGCAAAGTGAATTCAGCTGCCGATTCGATGAGCAACAATCCAACCGTGATCTCAGCTACCTTCGATAAGATCATCGAAGAAAAGAAGAAGCGGCTCAATGAGTACAAAGATGCGATCAGCGCCATGATCGCTCAGGAAGAGAGCAAAAAGGACAAGCTCTCAACTCTGACGGCAGAGGTCGAGAAGCTTGAGAAGCTCAAGTCGGGGGCAGCCGCCCGCGCAAAGCAGATCGCAGACAAGTACAACGGCGATGCAACTGCGGTTCGCAACGATCCGGAGTACCTCAAGTGCCAGTCGGCCTACAAAGACTTCACCAGCACATTGGCGGAAAAACAACAAAGGGCTCACGAACTGGAAAACGACTTGAAGCAGTTGATGAGCAACGTCAATGGTCACAAGAGTCAAATTCAATCCTTGATGCGCGACTTGGACAAGCTCAAAGAAGAGAAGCACGATGCGGTTGCAGACATTCTTTCGGCAACAGAGGAAAAGCAAATTGCGGACATGGTCAACGGTATTTCCAATGACCGAACGAATGAAGAATTGCACCGTTTGCGAGAGTTGCGACAAAAGGCTGGCGCCAACGCGAGAATTTCGCGTGAGCTTGCAGGGATGGACAATAAGAAAGCGGAATCCGAATTCTTGGAGTACGCTCAAAAGAGCGCAGCCGATGACGAGTTCGACGCACTGATCGGCTTATCTGCGAAAAAGGAATCGACCGAATCCGCAGCCAAAGAATCGAAGATTCCAGAGGCCTAATGTGGCACCTATGCGCATCGCCGCGTAATTTACGGGATAATTAGCCGGCGGGCGCTAGCCCCGGTTTCCAAGATCGCTCGACATTCGTCGAGAACCGCGGCTAGCGCCGTCGTAATGCTCACATCTTTTTGACTTTGCTCCCCCCGCCCCCCTCTCCCCGAAGCGGGGCGAGGGGGAGTAATCGCCCTAGTTAACGGGCTAATTCACTCCAAATTCTTTACGAAAGTACTCAACGATGAAACGAATCAATTGCCTGAAATGGATTACGCTACTCGCGGTATCCTCTGCTTTTGTCGGTTGCGAAAGCAAGCCTGCGAACAACGCTGCAAAACCAACTGCTGCACCGAAGTTCATGTTGGCTTGGAGCGAATACCCATCCTGGAGCATTTTCGGGGTGGCAAGCGACGTGGGGCTTATCGATGGCGAAGCTGGAAAAATGGGATCCATCGAAAAGAAACATAACGTTGATATCGTCCTTAAGCTGGTTGACTACGATAGTTGCATTTCCCTTTACGGCAATTCCGAAGCCGATGCAGTGTGTATCACCAACATCGACATCCTCGGGCCGGCTGCCTCGCGAAAGAGCGTTGCAATCATGCCGACTTCGACTTCGAACGGAGCTGATGCGTGTATTGTTTCCGGAATCGACTCAGTCGATGCTTTGGCTGGCAAGTCGACGCATGGGTTGGAGAAGAGCGTGTCCCAGTATTGCTTCGACCGATGCTTGGTCAAGCTCGATCAAGATCCCTCGA
This sequence comes from Planctomycetota bacterium, assembly GCA_026692905.1. Taxonomy (GTDB): domain Bacteria; phylum Planctomycetota; class Planctomycetia; order Pirellulales; family Pirellulaceae; genus JBKCUI01. Next base: position 12,873 of record JAPLNL010000033.1, read on the forward strand.
AATTTCCCTTCTTGAACATGGACCCCGAAAAAGCGTCGCAGGCTTTCGAGCAAAAGACAGGCAACATGCAGTCGATCATGGTTTGGAACCCCTATGTCATGCAATCGCTCGCGCGACGTCCTGATGCGAAAGTGCTGTTTGACTCTTCGGCTATTCCAGAAGAGATCATCGACATGGTTGTGGTCGGTGCAGATTCGCTAAAGAAACCAGGTGGAAAAGACTTTGCGGCAGCCATTTTGGAAACCTTCTACGCCATGAACAAGCGGATGGCAGATCCGGCGACCTCCGACAAAACACTTATGGGCATCGGCGAAAAATTTGCAAAACTGGAACTTGCCGACATGAAAAAGGTCGTGACGCAAACCCGATTCTATGGCGAACCTTCAGAGGCGATCGCTTTGTTTGGAAGCGACAAGTTTCGCAAGGAAACCATGCCAGTCGTCAGCAAGTTTTGTGAGAAGTATGGATTGACACCAAAGCCAACCCCCTTGTCCTTCGGAACGGGTGAGGGAATGGTCGACTTTGACGATTCGTTTCTCAAAGCTGTCAAGTAACCGTCTAGACCGGCCTAGACACCCTCCCGCTGTAAACATCTTTGCAAAGTCAATTCCATTGCAAACCTTAGGGAGGGCGAGGCTCCTGCCGAGCCAACGGTGCAAAGGTTCGGCAGGAGCCTCACCGTCCCGAGCAATGAATGACTTAGTAAAATCGTTGGAAACATGTTTACAGCGGTAGGGTGAAGTGCCAACAACTATGGCACAAGTCAGTTCACCCTCCCCGGGCCGAAGGCCCGACCCTCCCCGAGCCTCCCCGACCCTCCCCGAGGGAGGGTGACTTTAAACCCCTATAAAACAATCCCAGGCTAACGCCCATCGGCTAATTGAACGGCAAAACAGACTAGTGGTGCGATTCTAAGTTAACGTGGGATAGGCTTCCAGCCTGTCGATACTGCGTTTGACAGGCTGGAAGCCTATCCCACATCCTCAGACTCAGGTTTTTTAATCAAGGTCAATTAGTGAAAACGGCACTAGGGCAAGACGACTTGGTTCGGGCGCGGCCATTTGTGCGTCCATTCTCGATTCAAACTGTAACCGGCAAATTTGTAGCAGGTCCGAACGCATTCAAAAAACACCTCCCCTCAGGTAAGATAATGCGGTTGTTTCCACAACACGCGAGATCGTCTTGCGTTGGGTTTTCAGTCAATACCGTTCAATGATTTGTTTAACAGTCAGCCGAAGGCTTACTCGGCACCGTTGGAAGTACGCCTACGCCTGACTGTTAAACGAATTTTCATCATTGCGATCAAGCGAATTGAGCCACAAGATTAGCAACACCGAAAACCATCTGTGGCAGGACTTAGCGTTAAGTGATTCTGGTAGGATCGCGATCGCTGATTTGTTGATTCTAGCCTCCGAACCTGACCTCCAAGAAAGCTTAACAACTCAGCTCGTTCCGCTGCTTATCCAATTCCCTCATCTTCAGCGGGGGCTGGCTCCATTGCTGCGTTTCCTCGAGAACACGCGAAATCCATCTAGCTTTCTCGTGTTTCTAGACCGCGATCGGGACGCGATGCCGCCCCTGTTGCAGATCCTATCGATCGAGTCGGCAGCCGTCGAATGGCTCGTTTCGGATCCAGACAGTTTTGATTGGCTACGAATGAGCGCCGGCCAATCGGTCGATGCCACTCATCTCAAAGATATCCTACTAGGCGAGATCCAAAACCTCGAGGAAGAAGGTCAAATTTTAGCGAGCATGCAAAGGTTTCGGCGACGTGAAACTCTACGAGTCATCTGCGCATTCTGCCTACAAGACATGTCACCAAGCACTGTCACACAACAACTGTCTTGGATCGCAGATGCGGGCATTACGGCCTCGCTCGTTGTCGCCAATGCCGAACGCAAAAACGACCGGCGAACGAAGGCGAATCCATTCGGCTCCGCTTCCGAATTATCGGACCTGCTTTGCGTCCTGGGGCTTGGAGCTCTGGGTGGGCAAGAACTCGAACTCGATGGTCCGCTTGATCTCGTTGTCTTGACTGACACTGAGCTGTTGCCCGACGAGTCTCGCGAATCGTATGTAATGGATGAATTGCAGCGAGTACTTCAGCGAACCGTCTCCATTCTTTCTCATCCCGACGGGCTCAACTATTCGGTCGCATTTCCATGCCATCCAGAGGACAAAGCAACCGGCGAAGTTCACTTGCATGACTTCCGAAGATGGATTCAGACGATCGAAAATCAAGGTCGAACATGGCAACGGCTTACACTCCTCAAGGCACGGTATTTGGCGGGAGGTCCGAAATTAGCTGCGAGGTTCTTGGAAGAAATTCCATCGCTGGTCTATCGCCGATTTTTGACACGGGCAGACATTGCTGGGATCGGCGCTCTAAAACGGAAGATTGACCGCGAAGGAAAGGCGATGGAATCGACCCAACCCGACCAGCCAGTTTGGTCGTTTGAGTTGCTCCTGCGATGGAGGCGAGAGATCGAGTTTTTAACGCAGTTTTTACAGCTGATCAACGGCGGAGAATTGCCTCAGATTCGGATCGCTAACACGGTGCAATCACTCGATGCATTAGCTCAATCCAACTGCTTAACCGACCAAGAAAGAGCGATCTTGGTCGCTGCTTACAACCGCTTTTCGCAAACCATTTTTGCTATCCAGCTTCGAAATCCACTGTCGAAGACAAAGCAAAAAAAGGTTATGGATGCAGAGTCAAAGATCGCGTTGATACAACAACTCGCGTATCAAGGCGATCGTGCGGAAGAACAATTGGACGCCGACTTGACAGAGTCCTGGAATCGGGTCAAGCAGATACGAAATCACTTGCGAGGCGAAGTGTTTGCCGATGAAAACCAGGCGTCCGAAGAAACGGACTTGATTCTCGATCCGAACCCACAGCCCGAATGGATCGATGCCTTATTGGCAAAGCATGGCTTCAAGAGATCGAACGCGGCCTATCGGTTCCTGTTGGAGCTCTCGCGCGAGGAGGTCTCGATGCTTTCGACGCGGCGCTGTCGCCATTTCCTGGCCAGCATCGCAACGCAATTGCTATCCAAGATCAGTCGCACGCCGGACCCAGACTTGACGCTCGAAAATCTCGCGGTTAGCTGCCGATCTCTCGGCGGCAAAGGGGTGCTGTGGGAACTTTTCAGCGTCCATGAACCTTCGATGGATCTCTACATTCGCCTGTGCGGCGCAAGCCCCTACTTAATTGGGATTCTCACCAGCAACCCTGGAATGATCGATGAGCTGCTGGACTCGTTGATGCTCAATCGGTTGCCGACGGAACAACAGATGGGCCTGATGCTCCACGAATTGTGCCGAGGTGCTGAAGACATCGAACCCATCCTTCACTCGTTTAAGAATACGAGGCACCTCAACGTCGGCGTGCGAGATATCCTCGGCAAAGAAAGCATTATCGACACACATAGAGCATTGTCAGATATAGCCGATGTATGCCTCCATCAAACGGTCGATTGGCAATATGGACGGCTGGCAAAACGGTTTGGAGTTCCAACAGCGAGCGATGGGGAACTCTGTCGCTATGGGGTGATTGCAATCGGTAAATTGGGGGCCCGCGAACCCAATTATCACAGCGATGTGAATTTATTGTTTTTGTATGACTCCGATGGCACCACAAAACCCATTGGATCTGGCCGGCACCACGAACCGATTTCAACGCAATACTTCTTTCTCCAACTCGCTCAAAAAGTTGTTCAAGCGGCCAATCGCGTTTGGCGAAGCGGCAGGCTTTATGAGACGAAAAATTGGATTTTGTCAGCCAATCGCAACACAACGCTTGCCTGGAAACTCGACGAACTCAGGCAGTTCTTTCTCGAAACCGATGGACTTGCGCTGCAACGCCAGCAGCTTTGCAACGCTCGATGCATTCTTGGTTCCACACCTTTTCAACGCTCCGTAGATCAAGCCATACAGGATATTCTTCGGCTCCGGAGTTGGACCGAGGCCGACGATCAACAATCGCTAGCCGCACGCAGGCAGTTAGAAAGCACCGCAAGTCCATTCAACCTGAAACGAGGCGTCGGCGGCACGGTGGATGTTGAGTCGATCGCCCAACTGCTTACGCTTCGCAATGTCGCCGCGAAACCAGAACTTTTCGCGTCTGGGACGTTGGACGCGATCGAGCGACTTCGGCTCGCTGGCCTAGTCTCACCAGAGGATGCGGACGCGCTAAAAGAAGGATACAACTTCCTTCGAGGAGTGGAGTCGGGATTGCGATTGATGAACACTCAAGCCCGACATGATCTCCCAACATCAGAAAATGAGCGTTCCCGATTGGCGTACGTGCTCAATCTAAGAAGCGGTCTCGAACTCGTCGAACAGTGCGAAGTTCATCGCCAAAAACTTCGGCAACTCTACGTCAAGTATCTTGGCACCTAGCCAAGTGCTTTACGGGGCAATTAGCCGGCGGGCGCTAGCCTTGTCATTACCCATATCTTTTTGACTTTGCTCCCCTCGCCCTTTTAGGGGAGAGGGGCTGGGGGTGAGGGGTCTTGCACTGTGTTTTGATTGGGATTTTGACTTCGGTCGCAATACCCTGCCTTGCTTAAAGGGGCTAAACAAGTCATTGCACCGGAGTCCTGTTGCTGGCAATTCTACCCCTCACCCCCCGACCCCCTCTCCCCGAATCGGGGCGAGGGGGAGAAAATCGCATTGTTTTCGTTTGATTTCAAGGGAATTAGAATTCTAAATTGCATCGAGATGTGGGTAATGACAAGGAGCGTTAGCCCCGGTTTGTTCTACAGGATTTTAAGTCCTGCAGGGATTTAAGTCACCCTCCCTCCGGGAGGGTCGGGCCTTCGGCCCGGGGAGGGTGAACTGACTTGTGCAATCGTTGTTGGCACTTCACCCTCCCCTCGCTACGCTCGACCCTCCCAGCGGGAGGGTGTCTATCGAACCATATCCGCCATGTCCGTCACGTAGAATTGCTTGAGCAGCAAGTAAACGTTTGGGTGGTATTCCGCCAATTCAATCGAGCGTTGGAAGTAGAGTTCACTGGCAACCGCAAAGAACTCGCTTTCTTGAGTTAAGCCGTAGTCAGGCATTAGAATCATATACCCCTGGCTAACCATTTCTTGCGCTCGCTGATACTCACCCTTCATCGCGGCAAGCCACGCCCTTTCGTCCACGTTTCCAGGTAATGGTGGTAAGCCATCAGCCGATGGACCATTGATCATGTCGAGTTGGTGGGAGAATTCGTGAATCACTAAATGGTGGCCATCGTTTGGACTTTGTGCTGCGATCTCGATGTCATGCGAGTTCAAGACGACGGGACCGCGGTAAATGGTTTCGCCCGCTCGATAAAACTCGCCAGCCATCTCGGTTCCATTGGTCAGTGCCGAATGCTGGGCTGTCACGGTTACTTTGTAGGCTTGCGGATGAATAAGGATGGTAGAGGTTTTGTCGAAGTACCAGTCTGGATAAGCGAGTACCATCAAGCCTGCGGCCGCGGCCACCTTCCACTGGACGTCCTCTGTGATTCTGACTCCATTGCAACCTTCCCAAGTTTTCTCAGCAATAAAAACGCGGGACCATCGGATGATCTGTTCACACTGGCGATCTTCAAGAAAGGAAGATTGCCAGATCGAACGACGCAGTTTATCTCGTTCGTCGGGTTGGACCTCTTTTTTAAGCAACTGCTTTCGTCGTCCAAAAAGCCATTCGAGCATAAACGGTGGAACCGCCAATTCCGAGCGAGAAGAATAAAGAGTCGGACATCATGACGCCGTTAAATGCTCGCTTCGTTAGAGCGTCTTGTCCAGCCGAAATCCACCATCAGCAATACTCATCATCCTGTTTTCTTTCGTGTCTTACGTGGTTACCTATCTCGCGGCAGCAATTTAGATTCTACGTTTTCTCGTGGATATTCGCTCTTCCTCGAGTTGAGTGTATGCGGCGAGCCAAGCAGCGTCGTCCAATTCAGATCGAACCATTTCCTTCGATAGAAGTACCGAGTCAAACGAAGAGTCATGAGGCTCGCGTGCCGACTCGCCCTCGCCGCCCGCGCTTCCGTTGATCGTATTGATGATCGAAAGAACATCGAGCGGACTGATCGCACCGTCGCCGTCGACATCATAGTCAGGCAAGTCAAGCGTGCTGGCGGGTCTTGGGAACAGCAATTGAGTTCTCCCCTCATTGACCGCATTGATAATTGCTAGCGCGTCCAATGGGTTAACACCGTCAACCCGATTGACATCCTGAGGGTTGAGCCGGTTTTGCCAAGGGGTCCTGTTCGAGATTCGGTTCACCGTAATGTTTAAGTTGTAAGACCTGCCATCAGCGCCAACCTCCGTGACAATAATGGGAACGGAAATCTGAAGTGGGTCGGTTTCGCTAACAAACTTCCCGGGCGCCAGGATCAATTTACCATCCTGAATCGCAAATCGGTCATCACTGGTAAGGATCGTGTAATTTTGTCCGACATCTTGATCGGCGATCGAAATGGCTCCAAGGCTCAGTTCCGTTACGTTCGATAGCACCTTAGGCGTCGCAACAGAAGCTGCTGTAGGTGGGTCGTTGGCATCTAAGATGGAGATAGCAATAGTTTTTCGAGTCTGACGTTGCGGTGTACCTGAATCCTGGGCAATCACGACAATAGAATCGACCGCGCTTCGTTCGAAATCAAAGAGTCCTGGACTATTCAATGACAGGTCGCCGGTCGTGGGGTTGATCGTGAATCTTGTATCGCTGCTCGGCAACGAGAAGCGGATCGTCTGACTGGAATCTCCATCGATCGCAGTTATTTTTGAGAACGAAGTACCCGCCACTTGGCGTTCGGAGAGAGAGATCGGTCCACTTGTAATTTGTGGATCGAATTCATTGACGTCTGTTACATTCAGAGTAAGCGAGGAGGTTGTCGTCAGTGGAGGAAGACCGTCGTCGAATGCGTCGACAAAGAATTGATAGGAGGCCGCGGACTCGTGATCCAGCGATGCGTCAGGCTTAAGTGAAAGTCGCCCGGTGTTGCCATCTAACTTGAACAAGGTAGGTGGAGTTCCATTGAAACGAAAACGAACTCGGTTGGTGGTGTCCTTATCTGGGGCCACTAAGAAACCGATGTCCGCGCCACCCAGGGTTGACTCAGGGATATTAAAAACGGTCGGTCTCAGGCCTGGTGCAAACTCATTCACGTCAAGAACTTCAATCGTTTTTGTCAGTCTAAGCGACAAAGGAGGCGTGCCACTGTCGGTCACTTGAATTTGGATGTCCACCAAAGGCGTTTCTTCGAAGTTGAGCCTATTCCCGGAAGCCAGAAAAAGTTGGTTTCCAATAATTGCGAATCGCTGATCAAGCACTTGCCAAGTGAACTGGTCGCTCCGGTCCTTGTCTGTCGCGAACACGGTTCCAATGAAAACCCCAGTCGCATTCTCAGTCACCGTTGTGCCTATTAGTTCGATATTGGATGGAGTGTCGTTGACATTGATGACAGACAACTGAAAGGGCAAAGTCGTAAACAGTCCCGCAGCGTCAGCGGCCTTTATCAACAGACTGTAGTCACCCACCTCCTCGTTGGTCGGGATGCCTATCAATTGACTTGTTGTTTCATCAAACGAAAGCCATGTAGGTGGTGGATTGCCGTTGGCTGAAATGATCGTGTAGCTCAATGTCGCGTCATCCACGTCGGTGAACCATCCAGCTGGGATAGTCAAGCTAAATAAGTCGTCTTGGTTGACGCTAAAGGATTGGGGGGGAACTGTAGTTACCGGAGGATCGTTTACCGGCGAAATTTGAATGCTGATGCTCGCTCCTAACAAAGCGATTGGCCCATTCGAAGTAGCGTCGGCAACGTTGATTAGAGCTCTACTGGACGTGGTAAAGGGACCAACATAGGAGTTATCTAGTGCTCGATAGCCAATAGGAATGGGGGTTCCGAAATAGTTTTTAGCTGGCAAAAACCGGAGCGATGTTGATGCCGCTAAAACCAGACTATTCGCTGGACTAACGCTGCCAATGGGCAACCAAACGATCGAATTGAGGGAGTATTGCCAAACCCCAGTTGTCGATGGGGCCGAGTTGGAGCTAACCGCGATTCCAGAAAGAGAACTTGAACGGTCGGGATCTTGAAAGGATGGACCGACTAGTTGCGTAATCGTTCGCCCTGCAGGATTTAGATTGTCTTCGCTAATCGTTGTTAAGGAGGCGTTGCCAGAAACAGGGGCGTCGTTGACTGGAATGACATTGACCAGAACCGTAGCTCGGTTGCTCGCTCCATTTAGCCCATTATCAAGGAATGCGGTCACCGTTCGCGGGGTAGGGGAAGGATCCTCACTTGTGTTCACAAAGGAAATCTGTGTCAAAAGCCGCTTGATGGCAGATGCATTTACCGCGGAATTGAGAGTGATGTTCAGCGATTGCCCTGGCCCTGAGTAATTGCCGATGAGTGCTCCGCCTAGCAGAATCTGATCCCCACTGGTCGAGATTTCGTCCGGGGCCGTACCTGTATTGATAATATTGAGAACATCACCAGCCTCGACGTTACTGCCAATCATTACCGACAGCGACCCACCGGCGTAGCTCGTGACGTTGAGATCCGTCACCGTGGCAGCGGGGGCAATGGCTACCGGCGCACTGTTTTCCGTATAGGTCACAATAGGACCCAAGTTGATATCAATAACTTTCGTTGCAGGTACGATCGTGAAGTTGGTATTTGAAATATCAAAAAAGATATTCGAAGTTCCTTGAACGCGTACGCGCGCACTGGTGGTGGGAGTGTTTGGAATACGAACGATGGCAGTGCCGTTGTTTGGAGTCCTGGCCGCAACAATGTTCGGGTATGTTAGACCGCCGTCGGTAGAAATGCTGATGTCGACCAATGCAGAGTTGATACCGTTTCCTGTTGTTCCCGCAACGTTCCACTCGATCGTTTGGAAAGTCAATCCTTCCCATGTGACATTTGTATTTGGAGTTACGACGGCGAACGGTGCTCCGGTATCAATAACCGAAATTCGCATGTTGTCATCGTCGAACGCTCCGCCAGCTGCGCGATTGTCGCGAGCTACCACACGGAAATTGAGTTGTCGCGTAGTGGTCGGCAATCGCTCGCCAATGACCGTGGTGTTGTTCACGAGATCGGTCAAACGTGGCAATGTTCGAGTCGGATTGGCAGTTGGCGAAAAAACGCGAAACAGTGGGCCGACACCGTCGTCGCCAAGGGTCACCGAGCGAGCAGGTCCAAGGTCCCGTTGCTGCCAATCGTAAGTCAGTTGATCGCCGGCATTGAGATCGGATCCGGTCGCGGTCAATTCGAAGGGAGTACGTGCAGGAATCACGTAATCCGCCCCAGCACTGATCGTGGGGATGGAGTTGCCGCTGAGCACCCTAGTGCCGACGTTTGGAATGACCGAATCAACATGCTGCACGATTTCATCCAAGCTCACCGAGTGGAAATACGGATCGCTGTGTGGCTGCAGATCGTCAGAATTGCAAATGCCTGCGTAAGCTTGAATCGTAGTGCCGCTGCCGGGTTCGTAAGCTGTGCTGCCATTGCGTGCTGGGCAATTGCCATCAACGCCATTGAAAGAGTGGTTGCCGCCAAATTGATGGCCCATTTCGTGAGCTACGAAGTCAACATAAAAATCGTCGCCAATCGGAGTTGGTAGGCCTGTCACTCCTTGCGCCTTTCTCGAGTTCACGCCGACGCTGCCAAGCGAAGCGACGCCTCCGCCACCGGTGGAAAAAACGTGGCCAATATCGTAGTTGGCATTGCCGATTATTCTGTCGACGATGGCTTGGTTTTCGCCCAACATTGTGCCACCGTTGTTGTTCGTATACCCGTCGGTGTTTGCATCGGTAAAGACGAGTCTGTCATTGTTCGCAACCAATTGAAATGCGATCGAAAGCTCCGTTTGATAGATGCCGGAGACACGATTCACGGCGGTAACAATGGCCGCTTGTCCCGACGCGACAGTACCACCGTGGAATTTTGTATATTCCCCGGTCGCAGCCACAGCCATGCGATACGTTCTTAATTCGGTACCGCTACGGGGTTGTGATGAACCTAAATTGGATGGGTTGCTTCCGGAGGAGATGCCGCCGCCCTTTTGTTGGCCGATGTCTGCCTCAAGCTCTTGAAAGCCAGGGGCCTCTTTTGCGGAGCCTCTGGCATAAACAGCATAGAAGTCCGAGGGGAGGTTGGAATACGGATCGACATAGTAGGTTCCCTCGGGAGAAATGACTTGTGCGTGAAAGCCCTGCGGAGTTAAATCCAACCGAATCGTCGACGCCGCGTTATCGATTCCTTGACCAGCATATGTCTGAATCTCAGGAAACTTGGCCGCCAGTTCCGGTGCCATAATCGAGGAAACGAAAATGCTGAAACGCTCCATGGTCCCATTCGGTTTAGGGACACTCAAGATCGAACTTTCCGTAGGCACCGGACTTAGATGGGCGGGAGCGGCCGCGAGTTGACTTCGAAGAGCATTGGAATCAAGTGTTGCCAGCTTGAAGTCTCGTGTACGTAGGAACGAGGGCAAACCAGCCGGGATATCCGAGTTATCGGCGTAATTCCAGAGCCCTGCAAGCATTTTTCGTGCCTCCAGTTGTTCTATCGTGAGTCGCTTCTTTGTTTTGGAATGGGTTGTCATGGTGTGTTCTTCCCTCTCATTGAATCTCAATCAAGCCAAAAAACCGAACCCATCGACTCAGGACGCGGATCGCTAGGCGTTCGTTTCACTGCGTTTAATGAAGGATAGAGTCGTTTAAAAGTATAATGGCGAACCGTGTCAAATAAAGACCCGTTACCGCAAAACGGATGAAACTTGAGTGTAGCCATTTGGTGGTTTAAAAACCCGCAAATACTCAGAAAAAGTTCCGCAATTTAACAACAACCCAAAAAAGTTAGTGTCGACAATCAAGAAGCTCCTAGCCGTGGTTCTCAACGAATGTCGAGCATTTTAAGAAACCGGGGCTAACCGCCCAATGGCTTATTCATTTCCTCCGTTCCTAAAGAGCTACGCCCTCTTTGCGTTTCGGTGCACGCACGTCTTCGAATCCCATTTCACGAAGTTGTTTCTCTAGGGCAAGCATCTGGGGCGGTTCGCCGTGTACGAGGCGGACTTTGCCTGTTGCCTCGACTGCCCCGCCAAGCAACGCAGCAAAGTCTGCTTCATCGGCGTGCCCTGAGAAACCTCGAACCTCTGCCACGTCGATCCACTTGTTCCATTTTTGTCCTTGAAAGGTTACTACAGGAATGGGTGATAACAACTTATGTCCCAACGAATCTGGTGCTTGATAACTCACCAAGACTATCGTAGATCGCGGATCGTCGATGTGAGCTCGCAAGTGCTGAACGATCCGGCCTCCCTCGCACATTCCGCCTGAAGCGATAATGATACATGGCTCGCGCTGCGTCGTGCACATCCAAGCGTCTTCTTCTGTTTCAAGCCACTCGCTTGGAATCTCGTCGGCCTCGGGTAACAGTACGCTTTGGTACTGTTGACATACGAAGTCGATTTCTTGAGCGAGCGGGCTATCCACGTAGATCGGCACACGAGGCAATTGTCCACTTGCCATCCACTGTCGGATGTAATGGAGCACTAAATGGGTGCGGCCAAGACTAAACGCAGGTATGAGAACTTTCCCGCCTCTAGCAATCGTCTTATGAACAATAGCAGCCATCTTGGCGGCCATCGTTTCGAGCGAGTCGTGCATCTTACCGCCATAGGTGCTCTCGCAGATAATGAGATCGGCGGCCGGGACGGGCGACGGCTCTGCTACGTAGGGAACTCCGCGACGTCCCAAATCTCCAGTGAAGGTAATTGTGTATTGGCGATCGTCACTCTTCATTCGGACGCAGACCATAGCGCTCCCGAGAATATGACCAGAATCGATAAAGCGGATCTGGACGTCTGGGTTAACATCGATCGGCTGCAAATAGTCAACACCAACACAGGCTGCGATCGTGTCCTCAACGTCCTCAAACGTAAAGAGCACAGGCGGCTTGCCTCGCATGTTTCGTCCACCAAACCGAGCAAATTCGTTTTCTTGAATCCGAGCCGAGTCCATCAGCATGACTTCGGTCAAGTCGCGTGTTGCGTTCGTGCAGTAGATCGGTCCCGAAAAGCCCTGCCGCACCAAATTGGGCAGATTGCCACAATGATCCGCGTGAGCATGGCTCAAAAAAACAGCATCAATCGTTGTCGGATCAAACGGGAAATTTGCGTTTCGCAGTCTGGCTTCTTCGCGAGGGCCACGAAATTGGCCGCAGTCCATTAAAAACCGATAAGGCCCCGCCTCTAGCAGGTGCATCGAGCCGGAAACAGACTGTGTGGCTCCTAGAAAAGTGACGGTCGGCGCGGTTGCAATACGGGCATCGGAAAGCTGATTCATGTCAGCATTGTACCGTATAGTCAAAAGAAAAGTGGCCAGATCGGGCGTATTGACCTTCCATGGCAAGGGTAGCGTGATGAAAATCGAATCTCCTTTCCAAATCCAAGTAGAACCCGCTCCCTTCAAAACAACTATTTCCAGAACTGTTTCGTTTTCATCCAAATGACTTCACCTCTTAAACCCGCTGTGGTTTTACTCAGCGGTGGCCTTGACTCCGCCACGTGCTTAGCGATTTGCAAAGATCGCGGATTTGCTCCTTACGCGATCAGTTTTCGATACGGCCAACGCCATGCGATCGAACTGACAAAAGCTGCGGCCATTGCGAAACAAGCTGGCGTTGCGAAACATGTTGTCATCAATATCGACTTGGGCGCGATCGGCGGCAGCGCACTTACCGACAATAGCTTACTAGTTCCTAAGCATGACCTGGTTTCGGACATTGGCGCCGAAATTCCACTCACGTATGTCCCTGCTCGAAACACCGTTTTCCTGGCCTATGCGTTGGGTTGGGCGGAAGTGCTGGGGGCGCTGGATATTTTTATCGGCGTCAATGCATTGGACTATAGCGGCTACCCGGACTGCCGGCCTGAATTTATTGCCGCTTTTGAAACGATGGCCAATCTGGCAACCAAGGCTGGAGTTGAGGGTAAGTCGCTCAAAATACACACCCCCCTCATCGACATGACCAAAGCCGAAATCATTAGACTAGGGCTGTCATTGGGAGTCGATTATTCGCAGACCTTCTCCTGTTATGACCCTGACGAGAGTGGAACCGCTTGCGGCCATTGCGATTCATGCCTATTGCGTCTTCGCGGCTTCGAACAAAACCACATGAAAGATCCGGCGCTATTGTAAAAAGGTATGTGCCGGGGACGCTAGCCTCGCCACTTAATCGACAGAATGCACGTAACTTAGCTGATTGGTAACCCGATGCGTAAGCGAGGAATTCGGCATGTCCTCGCTCACGCCTCGGGCTACCAAAAATGCATAGCCAGCACGAATCGCCAACCGACACCCATCCCAAACCCCACGCAAAGCCTCAACCATGAAAAAACATTCCTTCGTCTTACTCGCCATTCTGATATCCGTTGGTTGCCAACCGAGTGCAACCGATCGCGTTAAGTCGGTTAAGAGCGCAACCCCAGAACCTCAGGCGGTGCAGATGACGGCCGGTGCACCTGACTCGCTGATTGCTCCTCGCTATTCACCACCGGGTAAAGGACTCGAACTGAAACCTATCGAGATACCGGCGTCTCAAGGATTCGATGGCCTTGAAACCGAAGTGGTCCTAGGTTCGCCTATTGAGAAGCAAACGCCAATCAAAATGCTTATCTCCCGAGCAGCTGCCGGTGAAGCCTATACGAAGCTCACGATTGACTCCAACGGAGATGGAAAGTACGACGAAGAGGCGATCATGATTAAAACGACGGAGTCGCGAGGCAATATTTGGTCCAGTTTTTCGGCAACGCTTAAGGTCAATTACATCGCTGACAAAACCACTACGGAAGACTACCCGGTTACACTATGGATCGCAGTCGCCTCGCTTGATGAGCAACCTAAAGTCCTTCGAATATCGCGTCGCGGGTTCAAGTTCGGAGAGTTGCAAGTAGGTAGTCAAAAAGTAACCGTTGTCATAAGTGACTCAAACAACGACGCCATTTATGGCGAAGGGGATTGGTGGGAGTTGCGATCCATGGATGGACCTGCAAAGAGCTCCGAGATGCGGAGAGTTGGCGAATATGCTTGGCTGGGTGAATCCGCTTACAAGCTCGAAGTGAACGATGTGCGGGGCAGTTCAGTCAAACTCGCTGCGTTTGACCCGGGAATAACGCGTGCGGAGGACGCACTTGCTCGCGACCCGTATGGTGCCGACAAAAAGGCAATTAAGGCTGACAAGCCGCTTGAGTTCCGTCACGATATCGACGCCGCGATTGCAGAAGCGGTCGACAAGAAGCAACGATGTTTTATCAAGTTCGAAACAACTTGGTGCGGCCCATGCCAAATGATGACGCAAAACGTATTCACGGCCAAGGATGTGGTCGATGCGTCCAAAGATGTGGTCTGCGTGAAGATCAACGGCGACCAGCGGCGCGATTTAGTCGAGCGATATGCCGTCAAGGCGTACCCGACCGGACTTATGATCGCAGCTGATGGAACAGAGGCAGCACGCTTTGTAGGCTACCAAAAAGTTACCGACATGACCGATTTCCTCAAAGAAAAGAAAGCGGAACCAACGAAGTAACACGATCGCCGCAGTTCTCGACGAGTAAAACACACGGCGATTTGCTTAGGATCGCAAGGCTAATTGCTCATCGCAGCACTTTGAGCTTTGGTAGTTTGGCTTGCAGCTCCGTAACCGCTGTTTCGCTAACTTGAGTGTTGTTCAAGATCAGGTCCTTTAAGTTGGCCAGAGAACCCAACCCACCAATACCCGTATCGGTAATGGATGTCTTGCCTAAATGCAGAAATTCCAATGACTGCATCTTTGCGAGGTGAAGCACAACTCCATCGTCGATCGCTTGAATGTCGTCCAGATTGAGTCGCTTGAGTTTCAAACTCGTGAGGGAAGCGACTCCCGCATTGGTCACTTTCGTCCGCAATAGATTCAGATCTTCAAGCTTCTTCATTTTGCTGATCGCTGCCAAAGCCTTGTCGTCTGTCTCAGTTTCACCCAAGTCGATCGACGTAACGCTTTCAAATTTGGCGATATGATCTATCAAACCCTGTTTGGTGACGCCTGAAGCGCGAAGCTTCAATTTCGCCATCTCCCTACCTTGGGAGAGGACTCGCAAAGCATTGTCGCCTGCTGGCGTTTTGTAAATGTCGAACTCCTTTAGTTTGGTCATCCCAGCGAGCGCGTCGAAGGAAGCATCCGTAATCGAACACTCTTTAAGGGAGATAGCCACCATGTTGGTCAAATTGCGTAGCGATGGCATTCCGGCATCGGTTATACCGGGCCCGCCTAGGCTAAGATTTCGCAATTTGGTCAACCCCTGCAAGTGAACTAAGCCTGCACTGGTCACCTGAGCGCAGTCCGATATGTCAAGCAACTCCAACTGCGCGAGAGCCTTGATTTGAGCCAAACCGGTGTCTGAAATCTTAGTCTTGGCCAATCGCAATCGTTTGATCGACAAGCTACCAGCGATGCTTGAGAGAGCGGCATCCGATATGGAGCATCCGTCAAGATTCAGCTCTTCGAGCTTCGCGAAATTGGAAATGGCGGCGACCGACTCGTCGGTAGCGCTCGACAGATCAAGTCGCAACGCTTTTAGATTCGGCAATGCCGCAAGAGCCAAGATGCGTTCGTGAGTGGCCTTGGAACCAGTCATGGAAACGCTTTGAATCGTAGGGATTTCGAGAAGCTGAGGAAAGGCATCGACCCAACTATCTCCGCACTTGCGAAAATCGACGGCAACCAGTTCGCCGTCTTTCTCAGTGACAACCACCCCACCAAGAGACTTGATTTTACGTGTATTCGCGGTGTCCGCTTTTTGTCCAAATGCGAACGTTGCGGATAGGGAGACGAGGCAGAGCAAAGTCAACTTGATTGGGATTCGCATTGGATTCTGCAGACGTGGGAAAGGTAAAACTCTGGAAGCCGGTTCTGGACACCCCAAAATGATAACAAGAATGGTTTTGGATTTCTGGTGGCAATCCATCGTTGCGGAAGTGTCCAGCGAGAGCAAAAGACAGGCTGAAAGGGCCCGATATCCTAACTCCCCTTCTCCTCCTCGGGAGGAGAAGGGGCTAGGGGATGACGAGGTATGCGTTTCAGACATCCGTTGGATTTAAAAGCGAGTTTGGCTTCTAAGCACATCCGCATTTGTTTTTCGTATCAATTAGCCATTTGGCGTTAGCCCCGGTTCTCGACGAATGTCGAGTGAAAAACCGGGGCTAGCGCCCAATGGCTAAAGGTTTGTTTCACTTGAAGACTCATGTCGAAGTGCCCTCCCCATTTGCCCCATGCTACAATCGTTTTGTCATTTTTGAAACCAATTGTCTCGAAAAGCCCCCTTAATATCCAATTCGAATGAACCGAAACGACGCGCTAACGTTAATGCATGAGTATGTTCAGAACGAGTCTCTTAGGCGTCACATGCTTGCTGTGGAGGCCGCAATGCGGGCTTATGCGGTATCGCTCGGTGAAGATGTCGAGAAGTGGGGCATGGTCGGATTGCTGCACGATTTCGACTACGAACGTTGGCCCAACCCTCCGGATCACCCCACCAAGGGGAGCGAGATCTTGCGACAAAAGCAGTATCCCGAAGATGTCATCTACGCGATCCTTTCGCATGCGGACTACTTAACGGACTACCCACGCGTTGCTCGCTTGGACAAAGCGCTTTATGCGTGCGATGAACTGAGTGGGTTTTTGGTGGCGTGCGCCTTGGTACGTCCCGAACGCTTGATCGGTCTTGAGCCCAAGAGTGTTCGAAAGAAACTCAAGAACGCCAATTTCGCTGCCGCCGTGAATCGCGAAGATATCACGCGTGGTGCCGAGGATTTTGGTGTTGAATTGGACACGCACATTCAACTCTGCATCGCGGCGCTGAGCGGTATTTCGAAGGACCTATTTGGGTAGAGTGTCGAACAATTGTCGCTATTGTTCCTGCAACGATTGGGATACTCCAGCGACGATTGAGACAATCGTGCGACACTAAGTTTATGGTAAATCAATTCGGGACTATGTTGCGGGCTTTGACCTGTTTTTGTTGTGAAAAGCGCCGAGGCTCGTTGAACTTCCTGTGATGCAATGCGACAATCGAGCTAACGTCCGTTGCCGCTCCGCTTGCCAGGAAATCCCTTTGAACGCTAGTCTTTTTCGTGCCGACATTCAACGTTGCGGCCGATCCGAACTCCAATGCATCCAACTTGAGAAACTGAATGCGCTCTTAGCCAAAGTCCTGCCGAATAATCGATACTACCAAGAACGGTTTGGCTGTTCTGCGCTGCGGCTGGACTCGCTTGCCGACTGGTCCAAGATGCCAACCTCGAAAAAGTCGGATTGGTTGGGAGATGACGCGAGTGGTCTAGCGATTCACCATTCCTTTCCACAGGACCAGTACCGGCGTTACCATCGAACCAGTGGAACCAAGGGCAAACCGATGGTGATCTTGGACACTGCTGAAGACTGGCTGTGGTGGCTTGCGACGTGGCAGTATGTTCTGGATGCAAGCGGGATCCAGGCACACGATCGGATCATGATGGCTTTTTCGTTTGGTCCGTTTATCGGTTTTTGGAGCGCACACGATGCATGTTTGCAGCGAGGCTGTATGGTCATCCCGTGTGGAGGCATGTCGACTGCGGCTCGAATCGATTTGATTCAGTCAGCCAAACCGACGGTGCTTTTCAGCACTCCGAGTTATGCTTTGCATATGGCGGACGACGCGGCCAATCGCGGGATCGATTTGGTCAGCTCGTCGATTCGTCAAGTCTTCGTCGCGGGCGAACCGGGCGGTAGTGTCCCCGCGATTCGTACCAAGATCGAGTCTGCCTTTGGTGCGCAGGTTATGGACCACGCAGGAGCGACTGAGGTGGGCCCATGGGGCTTTGGCTCTCGCGATGGTCGAGCCATCCACGTAATTGAAAGCGAGTTCATCGCCGAGTTCTTGCCTTGGGAGTCGGGGCCAGTTGAGGAGAATAAACCAGCAGGATCGGGGCTTGGCAGTGGCGTTTTCGAATTGGTACTGACGGCGTTGGGCCGGGTTGGCGCTCCCGTTCTCCGTTATCGAACAGGGGACCTTGTTCGCCCGACGTTTGTGGAGGGAAGTGACTGCAACTTTGTGAGGCTAGAATCGGGAGTCGTTGGACGAACCGATGACATGATTGTGGTGCGGGGCGTGAACATTTTTCCGTCGAGCATTGATACAATCGTACGCTCGTTCCCGGCGATAACGGAGTACAGGCTAACTGTGTCCAAGCGAGGAGCGATGGATGAGTTGTTACTGGAGTTTGAGTCGAGCGAAGACACGGAACGAAATGTCTCAGAGGAGCTGGCCGAAAAGTTATCGATTCAACTCAACTTGAGATTTGAAGTGACCCGAGTCGACAAAGGAGTACTTCCCCGTTCGGAGGGCAAAGCGAGACGTATGTTTGACTTGAGAACGGCAGGCATAAAACGCCCATAGCACGACGCGCAAGCTAGTGAATTGAGCGAAGGGCATAAAACGCCCATAGCACGACGCGCAAGCTAGTGAATTGAGCAAAGGGCATGATCGCTTTCACTCTCGTTCCAGGGCTCTGCCGGCTTGTTCTAGCCACAAAAAAACACAGAATACACAAAAAGCAGGAGCCGTTTCTTGGTCTTGCCCAAATAGAACACTTACGTGTCTTTTGTGCTTTTTGTGCCTTTTCGTGGCTAACTGATTCCAGGCTTTGACGGAAAGCACGAAAAGTCAGAGCAATAGAGGCTGAGCCGAGAAACGAGTTCAATCCGCATTTCAATGGTCCATGAGGTAGGTTTGCCGAAATAATTGCGGCGGCGAATTAGGATGCAATATCGAAAAGAGTTATGATTCCAGGATAAGCGAATGGCACATGCAAAAGAATGTTTGTGCTAAATTGCATTCAATTGTTCGAGCCGTGAAAAAATTCTCGCTCGTTGGTCGGGTGACGCGTTGCTCACTTGATCGAAACGGCCATTGAGTGCATCACGAGCGTCGTCTAGGAACCATTCATAACATTCTGCGCCACGGTTTATCAGCAGATCAAATACTTTGTCTGAACCAGCGACCACTGCCCAACCGGCGGGCGAGTTGTTGTGTATTTTCCCCGATCTTGCGTTGATGTCGGCGCCGACATCGAGAAGCGCCTCGGCCGAAACAGGGCAGTTGCTCCAAGCAGCGGTGTGCAACGGAGTCGCTTGATCGTAGCCGCCGCGAATGTCGGGCATTAAGCCTCGATCTGCCAACATGCAAACCGATTCGCGTCGATCGCTTTTTGCGGCAGCGTGCAACGGAGTGGCATCGACTCCGATCGAGAAATTCAAAATGTTATACACATCATGTTCGTTCCCAGGCGGAAAGAACGACTGATTGATTCGAGCATGAATGAGGCCTGGATTGGCGTTCATAAGTTTGTCCAGGGTATCCATGCTTCCGCAGAGTACCGCGGAAAAGATGTCGGGTGATGCCCCTTTGCTCAAGAGGAAACGGGCTACCTCTGGACGCGTGCTACAAAGGTATTGCACGGGGGTGCTGTAGTGGTCGATGCATCTACCGTCCATTTCGGCGCCGCGTTCGAGCAGGAGCTGTGCCACGTCGGCTGTGTCTGCAAAATGGAGAGGATGGCATCCATCGCCTCCCCTTTCCACCACACGAGAAGGATCATCATCAAGCAATCGTGCGACCTCGCTGTATCGGCCCAAGCCTGCTGCCGTATGGACGTCCATGGTTGCGCCATGGGAAAGCAGGTACTCAGCCATGCGATTGTCTCGCCGGAAGAGTGCGCAATGGAGTGGGCTCCAAGGCCCCATGCTCCAGTCGCTCTTCCTATTTGGATCGGCCCCCATCTCGATTACCGCTTCGACAATTGCTGGACGATTGCTGAAGCAAGCCGCAGTTAGCGGTGTCGCTCCAAAATTGCGATAGTCAAAACTATCGAGTACTCCTGGGACATTTGCAACGGATGCGAGCATTCGCTCGATGTTTCCGACGGCAAGTGCATTGAAGAAAGCAATTTGGTCTGGTGTATTGTGCTTAACCATCTCGATCCTACGATTTGCAAACGATGCCTACCAAAAAGGGAATAGGTGCTCCTGCCTCTTTTTCTGACTCGCAGGGATTGTCTGCCAAACTTTCTTCCATCCTATCCAGTCGTGCGACGATTTGTGGTATCAACTGGCTGAGCGGCGTCAGCTTTTTTCGCTTTTCGAATTGAATCAAGCCCGGAACCAGTCGAGCGGGCCTTAGGTTTTTACGGTTACTTCGGTACCATTTCCATTTGAAATTTAACTTCGATGCTTCGGCTAAAAGTGGCTTATGGCAGTTTTGACTCAACCTATTAAATGGCATGGCGGCAAATACTATCTACGCAAGTGGATTGTTGGGCTGATGCCTCCGCATCTTCATTACGTGGAACCATTCTTTGGTGGTGGTGGTATTCTATTGGCCAGAGACCCTGACAGAGATTGGATGTCAACCGAAACCGAGAAGCCGCCGACGGGAAAGCTGCCGGCTGCGTTGCAGGGGAGCAGTGAGGTTGCGAACGATCTTCATGGTGAGTTAATCAACTTTTGGAGAGTCTTGCAGAATCCCGATGACTTCGAAGGTTTTCGGAAGCGAATCGAATTGACTCCTTTTAGCGAAGCGGAGTTCGACGATGCTTTGGAGATCTCGCGCTCCGGTAAGCCGGCCAGCAACGTTGAGCGAGCGGTTCGATTTTTTATCCTTGCACGCCAGTCGAGACAAGGACTGATGAAGGACTTTGCAACGCTTTCACGAAATCGAACCCGAAGTCGGATCAACGAGCAAGTTTCGGCTTGGTTGAATGTGATCGAGGGCCTACCAGATGTGCACCAGCGACTCCGCAATGTCGTAATTTTGAATCAAAGCGCTTTTGACGTCATTCGTAGACAAGATGGAGAGAACACGTTGTTCTACTGCGACCCGCCGTATGTCCATGAAACTAGGTCCACTACGGGGGAATATGCCTTTGAGATGACTGAGGAACAGCATCGCGAGTTGCTGGACTTGTTGGCTGGGATTTCCGGTAAATTTATGTTGAGCGGCTACCCGAGCAAACTCTATCAAGAATGGGAAGTCCGACACGGTTGGAAACGGCACGAGTTTTTAATCGATAACAAAGCCTCAGCTGGCAAAGTTAAGGAAACGATGACGGAATGTCTTTGGTGCAATTTCTAGTAGGAATGAATGATCGATTCGCACACCGAGTATATTGCGAACATTTGGCACAATGCCCAAGTTCACTGCGGTCCGTGGAGCTCGAGCTTGCGAGGGGCAGCGACTGGTGGGCTTGCCCCGCCAAAGTCGCCAATGCTTGGCGTGCTACACGTCAGTCCGGTGCGAAAAAGCACTCGTGCAATTCGACTCCAAGGTGGATACAATGAGAGGGACTGCATTGCTTCGATTCCCCCGTTCCCGTCCCTCCCATTCCCCCATCCCTCGATCTGAGGTCCTGCTATGTGGCATCGTATTTTCATTGGTGCGCTGTGGATGTGTTTCGGCCTTTTGCTGATTTCCCCCGATCGAGTCTTTGCTGATAGTCACCAGGACGCCACCGAAATCCTCAAGCAAACGGGGGTGACCGGCGGTTTCATCGTCCATCTCGGTATTGGCTCGGGTGAATTGACGGTCGCCCTGAAACACGGAGATGGCGTCCAAGTTCAAGGCTTAGATCGCGATTCGGAAGTCGTCCTTCGCGCTCGTAAACGAATTCAGGCCCTTGGAATTTATGGCGACGTGGCGGTCGACCAGCTCGAGGGCGCGCAGTTGCCATACATCGACAATTTGGTCAATCTCATGGTCATCGAAAACCAAAGCAGTATCGCGGACGAAGAAGTGCTCCGGGTGCTGGTACCAAATGGAGTTGCCTATCGAAAAGAGACTGATGGCAAGTGGAGCAAAACGGTTAAGCCGCGTCCTAGCAACATCGATGAATGGTCACACTATCTTCATGATGCGAGCGGAAACTCGGTGGCACATGATGATGTCGTGGCGCCACCTCGGCATTTGCAGTGGGTAGGGAGTCCGCGGTACTCACGCCACCACGATCGCATGGCTAGCATGAGCGCTTTGGTCTCAACCGGCGGACGCATGTTTTATATTATGGACGAAGGGAGTCGTATCTCGATCCAGTTGCCATCAAAATGGAAACTGATTGCGAGAGATGCTTTCAATGGTACCGTCTTGTGGAAACGAGACATCAACAACTGGCAAAGCCATCTGTGGCCCCTTAAGAGTGGTCCAACCCAGTTGTCCCGACGACTGGTGTCAACCGAGGATACTGTTTTTGCAACCTTGGGAGCAGATGCACCATTAACCGCCATCGACGCCGCGACCGGCAAAACCGTTCGAACCTACGAGGGAACCGACGGGACCGAAGAGATCGTTAACACCGAGGGGCTGTTGTTTCTGGTCGTTCGAAAAGGTAAACGTCAACTTGCGGACTACGCTCCTTTGAACGGGACCGTCGGCGATCAAGCTCTTGCACGCGAGATGTTTTGGGATGAAGATCCTCGCGTTTTAATGGCCGTCGATGCGAAAACGGGCAAGACGCTATGGGCCAAGCAAACCAAGATATCGCCGCTAACTTTAGCGGCTGACAAGTCACGGATCTATTTCCACGATGGCGAAAAATTGATCAGCGTAGAACATCAAACCGGCATGATCGCTTGGGAAACGAACCCTGTTAGCCGTCGCAATCAATTCACCTTCAACTTCGGGCCTCGGTTGGTGGTAGACGAGGAGGTAGTGCTCTATGCCGGTGGCGACGGCAAGATGATCAGCGTGTCCAAGGAGAACGGGCAGAAGCTCTGGGATTCGGTTCATCCTAATTCTGGCTATCAATCACCGCAGGACTTGTTGGTCATGAACGGACTCGTTTGGGTTGCCCCCACAACCTCTGGAAAGGACACAGGCGTTTACACAGGCCGAGATCCTAAGACAGGACAGATCAAGAAGGAGTTTGCGCCGGACGTTGACACCTATTGGTTCCATCACCGCTGTTATATCGCCAAAGCGACGGATAACTTCCTGATTCCGTCTAGGACTGGAACCGAGTTTGTGAGCCCCGATACTAAGCATTGGGATATCAACCACTGGGTGCGCGGCGGTTGCCTTTATGGTGTCATGCCCTGCAACGGTCTGACTTACGCGCCGCCTCATAATTGTGCGTGCTACCCGGAAGCCAAGTTGTTCGGTTTCAATGCGCTCGCACCCCTCGCGCCGACGCGTCCAATTCCAACAAACGTCACCGAAGAAGGGCGATTGCAAAAAGGGACCGAGTTCTTGACGCCATTGGAGGAGGTTGCTGATGCAAAGCGGGGTGACTGGCCCACATTCCGACACGATGGTTCGCGAAGCGGTTCGGCTTCGGAAATGATACCACCAGCGGTTGATCGAAAGTGGAGTATCGATCTCGGCGGTCGATTAACGCCACCCGTCATCGCAAGCGGGAAAGTCTATGTCGCCAAAATGGACGCGCACACGTTGTACGCATTAGACGAAACCAGCGGCAAGGAAATCTGGTCGTTTACCGCTGGCGCGCGAATCGATTCGCCTCCGACCGTACACCGGGGCAAGGTCGTTTTTGGTGGAACCGATGGATGGGTGTACTGCTTGCAAGCGTCGAACGGAAAATTGGCTTGGCGATACCGAGCAGCTCCGATGGATCGACGAACGATGACGTACGAACAACTTGAATCGCTTTGGCCTGTTCACGGCAGTGTTTTGATTCAAGACGATGTCGTGCATTGTGTTTCCGGTCGCTCTAACTTCTTGGATGGCGGTCTTAGATTGATTCGATTGGAACTTGCAACCGGCAAGAAACTGACGGAGAACATCATGGACGAAACCAATCCTGAAACCGGCAACAACATCCAGGAAAAGATTAAGGTGCTGCAGATGCCGGTCGGGCTGCCAGATATCTTGTCGACGGATGGCAAGTTCGTTTACATGAAATCGCAGAAGTTTGACATGGAAGGGAACCGACTTGAGATCGGCCCAAATTCGGGAGACTTTATCGGACAAGCCTCGGTACAGCGAGGCGAGTCAGCTCACTTGTTTGCCCCCATGGGCTTTTTGGATGACTCTTGGTTCCATAGGTCATACTGGGTGCTTGGCCAGAGCTTTGCCGGAGGGCATGGTGGATACTATCAGGCAGGTCGATTTGCACCCTCGGGCCGCATCATGGTCAATGGCAACGGTTACGTTTATGGATACGGACGCAAGCCCGAGTATCTTCGATGGACAACGACGATGGAACATCAGCTGTTCAAAGCGGACCCAAACCCGCCGGAGATCCCCGCTAATTTTATCAAGACGCCCAATGCCAATGCGGTCGCTGGGAGTTCCTATGCTCAATTTCAGAAGGCACCGAGCCTAAACCCAACAGGAAAGGCAATCACGATCGAGGCTTGGGTGACAGCAACGAAGCCCAATGGCGTGATTGTTGCCAGAGGTGGTCCAGCCGAAGGGTTTGCTCTTATTCTCGAAGAGGGAGCTCCAACGTTCCTCGTTCGATCGGACGCAAAACTGAGCAAGGTAAAAGGGCCGAACCGAATCGTCGGTGGTTGGCACCATGTGGTTGGTGTACTGACTGAGGATAAAAAAATGCGACTGTTTGTCGATGGTGAACGAGTTGGAGAGGCAACGGCTTCAGGCCTTCTTACCAAAGATCCGGCACAAGGATTGGAAATTGGCGTGGACGCAGGCTCTGCGGTGGGTGAATACGAGACCCCCAATTCTTTCGCCGGAGTCATTGACGAAGTACGGTTTTACTTGAATGCAACCGAGGACGAAGCGATCGCTGAACGGTTCAAAAACGGTTCCGAACTCGGCAATGATCCCAAACTAGTCATCACCTTTGACGATGGTACTGCTCGTGATTTTTCGACACATCGAAACAACGGCACACTCGAAGGTGGCGCCGTGGTCGATGGCAAGATCGGCAAGGCGATTCAGTTCACAGCAAAGAAGGCCGCTGGCAAGAATTCGCCGGCTTCCAAACCGGGTGCAGCAGCCAAACCGGGTGCTGCCGGGAGCGCAACTGCAGACAAGGAGGGGGACGAGAAGCCGAGTAATAGTCTCATCAAGCCAAAGTGGGCGAACGATGTACCCATTTATGTCCGAGCGATGGTTTTGGCTGGCAACAAACTGTTCATCGCAGGACCACTCGACATCATCGATGAGGAAGAGACTTTCAAGAAGTTATCTGAAAAAGACGAAGAAGTCCAAAAGTTGTTGGCCGATCAAGACGAGGCATTGGAAGGCAAAGTAAGCGGACTTTTGTTGGCAATCAATTGTGACAGCGGCCTTGTCGAGCACCAAATCGATCTCGGTACTTTGCCTGCCTGGGACGGAATGGCAGGTGCAAACGGAAAACTGTACCTTTCCACGATTGACGGAAGACTCATGTGCTTCGGCAGGGAACGCGAATGACGACGCATCGCTTTTGGATTCAAGCAAGCATGGCGGCGGTGATCGCCATTAGTTCCACAGTGGCGATTGCTTGCAACGTTCCCGTCTTTCGATATGCGCTGGAACGTTGGCGACCGGACCTTTGCCAAGTGATCGTTTTTCACGCAGAGGGATTAACGACTGAGCAAGAACAAGAGCTGCAAACGCTGGGTAAAGCAACCATCGCGCAAGGTGGTATCGCGAACGCAGAAATCATTCAGAGCAAAATCGGATCAGAAACAGATCGAGGTAGAAAGGAGCTTTGGGAGGCCTTGAGCCGTCAACCCAATGTCCGCTTACCGTTTGTTGTCATGCGGACCTCGTTAGGGACTGGCGAACTCGTCACGCACTGGAGCGGGCCACTTCAAGAAGTATCGAAAGCTCATTTGGTCGATTCGCCTATTCGCCGCGAGCTAGCTCGTCGTCTGTTGGTTGGCGATTCCGTTGTCTGGCTCATGTTGAAATCCGATGACGCGAGCAAAAACAAAGCGACTCGTGATTTATTGGCGACCGAGCTTGAACGATTAGGTAAGACATTAAAGCTACCTGATGGAATCGGTTTGCCTGGTTCCGAGCTCTATTCCGAAGTCCCCCTGTTTTTGAAGTTTACGATTCTTGAGCTGGACCCTAAAGACCCCGCCGAACAACTGCTGGTCCGGTTAATGTCGGGCTTCGAAAAGGATGCTAACAACGAGCCACTTCTTGCCCCGGTGTTCGGTCGAGGGCGAGCGCTCGAGGTCATCTCGGCCAAGCAATTGAATGCAGGCCTCATCGAGGACCTTACGATGTTTTTGTGCGGAGCTTGTTCCTGCCAAGTGAAAGAAAGAAACCCAGGATTTGACCTGTTGCTCGCGACCAATTGGAATAGTGAGCTGTACGGTGAGGATGGAGAGGCACCACCGCCGGTGGCCAGCTTGGAACGGACACCGACGAAGCCGACACCATTGACCATACCACCGGGAAGAAAAAGATAATGGGGTTACAGGTGGAGCGCCTTCGATGAATCGCCAGAGTCTCGTCTTGGTTGGATCGGGTGTTGTGTTTATTGCAATGCTGTGGTTGATGAATGCGTCAACATCCCCAAAGCCGTCTCGTAACAGCACCGAGAACGAAAAGGTGCCGCTGGTCGTATTCTGTGCGGCAAGCAATCGGGCTGTCATGGAATTGATTCGAACGCAGTACGAAAAGGAGTATCATCGGCCTATTCAAATTCAGTATGGAGCCTCTCAGACTCTGCTTTCTGCGATGGAGGTTAGCGGTACTGGAGATATTTATCTGCCAGCGGACGATAGCTTCATCGAACTGGGTACTACCAAAAGTTTGGTGAGCGAAGTGTTTCCGTTGGCTACGATGAACGGAGTCGTCGTTGTTCGCCGAGGGAACCCTAAAAACGTGAGGACGTTTTCCGATTTGTTGCGACCTGAGATACGATTGGTTCAGGCAAGTCCAGAGGCGTCTGCAATAGGCAAACGAACGAAGATAGCACTTTCGGAAGAGAAGCTGTGGGCCCCACTAGAGGCCGCAACCATTGCATTTCGAACGACTGTGAGCGATGTCGCGAACGACTTGGTGGTCAAGTCAGCGGACGTTGGAATCGTGTACGACGCGATTTTGAAATCGTATCCGGATCTGGAATCGATCCAATTGCCGGAGCTTAAAGGGATCGTTTCTAAGGTCTCTCTGGGGGTCATATCGAGCTCAAAGCAACCGCAGGCTTCTCTGCATTTTGCACGCTACTTGGCAGCAAAGGATCGTGGCTTGAAGCACTATGAGGAACAAGGATTTCAAATTGGAAGCGGTGATACTTGGAGCGATGTTCCTGAGCTTTCGATTTTTGCGGGTTCGATGCTTCGCCCTGCTATCGAAGATACGTTGGTGGCGTTTGAAAAACGGGAAGGGGTGCGAGTGACTCGGGTTTACAATGGATGTGGAGTTTTGGTGGCGCAAATGAAAGCCGGCCAGCGACCAGATGCTTATTTTGCGTGCGATCGTGAATTCATGTCTCAAGTGACTGATCTTTTCCCAAAGCCAATGGATGTATCGATGAACGAATTGGTCATTTTGGTACAAAAAGGGAACCCCTTGAGAATCAACTCATTGCGAGATTTAGCAAAGAAGGGGCTGCGAGTGGGGATCGGTCATGAAAAGCAGTGTGCCATGGGGTGGTTGACACAGAACACACTCCGTCAGGGAGGTTTACAAACAGAAGTGATGGAGAATGTAACCGTTCAATCGCCGACGGGAGACATGTTGGTAAACCAGATGCGAGCTGGGGCGTTGGATGCTGCGGTAGCTTATTTGAGCAACGCGGCCGGTTCCGCAGAACATTTGGATGCAATTCCTATTGAGGGACTATCTTGTTCGCTCGCGATTCAGCCGTTTGCGGTTGCACAGGGCTCACCTAATGCTCAATTAGCGCAACGTTTGTTTCACAAGCTTTGTTCGGTAGAGTCCCAGGAAATCTTCGAGGCCGAAGGTTTCCGTTGGCAAAACCCACTGTCGTCGGCCAACCAGTTAGCGCCCTAATGTCGGACCCAAAATCAAGTGGAATGAATCCAGTGCAAAACACCAACTGGACTCCTCGACGCCGCTCGGATGCATTGTTCTTCTTAATCATGGGTGGCATTTCGGCCTGTTTCGTCTTGCTCATCGTCTTGTTGTTAGCAGCGGATATCATGTTTACGACTCCCCGTCATTTTTACGAAGCGCTTGCAAAACCTGAGATACGCGCTGCACTTCAATTGACATTATTTTCGTGTACGGCTGCTGCTATCCTGTCTATTTGGGTTGGGACTCCGCTGGGTTATTTGCTTTCGCGTTACTCATTTCGAGGGCGTTGGCTGGTCGATACCTTGGTCGATATTCCAATTGTTTTGCCACCGCTGGTACTGGGGCTTAGTTTGTTGATCCTGTTTCATCAGCCAATATTTGGGCTGCAGTTGGAGAGCACCTTTCGCGATGCGATAGGCTTTCCTGTTACCTATCGTTGGCCAGCGGTGGTGCTTGCGCAATTCTCTGTCGCCTGCGCATTTTCCATTCGAACGATGCGGGTGACTTTTGACCAGATGAACCCGCGAGCGGAGGAGGTCGCCAGAACGCTCGGCTGTACCCGAGGACAAGCGTTTTGGCAAATTGCACTTCCACAAGCACGCCGAGGCATCATTACAGCCTTTACGATTGCATGGGCACGGGCACTTGGAGAATTTGGGCCGATCTTGGTCTTTGCTGGTGCAACGCGAATGCGAACCGAGGTCCTTTCGACATCGGTTTTCTTGGAACTGAGCGTTGGCAACTTGGATGCCGCGGTTGCCGTTTCGCTCTTGATGGTGATTTTAGCCGTGATTGTTCTCCTGATTTTGCGAGCTTTCGGAACAGGGTTGAACACGTGATCTAACTTCGCAATGTCACGGTGAAGAGCGGAGCGTTTGTCTTGGGCGGAATCAACTTGATTGTGCCATCAGGCCAGTATGCTGTATTGATGGGATCGACCGGGCGTGGCAAGACCACGTTGCTGGAGAGTATTTGTGGGTTGCGAAAGGTTTCTGCTGGACAGATTTTGATCCATGGCCAAGACGTGACGCACTGGAACCCAGCCGACCGACAGATTGGTTACGTACCGCAAGACTTAGCATTGTTTCCAACATTGACGGTTCGGGAGCATCTTGAGTTTGCGATGCGACTTCGCAAGAAATCAAGTGCCGACATGGCTACAAGAACCTGTGAGTTAGCGGAGGTTCTCGGAATCACGCATTTGTTGAAGCGATCGATCGCTGGGTTGAGTGGTGGCGAATCGCAACGCGTCGCATTGGGCCGTGCACTGTCATTTAAGCCGCCGTTATTATTGTTGGACGAACCCTTGAGCGCATTGGACGAAGCCACCCGAAATGACATGCATGTTTTGTTGCGACGCGTAACAGAAACCTCAGGCGTAACAACGCTCCATGTTACGCACAGTCAGGTTGAATCGGAGTTTCTAGCCGATCACAAGTTGATGCTAACCCACGAGGGAGTCAAGGAAGTGGAGATGAACGACCAACGGAGCTAACGGGAACCGTCGAGCGCAATTGGAATAGCCATGCGAGCGAGTGATGCGTGTCTAGAAACTCGCAAACCAGAATCCCCAAGCCGAATTGCCTTCGTTAACTGACTGGACCGGCCGGATTTGCTCAAGCATTGTTGATCCGATTGCCGAACCTTTAACGACAGGAACAGTTTTTCTAACGCTGGAATGCAATCAAACCAGCACGGCGTTCACTTTTGGTGATGCAGAATAAGCGATTTAATTCATGACGGCCCCACGAACTCACGTCCATCAGACTAAGCTAGCGATCCAAATGCGTCGAAGGTTTACGATTGCTACCATTACCAGCATCGCATTTGCCATGACGGGGTGCACGACATCTCCCGGTAGCCGTCCCTCCATTTGGCCGACACGTACTGCAAGTTCACCGAGCTCGTTATCCCCAAGCTCAACGACCGGTATGGCGGGCACCTTTGCAACTACGACACAGGCGGTGAAAGGCCAGTTCTCGTCAATGGGGACTGCCGTCACGTCCGCATACGGCAAAGCCAAAACGGCAATCACGTCTCCGTTTACAGGAACCACGGAAGGGGGAGGATCGGGGGACGCGATAGCTCTTAGCAACAAGCCTTCGATAGATCCCGAACTGAATATTCTGAAAGGGAACCTTGATGAGCAGCAAGGAAACTATGCGAAGGCACTGGATAGCTATAGCAAAGCCTTAGAGGCGGAACCGAAAAACCCGACTGCTTTACTGAGTACCGCGAGGTTGTACGATCGTCAAAACGAAAAAGATAAAGCGGTCGAGTTCTATCAAAAAGCTGGTGCCGTTGCCCCGAACAATGCAGCCATCTTTGCGGACCTTGGTAACCTCCACGCTCGGACTGGAAACTTGCCTGCCGCCCGAGCCGAATTGCAAAAAGCCGTCAACCTTGACCCGAAGAGCACTTCCCATCGTTCCTCCTTGGCGGGTGTGATGCTCGATTCCGGAAATGCGGATGCTGCCCTGACCGAGCTCGGACAGGTCCACAGTCCGGCCATGGCGAATTACCAAATGGCTTACCTGCACTTCAGTCGCAAAAACGTCCCGGCAACACAGCAGTATTTAAGTGCAGCTCTTCAAATTGACCCCAACCTCAAGCCTGCTCGAGATTTGATGGCGAGCATGGGTGGAGCTCAAAAGATCAATCAAATGGCTCAAGGCGGACAGCAGGCTGTTCAACAAGCGCAAGGAATCTATCAGCAAGCCGGTGCCATCGGAAGCAACATTCAAGGTCTCTTCAATGGTTCTCCAGCATCCTATCAATCGAGCCCTGCGATGGACATGACATCTGCCCCACAGCTACCACCTGCCGCACCAGCCGCGAACGCTGGGCTAATGGGATTGCCTGCGTATTCGCAAGCAGCAGGGGCACCTCCCAGTGCATTGATTCCACGCTAAGGTGCTGAGGGGAGGTCGATAATAAACGAGCTCCCTCCACCCTCTTTTGGTGCGTAACTTAGTGTCCCTTGGTGGTCCTCGATAATCCCACGACTAATTGCCAGTCCCATACCCAAGCCATTTGTTTTCGTGGTAAAGAACGCATCAAACAATCGTGATCGTTGTGACTCATTGACACCATTTCCCGAGTCAAGGACCGATATCCTAACCCGTTTCGGGCTGGACTTGATTTCGATCGTTGCAATTTTTTGCGTTTTGGGGTGATCGACCATCGACTCAAGCGCATTGATAACTAGATTCACCAAAACCTGTTGCAAACGGACGGGGTCGCCAAGCACGACGGAGTTCTTTTCGACGTCCACAATCTGGATGGTCAATCCACGCCGCCGAGCCTCTCCTTTTAGCATCGCGGCTGTATCAGCCGCCAATTCGGAAAGATTCAATCGTTCCGATTGGTGTTTGCCTGTCGATACGAAATCGCGTGTTCGGCGAATAATCTTTGCTGCCCGCGTAATCTCATCTGAAAGTCTTGTCAGAACATGCGACGCTGCTTCGGAAACGGGAGACATCGCCAAAATTTGCGTCAGGCTAGATACATAATTTTGAATCGCGTTCAGCGGTTGGTTGAGCTCATGGGCCAACTCGCCTGACAATCGTCCCATCACACTCACGCGAGAGAAATGGGATAGTTGAGCACGTTTTTCCTCAAGCAGCTCTTCAGCATGCTGGCGATTTTCGATTTCGTTAAGGAGCGAATCATTCACGCTCACCAACTCCTGAGTCCGTTCGTTGACGCGTTGTTCAAGCATCAAGTTATAGTGTTGCAAAGCTTCTTCTGCTTTTCGACGATCGGTGATGTCGATGGTATGTCCTGCCACCCCAATTGGCTTGCCGTCGATGGAGTGGATTTGCTGGCAATTGCTGAGCATCCACAGCCATTCGTTGTCTTTGCCCTTCATTCGGAAT
Organism: Planctomycetota bacterium; assembly: GCA_026692905.1. Lineage (GTDB taxonomy): Bacteria > Planctomycetota > Planctomycetia > Pirellulales > Pirellulaceae > JBKCUI01. Next base: position 44,788 of record JAPLNL010000033.1, read on the forward strand.
TCATGGCTCGCCGTTTGCTGCTCTCCGGAGAGTATGGTCCGCAAGCTGGCTACTGTTTTCGGGAAGTCCTCTTCGTGAATCCAACTTTCCCAGCTTTCCCCCAAGGCTGCTTCGGTTGGTTCTCCGGTAATCGTGCAAAAATAATCGCTGGTGAACACACACTGTCCATCCATGGTTAACTGCCAAATGATGGCAGGGACAGATCGCGTTAGGTCTCTCATCAGGCTTGCTTTTTCTCGTAGCTCTTGCTGAGCAGCTAAGCGATAGGTGAGATCAACGATGCTCCCGATGTACGAAACGGTATTGTTGTGCGTGTCCGATACGCGATTGAGGGAGAGCTCAACCGTGCACTTGTTTTCCCCTTCTAGTGTGCAGTCGATTCGGTCACCTCCAGGCTGCGAATCCGCGTTGCCTTGAAGATGTTTTACCAGTCGTTGCTGATCCTTGGCGACGAGCTCATTCCAATGCTTGCCGGCAACTTCGTTGAATGTTAAGCCAGTGATTCTTTCCCATTCCGGATTAACATAGCTTAGCTGATGGCATGGGTCGCATTCGAAGATACCGACGGGGCACGTTTGTGCTAATGCGGTAAATCGCTTCTCGTTTTGCTCAAACAACAGAAAGGCTTGTTTGATATGCGAGATATTCGTATAGCAGGTGATAACACCAACACACCGCCCTTCCGAGCCACGTATGGGGCTCCTCGAGACCAGGAGCGTTCTTTGTTCGTATCCCAAATCCCAAGTTTCTTCGATCGATTCCGCTTTGCCGGTAGAAATGACATATTGATCACGCTCGCGAATCGATTGCGCTAATGCCCTTGGCAAGAACTCGTACGAATCACGGCCTGGCAAATCATCCACGGAACACTTGAGAAACTCCGCGACTCTTTGGCTCCCAATGAGAACGATTCCATCGCAATCTTTGATAAGAATGGCTTCGCTCGAGGAATTGAGTGCCAGCACCAGCAGTTCTTTGGTCAGACGAATCTGCGGGTGACGCTTGAAGGACGTGTTTGTCAAAGTGACTTCCTTTAGTCGAGCGGCGAGTTCCAAAATACCTAGCACGACGCGCAAGCTAGTGAATCCACCATTATTACACTAGCTTGCGCGTCGTGCTATGGTGGTCATGCTGCCGCTCGCCATACTGGTACCGTTACTTGAGATAAGCCAGTGTAAGCAAAACATAGCCCGTAACAAGGTTTGGGTCACCTTCCATCCAGCGTGCATCTGGATTGGTCCACGATCCATTTTCCTTTTGGGTATTTTTCAGTTGGATCAATAGCTCCGCTTTCCAGTCGCGATTTCCATCCTTGGTGCCGAATTCTTTTTCACCTAAAGCATCCAATGCTTTGGCCATCGTATGTTGATAGTAGTACAACCCCGAGCTTCCCATACCGGGATTGGTCGACACGGAATAGTTGTTGTACAAAAATTTCTTAGCTGCTTTAACGCGAAAATCTTCTTTGTCGACCCCGGCGAAGATCATGCTCTTCATCCCTGCGTAAGTCATCGAAGCATAGGACCGCAACCCACCGTTTTCATCTTTGCCGGCCATCGAATCACCGCCTGCGGCAGGTGTGTAGTAAAACCCACCGTCATTGATCTTCGATGCGAACTCGGTCCTGTTGTTGGCGGACTCTAAGTTCTGGCAGCGAGATACAAACGCGAGAGCCTTCTTTATGGCTTCATCTTCCTCGCTCACACCTGCACTGCGTAAAGCATCGATCAAGAACGCCGTGTTTGAAAGATCGGGACGCGATTTGCTGCCGTAGCCTGCTCCACCATAAGCTAAATCATCGGACTTGATACCTTCTCCTTCGTCCCATTGCTGCAATTTGACAAACTTCTCAGCCCCACGAATCAGTTCGTTGTATTTGCCATCCTGATTCGCTTTCGAAAACGCCATAATCGCCAAACAAGTCTCATAATTTGCATGAGTCGACTTGGGCGCGTACAAACCGCCATCTTCGTGCTTTGTGCTTTGCAAGTACTTTAATGACTTCGCTACAACAGGATGTTCTGGCGGTAGATCGACCGAAAGAAGCCCCGCAACCACCAATCCAGTCACCCCTGGCCCGGTCTTGCTGCTGAACGAGCCGTCCTCGGCTTGGCCAACATCTCTGAGATAGCCGACCGCTTTTTTGACCATTTCCTGCCGCTCGGCTGGTCCTTGGGCCTCAAGAAACGAAAAGGACGAGAGCATCCACATCACGACGAGGGCCAAGGACCAAAGGCTTGTTAGTTTCATTAATTCGACTCACCAAGGTAACGAAATTCGCATTGACTCAAACAAATTATAGACTAGCACGACCTCGCCACCACGCTATCGGACGCACATTTTTTGTCCTAGCACGACCCATAAGCGGGTGAATTTGGCGTCGAATTCACTAGCTTGCGCGTCGTGCTAGGAAAAAGAGCGTCGAATTCACTAGCTTGCGCGTCGTGCTAGGAAAAAGAGCGTCGAATTCACTAGCTTGCGCGTCGTGCTAGGAAAAAGAGTGAATTTGATGTCGAATTCACTAGCTTGCGCGTCGTGCTAGGAAAACAGCTGCCTCTGGACACTGGAAAGGAGATTGAATCTGACGCCCCAAACGCATGACAAATTGCTGATCGACTCGGCATCGAGTACACTTCCCCTCCCACGACCACCCCATAACAATTTTTCCTTTACCGAATTCCCTGTCGAGTTTTGCATGGGTCAACTGCGATTTCGAGTGCCGGATCCTGAGAGCTACGACGCGCGAATATGGGGTACCGCGTTCGTATCTGGCATCGAAGGGATACCATGGGCAAGCAAAAATCGAGTTGAAAAAGACTGCTTGATCATCGAGCGGGCTGTCAACGAATCCGGGAAATTGTCGATCGTTTGGCCGACCGAAGAGTACGGGCCGATCATGCTTTCAACCGCGTCTCTACGATGCCAAGAAGCTCCTTATCTCTTACACCTCGAACTCGCCCGGGGAACAATCCATCGCATTCGTGGCCGGGGAATCGATTGGCAACGACTCGGGCTCAAATTGCCGGAAGCATTTACTTCACTCATGGATCGCGCTGTCTCAGCGTTTGTCCAAGCGATCCTAGCGGCGGACGATTTAGACCGTTGTGTCCTGCTCGCTCAGACGGCCATCGATTTTGCCGTAACCGCATCCAAACCGCTATCTCGTGCATTCATTTCTCAGTCGCTGCATGCACGTCATCAATCCGAGAAGCAACTCAGCACTCTCTTGGGTATTAAACTCGCGCCATCGCAAGCCTGGGAACAAGATGTAGAAGCGGTCCTACCTGCTATCAACACCATCAATATCTCGATGGAAATGGGCCAACTCGAGACCGAGTCCAAAGAATCGGCGCTCGCCGTCATCGACTCACAACTCCAGTGGGCTCGACGCAATTCGCTTCGAATCTTCGGAGGCCCGCTGCTTAATCTTCAGTCACATGCGGTGCCCAAGTGGCTTTACCTCCTCAGCGATTTCCCCTCGATGTACGAGGCTGCTTGCAAGCATGCGACAATGATGGTCGAGCGTTACCGCGGTCAAGTTCACTTGTGGTCGGCTGCGGCTGGTCTGAATGCCCCCAACACATTGGGCATCACCGATGAACAAGTATTGCACTTGGCGGTCGGTGTTATTCAAGCCGTCCGTAGAAGCGATCCGAAGACGCCGGTTGTGCTCACCATCGATGCGCCGTGGGCTGAATACTTGGGGCAAAAGCCCGATGGCATTAGCCCATTGCACTTTGCCGATGCTCTCATCCGTGCAGATTTAGGCCTTTCAGGATTAGGTCTCGAACTCAATTTCAACTACTGGCAGGGCGGGTCGATGCCGCGTGATCTGGTCGATGTATCCGATTTGATCGACCATTGGAACATTCTGGGGCTGCCTCTATTGGCTCACGTCTCCGCGCCCTGCCATCTGCAAACCGACCCCATGGCAACCGCCAAATCCGAATTGGTTTCGAATTGGCGTTACCCAAACTACCCCTGGTGGGATCAGTCGCAAATGTCCGACAGCGGATCGATCGAACTCCCAGCCGGCGCCCCCATTGCACCGGTTCTGGCCAGCATGAATTCGGCTCAAGCAATCCGAGTACGCATGCCGGTAAACGGTTTAGAAGTAATCCAGATGCTGCTCGCCAAAAGCAATGTTCACGGAATCTTCTGGAATCAATATTCGGATCGAGAAGACCATGTCTACCCAAACGCAGGACTAGTCGCCGCCAGCGGTAAACGTCGCTCTCTGCTCGATGGACTTAGCCGCCTCAGACAATTGCATGTGCATTGATCGACGCCCAGCGATCGCGTCTATGCTGCCCGGCGATTCTCGTTGGTCTGAACCCTACTTCGTTCAGTCTCCATCGCCGAACTAGCCAACTCTAAGCGGCTTTGAACAGAGCGAACGAAGGTTCTGTCGCGGATGCCCATCACCCAACCCAGTCGCTCGGCCACTGTCTTGGGGCTCATCAATCCACCAGCCAGATGTCCAAGCCGCCGTGCAAGAGAATCGATAACGACTCCACTCTCTTCAATCGAGGAATACGCACATGCCAATTGTCCGCAGGCACGGCCAATTTCGTATCCCGATTCTTGACCAGCGGCAACTCGTTTCGGAGCTTGAATCGTGACTTCTTCCGCCGCCTCAATTTCGAAGTCCATGGCGGAACCCAGAAGAGCAAATTCGACTTCGGCAACCTCTCGCGTGCAAGGCTCAAGCCATCCCCCAATACTCTTTAAAATGCGTTTGCGAAAAACTCCTCCGCAAAGCAACGGAGCGGCAACGACATCAGCGGAGTCCGTGACCCGACGATGTGGCAATGATTCGCCAGAGAGCCCAAGATAGAGCTGTTTCGTAGCTGAGTCACCGATGGGTTGGCATACTGCAGATACCGTTCTGTCCTGCAACAAATGGAGAGCTTCCTCGCACCAATGTGCGTCCACCACCGAGCCTGGTAGCAGAACTTGGACAATTGGCGAGCACGCGGAAGCGACCGCCAAATTGAGCTGTTGGGAAAAACTGGCTCCTTGCTCCGACTCGATTAAAATCAATTCGTCTTGATCCAAGCCGTAAGGGTCGTTGTAGCGACCATCGTGAGCTAATAGGACTTCGAAATCGCTCTCTCGGTTCTCAAGAATTGAGAGGAGAGTGAGTTCGAGACCAGAATCATCGTGAAGGTGAGGAACAATGATTGAAAGACGCGGCACTTCGATGGACTCCAGCAAATCGCGATTGGGCGAACTGAATCAACCTGAACTCTAGCATCGATCGGCCAGATTGAAACCGAAATTCAGCCATTTGGACGTTTGCCAGTTAGTTAAGCCTGGGTGACTTTGACGGATGCGTTGTTTTGTCAACAGGGTGATATCATTGAAGCGGTAGTGCCTTGAATGCAACTCCAGCCCATTGTGGGATAGATCTTGAAAAACACACAACGACTTTCTTGGATTTATGCGGCTTCGTTTCACCCGTTACAATGTTGTGATCCAATTGCTAGCTTATCGAAACCAAAGATTCCATCCTTTTTAGAGCAACGATACCATGCCGTCCGTCCTCGCGCTTTTTGCACACCCAGATGATATTGAGTTCGTTGCCGCGGGAACTCTCCTCCTGCTCAAAGAACTTGGTTGGGATATCCACTACTGCAATGTAGCGAACGGATGTTGCGGTTCCACCGTAACCGATCGCGACGAAACAGCGGCGATTCGTGGCGTCGAGTCAGAACGCTCGGCGAGGCTTTTGGAAGCGCACTACTATCCACCTTTTTGCGATGATCTCGAGATTTTTTACAATCGCGAAAATTTAGCTAAAGTCGCAGCTATCGTCAGGCAAGCTAAGCCCAACGTCGTGCTGACACACGCTGCTAACGATTATATGGAGGACCACATGGAAACCTGCCGCCTTGCAGTCACCGCTGCATTTGCCAAAGGCATCCCAAACTTCAAAAGTAATCCAAGTGAACCTAGTTTCGATGGTGATGTTGCGATCTACCACGCGCAGCCCCACGGAAACCGGACACCATCCGGTGAAACCGTTATACCGAAATTAGCCATTCCAATCGACAAGGTACTCGAGCGAAAACTGGCAATGCTGGATTGTCACCAATCACAGCAGCAATGGCTTCAAGCAACCCAAGGAATGAACTCTTACCTGCAGGCCATGCTAGAGCTTGGAGGAGAAGTGGCAAAACTTGCAAATCTCGAATGCAAAGTCGCCGAAGGTTGGCATAAACATCTCCATCTAGGATTCGGTCCAATCGAATACGATCCGCTCTCGCAATTGTTTGGTTAATCAGACGGCATTGTTTGGTTAATCAGACGGCATTGTTTTGTTAATCAGACGGCAGAGTGAAGCGTGTCTATTGCGTTGAACATCACATGTGGTTCATTCGGCACAACCCCACAAACACCGTTTTGCTCTAGCCCTGCCGTTGCCAACGACGATAGCCGTAACAAAGGGTTTTCTCGGCTACAGAAAAGATTCAAACGCTATGGACATCGATCGAAACCGATATTTTATGTTCGGCGTCATACTGTTCCTCCTAGGGTTACAGTTTCGCCTCGTCGACTCGTTTGTGCTCAACGAGAATAGCACTCGCGCGTTATACCGATTCGCTCAAAAATCGAACCTCGCCGACAACAGTGTGGCTACGAATACCTACATGCAAGTAGGCACTCCGAAGAAGAACATGCGTCCACCGAACTGGTTGGGGTTTGTGCTTCTCACCGTCGGTGGCGTCATTTCCTTGCATGCCATGGTATTGCCGCGACGCCAATGAGCTTGCGATGGATTCCAATAAAATTCCGTCTCTCTGAGAATCATGAATCATGCAAGTGCTAAAGTCTTCTTCGTTTTGGGTAATTTTGACGGCACTCGTTCTTGCAGCTTACGTGAACCTCAGCGGCGAGCTCAATCAGTCCAATACGATCATGGCGAGCGATCGACCATCGTTGGCTCAGATGTCGAAGCAAGACTCCTTGATGCGCGAGGGAACACCGCTTACCGACATCAAAGGTCGATTCAAAAAGCAGGGTGATCGATTTTTGTTCGTCGAGGACGGTACGACCAAGTTTTTCAAATGCTTGGAAAATCTTTGCTTGCAGCGTGTGACTACGAATTTACAGGATGACGATCGCGCCGCTACCTGGTTGATCTCGGCCAAGTTCACGGAGTTCAACGATACAAACTATTTGCTGGTAGAAAAAGCCGTTCGAAGCAGATGAGAATTCGTTCCTAGGCTAGCAATCCTTGGTCGCCGCTCTCTGGGACATTGACTTCGCACCCCCGACGGACGATCATTCTACATTAGCAATCGCGTCGCACTCGCTGGCTACTCGGGCCGAAGCTGAGGTATACTTGCCGCTGGTTGTCCCCACCCACCGCCGAGGATCTCGATCTTGACGCTCCAGCATTTTCAATTCTTGCCTATCCTCTTTTGGTTTTGCGTATTTTACGCTTCTGATTGCCAGTTCGCGTTTGCGGACGAAAAAATTGACTTCAATCGCGACGTTCGGCCGATCTTGTCCGACAAATGCCTCACCTGCCACGGAGCTGATCCAAAACATGTGGAGGCAGGATTGCGACTTGATCTATCGGAATCTGCTTTCGCTACGCTCGAAAGTGCCAAACATGCGATCGTCCCTAGCCATCCTGACGACAGTGAGTTGATTCGGCGAATTCGTTTGCCGGCGAGCGATGAGCTGCGCATGCCGCCGGTCCAATCGCATAAGAAATTATCTTCTGCAGAGATCGAAATCCTCGAACGCTGGATCGCTCAAGGAGCGGAATACAAAAAGCACTGGGCCTTTATCACTCCCGTGAGATCGAGTGTGCCGCCTGCATCAAAGCAATGGGGTGTGAACGACATCGATGCCTTCGTGTTAGCCAAGCTCAAATCGCAAGACCTATCGCCGTCCCCTGAAGCAACTCGCGAAACTCTCATTCGTCGTGCATCGCTTGATTTGACCGGCTTACCACCCTCCGGCGCTGAAGTTGAAGCCTTTGTCAAAGACGATAGTCCAACCACGATCGCTTATGAAAAGGTAATCGATCGACTCCTGACTTCCCCCCGCTATGCGGAACGCATGACCATGTGGTGGCTCGACGGTGCGCGCTACGCTGACAGCAATGGCTTTCAATCAGATGACCAGCGGTTCATGCACGGATGGAGAGATTGGGTTCTCAGTGCCTTCGATAGGAATATGCCATTCGACCAGTTTACCATCGAACAGCTTGCTGGCGATTTGCTTCCGGATGCAACCATAGAACAGAAGATCGCAACCGGTTTTAACCGAAACAATCGCCAAAATAGCGAAGGCGGTTTGATCGCCGAGGAATGGCGGATAGAAGGGGTCATCGATCGTGTCGAGGCAACATCCGCTGTCTGGATGGCGTTGACGATGGGCTGCGCTCGATGCCACGATCACAAATATGATCCGATCTCGCAAAAGGAAATGTATCAGTTTTTCTCCTACTTCAATAATGTCCCAGAGTCCGGTGTCGCATCCGCTGGCAACACCGCTCCATTGCTCCAAACTCCCGGTCTAACAGAAGTCACCAAACTCAAAGAACTCGACGGAGCCATCACATTAGCGCAACAATCGGTTCAAGATGCGGAAGGGATGCTGGTCCCAGCCGCTTCTGCATGGGCCACGAACATCGGCCCCAGGTTGCTGCAAAGCACCAACCGTTGGCGAGTACTCGATGGCGAGTTGGCCAGCAAAGGTGGCTCGAACCTAAAATCGCAAGCGGACGGCACGATTCAAGTCTCAGGTAAAACACCCGCCTTGGATGTCTATTCTCTCTCACATAAAGCGACTCAGCCGAAAAAGGTCTCTGCTTTTCAACTTGAAGCCATCCCACACGCATCCTTGGCTGCCAACGGTTTTGGAAGAAAAGGGAACGGAAACATCGTCTTGGGTGAAGTCGAGGCGGAAATGACAACTGCGTCAAATCCCGATATTGTTGTTCCTGTCAAAATCGCTAGAGCCTTCGCGGACTATTCGCAGGCAAACTGGAATATCTCGGCAGCAATCGATGGCAACCCTGCGACAGGATGGGCCTTGGATGGCCTAGACCCATCAAAACAAATGACACGACACGCGGTGTTTGTTTTCAGCGAACCCGTTGCACTCGATACAGGAAGTCGTCTAACCATCCGTTTGAAACAAGAGACGCTCAGCAACCATAGCTTAGGATTATTTCGTCTTTCGGCTACAGACGAGACAGAGATAGACGAAGCGATCTTGAGCCCATTGCCAGAACCGCTCGTCGCCGCAATCTTGGTGCCAGCAGAGAATCGTTCCGAGGAACAAAAGAAATCGATCGTCGACTACTATCGAACGCTCTCGGAAAGTCCGGTTGCCAAAGCGACCGCAACTCGTGCGGCTGCGACAAAGGCCAAAGCAGACTTCGAAAGAAACATCCCAACCGTGATGGTGATGCAAGAAACACCGCAACCCCGCGATTGCTTTGTGCTCGTTCGAGGGCAATATGACAAGCCAGGTGAACAGGTCTCGGCCTCGCTACCTTCGGCTCTACCACCACTGCCAAACGGAGCACCGAACAACCGGTTGGGAGTTGCGAAATGGCTCGTCGACCCATCGCATCCATTAACCTCGCGGGTCCAAGTCAATCGGTATTGGGAACTGTTCTTCGGCGTGGGAATCGTCAAGTCGAGTGAAAACTTCGGCATGCAATCGCAATTCCCAAGCCATCCAGAACTCCTCGATTGGCTGGCAACCGAGTACATTCGACTTGGCTGGGATACCAAGGCAATGTTAAAGACCATTCTCATGAGTGCGACCTATCGGCAATCATCCAATGTCACCCCCGACTTGATGACTCGTGATCCCGAGAATCGATTGCTCGCTCGTGGGCCAAGGTTTCGTCTGCAGGCGGAACTGGTTCGGGACAACGCACTGGCGATCAGCGGACTGTTGGTTGAGAAAGTGGGTGGTCCGCCAGTTCGACCTTATCAGCCCGAAGGGATCTGGGATGAGATCAATGTCTATGGCAATCTTCGAAATTACAAACACGACAAAGACGCCGGACTCTATCGGCGAAGTATGTATACGATCTGGAAGCGGACTAGCGCGCCGCCGAACATGTTGATCTTCGATATGCCAGGCCGTGAAATGTGTGTCGTCCGTCGATCGCGAACCAACACGCCCCTTCAAGCGCTCTCGCTGCTCAACGAAGTGACCTACGTCGAAGCCTCGCGGGCACTTGCCGAACGCATGCTCACCGAGGGTGGTTCGTCCAGTCAGGAACGCATTCGCTTTGCCTTTCAACTCGCGACCGCTCGTATGCCCACCGAGAGAGAAATCAATACCCTGTTGGCTGGTCTCGAACGGCGAAAAAAGAGCTTCGAAGCCGATCCGGAATCTGCGAAGAAACTGCTAACCGTCGGCGAAAAGAAGTCAAACGGCAATCTCGATCCGTTGGAACTAGCGGCCTACACCATTACCGCCAGCGTAATCTTGAACTTGGACGAAACGGTAACTAAGGAATAGCATGAACCATCAAAACCAACTGCTAAATCTTCAAGACGTCATCAATCGCCGATCGTTTTTGTCCAATGGAGCGGGCGGTCTTGGGCTCGCTGCGCTCGCTGGGCTAGCCTCAAGCGATGCCAAGGGGGACCAAGCAACACGGAATGCCGGTGGGCTCTCCGACTTGCCTCACATGGCAGCTAAAGCTAAACGTGTGATTTACTTGTTTCAGTCCGGCGCACCATCCCAAATGGAGTTGTTTGACTACAAACCGACACTGGAAAAGTATCGTGGCGAAAGTTTGCCGGACAGCATTCGCAATGGCCAGCGATTGACCGGGATGTCGTCCGGACAAACGACGTTTCCGGTCGCACCCTCCATTTTCAAATTTTCGAAAAAGGGAAAGTGCGGAACGGATTGGAGCGAACTGATGCCGTTCACAGGCGAGTTGGTTGACGAACTCGCAATCGTTCGGAGCATGAACACCGAAGCCATCAATCATGATCCAGCCATCACGTTCTTTCAGACGGGTAACCAATTGCCCGGCCGACCAAGCATTGGCTCGTGGTTAGCATACGGATTGGGAAGCGAAAACCAAGACTTGCCGGCCTACGTGGTTTTGACAAGCAAGGGGACCGGACGAACCGACGATCAGCCTCTTTACGATCGGCTTTGGGGGAGTGGCTTTTTGCCAACTCAGTATCAGGGAGTGAAGTTCCGAAATGCGGGCGATCCGGTACTCTATCTTTCTAACCCACCTGGCGTCGATCGTGACCTGCGACGGGCTATGCTCGATGAAGTGCGAGAGCTCAACGAACAAAAACTATCGTATTCCGGCGATCCCGAAATCACGACTCGCATCGCACAGTACGAAATGGCATTCCGAATGCAGACCAGCGTTCCTGAGTTGGCCAACGTCAAAAGCGAACCGCAACACATTCTCGATTTATACGGCCCTGAGGTGAATATGCCGGGCAAGTACGCAGCCAATTGCTTATTGGCCCGACGCTTGGCTGAACGTGGAGTTCGGTTCATCCAGTTGTTTCATATGGGCTGGGACCACCATGGAAATCTACCCAATGCCCTCAAAGGACAATGCAAAGACACGGACCAACCCACGGCCGCCCTCATCCAAGATCTCAAGCAACACGGACTCTTGGACGATACGCTCATCATTTGGGGCGGCGAGTTCGGTCGGACGGTCTACACTCAAGGTGCATTGACGGAGAGTTACGGTCGAGACCATCATCCGCGGTGCTTCAGTTTGTTCCTCGCCGGTGGTGGCATCAAGCCTGGCATTACCCATGGGGAAACGGACGACTACTGCTACAACATCGTCAAAGATGGAGTCCATGTTCGCGATTTGCATGCCACGATCCTGCATCAATTGGGCATCGATCATGAACGCTTCACCTATCCTTTCAATGGACTCGACGCCAAACTAACAGGCGTCGAACCCGCTCGCGTCGTCACGGAGATTTTGGCCTAATGAGTCCTGCATCATCGTTGATACATAGGAGCCGTGGGGTTCTTGGGATTTGTTCATTCGCATGTGCGCTGGTTTTTAACGTTGGATTCATTTGCTCGTTGCGAGCCGACGATGATCTGTCAGCTAAGGCAGTTAAGATCAGTCCAGCAGAGCTCGCATTCTTCGAAGAGCACATCCGCCCTCTGCTTCAAAATCGCTGTTATAAATGCCATAGCGCTGAGGCAAAAGAACTGCATGCCAATCTTTACCTGGACAATCGACCGGGTTGGCAAAAAGGTGGAGATAGCGGTCCTGCAATCGTACCAAGTAAGCCTTCAGAGAGTCTGTTTGTGCAGGTCATTGGCTATTCTGAGGCTGCTCCAACGCAAATGCCTCCCGAAGGAAAACTGCCCGACAGAGAAATTGCACTGCTGACCAAGTGGATCGAAATGGGCGCACCGGACCCTCGAAGTGAAGCGTCAAAACATGCCAAGCAGCGAACGATCGATCTCGAATCCGAACGCCATCATTGGGCTTATCAACCTCTCAAAATCGAAACACCACCGAGCGTTGAGCAACTCGCGGGCAGCGATCCAAGATGGTTTACAACCCCAATCGATCGATTTCTTTTGGCGAAACTCAACGAACGGGCCGTCGTACCAAACGATCCAGCAGACAAAGTAAAGCTTATTCGGCGAGCTTATTTTGATTTGCTTGGTTTGCCGCCACCACCTTCCGAAGTGGACGCGTTCCTCAATGATGCGGATCCGAAAGCGTATGAGAAAGTACTCGATCGATTGCTCGGCAGTCCGCACTATGGTGAGCGCTGGGGGCGACACTGGCTCGACCTCGCTCGCTTTGCCGAAAGCCACGGGTTTGAACAAGACTACGATCGACCGAATGCGTTCCACTATCGCGATTTCGTCATCCGTGCGTTGAATGAAGATATGCCCTACGACCAGTTTCTCAAATGGCAACTGGCGGGTGATGAGTTTGCACCGCGTGATCCGCTCGCGCTGGCGGCAACCGGATTCTTGGCGGCTGGCGTGCATGCGACTCAGATCACAGCCAACCAAGCCGAAAAAGAACGGTACGATGAGTTGGACGATATGGCGAGAACCGTTGGCACGACGATGCTCGGCTTGACCGTCGGATGCGCTCGCTGCCACGATCACAAATTCGATCCTATTTCCAACGCGGACTACTACGGGATGGTGAGCGCGTTCACCAAGACGGTCCGAAGCGATTTCGATGTCCCCACCGATCCTGAGGGGGATAAAGCAAAACGCGCGACCTACGAAGCAGAGCATGCTCCCTTGGTCGCTAAGCTCGAATCGTTTGATCGAGATGAACTAGGCGATCGTTTTGATCGTTGGCGCAAAGACAATACGGTCGTTAGCAGTGCAACATGGCTTATTCTCGAACCGATGACAGCGACTTCGTCCGGCGGCGCGACGTTAACCAAGCAAATCGATGGCTCGTTTTTAGCGACGGGCAACAATCCCAAGTTCGACACCTACAAGTTCGTTGCTAGAACGGCCCAGAAAAGTATCACGGCGATTCGCATCGAAGCCTTAGCGGACCCATCGATGGCGAAGAACGGACCAGGCAGAGCACCCAATGGCAACTTTGATTTAACCAACGTTAGCTTGGTTGCTCGCCCGACAAACGGCTCGGAAAAACCTCTTTCGGTCACATTGAAGAACCCGCAAGCAACCTTTGAACAAGGTGCTAACCTCAGGGTCGCATTGGCGATCGATGATGATCCCAAAAGTGGATGGGCGGTCGACCCGCAATTTGGAAAAGACCACGCCGCGGTCTTCGAAACGAACGAAGATATTGGATTCGAGGGAGGGACGGAGTTGGAACTCACGCTGGAGTTCAATGGCAATGATCAACACAACTTCGGCAAGACGAGACTCAGTATCACAACAGCACCCAGACCAGCCAAGATTGAAATCGGTGGCGATTTGATCGCGATCCAGGAAGCGTTCGTAGCAATTGGTGAGATGCCTATCGCGAAGGCCACTGAGTCGCAGCGTCAGTTGCTGCTCGATTGGTACAAGACGCGCGATGAAGTCCGAAAGGCTTTGGCTAAGGCCGTTGAGATGCATGCAGCCGCGAAGCCGAAACCAACATTGGTCAAGATGCTCATTTCCAGTGAGGGGGTACCGGCAGTCCGGCTGCACACGCAAGGCCCAGACTTCTACGAGAAGACATTTATCCTCAAACGAGGTGACCCAAATCAGAAGACATCCGAGGCTGAACCGCGATTCTTGACAGTGTTAACCAAACACACCGATGGTCCGAATCATTGGATTTCGGCTCCACCGTCCGGGGCAACGACGAGCTTTCGTCGATCGGCATTGGCCAACTGGCTCACGGACACCGATAACGGAGCGGGCATGCTCGCAGCGAGAGTCATCGTCAATCGCTTGTGGCAACATCACTTTGGAAGTGGGCTCGTCGCCACCCCAAGCGACTTCGGCACGCAAGGTGCTCGGCCGACGCACCCCGAACTACTGGATTATCTGGCAAGCGAACTGATTCGTGGCGGTTGGAGACTCAAGGAGATGCATAAGCAGATGATGCTATCAGCAGCCTATCGTCAATCCTCGAAGGGCGACTCGGCAAGATTGTTGGCCGATCACGACAACACAATGCTTTGGCGATTCACTCCACGTCGGCTAGAGGCAGAGATCATCCGAGACTCGCTGTTGTCGGTGAGCGGCAAGCTAGACGCGAAGCAGTTCGGTGCCGGAACATTGGACATGAAAATGAATCGTCGAAGCATTTACTTTTTCGTAAAGCGTAGTCAGTTGATTCCGATGATGAGTCTCTTTGACTCTCCAGACACGTTGCAGGACTTAGCGATCCGAAGCAACACGACTGTCGCACCGCAGGCGCTACTAATGCTAAACAGCCCAATCGTTCGAGAGTATGCCGAGGGTTTGGCTGGCAAAGCCAAGGGAGCGGGCAGTGATCTTGAGGCACAAGTGCGTGCCGTGTACCGCGAGTGTTTGTCACGAAGCCCGACGGCCTTAGAATCAACGATCGCGATCGACTTTATTGGCCAACAACAAGCGGACTACATTACCTCCGGTGAGCCAAACGGGCATGAGTTAGCGCTCACCGATTGGTGCCAATCCATTCTGAGTCTCAACGAGTTCGTCTTCGTGGAGTGATAGCGAGAATCATTGATCATTGTCAAAGCCTTTACCACGAAACACTCGATCCGCCTTGAGGCCCAATTTTCTTCCTGAGGATTGCGATGGACCATAAAGAATTCGCTGACGAACACATTTCCCTCGCGAGAAGGTACTTTTTGCAGCTTGGGTTATGTGGCGTGGCTCTCACTCCGACAGCCGTATTGGCGTTGGCAGGCGATAACGTGACAGCCACTCCCCCAAAGAAACAGAAGCCGGACAAAGCTGGCGCTCGTCGCGAACCCTATCTCACACCCCAGGACGAATTCCGCGACGTCTCGCGAGGGAAACCGTTACCCCATTCCCTCTCGGAGGAAAAGAAACGTTCCGTCGGATTGACGCGTGAGACTTGGAAGCTCGAAATTCTTTCGGACCCTGACCACCCAGCCTCGGTTGGCAAGCAGTTGAGCAAGGCAGATGGCACTGCCCTCGATTTTGATGCATTGCTGAAGCTTGGAGAAAAGCACTCAATACGTTTCCTGAAAGTAATGACCTGTTTGAATTTAGGCTGCCCGCTTGGGATGGGGCTGTGGGAAGGCGTTCCGCTGCGAGAAGTGATTTGGCTGACCCAACCCAAAGAGAATATTCGGAGGGTGCACTATCATGGGTACCACAATGACGATCCAAAACAAATTTTTCGTAGTTCGCTACCTATCGGACGTGTGTTGGAAGATCCGTTTGATTTGCCACCTGTGATTTTGTGTTATAAGCTGAATGGCGAGTGGCTCGATTCCGAACGTGGCGGGCCGGTTCGAATGGTCGTGCCTGAGGCGTACGGTTTTAAGTCGATCAAGTGGTTGTCGCATGTTGTGTTGACGAATCTTGCCCATGCCAATGACACATACGCAGAGCAAAACAACGACGTCGATAGTATGCTCAAGACGTATGCTGCAACGCTATCTATTCCGAAGGAGGTTAAGGCTGGTGAACCCATTCCAATTTCCGGTTACGCTCAAGTCGGAGCATCGGGATTGGCGCGAGTGGAAGTTTCATTGGAATCCAAAACGTTGGTGCGAAGCGAGAGCGATCCTCACTTCACTCAATGCTCTTGGAGCGATGCGCAAATGCTAGCAGCACCCCAACGTTGGGACGGACTCGTTGATGAGAAATTGCCCGCAATTACACATGGCATTGATGGGAATGGAAAACCAAAATCTTGGCCAATGCGTTTCACCAATGCGCATTGGGCGGTGGTGCTTCCAGGTGTTGGACCGGGAGAGTATACGTTTCGATGCAGGACAATCGACGAAAAAGGCAATGCCCAACCCCTTCCACGGCCTTTTCGAAAAGGCGGTCACGCAGCAATCGAATCGATTGCAGTAACGGTAAAGGATGCCTAGAGGTGTGGAAAGTGTCGAACGATTGTCCTCAATCGTTTATGCACCGGAGATAACTGACCGTTGTCGCAATGAACACGATTCGCTTGGTGTTACAATATTAGATGCGTCGCAACGATTTGCTTTGAACAATTGGGCAGGATTATGAAAGATTTCAATCGGTTTTTTTTGTTTGTCGTCGTGGCAGTGTTTGCAATCTTTCTCGAAGCCGCCAAGTGTGCTGCGGACTCTCGGCCGAATATTGTATTGATCTTTGCCGACGATCTTGGTTGGAAGGACGTCGGGTACCAAGGTAGTGATTTCATGGAAACACCCAACCTGGATCGCCTTGCTACGGAAGGAATGGTATTTCCGTCCGCTTATGCTGCAGCCGGGAATTGTGCGCCCAGTCGTGCTTGCTTGCTGTCGGGCACGTACACACCCCGTCATCACGTGTACGCGGTTGGCAGCACAGATCGCGGCCCGAAGCTGCAGCAACGCCTTGTTCCGATTTCTAACAAATCAGGTCTGCCGGTAGAAAACGTCACGTTCGCCGATGCGTTGAAATCGGCGGGTTACGCGACCGGACATTTTGGCAAATGGCATCTAGGCGGAAAAGACGGCGCCAAGCCGAAGCAGCAAGGGTTTGACGTATCTGCTGAGACGTCCGGCGATGACCGAGAAAGTGAGGGGGGCGAAACGAAAAAGAATGGTCTTAATGCCGATCCGAAAGGGGCATTCTCGTTAACGCAGAAAGCTTGCGAGTTCATCGAAGCCAACCGGAAGGGGCCTTTCTTCTGCTACCTAGCTCACCATGCGATCCACAGTCCACTCCAAGCGAGACCGGAAACGCTTACCAAATTCAAGGCCAAGAAGCCCGGTTCGCAACATAGCAATCCCCTTTACGCAGCTTGCACCTACGACTTAGACGAAAGTGTCGGCATCCTCATAGCCAAACTCAAGCAACTCGGCTTGGATCAGAACACGTTACTCGTTTTCACAAGCGATAACGGAGGGACGCAGCAGTCCTCCCAAGAACCTCTCCGCGGCAACAAAGGATGTTACTACGAAGGTGGAATTCGCGAGCCATTTATCGTCCGTTGGCCGGGTGTTACCCAACCTGGAAGCGTTTGCAAAGAGCCTGTCGTCAACATCGATTTGTTTCCGACCTTTCTTGCTGCGGCAAATGCAAAGGTGCCCGAAGGCAAAACGCTCGACGGCGAAAGCCTCTTGCCCTTGCTCAAAGGTAACGGGACTCTAAATCGAAAATCGATCTTCTGGCACTTTCCTGGCTACTTAGACGCTCCCGTTATCCGCGGACGCGAGTTGGATGTGCGAACCGGTTTCCGAAGTCGTCCGGTTAGTGTTATCCACAAGGGTGATTGGAAGCTACATATGTACCACGAAGAGTGGCAACTCGATGGCGGTCGTGACAAGATAGAAACGAACCAAGCGATTGAACTTTATGATCTTGCGACGGATATTGGCGAGCGAAACAACCTTGTGTCGAAGAATCCAGGCAAACGCGATGAGCTGCTCGACGATTTGATTGCTTGGCAAAATAGTACGGATGCATTGCTACCCAATGAGGTGAACTCACAATACGACCCTACGACAGCCAGTAAAAAGCAGCGAAACGAAGAGCAAGAGCAAGTTCTCGCTTTGAGTAGATTGACAGTTGCACCAGAAATGAATGCCGCCGACGGGTTCGCAGACGATGGCGAACTCAAAGCGATTTTTTACGACGCCTTACCGTGGCAGGGGAAACCGACGAAGGTGTTTGCATGGCTGGGAATTCCCAAGAATCGAACAGGCAAAGTGCCTGCCGTCGTGCTCTTGCATGGCGGTGGTGGCACTGCGTTCAAAGAGTGGGTACGGAAGTGGAACGAGCGTGGCTATGCAGCGATCAGTATTGCTGTCGAAGGGCAAACAGATACAGTTGATGCTGCATTCAAGGGGCCAGACAATCCAGCGGGTTGGAAGCGGCATGCATGGCCTGGTCCGAATCGCAAAGGCATCTACGCGGACTCAGGAGTTTCGCTGAAAGATCAATGGATGTACCATGCCGTCGCGGATACGGTACTTGCAAATTCTCTCTTGCGATCGTTGCCTGAAGTAGACTCGAGCCAAGTTGGCTTGATGGGGATCTCATGGGGTGGCGTTATTGCCAGCACGGTCATTGGAATTGACGACCGGTTTGCATTCGCAATTCCGACTTATGGTTGTGGTCATTTGTATGATTCGGACAACCAGTACGGCAAGGCTCTTGGTCAGAATTCTCTGTATCGTGAAGTCTGGGATCCGATGGTGCGTATGAATCGAGCCACGATGCCGACGCTTTGGTTTTCATGGCCCGAGGAGACGCACTTTCCATTGGACAGTCATGCAGCGAATTACAATGCAGCACCTGGGCCGCATATGGTTTCGTTGATTCCTCGCATGGGGCATGGGCACGAACCACCTTGGAACTTGCCCGATAGCTATGCGTTCGCCGATAGTGTCGTTCGCGATGGCAAGCCATGGTGCGTACAATCCAAACGAAAGCATACAAATGGCATAGTTGAATGTGAGTTCATGTCCACAAAGTCACTTGACGTTGGTGTGCTCGTTACGACGACCGATACCGGCTTTACCGGCAGTCGAAAGTGGATCGAGACTCCTGCTACGTTAACGAAACAGGGGGATACGTGGCTGGTAACTGGCACTTTGCCAGCTGGTACGACAGCTTGGTTTGCAAACGTGCGTAGCGGCAAGCTCACCGCGAGTTCCGATTACCAGCAGGCCCCATAAATGAATCTTCGCAACCAAAGATCCTCGCCACACTGAAAGAAGTGAATTGGTCTGTGGTGAGCCGTGCAACACTTTCGCAGAATAAACATGAATCTAAATTTCCTCATACCGTTCGCAGCACTCACCGTTTGGCTGTCGTCGGCGCTGTTCGTCACCGATCGCTCCTATGGTCAGGAGAAGATCGAATTGCTGGCGGGCGGACAAATAAATGCAGTCGACATACCGGCAACGCAAGCCTTACTGAAAGAGCCATTCGGCACGGCTTTCGATGCGACCGGTCAGATGTGGATCATAGAAATGGCCTCTGGCAATCGGCTATTGAAAGTGGATAAAGCTGGGATATTATCGCACGTTGCTGGTCAAAGCCAACTTGGTTTCGAGGGGGATGGCGGGCCGGCATTATCCGCCCGATTCAATGGTCCGCACAACTTAGCCATTCGGCCCAATGGACGTATTCTTATTGGAGATACTTGGAATGGGCGCATTCGCGAAGTGGATCCAAAGACCAATCTGGTTGATTCGCAAAAAGGCTTCGAAGTTTCGCTCGACAAAGCAAAAGCCGCAGGTCCGTATTGCATTTCTATGAGTACGTCGGGCAAACAACTTTATATTGCCGACTTGCAGCGCATCCATCGACTGGATTTAGAAACGGGGAAATCGACCATCGTCGCAGGAAACGGTACCAAGGGCATTCCGCTAAATGGAGCGGCCGCAATAGATTCGCCTTTAGTCGATCCGAGAGCGGTCGCCGAAGATCGACTGGGCAACCTCTACATTCTAGAACGCAATGGAAATGCGCTCCGGGTGGTTCGGCCCAACGGCACGATTGAAACCCTGGTCAACGCGACCGGCAAGAAGGGAACCGAGACATCGCTACAAGAACCAGCAACCGAAGCCATGATGAACGGCCCAAAGCATCTATGCGTGGATTTCGATAACCGGGTGATTATCGCCGATGCCGAGAACCATCTTGTACGTCGCTACAACCCCATCAATGGCACCCTGACGCGGGTTGCTGGTACAGGAGTCGCTGGCAAGGATGGTGTGGGCGGCCCACCCACAGCTTGCCAACTCTCACGTCCACACGGAGTAACGATCCATCCGAAAACAAGCGAACTGACCATCACCGACAGTTACAATAACCGCATTCTGGTGGTCCGACGTTCAAACCAATGAATTAGGGAGACAAAGGAGATCCACCTTCGACGAGTACCTGCAAATACTTCACAGCGAACACGGGCCTCGATCCCTAGTTCGCAACATGCTTGGGGTACTAAACGTTCAAATTCCAGCTTGGTGTCGGCAGGATCGCCGAATTTTTTGAACGTTAGCCGAAAAAAGGCTATCGTAGATACGAAGTGCGCAAAAGGTATCGTGTTTTGCGCATGCCGTTGCTCCGCAACTCATGAGATGCTGTGCCATTCAGTTTCGGATCGCGTACAACGCTTCGTAGGATCGGATATACAAGGTGCCATTCGATACTATTGCTGACGCGGTGATCGCTTCGCCCATCTCCATCGTGCTGGCAATCTCAAAATCTTTGCCTGCTTTGACTACCGTAAAATGACCGTCATTCGAGCCGAAATAGAGATGGCCATCCGCGTATAACGGACTCGTTCTGTGCTGGCCAGTGTAGGTGCGATTCGTGTAAACCTCTTTACCTGTCGCCAATTCCACACATTGTAATTTGCCGTCCTTGTTCAACATGTAGACAAGCCCATCGATCACAAGCGGAATCGAAACGTCTGGTGTTCTGGGCAAGTTCCAAACGACAGCCGATGTTTTTGCGGAGCTATCACCTTGCAACTCAGAAACCTTAACCGCAATTACAGGTCCTTCCTTGGCCGTCGGGATGATAATGGTGTTGCTCTTGGGATCGACACAAGGGGATGCAACGAATCGAAAAGTAATATCGTTCGGCTTTGGGTTGAGCGCGGTCGGACCATTGAGTGTCCCAAATCGCCAAAGTTCCTTGCCCGTTGCTAAATCATGGCCCGTTGTGCAATCCGCACCATGTACGACCAGAACCTTCGACTTTTTGTCATCGTAGATGAATGGGGATGCATACGAGTGTTTGCACTCGAACTGAGCATCGGTCACACGGTCCACTTCCCAGACTGTCTTCCCCGTTGACTTCTCGAGCTTAACGACTTTGCCTGTTCGGGACTGATCGCCTTGTTTCATGCGACCGTGAATGAGTTGCAGATAGAGCCCATCGCCATCAAGCACCGGAGTGGAAGTCATGCCGAACTGGATATCTAGATTGCCAAAGCGATCGCTAACATTGAACTTCCAGACTTCCTTTCCGTCTTTGCTATAACAAGCAAGTGCACCTGTGCCGAAGAAGACCCAAACGTGTTCGCCATCGGTTGATGGCGATGGTGACGCTGAATTGCCTTCGCCGGACCTCGCGTCTTGATTCCCTTCACCCACTTTTTGTTTCCACAATATCTTTCCGTCCACCGTATTTAAACAAAGCACGACCAGATCGGTTCCTTCGGCGCTGGTCGTATAGATCCGATCGCCCCAAACGCATGGTGTTGCACCTGCTTGGCCAGGCATCGGTGTTCGCCAAGCAACTTTTTCGGTTTTGCTCCACTTGGTCGGAATATTTTTCTCCTTAGAAATGCCGTCCCCTTGCACGCCACGCCATTGAGGCCAGTTGTCAGCTTGTGCGTTGGCGGTTTGCAGTAGAAGCAAAGAAGCGATACAGACGAATCGGTGTAGACGCATGAGGTGGATGTTCATTGAGGAAGGAAGTTGGGTTGGTTGCGGCACATGGAATGTGCCTACTACCAAGGGATTATATCAAAAAGTTAGGTAATCTTTTTAGCCACGCCGAAGTAGTGTTTGGTTCGCGTCGCGGCATTTTATTGGTCTCGTCCATCCTCTAGACGGCATCAATGCGAAAGCCAGACGATTCCAGATCGCCAGACGGCACGCCTTTCTTGCCGGTTCATGGAAGTTCTTTGATGCTGATATTGCGGAACTGAACAAGGGCGGGCGGACTTGTCCACTTGCCATCTTTTTTGCTGCCGTGGTGTTGCAATCCGACGGGGCCTCGGAGCGGTATTCCAGGGATCGTCGCTTCGGAGATGACGGTCTCGTTATTCAAGACCACGGTAACGGTCTCTTTGCGAACCGTGATTTCAAAGCGATTCCATTGGCCAATCGGTTTATCCGCTTTCATTTTGGGAGTTACGGCTGCTCGAACTTCTTTCGGCATCTTCATGTCCCGGCGAACACCATACATCTCACCCGATCCGATGGGCCAGCACCAGATGTTCACTTGATGCGCTAAACTTCCTCGCAACAAAATGCCTGAATCGGAATCTGGGATCGATAACTTGATGGGCTTGCCGTCCGCGTCAACCGCTTCAGAACCATCCGCCAATATTTGGGCGGCGTTAGGATTCGTATATGGAGTCTCTTTGATTCGCCAGTCGACGATCAATTGAAAGTTTTCGTATTCGCGTTCCGACCAAAGTGATTTTTCTCCCTTGGCTTCGCTTTCGCCATCGTAGTCCAATACTTCACCAGCGACCTTCCAGTGACCATTGTCTCCCTCTGGAACTTTCCAGTTGTCCAAGTCGATGCCCGTGAAAAGAGGTACGCGTCCCTCGCCTGAAATCGCGGTTTCCGCGTCAGTCGCTTTGGTCGAGGGGAGTTCTTGAATGCGAAGGTTACGGAAATGGCACTCCGAACCCTCGGACTCCAAAAAGATATAGCCTTTGCGAGGCCAGCAGCTCTTGCCGACGGAGACTTCTTTTCCGTTGACGCTCAATCGGATTTCACCATCATTGGCGACGACACGATAGTGGTTCCACTCAGGCGAACTCTTAGACAATTCTTCGGATGGGAAGCTCCTCACGCCGCTCAATGCGACCTTACCAGCTGGCGTCATCTTCGCACCGTGGATAGGGAAAATGTCACCGTGGGTTGTGAACCACTCGTTTTTTCCTTTGGCATTGTAAGCGTTGTCGAGGATTTGAACTTCGATCCCGCGAGTGAACGGGATACCCGGCGCTGCGACACCGTCGCCCCAGAGAAACAGTCCGGCGTTTCCGCCTTCCTTCATGTGTCGCCACTCAAGCTCAACGATGCAGTTTTCGTACATCTTTTCGGTTCGCATGACACCGGTCGGCTTACCGGTCGAAATAATCATTCCGTCGCGAGCGGTAAATGTTTTAGGTGACACGTTTACGGGCACCCAGCCCGATAGATCCTTGCCGTTGAATAGCGGCAACCAAGGAGCTTGGTCTTCGGGGGCTTTGGCCTGGATGGGTGTTTTGCCCTGAGTGGCTGTCTGGGCCTGAGTGGGCGGCGTCTGGGCCAGTGAAAAGAGAGCAGCAAGCGTCAACAAGCGAACACGGGAAGGGACCATTTTCATCGCAGAACTCCAGGAGGGTGACTAAGGACGGGGATCGACATTATAGTCGAAACGTTGGCGTCGGTTTGCGAGTAAGATATTTGTCTTGACTTGCGAAAGTAGCGTTGGAACTCGTCCCCTGGCTCTGCCTGGGTCTTGCCGCACGCTGCCTTCGCAGAGCGAAGGGCGACATTGTCGGTCGTCGCTCCGCGACGATCGCGTACCCGCGACCGGGATTCTAAAACGTCAAAGAGACAACAAAATGCTCGTTCCAAGCCCAGATCAATTTCCAAGATGTTTTCGCCGAAAGAAACGAAAGAAGACGAAAGAAAATCGAATGTTTATTTCGGCTCCATTTCTTATGCGTTTTTTAGCTACCCCTCCCATCACAATGCTACGGCTACTTTACCCGAGTTTGGTTTTTGCTTTATGTTGCTTGTACTTACTCAATAACGCAATTGGAAATGAATCCGCGCCGACCGGCAAAACAAATGTCGTGTTCATCTTGGCCGACGATTTGGGGTGGGGGGAACTCGGATGCTATGGCCAAACGAAAATACCGACACCGAACATTGATCGGCTCGCTTCGCAGGGCATGCGTTTCACCAACCATCATAGCGGAGCGCCGGTTTGTGCGCCGTCACGCTGCGTTCTGATGACTGGCAAGCATCTTGGGCATGCCGAAATACGGGGTAACCAGCAAGCCAAGGTCGCATTCCCGCAATTTTCAGAAGGGCAACATCCGATCACCGAACAGGCACTTACAATCGCTCAAGTTTTTCAGCGAGCTGGCTATGCAACGGGAGCCATGGGGAAATGGGGGCTTGGGCCTGTCGGGAGCACAGGCGATCCGAATCGAAAAGGTTTCGATCTCTTCTTTGGCTACAATTGCCAAGCGGTCGCACACAGCTATTACCCAAAGCATTTATGGCGCAATGCAGAACAAATCGTGATCAACAGCAAGCCTATTCCAGGTAATCGCAAGCAGCCGGACGGGGTAGTACAATTGGACGATTGGATCGGCGAAGCGTACGCGCCAGCCTTGATGATTGCTGAGGCGGAGAAGTTCATCGACTCGAATCGAGAGCGACCATTCTTTCTCTATTTACCCTTCATCGAGCCCCACGTAGCAATGCACCCGCCGAAAGCATCGGTCGATCGATTTCCGCTCGAATGGGACGTCCAAGCGTATCGAGGGGAGTGCTCGTATCTACCGCACCCAAGACCAAGGGCCGCCTACGCTGCGATGATCAGCGACTTGGATAGCTACGTCGGTCGAGTCATGCAAAGCCTCGATCGAGCCGGAGT
Source organism: Planctomycetota bacterium (assembly GCA_026692905.1). Taxonomy (GTDB): domain Bacteria; phylum Planctomycetota; class Planctomycetia; order Pirellulales; family Pirellulaceae; genus JBKCUI01. The sequence continues at coordinate 69,730 of JAPLNL010000033.1, forward strand.
TGCTGAAAATACGCTCGTCGTTTTCACTAGCGATAACGGGACGACGCATCCAGGCCAACCCGATTCGCATTTCCATATCGGGGGTGTGGACCCGAAGTTCTTCAACAGCACAGCAGGCTTGCGAGGATACAAAGGGAGTGTGTACGAAGGTGGCATCCGTGTGCCGATGATTGCAAAACTGCCAGGTCGCATTGATCCTGGAACAAGGAACGAAAGCCCGTCTTATTTCGCGGATTGGTTCCCGACGTTGTGCGACATGGCGGGTCTTGAGAAACCCGATGGTCTTGATGGCGATAGTTTATGGCCGACGCTTACCTTTGGCAAAATCCTTGAGAATCGTAAGCCCATGATTTGGGTGTTTCCAGAATACGGCGGCCAAGTCGCAGTGACCATCGGCAAAATGAAAGCCGTTCGGCAGGGTCTCAAGACAAAGAAAGCCGGCCCCTGGGAAGTCTATGACTTAGCAAAAGACTTCTCGGAATCGAAAGATACCTCAGCCGTCAATGCTGAGTTCATCGCGCATGTCGAAGAGCTACTTCATCGCGAGGTTTCAGAGAATCCAACATTTCCACTTGATATTGGCAAGCCATGAAGAAGAGTAAAGCGATTGTCCTCAATCGCTTTTGGTAGCTGTAGTAGGTGACGAAGCACGTCGGCACGATCCGTTGCCTGAAAGCCCTAGCTCCAGGGCTCTGCCTTGGAACGCACTGCTTTCGAGGCTCCGCCTCGTCGAGTACACCGGAAAACCGGGGCTAGCGCCCGCCGGCTAATTGACCAGTAAAGCAAATGGCCACGTGCATAGTATCCCGATGGGCCTGCCTCTTTAGTTCTCAACGAAGACCTTGAAGTCCTCGAACACGGCCTCAAATGGAGAGGACGTGTTGTGCCCGGCTGCAACACCCAAGGACACCATCTTCGGCAGTTCGATTTCAATTGGCTCCATCGACAACCATTGGATACCATCCACGCTGGTGGCCGCGTAAACCATTCCTCCGCGTCGCTCAAGCCGAAGGAAGGTTGCTCCTGCGGTAAGCGGCATTTCGGACGCATCGCCCTTACGTACGAATTCGCCATCCATCCGCGATTCGAAACTCGCGTAGGATAGGTTGTTGCCTTCGTATACCATTTCACCTCGTTCCAATCGAATGTAGTTCTTCTCGTCCAACCAGAGGAGACTTTTTGAATCGGGCACAATCGCAGATTGGGCTGCGATTTATTGCTCAACTCGCTGCTTTGTTGTTGCGCAACCAAAGCTCCAGAAACAGCAAATTCCAAAGCCGATACGCTTGATTGCCGCGGCCCGACATGTGTTCGTCTACCAAGTTTGCTATGGCCTCTCGCCGGAAATACTGATGACAGACCGCGTCCGTGCCAAGCAACGCATCGTAGGTCCTGTCTCGCAACGACGTTCGGAACCATTTGGCGATAGGTACGCCGAAGCCCATCTTGGGGCGATGCCAAATCTCCTTGGGCAATAGATCATAGTACGTATCCATCAGCAAGCGCTTGCCTTGTTTGCCTCGCAGTTTCAAATGCGACGGCAGAGAAGCGGCCCACTCCACCAAGCGATAATCGAGCATAGGCTGACGCGCCTCAAGCGAATTGGCCATCGACGCGATATCCACTTTGGTCATCAAATCGCATGGCACATACGTCTGAAGATCCGCGGTCGATGCACAACTCAGCAAATCCCGCTTGCCCGCGTTTCGCCACGCGTCTGCTAAAAAAGAGACTGGGTTTCGATCGGGTAATTGTTCGATAAACGACTCTTGATACAAATCCAAGCGACTGGCTTCCCCGAAGATTTGAATCCAATTCATATAGCGATCGATCGGCGGCTGGCCTAAGGCTTCGCAGAATCGACGCACGCGACGCAAGAATGATCGTCGAGCATTGGAATCCGGAAGACGTTTCATCAGCCATGTTTGGTTCAGCCAATGAACCGGTAGCCACGATTGCAACTGGCCGCTCAGCTTCAATGCCCGATAGCGTTCATAGCCGCCAAAAAGTTCATCTCCACCATCGCCACTAAGTGCGACCGTCACATGCTTGCGTGTCATCTCAGACAGGTACCACGTTGGAACGGCAGACGAATCTCCAAAAGGCTCATCGTATTGGTTCACCAATTGATCCAAGATGCTCATGGCATCCGGGGTAACTTCAAAACGCTCGTGCTTGGTTCCAACATGATCCGCAACCATTTTGGCAAAATGGGTTTCATCGAAGTCTGCTTCCGAAAAGCCAATCGAAAACGTTTGAATCGGTGTATCCAACTGCTGTTGTGCAATGGCAACCACAAGCGACGAGTCAATCCCTCCGGACAAAAACGCGCCCAAGGGCACATCGCTCCGAAGCCGCAATCGAATGGCGTCCGACAGCAGCGTTCGCAATTGCGCCGAGGCTGCTGGCCGATCGATGGGAGTTTCTTTGGACCAATCGACGTTCCAATACTTCTCTATTTTCAATGTGCCGTTTTCGAAAACCGCGTAGTGCCCAGGCGGAAGTTTATGAATGCCGCGGTAGATCGAATGAGGATGCGGAATGTATTGGTAAGTAAGAAAGAGATCGATGGCACCTGGATCAATTTGCCTGTCGATGCCGGGCAGTGTCATCAAGCTTTTGAGCTCGCTCGCAAACAGCAAGCGACCATTTTGAAGGGTGTAGTAGAGCGGTTTTTTCCCAAGTCGATCTCGGGCGAGTACAAGTCGGTCTCTGTGGCTATCCCAGATCGCCAAGGCGAACATACCATTGAGATGCGAGAAACAATCGACCCCTAAGTCTTCGTACAAATGGACGATCGTTTCGGTGTCCGATTGTGACCGAAACGTGTGGCCGCTACCTTCGAGCCGATGTCGAATCTGTTGGTAGTTGTAGATCTCGCCGTTGAAGACGATTTGGACTGTGCCATCCTCATTACCCAGAGGTTGATGGCCAAGTGCTAAGTCGATAATCGAGAGGCGACGAAAGCCGAGTGCAACACCAGGCGACGGATGTCCATCGATGATAGAAGGATCCGTTTTGGGGGGGATGAGCAAGTGCCCTTGACCATCGGGACCACGATGAGCGATCGACTGGGTCATTCGATTCAGCTCATCAACAGTCAGTCCTTGTGCGTCATGCGACCAAACTCCACCCGCAATTCCGCACATTTTGATCTCGCTCGCAGTTCAGTTGAAGAGGTTTAAGCCGTATGGCAGTTGCTTTGTACAAGATGAGTCGCGGGCGCTAGAGGGATTTGATTGTATTCCCTCGCTCACGCTTCGGGTTACCAAACCAAGCCTGCGACTCACGCTTGAGCGTGTGAATAATCCGCGCTAGCGCGCCCGCGGCTCAGTAATTTGCGTTCTCAAATAAATTGGTTGTACTATAGCTTTATTTCTTCGTCGTCCACTCGACAGGAACGGGTTCCAGGCTCTCGGCTAGTGGCGAGCCACAGTCTTTACGACCGCTTCCCTCTAAGCGGCTGATGACGCGAACCGACATGTCGCTATCGCATTGGATCTGGCAACTGAGTCGAACTTCGGTCGCTCCTTTGGCGGCCAAAACTTGCTTTTCAGCAACCGTCATTTTGTCTGGTTCACCGGAGACAAACTCGACACGGCAAGTCGTGCAGCGAGCTTTGCCACCGCAAGCGTGCAATTGATCAGTGCCCGCTTCTTCGCGAAGCGCAGCAGCGAGTCGTTTACCGGCGGGAACTTCGAACGTTCCGATTCCTTCAACAGTGAGATTTGGCATATGACTTTAGATTCAATGGTGGAGCAGAAAAGTACTTGATACCCAACTATCAAAGATACTCGTGATTCTCGGGCTTGGCCAGTGTGGACAGATCCCAAAAATAAGCCGGTGGGCGTTAGTAGCGGTTCTCGACGAATGTCGAGCCCTAGAAAACCGGGGCTATCGCCCAATGGCTCATTGGCTAAAACAAATAGCGATATGCTTAAGGCGTGCGGCAGGCTGGAGACAACCAGCCAAGAATTCCAATGGGAGGGAGAGGCCACCGCTGTAAACATGTTTCCAACGAGTTTACCTAAGTCATTCATTGCTCGGGAGGGTGAGGCTCCTGCCGAGCCTTGCAACGGTTCGGCAGGAGCCGAACCCTCCCGGTATAGACAAAGCTGGCGTTCGCCTAAGAGGCGCAGAAGGTTGAAACAGACTTTACGATCGCGCAGTCGTCTGGAAAGGTATGGAAAGCTTGGACGAGCAGTTGACGTTCTCGTTCTTCGATATGGACGAAGCTGACAGCTCCAAAAGCAATGCGTCCGCTTGAGTCAAAGGAATGGACCAATTCGTTTTCGCATTCGCTCGATTGCAGTTGATTGTGAAGCATCCAGAACATATCGGACGAGACGTGCTCCAATTCAAACTGCGTATGGTAGGTCACGCCTTGCTTACGATCGACTTGCTCGACATTCTTCCCTTTGAGGTTGGAGCCGACCAAACGTCGCTTCTGTGGAAGCAATTGCTTTGATGAACAAACGACTTCGGTCATCACGACCGAACGCGAATTGAAGGTCACGACATGGCCATCGCTAGTGATGTCAATCTTGGCTGCGTATTTGCTGCGGTCGATGGAACGACTTCGATAGATGCTAAAAAGCTCGGGGTGAATGGATCTTCCAAAAACGTAGAAAGCATGCTCGGCAACTGTCGGTCGGATCGAAAGCACGAGGTAAACCTTGCGTTGTAGGGATCGAATGATTCGTATCGATGAGGGGGCGGGATTATAGACCGTGGATTATGTCCCATCCAAGATCAACTTGGCAACAATTTTGCAATTCCTTTTTTCCCCCCATTCTGCGAGTACTGGTGTTGACAAACGTGAATTGGCCCGCTTCCACTCGTCTTGATTCGCATTTGACAAAACCCTTTGCGACGATGTCGTTCAAGATATGCTATGATAGCAGGTAGAAATCTCGAGGCTCCATGGCGGCGGAAAGCCTTAAAGAGTACCACGAACAAGACCCCCCCAACCATGAAGATAGTGAACCATGCATGTGGTGATGGCTGCTGCGGAAGCGATTCCGTTTGCTAAAACAGGCGGACTAGCGGATGTATGCGGAACCTTGCCTCTCAAACTTGCCGAGCAAGGACACCGATGCAGTATCTTCATTCCTGCCTACAAACGGGCCTTGGAATGTGGATTGCCCATGGTGGATACCCATATTTCTTTTGTCGTGGATATGGCAGGGCGGCCGATGGCTGCTCGAATTCTCAAAACGACGCTTGGAAATGGTTCGGTTGATGTCTATCTCGTGGATCAGCCACTTTACTTTGATCGCGATCAACTCTACGGCGACTACCGTGGCGACTATCGAGACAACTGCGAGCGGTTTTGCTTCTTTTCTCGCTGCGTGGTCGAGGCCATCGAGCGACTTCGGCTGCCGGTTGACATCATACACTGCCATGATTGGCAAGCAGGTTTGATTCCGGCTTATCACAGGACGAACTTCCGCGAACTCCAGTGGTATCGAAATGCCGCGTCGGTAATGACGATTCATAACTTGGCCTATCAAGGTCGTTACTGGCAACACGACATGGGCTTGACCGCCATGGACTGGCAGTACTTCAATTGGCAGCAAATGGAGTTTTACGGCGATCTCAATTTGCTGAAGACTGGCATTGCTTTTTCTGACTACGTGACCACGGTGAGTCCCTCGTATGCGATGGAGATTCAGACCCCAGCTTTCGGTTGCGGCTTGGACGGTACGCTTCGAATTCGAGGAAATCGGATCGCCGGAATTGTTAATGGTGTCGACTACGAAGTTTGGGACCCTCGAAATGATACTCATTTGGCCCAGCAATACGGCGTTGACAACTGGCAGGCGGGCAAGGCTCAAAACAAAAGTGATCTGCAACGACTCGTCGGTCTACCGGAACGAGCGGATGTACCGCTAATTGGGTTGATCGGCAGATTGGCTGAGCAAAAAGGCTGGGACTTGGTCAAGCCTCTCCTGGAGCAGACCGTGGATTCGATGGATGCGCAATGGGTTATTTTGGGTAATGGCGAAACTAGGTTTGCCAATGCATTGTCCGAATTGGCTCGGCGTCGACCGGACCGTGTGGCTGTGCGATTGGAGTTTTCCGATCCGGTGGCCCACAAAATTGAAGCCGGAAGCGACATGTTTTTGATGCCAAGTCGATATGAACCCTGCGGATTGAATCAACTTTACAGCCTTCGCTATGGAACGGTACCGATCGTACATGCCACGGGCGGCTTGATTGATACGGTGAAAAACCTGAATGAGGCAAGTTTGGCGACGGGAACGGCCACCGGTTTTTCCTTCCAAAACTATGATTTTGAGTCTCTAAAAGAATGTGTGCAACGCGGGATAGATACCTATTCGCGTGAACCCAAAGTTTGGGCTACACTGGTGGTTACCGGAATGACGCAAGATTGGTCGTGGACCAACAGTGCATCCGCCTACGAATCCGCCTACCGCCGAGCCCGCGAGTTGGCAGCCATAGAGGGTCGACTCTAGAGAGCCCAAATACCCATGAACGAAACACGTTACGATTGGTTATCGGATCGTTGGGTTATATTTGCTCCAAATCGCGAAGAACGCCCTGATCAATATCGCCAAGCTGTGCCTGTTATGGCCAATGAATTGATCGAATGCCCGTTCTGTTGTGGCCACGAACACGAAACGCCCAGTCCCACGCTCGTTTTGCCAGAAAACGATTTCGACGAAACTTCGAGCAGTCGCAAGCAGCATCCATCGTCTCGCTTGCGACATTCATGGCAAGTGCGAGTTGTTCCGAATAAATTCCCTGCCATCCCGGCGCTTGATTCGGAACAGCTCGAATCTGCTCGGTTGGATTCGCCAAGATTTGAGATGCCTCACTCTCTCATGGCTTCTCAATCCATTCCGCTTGATATGGACGGAGCTGTTTGTTTTTCTTCGCAAAGCCATGTCCAAACAGCACAAGCAGAGCACCTCTTTCAACGCAACAAACCAAGAGGGGCACATGAGGTGATCATCGAATCACCGATCCACGTCGATAGCATTACGGATTTGGATGAAGACCACATCTCACTCATTTTAGAAGCATATCGTCGACGTTTGAATCATTGGCGGGCCCAGCGAGACCTAAAGTACGCGGTGATCTTCAAGAACTACGGTTCGGACGCGGGGGCATCCTTGTATCATTCGCACAGCCAGTTGATCAGCCTTGACTTTGTCCCCCGGGACATCGAAAAGGTCAATCAGCGACTGGTGCTGCATCGGCAGAAATACGGATGCTGCTACATCTGCCAAGTCATGAACGAAGAGGAAGAGCGGCAAGAGCGGATCCTGACCAGTTCCGAGCACTTCGTTGCCCTTTGTCCCTTCGCTTCTCGATTTCCATACAGCTTCTCAATTATTCCAAGAACGCACAAAAGCCGATACGAAGAAATCACAGAAACCGAACGCGACGATCTTGCTGTTGTCGTCAAGAAAACGTTGGTATCACTAGAATCTGCCCAGCCGTCGGCAGCCTACAATTTCGTCTTGCAAACCAGCCCGTTTGCCGGTGGCCATGAAGATTCGTATCACTGGCGTTTACGAATCATACCGCGACTAAGCAAAGTTGCCGGATTCGAATGGGGCTCGGATTGTTACATCAACACCGTGACTCCAGAACAAGCAGCTAGAACCCTTCGGGCTCATTTGCAGTGAGCCAATAGCGGTCACCTAACGATGCGCGTCGAGACGGTTAAAGTTAGACAAAACCGCTTTCGTGCGCAAAATCGATGCTGGATCTGGGAACGCATAACCGTTTCGCGGCAACAGAGATTGACGAAATGAGCCGTGCAATTGACCAAAGCCTCGTGTGCAACAAGTTGTTAATATTTGCTCAGCGTTGTCGTCATTGACGCCACCCGCAGGCAAAATCTCAATTCTATTCCGTGCGGATTCATTCAGAAGCTTTAGGGCCATGACTCCCTCCAGGGCTGAGTTGGGGCCACCGCTGGTAAGGATGCGTGTGAAGCCGATTGCAATCAGTTCCTCAAGAGCCCGAAGCGGATCTCGGACGTGATCAAATGCGCGGTGCATTACGAGTTGACTCTTTGGCAATGCGGCTCTGGCAGATCGAAGCAGCGGCAGGTCGAGCTCGCGCGAGCGCGTCAACCCTCCGATGGCAACACCCTCTGCCCCTAGCTCGATGGCTTGCATCGCCTCAACAATCATCAGATCGCGTTCTTGTGCGTCGAAAAAGAAATCGCCAGCCCTTGACCGAATTAAGACAATGAAAGGCAATTGGATTGCGGCACGAACGGCAGAAACCAGAGAATTGGAAGGCGTGACGCCTCCCAGTTCCAAAGCGGAGCAGAGTTCAATTCGATCTGCGCCGGCCTTTTCCGCTCCGATCGCTCCTTGGACTGTATCGACACAAACTTCTAGCATACCGTTCTCTTAGTGTTGCAACACGATGTTCTGGACCTTTTGTTTTTCCCTCCCCTTCTCGTCCCAAGTCCTCAGGAGGAGAAGGGGCGTCTCACTTTTGACTCCCACCAAACGCCAGGGTGAAATCGGGAGGGCGAGGCCACCGCTGTAAACATGTTTCCAACAAGTTTACCTAAGCAATTCATTGCTCGGGAGGGTGAGGCTCCTGCCGAACCTTTGCACCGTTGGCTCGGCAGGAGCCTCGCACTCCCGTTGAAATTGCAAGCAATTCCAAATAGTAGGTAAGACGGCCTCGAAGGAGCCGGGGGATGAGGAGGATGACGGCTATTATACATTGGCAGTCCCAGGTTGTCTTTCTCTGAGCGATAGCGAACCTATGCTGTGGATTGCCCAATAGACTGATTTACCGAGTCTCGAGGAAGTTTTACAACTTCCGCTACTAGGACAAGTCTAATTCAACGCCCCTTCGGGCTTGAGGCCCTAAGTTTTTTGCCCTCGTTCCGCTGCTTTGACTATGAGTTGATTGACAACGCGTTTGACTCCCGAAGTACCCGATGCTGCGGACGTCGCGGCCATCTTTTGGTGGGCTTGAGTGACCGTTCCTGTCAAAGTTGCTAAACCACTTTCGACCGTGACAGTCACCTTGCATGGTGTTCGAATCCCTCGCATCGCCAGCTTATTGATCACGGCTTGGGTCAATTTGATATCTGCACTGCTTTGGGCCATGGTTTGCACTCGTTTTTCAGAAGAACAAGAAAGAACCTTGTCACGATACCCGACGTAGCAGCTAAACCCGAGTAATTCTGAACATTTGGACAAAAGACATGGCGTTCGGTTCATTCAGCCACAAAAAGGCACAAAATCCACAAAGGAACGCTTGAGCTCGATCTTGAAATCACCAAAGAATTACGGTTCTACTTTTGTGATTCTTGTGTCTTTTCGTGGCTAAACTTGGTTCGCAAAAGTTCAAGTTGCATTGACAATAGTCTGGCCACGTTTCGTCGAAGTTCGATCGATGTTATCCTGTGATTTGTATCGGCTAGCTCGATTGATCACCCTGCGAGTAAGGGAAGGTTGATCAGGTCGTTTAACAGTCAGCCGTAGGCGTTCTCATTTTCGCTGGCAGTACGCCTACGGCTGACTGTTAAACGAATTGCATCGTTCATCCTACCCTAGCGTTTTTGTTTGTTTTAACCAATCACGAAAAGACCATCATGGAAGATTCGGACGAAATCGACATCCAGGAAAATCAACCCGCTTCGGCGCTTGCTGGCCAAGCTCCCAAGGCAGCTCCTGAGTGGAAGCCGATTACGGCCAAGCAGCGCCGTGTTCTTGGTACGTTGATGGAGAAGTCGAAAACGACCCCAGACGCTTATCCGATGACCTTTGCCGGTTTATGCACCGGTTGCAATCAGAAATCCAACCGAGCTCCTATCTCCAACTACAGCAGCGAACAAGTTGAGACGATTGTCGACGAGTTGCGGGCCATCGGTGCCCTAACGATCGTTCAGGGCTTGGGCCGAAACACCAAAGTCCGGCACTATGCCTACAACTGGCTAGCGATCAGCAAAGTCGAAGCAGCGGTCATGACAGAACTGTTGCTTCGCGGCGAACAGACCTTGGGGGAGCTCAGGACGCGAGCGGCACGCATGGAACCGATTAACGATTTGCAGCACATGACCGATCTGTTTAACGAACTCAAACGCCGCAATCTCGTGGTTGAGCTAAGTCCGCCCGGGCGCGGTCAAATCGTCTCGCACAACCTCTATCCCGAGTGGGAGCTCGAGCAAGTTCGCAAATCCGTTGCCGCGGGCATTTCAGCCAGTGGTGATGCCGACGAGCCCTCCAGCTCCGTCAGCCGCTCGGCCCCTTCGAGCGCCGCTGTCAATGTCGAGGCAAACAATCGAATCAAGGAATTGGAATCGGAACTAGTCGAGCTCAAGGAATCGATTAGCGATCTCCAGACTCGCTTAAGTCGTCTGGAGAAAGATTTAGGAGTGAACTAGTGCGAGTTCTGGTTATCAATGCGCCAGGCACACTGGCTCGTGAACTGCAGAACCGCGCGAACAACGGCGATGGCTTGCAGCTCATGATTGCATGTCGAACGAATCCGCTGGGCCAAGTAACCGGCAGCACCGAGTTTTCCTATTTTGTTAGCCGAAGAAAAGTGGACTTCGGAGCCATTGTCAGGTTAAGGAAACTCATTCGGGATTTTCAGCCAGACATTGTCCATTGTTTCTTGCCTCGCTCATTGTCTCAGACCGTGCTCGCGACGATCGGCTTGCGAAGGCAACCAAAGATCGTTTCGTTTTACGGGATAACCCGCGTGCCAACTTGGCGCGATCCCTCGGATTGGATCACGTATCTTTGCCCAATGGTGGCGATGCATTCTTGCGAATCCAACGCCGTGAAACATGCATTGTTGCAGGGTGGAATCAAAGAAAGCAAATGCGAAGTCATTTACAATTGTGTCGAGAAAGTCTGGCATGCCCTTCCTAAAGAACAGTTGCTGGCCAAATATGATTTCCCGAGGGACTCATTTGTCGTGGGGACTGTCGCAAGCGTCCGCCCCGTCAAGGGCATCGATATCTTGCTCCGTGCTTTGTTGGAGTGCGCACACATTCCGAACTGGGTCTCGATTATCGCTGGTCCATTGCAGGATCCGGTCGTTGCAAAACTTGCGGAACATCCGCAACTCAAAGATCGCATTCGATGGCTTGGCTATACACCTAATGCAGCGACATTGATCAAAGGTATGGATTTGTTTGTGATGCCGTCACGCAAAGAAGGGCTTTGCCGGGCGCTGATCGAAGCCATGGAACAAGGCGTGTGCCCGATCATTAGCGACGCGGGTGGGATGAAGGAAATCGTTCGAGATGGGGTGGACGGCGTTGTTTTTCCTAGGGAAGACTATAAGAGTTTGGCTGCGATTATTCAGCGAATGGTTGCCGCGCCGGAACTGATTTCGCAGTATGGAAATTCTGCTTTGGAGCGAGCGGAAGCCATATGTTCGCCTCAGGTCGTTGGGGAACGCGTTATCAGAATGTATGAGCGATTGATGACGAAGTGATGTCGCCGACAAATATATGCCGTTACCTCTGTCATCCTCCCGTAGGGAGTCTCTATCAAGTCACCCTCCCCCTGGGAGGGTCGAGCGAAGCGAGGGGAGGGTGAATCGCCAGGGGCAATTGCACAAGTCAGTTCACCCTCCCCGGGCCGAAGGCCCGACCCTCCCGGAACCTCCCGGAGGGAGGGTGGCTTAGCTTATCGTCGTAGTGTTCGGCCCATGCATTCGAGTAGAAACTCGATGACTTCAATATGTCGAGTGGCTTCGGCTAAATCCTTACCCCAAGTGTAAAGACCGTGTCGGCGAATGAGATAGCCCCAGCACTTTTCTTCTGGATGCTCATCCAAGTAACGAACCACCTGAGCTTGAAGGGCTGGGATATCTTGCGTGTTGTCAAAGATAGGTAGCCAGCACGAGGATTGATGCGTCGTGATTCCGTCGAGCCCTTTGAGCATCTCGAAGTCATCGATCCGAAGTCCGCCTAGTTGAAAAAAATGATGCGAGAGGGTGGTTGCCCAAACGCTATGGGTGTGAAGAACAGCGCCTGCACCACATCGTGAGGCGGCCGTGCAATGCAGCAACGTCTCGGCGCTACTCTTGGGTTGGTTTGTTGGCGTGACCTTGCCATGCTCGTCTACAATCACGAAGTCATTCGGGCCCAGATGTCCTTTGTCTTTGCCGCTGGCGGTGATCAAGAGTCGCAATGGATTGCGGTCGATGACAACGCTGTAATTGCTGGACGTCCCCAGTGACCAGCCTCGATTCCAAAGTTGGTGGCCGACGCGGCGAAGGCCATTGATTTGGTCGGCGTAGGTTTTCAGATGGGGTGCGAAGTCTTCGGTTGCGTCTGACACAGGTAAAGATGGAAAGTAGGAGATTTGTATAGGGAGGATTGTTGTAGCGAAACTCGTCAAGAGTTTCGGTCGTTTAGCAGATGCAGCCGAAAGTCTTGACGACTTTCGCTACACAGAGGCCTGCGCGCTTCACTCTCATCGCACAACAAAAATAGGACCGGCAGGATTCGAACCTGCAACCAAGGGATTATGCGTACCAACTACGGCTTTCGCCGCCTCTTTCGAGTTTGGGGTCTGGACCATACCTTCACTTTACGTGTTTGCCGTCTGGTCTCTACACCTTCCGCTATCGAAAACCATTTCTGGATAGTCGATAATGGCTTGGCTCGGGATTAACATGCCTGTTTCTCCAAGGATTTGGAGGGTTTAGCGAAGCCTTCCCCGAATTTGACAAATTCTACATGCGATCTGGTGGTACACGGATGCAGACCAACAAAAAGCGTGCAACCCAAATGAATCGGCCATAGCAATTCGCCGCGTTTCCGCTCGATCAATCGCCTTAGGCCTCATCGCTCAAGTCCCCTGCTCTAACCATTGAGCTACGGTCCCAGCAAGGAGCGTAGTTTAGCCCATTTCGAATCGGTCGACAAACCGCAATTCGCTAGGTCTGGATGAAAACCGGGCTGTGGGCTATGTTGCTTGACTTTGAAACTATCCACTTTTCAGTCATTTTCAAGCGATGCGAGTCCTTTCCCTCATTCGATCCAGGTTTGCCCCGGTCCTAGCCAACTGGCTCACCGAACCGGACGCCTTAAATGCCGCTCTCGAACGCATCGTCGCTTCCCGAGAAGCTGGCTTGGCCGACTATCAAGCCAACGTCGCTATGCCGCTTCAGAAAAAGCTCGGCAAACCGCCACTCGCCATCGCTGAAGAAATCGTCTCGCATGTCGATCTTTCGGACCTTTGCGAGTCGGTCACCATTGCGGGCCAAGGGTACGTCAATCTACGGCTGTCGCCCAAATGGCTTGCCCAATGCCTGATGGAAGCCCATGCCGATCCAGAACGTCTGGCCGTGGCTCCGGTTGCCACCCCAAAGACCGTGGTCATCGATTATTCGTCTCCGAATGTCGCCAAACCAATGCACGTCGGGCACATCCGTTCTACCGTCATCGGCGACTCCATTACCAAGATCCTACGGTTCCTCGGCCACAAAGCTATCTCGGACAATCACCTCGGGGACTGGGGCACGCAGTTTGGAATGATCATTTACGGTTACAAAAACTTTCGCGACGATGTGGCCTACGCTCAAGCTCCCGTGGCAGAACTCAGCAGGCTCTATCGCGTTGTCCAACGAATCATCGGGTTTCAAGATGCCGTCGCCAGCATCCCTAAGTTAGAGCTCGCGTTAACCAAAGCGGAACAAAAGCTGACCGAATCGAAAGCCAAGTCGGCCGCTGCTCCACAAGACAAGAAACTGGCCAAAGAAATCGCGGTCGCTGCAAGGCAACTTGATGAAGCAAACGAGGAACTCCAAAAAGCCAAAACCAGTATCGAAGAGTCCTCGCAAGATCACGATTTCATCGAGCGATCGAAACAGCATGCTGAACTTGGGCAACGCGTCCTTAAGGAGACCGCCAAACTGCACTCCGGCGATCGAGAGAATCTCGAACTCTGGGAAGCGTTCGTGCCGAATTGCAAAGACGAAATCCATAGCGTCTACACTCGCTTGAACATTCAGTTCGATCATGAATTCGGTGAGAGTTACTACCATGAGATGCTTCCAGCTGTCGTCGAAGATCTCTTGGCCAAGTCGCTAGCGGTTCAAAGCGGCGGTGCGATTTGCGTATTTCTCGATGGCTACGAAGCACCGATGATTGTCCAAAAACAAGATGGCGCTTACCTGTACTCGACAACGGATATTGCCACGGCCGTTTTTCGTGAACGGGAGTTTGGGCCAGATGCATCGCTTTATGTCGTCGATCATCGCCAAAGCGAACACTTCCAAAAGCTGTTCGACGTTTTGCGAAAGATCGGGCTGACCCACACAGAACTCAAGCACGTCGAATTCGGAACAGTGCTTGGTGAAGATGGCAAGCCGTTCAAGACGCGATCAGGCACGGTCGTTGGACTCAATTCGATGCTGGATGAAGCGGTCAGCGGTGCTTACGAAGTCGTCTGCGATCCGGATCGATTGCTGAAGTCAGGCTACGCGTTCACCGACGCCGAGAAGCGTGAAATCTCTGAAACCGTCGGCCTGGGAGCCATCAAATACGCAGATTTGTGCCATAATAGAACGAGTAACTACGTCTTCGATATGAAGAAGATGGTCCAGTTGCAGGGTAACACCGCCGCTTACATTCAGTACTCCTACGCTCGAACACGTAGCATCCTTCGAAAAGCGGAGACCGATGGTATCGAAACCAGCAAATGGCTCGATGCACCACTGGTTCTTATCGAAGCACCGGAATTGAATTTAGGGCTTCAACTGCTCCGATTCGAAGACATGCTCAATCAGTCGATGGTCGATTATTTGCCGAATGTCGTTACTGAGTACCTATTTGAAACAGCTAAACTTTTTAGCAGTTTCTACGATCAATGTTCGGTGCTTGGCGCCGAAACTCCCGAAAGCGTTTTGTCCCGACTAAGATTGATTGATCTGACGGGGATCACGCTTCGAAAAGGACTGGAACTTCTGGGAATCGGCGTTGTAGAACGCATGTAAGATCGGGACAACGCATGGCGAACGAAGAAGACTCCATTCCACCGATGCAGTTTTATGGTCCGACGGACAAGTTCGGTTTTGGCCAACTGTCGGAGATTTGGAGGACGCGTGAGTTACTTTACAGTTTCTTCCTTCGCGATCTATTGATCCGCTATCGCCAAGTTGTCGTCGGGATCCTGTGGGTGCTACTCCAACCTCTGATGGGCATGCTCATCTTCATGGGGCTCTTTTTTGTGCTCGGGACCAATGCCGGAAGTTCGACGGTTGCTTTTGCCCCGATCATTCTGACGGGCATGCTTTGCTGGCAGTTGGTTGCAAGCAGCTTTCGCGATGCGACCGGTTCGCTGGTCAACTATCGGCACGTAGTGACCAAAATCTACTTCCCTCGGATGCTGCTCCCATTGGCGAGCTTGATGTGTGCTGTCTTTGATTTCGCGATTGGTTCCTTGCTATTGTTGCCGGTTTGCATGTTGACCGGGACTGGGCTTGTTTGGTCGACCGCTTGGCTGGCGATTCCGATCGCGATGTGGTTGATTCTGTTCTGCGCGGGATGCATCGCTTGGCTATCTGCCTTGAACGCACATTATCGCGACGTCGGTTATGCGCTACCGTTTGTGCTTCAGTTAGGCATGTTCGTATCGCCTGTGGTCTACGATGTGGAACGATTGCGCAGTCTCCTTACAGACCGGTGGGTTTGGCTTTACGAAGCGAACCCGATTGCAACTTGCATCGGTCTCCTGCGATGGTCTTTGCTCGGTACTCAGTTGCCGAGTGTGCTTGGAATGGCAACGGCAGCAGGCATTACCGTGTTGGTGTGCTTTAGCGGTTTGGCTTGGTTTCAACATGCTGACCAACAGCTTGCGGATCGGATATAGCCATGAGTATCGAATCGATCCAACTGGACAAGGTGAGCAAGCGTTTTCGGCTTGGTGCGACCAACGAGTACGGGCGGCTCACGGAAGCCATCGCAACCGGGGTAAAGAATCTCTTTCGCAAATCTCCCGAGGCGGCAGCCATACGTGTTCCTGATTCTTTTGCGGATCGAATCGAAGCGGGTTGGTTTTGGGCTTTGCGCGATATCGAACTCTCCATCCAATCCGGAGAAATCGTAGGTATTGTCGGTCGCAATGGTGCTGGCAAAAGCACGCTGCTAAAAATATTGGCTCGGATCGTGACGCCGACGCAAGGGCGTGTTGGAGTGCGAGGGCGAGTCGGATCGCTTCTAGAGGTAGGGACCGGTTTCCACCCAGAGTTAACGGGCCGAGAAAATGTGTTTTTGAACGGAGCCATCCTCGGCATGCCCCGAGCTGAGATTCGCAAACGATTTGATGAAATCGTAGCCTTTGCGGAAATCGAATCGTTCTTGGAGACGCCGGTAAAACGTTATTCGAGCGGTATGGCGGTCCGATTGGCGTTCGCAGTCGCGGCACACTTGGAACCGGATGTTTTGATCATTGACGAAGTGCTCAGCGTTGGCGATCAAGCGTTTCAGCGCAAGTGTTTGGGCAAAGCGAGTCAGTTGGGGGCACAAGGGCGGACGGTGTTGGTCGTTTCGCACAACCTCGCTGCGGTGGCGAATCTCTGCCAAAGAGCTGTCTTGATCCGGGACGGTCGTCTGGTTGCAGATGATGTCCCCGAACGTATCATCGACCAGTACCTTGGGGAAATGCGAGCCGGCGATGGGCAACGTGTTTGGGAGGATGACGAATCAGCGCCGAGCTCACGCGAAATTCGATTGCGATCGGTATCGGTTACGGGAAACGGCTCGGATGCGCCGGCCAGCGAAGTCGACATCGATCAAGAGATTGGAATCGTCGTGGAATACAAAGTACTCGTGGCTGATACGCCATGCTGCGTTCAGATCCAAGTCAAGGACGAGACTGGGGCGTATGTCTTCTGGTCAGCCAATGCGCCCTCGATGAACTTGGAGCCAGACCCATGGTTTGCGAAGCCACATCCGACTGGTACTTACCGAAGCGAATGTCGTATCCCAGCCAACTTTCTCAACGACACACGCTACTTTGTAAGTGTGCTTGTTGGTCCTGAGGTTGGCATCGTTTCTGTGCGACACGATTCGGCATTGTCATTCGTGGTCCACGATACCGGCGCCATGCGACAGGAGTACACAGGTTCCTGGCTCGGCCCTGTCATTCGCCCAAGGTTGAACTGGCGAACCAAGAAGCAGTAAGCTTGATTTAGAGATTTCGTTTCGGTCAAGCATATTTTGAATATGCACATAGCCATTAGTTTTGCCGCTCAAATACCCGGTGGGCGTTAGCCTTCTCATTACCGATCTATTTACGACTTTGCTCCCCTCCCTCTTTTAGGCAACGCTGTTAAGAATTTCAGGACGGCTGGGGCTTGCCCCTCCGTCCGCAGCTTTGGCGTTCTAGATTCACGCCGCCCGACCGCGTGCCTCCGGATTTGTCGCACAGTGTAGAGCGATTGTCTCAATCGCTCGGCGGGCACTTTAGGCCCCATCCCGCAGAACTAAAATGCCACGACTTGAAGGTGCAATTGGAATGCGATTGTGGGCTGCACTTCCGAAACGATTGAGGACAATCGTTTTACACACGCCTTTGGCGGTGCGACGAATCAGAGGAGGCATTTTCATCACTCGGCCCATTAGAACACCAAAGCGGCGTCCATTCGGGACAAGCCCGAGCCGGACAAAACGACAAATAACTATTATCCCTGACGGCAAAAGTGACTTTCAAAAATTCGTACCTCTTCAACGTGTCGATTGAATCGAGATATGGGTAATGACAATGGGCGTTCGCCCCGGTTTCCAAGTTCTCGCTACCGCCGGAGATTCCTAACCCAACCGAGCATGACCGCGAGCACAACGCCCACCACTAGAAACGGGCCTGTGATGTAGAGCGTCTTGGGTTTGTAAACAAACAGCCCGGCGGCAAAGATAATCGCAACGAACAAGATCGCTCCACTTGGTGCCTTCCAAAGCATTTCAAATCCGGGCCATGCCAGCCAAGTGCACATCAGAACAATGCCAACTTTGCCAAACACATCCGATGCCAATGAGGAGTCTTTTGGTAAAAGCGATGGTTGGAAATGCAGCACAACAGCCAGCATCATCAACCCAAGTCCCGCAGCCAAGACCATCCAACGTACGTGCGCCCTTTCGTTGCCGACGAGATTCTGCTGCGACTTAGGTTTTGAACTGCCGCTACGATTCGGCTTGCCTGCCATCAATAGGCCTCAAGCAATCGGAGCCAACGCTGTAACTTGCCAACAATCTGAGAGTCTTGCATTTTGGCCGCTGTCATGTCATCGGAGTGAAACGAAACGCTACAGCCTACTTTCTGCGTTTGCTGAACAAAGTTGGTGAGCGTAGGGTCTGTACCATTGATGAAAAAGTGAAGTGACTTGAATGGCTCAGCGACTGGAACTCGTGCTCTCGACGGTACCTTGGCATTGCACAGCCACACTCCACGATAGGTCTCTGCACCTTGGATACCGGAGATTAGACCCGGCAGCATGCCCGCGGATATTCCGCCAATGCAAATGCGTCGTTTGTCGATGGTGTAATTATTGGAAACATAAGATCGAAGCCGCACACCAATCTCGACTTCATCCAAAGCCCAACCCTTCTCGTCTGCCGACTGAGCCACAACAATGATCCAGCGATTCTCTCTTGCGAAAAGCTCCCATGCGTCAGCCCATTGCTTTTGATCTTGTGTTCCCGCTTCTGCGAAGATGATGAGTAAGCCGTGAGGAATGGTGTCGAAGTAGTTGGATGGAACAATGGCAAAAGCCTTGTTCTTGACGTCACCTAGCGGCAACTGAACTGTCCCTTTGGCGCCCTTGGGCTCAGCCGGATTTTCGGGCAATGGTACTTTCACAATGGGCCACTCCAAATCCTGCTCAGGATGCGACTCCATCGTGACCTTAACGCTCCTCGCTTTGCCGTCCCGTTCCAGCTTCAACGCGATCGGCTCTCGGTAGTCCAAAAATGCAAGCCGAGTATTCAGAGGCGACTTTTCGTCGATAGCAGATTCACCCACACTCACAATGGCTTCGCCGATCTCAATGCCAGCTTTGGCGGCCGGTGAGTTAGGCAGCACACTGAGCACTCGTGGCGACGCCAAGGGACTATTGGTGTCGATCACGACACCCAAAAAAGGCTCGCGATAGGTCGGCAACTCTTTGACCAAATTAACGTCAAACTGTTTCTTGGTACCCTCGCGTTCCACCTCGAATACCATGCTTTGCTCCGCATCGATTGGCCCCATGATGTGTTTGAGCTGCGAGTGCATTGCAACCGCTTTGAGATCCTCGCGTGTTTTGCCCGCTCCAACAATTCGATCACCGGCAAGCATCCCAGATTTGGCAGCTGGCGATCCAGGCGTCACACCACTCAAAAGGATCTCTGGTGAAAACTCGTCCGGGCTTGAACTTCGAAAGCCAGCCCGCCCAGGATAAATGTCTTCACCCCGCTGCAATTGAGGTAGTCGTTCCATCACGTCGACAAGCGGAACGGCAAAACCAACACCGGAGTCGTACCACTGTTCGGTCTCTCCTTCGGTTGCTATTCCAGGATTCATAGGGGCTAGAATTCCCATGACTTTGCCTGTCAAATCGATCAAAGGTCCGCCGTAGTTTTGTGGCGAGATCTTGGCATCGGTCTGAATGGCTTTATCCCAAATGCGGCCTTGTGCGCTCAAAATCCCGACGCTGCGGCTCGCGACCTTGACGTCAAAGGTTTTGCCAAGTGCGATTGCCCATTGACCAACACGCCACGCTTTGCGATCGCTGACAACCGCCGCTCGCAGCGGTTTGTCGACATCGATTTTCAATAGAGCCAACTCGCGACTGTGGTCGCGTGCGACGAGCTTGGCCGCTTTGCGTTGTTCGTCAGGCAAGACGACGGTAATCGACGCAGGTTGGCTGCGAAACTGAAAAATGCTAGTAACAATCCAACCGTCTGGCGAAACAATTGTCCCCGTCGATGGTCCCGCCGCTATGAACTGACGATTGACGATCTCTTGGCCACCGAACGTCTCAACTTGAACAACGCAATCCTGAGCAGAATCCGCAGCCGCTTGAAAGGCTTGCTGCTCCTGCTCATCCAAAGGTGGATCATCGGCCAGTGAAGAGGAAGACATGGAAGCGACTAAGCTCGCCAGAATTGCGAATGCACGAAACGCCTGAAATGACCAGATTGCTTGGCTCAAGCATCTCGCTCCTGGGCTTCGGGAGAGCGAGGCTCCTGCCGAGCTTGCGACGCCACGGTTCGGCAGGAGCCTCTCCCTCCCGAGTAATGCATTGGTTGGTGCTTTCGATGAAAACATGCTTAACATCAAAGAACTATGTTTAAGGTCGAACATGGATCCGAATCAATTCTTGTCCGCGTTGGACGAGCACGTAAAAGGAATCGGCGCGGTTGATCGTAGCGAGCATCTTTTCTAAGCTTTTTCGAGAGTCCGCCCGCTGGTCATTCAACAGCAATATCAAATCGTTGGTTTGCATACCGGCCCGTTGGGCAATCGACCCTTCTCGGACTTGATCGATGAACGGCGGGGTCTTGGACAGCACGTCGGGGATCAGGGTAATACCAAGATCAATGATCCGATGTGGCTGAGCTACGGGCTTGAGCTCGGACACTTGTGCGGATGCATTTCCCGACAAGATTCTGTCGACGGAGGATTTGACGACATCCATCGGCAACGCATAGTTGATCCAGATCCCAGCTTGCTCGTCGCGTATCTCTTTCCCCAGCACACCAACCAATCGTCCTTGGAGGTCAACCAAAGCACCACCGGCGGCACCCGGGTTGTTGGTCATAACATCCAACACATACACGCGACCTTGATACAGAGATTTCGTTTTGCCACGGCGGGTTGTCAGCGAAGTCGATGCCATGATGACTCCTTTTTGGGCGCTGCAAGATTCGTTGCCGGTGGCGATTCCAAACAAATTGCTGATCGCGAAAACTCGTTGTCCAGTGGAGCCCTGGGCTGCTTTATTCAAATCAAAGCCCACCAGGCCCGCGTCCTCCAACTTGAGAATGGCTAACTCGTTCTGAGGATCCATCCCCACCATGGTTGCATCGAGTCTTCGGCCATCGAATGTAACGACCCGCACCTTGGCAACATCCAACACCGTACTCCAACTCGTCAAAATGTGGCCAGAGTTGTTGATGAGGATGCCGCTTTGATAACTTTCGAGGCCCCGTGCACCACCGGCACCGTACAGCTTGACCACCTTTTCTTGGCTCGTCGCGATGAGTGCTTCGTTGTTGATCACGACGTTGGCATCGCGGTCCGCCAAAGCAAAGCAGGAGTTGATTATGAACAACCAGACCACAATCGCACCACTGTGAATCACGCTTGTCGTATTAAAGTATTGCATCATAGACCATTCCCTGCTGGCGCTTCGCCCACTTGAATCGAGCCGATTGCAATTGCGAATTGCGTCTCCAGGCCATATGCCAACCGGACCGTTCGCGGAGTTGCCCGACCATCGACTGCTTCGTACTTGTCGAAGAACAGCTCAACCGGGTCCGTTTGCTTGTCTGAGAAAATTTCGATAACCTGAATCAGCCCCGTTTCTGGTGACGTATAGACCATCGCATCGAAGTCACTCACAGTAACTCGAGTCACATCCAATAGGCCTTCACGACCGACGACTGGGTTCCGGCCGAGATAAACGGCCTCGCCCATCAACCGCGGTCCGATGCGATTCCATTGCTGCCAAATTCGCATCCCCATAAGTGCGCCAATGGAAGATCGTTGCTTAATCCACTTTGGCCAGCCTTGCGACGGATGAAGTGTTTCGGCTTTGTCTCCCAAGCGGAACGTAAGGTTTTCATCCGACAAAAGCATTTCCACAAGGGTGTTTTCACCCGGTATTTCGCCGTTGATCTTCCATGCTTTGGAGGTGTCATGCCAACGGCCTTGTGCTACCTGTAGTGCAAGTATTCGATCCAGTTCCAGTCGATTGAAGTAATAATTGGAATAGCCACGCTTCTCCACAAACAGCTCGTCAACAGCATCCTTAGCAGCAGGCTTGACTTCTTTTGGAGCATCCAGCTTTTCTTTTTCTTTGTCCTGAGGCTTGCGGGGTGGCTTTTGCTGAGCCGATTCACCCTTGATGATTTCCTCAAGTTCGCTCGCCAGGTGTAGGCTTTGCAATCGAATATGGGTTTCCACAACACCCGACTCATTTCGGAATCGAATCGGGATCCGCCATTGGTCCGGGAAGATGCCAAGTATGTTTTTCAACTGATTTGTGGTGGCAACGTCGCGATCCCCTAGCCGCAAAATTTCGTCACCGTATCGTATTCCTCGACGATACGCATCGCTGCTTTCTAAAATGTTCGAAACCGCAACCCTGCCACTGGTTTCGGTGGTCACTGTGAAGCCGAGAGTTGCATGGTCCACGACGCGACCCGATTTCAATTGGCCGAGAAAATTCATCGCTTGCTTGATCGAAATGGCGTAACCCACACCGACATTAACTCTCCCTCGCTTTTCAAAGGAACAGCGGCCGTTGATCCCAATTAACTCGCCACGAATGTTGAACAGAGGTCCACCTGAATTGCCTGGATTGATGGCCGCGTCGGTCTGGATGCAATCGCTGTACTCGAGGATCGTGCCGCTTGGATATTGGTAACGTCGAACGCCACTAACCAAACCGTAAGTGACCGTCGGCTGCAAATTGGTCGCCAAGACGAATGGGTTTCCAGCAGCAAAGCACCACTGGCCGATACGGACTGTATCGCTATCTCCGATCGCGGCGACCGGGAAATCCGTCCGCCCAACCATTTTCAGGACGGCCAAGTCACCTGTTGGATCGATGCCCGCAACCACCGCGTCCACCATAGTGCCGTTGTTGAGGCCGCACCGCATCCGATGCCCAAAAGGACTGGACACGTGGAAGTTCGTGAGCACATATCCATCGGCTGAAACGCAAACCCCGCTACCTCCACCTTGGCCGTCTGTGCCATACACAGCTACCGTCGCGCGTGACGCTCGCTCCATGGCCTCGATGCGTTGATTCTGAGCATTGAGGACCGCATCGCTCGGACTCGGTGCGAACTCCGCTTTCGTGGGTTCGTCTTGAGCGATGCAAGTTACTTTGGTGAAAACAACGTTCCACGACAAAACAAAAACGAGCATCAGGCTCGTAGGTGACACGCGGCCATCGAACCAGTTCCTTGCGATTCGAACGATCATCGTTTGAGCCTTGGTTGTTTCCATGTGACCTCTGTACCTACCATGAGCTTCGATTTGCACGCAACCACCAACTTTGTTTTCTTTTCAGGCTTAAGGGCAATGTTCACCTCGATAAAGTCGACGTTTTGAGCAAGTGTTTGCTCTGAAAGTTTTTGGTCATCTTGCCAAACCTCAATATTCAAATTTGTCCGTTGCGAACCCTCGTCGGTACGCTCGACCTTGCACTGCAACTGAGAAAACCCCTGAGGAACGCGAAATATGTATTCGCCTGGACTCGGGAAATAAAGGTCGCGATCACCGGGCGATGAGGTCGACGAAGCTGTTCGCCCGCCCACAACGAATCTCGGTAAGAAAGCTCGATCTAAACTCGCAACAGGATTTTTGAAGTCAATCTGCTTGTCTGCCACCGCACTCAAGAGCTCGATTTCAGAAAGCCATCGTATGTTCGCCGTGGAGTAGTTGATGCTGATCAACTTCGTAAACGGAATCGAAACCGATTGCCCAAGCTGCGTTTTGAGTTCAATCGAGTCTGCTTTGACTGTGAACGATTCGGCCATCCAAACCGAGTGGTCTGTAACGGTAACTTCGATTGTTGGCTTCACACGTTCCAACTCCCTCTGAAACCATACCAGACCGGCTAGCTTCTCCATCGGAATGTCGATTTGTTGACCATCGAGATCAAACGTCACACTTGTCTCAAGCACCTGGGAAATAACGCCATTGATTCTGTCGAAAGTTTTCGTTGGTCTAGCAACGATGACTGCGTCTGAGTTCTTGGTTTCCAATATGGCCGCTTGCCAAGCCCCAGCCATCTCTGGTGCGATGGGTTTCAACAATGCTGCCTTCAGGGACTTCGAAGGGATAGCAGTTTCGCTACCGGATGCCTCCTTCAATAGCCAAACGGTGCTTTTTCCTGTGAGTCGAGTGCCGTACGCTTTGGAACCATCTAGCAGCAGAAGCTGAACCGGCGGAATTTGCGAATCCAGCTTGTTTGCGAATCGAACACGATCGATTTCCGCTGCCGATTTCTCGACCGATCCAGCCTTGGTCTGGATGACCATTTTGCCAGCATCTGCAGAAACAAGCGTTCCGCTCACTGGCGGACCACTTAGTAGCGATACTGTCACATCCTCGCAGGCACCCGCCAAATGCATCGGTGAGGCGATAACGAACGCCATCGTTAGCATAAAAACGAAAGCCGCAACAAGATTCTGCGATTGACGGTTAAGATTCATTGTCTGCATAGTGACTATCGTTGCGAGAACAGCTTCCAACGCTGATGGACTTCTCCGTTAGTATAACGCAGCGTCCACTCTAACGGTGCAATCGAACAATGCGTCGAGCAGAAAAAGCCATCGGTTTTTGATGCAAGCAATGCCCCTCATAGCCCGGAGGGCGGCATATCACTGCTTTCTCGGGTACTCTTTTGCATTGAGCCCGGAGGGCGACACATCAAATCATTCTGAAAGGTGTCGCCCTCCGGGCTCTTCATTGGGTGGTCAGTCAACCGGTGGCTCACGCCGGCTTGCACCGTCGAAGGCCCCGGTACTAGATTGCGATTGAGACGCAAAGGCCTGAAAGGCCGACACACCCACATCCAGCGGCACGAAAATCAATCTTCGTCGTCCGTCCACTGATTTTCTTCATCGCTGTGGTCGGCTTCTGTCGCCGCCACAAAGGCTTCCTCTTCGTCATCTGTTCGCTTCTTCTTTTTCGAAGCCTTCGGTGCCTTGGGCGTATCTTCCCAGCTATCGTCTCTGCGAATCTTATTCGAACGATTCTTCGCTTTGCTAGGTGCAGGCTCGGCGGCATCCTCGGCACCAGAACGCATCGTTTCCCACTGCTCCAAAGTAATAGCGACCTCGCGAGCTTGCGAGCCATTGTATTGACCGACGATGCCATCCTCAGACATGAAATCGATCAGCCTAGCTGCGCGACCATAACCGATCCCCAAGGCTCGTTGAAGCAACGAGCAGCTACCGCGTCCCTCGCGAACGACGATGTCCACCGCGGCTTCATACAGGTCATCTCGCTTCTTGAACGAGCCAGGCTTCACGGCCTCGTCGTCACCTTTTTCTACCTTCAGCTGGACCAGTTCCTGGACGAAATTCTGCTCGCCCAAACTGCAGTGGTCGACGACCGAATTGATTTCATCGTCACTCAAATAGGTACCTTGTCCTCGAACCAATGCACTCGTGCCTGGCCACAAGAAGAGCATGTCTCCGTTACCGAGCAGCTTGTCCGCGCCCATCGCATCCAACACGACACGAGAGTCGGTCTTGCTCGCAACTTGAAAACTGATTCGCGCGGGCAAATTACTCTTGATCAAGCCGGTGATCACATCGACCGTCGGCTTTTGTGTTGCAAGGATGAGGTGAATACCGACCGCACGGCTCTTTTGCGCAAGGCGAATGATGTGCGCCTCGACTTCTTTCCCAGATGTCATCATCAAGTCCGCCATTTCGTCCACGACGATGACAATGAAAGGCAAATGGTCTGGAATCAAATCCGCTTCTTCGTCATTCTCTGGCTTCAAGCGTTCTAGCAACTCCTCGCGGCCGAGCTGATTGTAGTTGGTCAAATGCCGGACTCCGGCCCTAGCCAAGAGTGCGTAACGCTCTTCCATCTTGTCGACTGCCCAGGCCAAAATGGCTTCGGCTTTTCGCATGTCGATCACCACTGGGTGCATCAAATGCGGGAGGCGTGCATAGCAGCTTAGCTCCACCATCTTCGGGTCAATCATCAGCATCCGAACTTCATCGGGCCGTCGTGTCATGAGGATCGACGAAATGATCGAGTTCAAGCACACGCTCTTTCCCGTACCTGTTCGACCTGCAATGAGCAAGTGCGGAAGGCTTGCCAAGTCCACGGTAAGGGCTTTGCCGGAGACGTCTTTACCGAGGAACAATGGGATCTTTTGCTTTCGAATCTGAGCGCCGCTTTCCTCGATGACTTCTCGCATGCGCACGATCTGGCGTTTCTCATTGGGCACTTCGATCCCAACGCTATTTTTGCCTGGTATCGGTGCGACAATTCGGACGCTTGGAACGCGAAGCGCAATCGCCAGGTCGTCGGCCAGACCAGCGATCTTGCTAAGTCGCAATCCAGCATCCAATTCGATTTCATACAGTGCGATGACGGGACCGGTTTCGATTTCGACGACTTTGATATTGAAGCCAAAGTTGGCAAAAGTTTGCTCGAGCACTTTGGCTTTCTTTTTCACTTCCTCGGTTTGCTCGTCGTAGGATACTTCATCGGACTCGGTAAGCAGATCCAGGCCTGGCAGGACATACTCTTCGCTCCCTTCGGGTAGTTTTGTATCGTCAAGGTGGGCCAAGGAATCTTCCGGAGCTGGTTCGGGCTCTGGTTCGACTTGCGCTTGTTTGCTTTTTCGAGTTTGAACGCGAGGTCCTTTGTCTTCCTCGATGTTCGGGGCATCAGATCGAATCGTGCGTGAGCGACCACTGACGATCGACTTGGGTTTTTCGACGACGACTTCTTGTTCCTCTTCGTCTGAGTGAATCTCATCTTCTTCGTCATCGTAGCGAGAGTCCAGAGCCTCCTCGCCATCTGCATCGTAGTCGTGTTCGGCTTCTTCGTCGTACTCGTCGTCAGCCATTCCGTCAGCCATTCCGTCAGCCATTCCGTTGGCCATCGAGTTGCGCGCGCTGGCGAGGGCTTTGGAGCTGAGTAGGTCGCTGCCACCCGCATCCAGCAAAGCATCGGCGCTCGCCTCGGCTGGTTTTTTGCCACCGAACAGTGCGCCTGCGATGGATGCCAGGGTTGATGGATTCTTGGCCTTTGGGAACGTGAGGTCGGTGCGACCGACAGCTTTGGATTGGGAAGCTAGGTCTTCGGCAGTCAGACTCGTTTCAGCTCTGCGACCGATTCGAATCGCGGGCCCTGAACTGGTTGGATATTCCGCACCTGCGGCTCCATCATGCGGGGCGGAACCCGTCATGGGTGCTGAATGGACGACCGAGGACGGGTAACTTGTTTGGGAATTTGCTTGGCTGCCACCGGCACTTATCGAAGTCGGATTCTGTCGAAGCGTCACGCTTTTGGGCAGATCAGACCGCGATGGGGAGAACGTACCCGAGGTACTCTGCTCTTGGCGTCGGAAACTCCAGGTTGGCAACCGAAAGTACTTTAGTGCCGCGACTCCGCCACTTGCAGCAAATCCGAAGTATCGCACCAAAGCATATTCCGTGCTGAGCAGGACGCCACCTACGAAGACACTAAGAACGAGAATGGAAGCTCCCAAGTGGGCCAAATGGTTATCCATCCATGTGTTGCATAAAGCACCCAAGTAACCGCCAGCGCCAACCGGAACGGAGATTCTTGGGGTGATGCCGAATCGACTTGGAATGCAACAGACGGCAACCAAAATGAGAGTCCATCCCATGCTTCGTCCCATCGGGGATGCCCAAGGCTGCTGTCTGAGCATGACGACGCCGGATAGGCACACGAGCATCGCGACCAAATAACTGCCAATCCCTGTGGCCTGCATCAAAATATCGCTTACGAGAGCACCTAAGTACCCGCACGAGTTTTGAATTTTCGCATTGAGTGGAAAGGCTGCGTTCATCGGTGTGTATACCGAAGCGATGGGCCCAGAAAAATCCCCCAAATTGTCGGCTGCATCGTGGGTTAGCAAAGACAGCCATAACAAGGCAGCAACGGCAAACATGACGACTGCCGCAACGTCCCACCTGACCGACCGTTGATTTTCCATCACACGCTACCCTAGAAGGCTATGCTGGTTACAATGCTCCACCTCTCATCTTCGGCAAAAAGGTAGCAAATCCGCTCTTAAGATCCTGAGGGCAGTACTTATCCAACACAATCCGCAAACTCAACGCAGCCTCCCCATGTTCGGAATTTTGAATTTGCGCAAGCCCTCAGGGCCAACGAGCCGCGACTGTGTCAACTCAATCCAAAGATTGCTTCGACCTGAAAAAGTTGGGCACGCAGGCACGCTGGATCCGCTCGCAAGCGGAGTGCTTTTAGTCTTGGTCGGACAAGCGGTTCGACTGACCGACGCCGTGCATACCTTGCCCAAACAGTACATCGGTACGTTTCAGCTCGGGGTTACCAGCGAATCAACGGACTGCGAAACGCCGCTGATTCCGATCGAATCTGCCCCCATGCTGGATCGAGACGCGATCGACAGTCAATTGCCGTCGTTCCTGGGAACCATAGCGCAGTTGCCGCCCAAATACTCTGCCGTTTGGATTGACGGAACGCGAGCCCATGAACTAGCCCGTTCCGGCAAAGACTTCGAGATGCCTTCGCGCCAGGTGCTCATTGAATCCTTGGAGGTGACATCGTTTGAGTATCCCTACTTTGAATTGAAGATGACGTGCGGAACCGGGACTTATGTTCGATCGTTGGGAAGGGACATAGCGAGGAAACTCGGGTCCGATGCGGTGATGACGAAATTGGTACGAACGGCAATCGGCCCATTTCGCCTAGAAGATAGTTGTGAAGTCGATTCGCTTGCCAATCGAGAGAATATCGAAGCGAGTCTTGCGCCGGCCCGAACGGGGGTCAATCATTGGCCGCAAGCGTTTCCAAGCGATGAATCGATCTTGCACTTTGAACAAGGCAAGCAAGTGAATGAATCGGAGCTCAACATGGTGCCTGAGTGCGAGGGAAACTTCGCAGCGGCTATTGATTCCGTAGGACGATTGCGGGCTTTGATCAAACGTGTCGCAAAATACTCGTGGCGAGCCGACAAGTGTTTTTTGCTCAAGGATGAATGACTCGCGCTGGTGTACCGGTCTAGACACCCTCCCGCTGGAGGGTC
>JAPLNL010000034.1 GCA_026692905.1 Planctomycetota bacterium
ACAAACCGGGGCTAGCTAGCGCCCAACGGCTCAAGGTTTGTTTCACTTCTAGACACCCTCCCGCTGGGAGGGTCGAGCGTAGCGAGGGGAGGGTGAAGTGCCAACAACGATTGCACAAATCAGTTCACCCTCCCCGGGCCGAAGGCCCGACCCTCCCCGAGGGAGGGTGACTTTAAATCCCTTTTTAAACACCCCGGGGCTAGCGCCCAACGGCTAAAGGTTTGTTTCACTTCCCGCGTCGCACTAGATCGCGAGCAATAATCGGCTTGGGGCTTCCAGGTAAGCGATGATGTCGTTTAGGAACCGCGCTGCCGTGGCTCCGTCAACTGATCGATGATCATAGGCCAAGCTCAACGGCATCATCAACCGAGGCTTGATCGAGTCATCGTCCATCACGATCGGCATCTTGCGGGAGCGACCTACCAACAAGATTGCCACCTCTGGCACATTCACGATCGGAGTCGAGTAGGTTCCACCGATGGCCCCAAGATTGC
This sequence comes from Planctomycetota bacterium, assembly GCA_026692905.1. Classification (GTDB taxonomy): domain Bacteria; phylum Planctomycetota; class Planctomycetia; order Pirellulales; family Pirellulaceae; genus JBKCUI01. The sequence continues at coordinate 495 of JAPLNL010000034.1, forward strand.
TAATGGTAAACGTTCCACCTCGCAAATCGCTTACGGCAAAATCGTTGCTGCGAACTTTGGAAGACATGTTCGACAGAGCATAAGCGATATCCGGGATCGACATCTTGTCCGCGTTCTTCAGAGTTGGCACGACCAACCCGCGATCGCTATCGATTGCGATTCCTAGATTGACGTAGTCCTTGTAAATGACCTGTTCGTTTTCCATGTCGATGGTTGCGTTCAAGGCTGGATGATGCTTGAGCGCAGTTGCCACGGCCTTGATCAAGAATGGCATGGTCGTCAGCTTGATGCCACGCGAGGCATAATCATCTTTGCTGGTTTGACGGAAGGCTTCCAATTCGGTGACATCCGCATCGTCAAAATTGACAACACGTGGGACAGTCGACCAAGACTTGTGCATTTGAGCTGCAATTGTCTTGCGGATCTTCGTCATTCGATCCACGCGAATCGGCCCGTAGTCATCATTGGCGGCAGTGCCAGGTAGGGTTGTACCTTTAGGGCTCGCTGCAGGCTTGGCCGTCGGAGTTTCGCTTTCGATGGTGGCGGTATTGGTTGCGGTCGCAGCCGTTTGCGGTGCAGTCCGAACGGATTGATTGGCATGTCGCACGACAGCAAGGACGTCATCGCGTGTGATACGTCCACCGTCGCCTGTTCCCGCAACGCTAACGAGATCGACTCCCACTTCGCGTGCAAACCGGCGAATGGCTGGTCCGGCCGGAATGACGTCGTCGCTAAATGGAGTTCCGACATCGGCTGACGTTGGTTGTGCCGCTGGGGCGACAGCAACGGGAGCTGCTGGTACGACGATGGGAGCCATCGGCTTCACAGGTGCTGGCGTTGGTGCAACTGGCGCGGGTGCAGCAGGCTGTTCGACTCTTGGCTGCGCAACCGGTGGCGGTGCAACTGGCGTAGGTGCCACTGCCACTTGCGGAGGTGAGGCTGGTGTTGGAGCCGGGGCGGCAGCGCCCGCAGCTTCGATGGATGCGAGGACCATGCCTACCTTGACGGTCTCTCCTTCCTTGATCGCAATGCTAAGGATTTTGCCCGCGTATGGACTGGGAACAGAGACCGTCGCCTTGTCGGTTTCCATTTCGACGAGCGACTGGTCTTTTTTGATCACGTCGCCGACTTTGACCAAAATCTCAAGGACATCGCCTGATTCGACACCTTCACCAAGGGATGGAAGTTTGATTTCAGTTGGCATGGCTAAATCTATTTTTGGGGAAAGGGTTTGTTTTTGGGTTTGGGTGAGCCCCAATGAGCGAGGAATGATTCCTCGCTTGCGATCGGGTGGGGAAAGTAGGCATTCGGCTGACCGTGAAATGAGTAAGCAAGAAGCCTCTATGCGAACAGTGGGTTTTGCTTTTCTGGGTCGAAGCCCAGGTCTTGAATTGCCTCGGCTACTTCGCTGCCAGACAAGATTCCTTGTTTGCTCAATCGGTACAACGCGGCGATCGTGATCGAGGCTGCATCGACCTCGAAGTGCCGACGGAGCGCTTGGCGTGTTTCGCTGCGACCAAGCCCATCGCAACCAAGGACATAATAGTCGGTGTTGATGTAAGGAAGCAATTGCTCAGCGACTGCACGTACGTTGTCGCTTGCCGAAATGATAGGGCCTTTGACACCCTCCAAAACCGTCTCGATGTAGCTCTTTCGAGGTGTTTGGTCTGGGTGCAACATGTTCCAGCGTTCGCAGGTTTGTGCATCGCGACGCAGTTGCGTGTAGCTGGTCACGCTCCAAACATCGCTCGCAACTTGGTACTTTTCTGCCAGTATCTTCTGTGCATCCAACGCGTAACGCAGGATCGCTCCGCTACCGAAAAGTTGTACGCGAGCCTTGGCTCCCGGCACTTCTTTCGAAGCATATTTGTAGATGCCTTGGATGATACCTTCTTCGACACCCTCGGGCATCGCAGGCATATCGTAGTCTTCGTTGTGAACGGTGATGTAGTAGATCGCTGTTTCGTCTTCTTGATAGAGACGACGCATTCCATCCAGGACGAGGACCGCCGTTTCATAGGCCCAAGCTGGGTCGTAAGCACGCACGGTTGGGAAAGCCATCGCGTTGAGATGACTGTGGCCATCTTGGTGCTGAAGTCCCTCGCCGTTGAGCGTGGTTCGCCCGGCTGTTCCACCAATCAAGAAGCCTTTGGCTCGCATGTCGGCTGCTGCCCAAATCGAATCGCCAACGCGTTGGAATCCGAACATGGAGTAGTAAACGTAAAACGGAATCATATTGATGCCGTGGGCGGAATAGGCAGTACCGGCGGCATTGAAGCTACTCATTGAGCCAGCTTCGGTGATTCCTTCTTCAAGAATTTGACCGTCGCGAGCTTCTTTGTAGTACCCAATCTTTTGCTCGGCGTCTTTTCGATCGATCGGTTCGTAAAGTTGTCCTGCGTGCGCGTAGATGCCTATCTCGGTGAACAATCCCTCCATCCCGAAAGTCCGCGATTCATCTGGGACAATCGGAACAATGTATTGACCGATAGTACTGTCCTTGACCAATCGAGTAAGTAGACGCACGAACCCGTTGGTCGTGCTGATCGCCTTGCCCTCAAGCTGAGTCGACATGAACTTGCGGTAGTCTACGAGTTTTGGTGTCTCGATTTTTGGATGGACGGTCGGGCGACTTGGGACGGAACCTCCGAGTACCGAGCGTCTGTCGAGCAAATACTTGATCTCATGGCTCGAGGCTGGCGGTTTGTAAAAAGGAGCGTGAGCAACCTCTTCATCCGAGATAGGAATTCCAAATCGGCTGCGGAACTCCAGCAGCTCCTTGTCGTTCATTTTCTTTTGGTTGTGGGCAATGTTTCGGCCTTCGCCCGCTTCGCCAAGCCCATAGCCTTTGATCGTCTTTGCCAAGATGACCGTAGGTTGGCCTTTGTGTTCCACAGCGGCTTTGTAGGCGGCATAGACCTTTTCTGGATCGTGACCACCCCTTTTCATCTTCTCGAGTTTTTCGTCAGAATAATTCTCGACAAGCTTGAGAAGCTCAGGGTATTTGCCAAAGAAGTGTTCGCGAATGTAAGCGCCGGACATGCCAACGTACTTTTGGTACTGACCATCGACGACCTCGGTCATACGCTGAGCCAAGAGTCCCGACTCATCTTTGGCTAGGAGGGCATCCCAGTCGCCGCCCCAAACAACCTTGATCACGTTCCAGCCCGCGCCACGGAAAATGGCTTCGAGTTCTTGTATGATCTTGCCGTTGCCGCGAACAGGGCCGTCCAGTCGCTGCAAATTGCAATTCACCACGAAGATGAGGTTGTCAAGTTTCTCACGCGACGCAAGCGTGATGGCACCGAGAGTCTCTGGCTCATCGCATTCTCCGTCACCGAGGAAAGCCCAAACTTTTTGGCCCGATGTGTCTTTGAGTTCGCGATCCTTGAGATATTCATTGAAGCGAGCCTGATAGATGGCCATGATAGGCCCGAGGCCCATCGATACGGTTGGGTATTCCCAGAAGTTTGGCATAAGCCATGGGTGGGGATAGCTGCACAGTCCACCTTCGGGTTGCAACTCTTGTCGGAAGTTTTCTAGTTTCGCTTCTGGCAATCGGCCTTCGAGGAACGCTCTGGAGTACATGCCCGGTGAGGCGTGTCCTTGGAAGTAAATCAAGTCGCCCGAGTAACCCGATTCACCACGTCCGCGGAAGAAGTGATTGAAGGCAACTTCGTAGAGAGTCGCGCTACTGGCGAAGGTGCTGATGTGACCACCGACCCCGCCGCCGAGAAGTCCGCCGTGGCCGTCTGTTTTTTTGTTGGCCCGAACCACCATCGCCATGGCGTTCCAGCGAATGATGCTCTTGATTCGACGCTCGGTTTCGCGATTGCCTGGATAAGCTGGTTGTTTATCAGGCGGGATCGTATTCACATAGGGCGTGTTGGTTTCGATAGGTATTTCAACGCCATCGCGGCGGGCACGATTCTCCAGGGCCTTGACCAAATAGCGTACGCGATCAGCTCCCTTGCTTTTGAAGACATAGTCGAGAGACCCAAGCCATTCGCTGGTTTCCGCCGGATCGACATCGATCTGTGCTTCCACTTGGCCGGATGCAGCCATCACCGCAGGGTCTACTTCGCCTAAGAGTCTCGCATCGGCCATAAGAATACGTTTCTTTCTCAGTCATTAATTTCAGGGCTTACAACCATTCGGCCCAATGGCTCGAATTGCTGGCATTTACGATAGTCGCAAAACTTGGCATTGTCGCGAAAGTAAGACGCTGCGTAAAGGCGCAACCTTTGAGTTAGGCGGGCACCCGTCAAAATATACCACGATTCGTAGCTGGATTCGCCAGAATTCAGAGTGCACTGAATTCTGGCGAATCCAGCTACTTGAAGTTGTTTTTCGCCCAACACAGGAGCGAAAGTCGCCCTTAGCGGTTGTTTGTGGCGACTGAATACCTGCTGATTTAGCAGGATTTTTGCAACGCCCCGAAAGGGTCCGTTCCATGCCAAAATTTGCAATATTTCCAGCGCAGCCGCGAAAGGGTTGAGTCAGCTATACTCGGGAGCCCATTCCCTGAGAAAATAAGCTCATCGATTTCGATTTGCTCCAAACCTTAACCACAAAAATCCAGACATGTCCGAGGCAACGAAAACTCACTCAACAGACTTGCAAGTCGTCCGTGAGACGATCGAGAGTCTGGCGGTTGCTTTTATTTTGGCTTTGCTTTTTAAGGCGTTTATTGCCGAAGCGTTTGTCATCCCCACCGGTTCCATGGCGCCGACGTTGATGGGCGCGCACAAGGACGTTCGATGTGAGGAGTGTGGCTGCCAATATCAATGCGGCGCGAGCAACGAATTCAACGATGTCGGCGCCCGAAAAAAAACGATGGTGATCGGCACAACTTGCCCTCTCTGCCGAAAACCGCAAATTGCGAACCCGTTCGTGGATTCCAACGACGCAACCTTCTCTGGGGACAGAATTCTAGTCAGCAAACTTGCATACGCGTGGGCACAGCCGAGGCGTTGGGATGTGATCGTTTTTAAGTTTATCGAATCGGCTCGCTTGAACTACATCAAACGATGTATTGGTCGCCCTAACGAGACGATTCGCATTCAGGAGGGGAATATCTTCGTTCGGAAGAACCCAGAATCTAAAGATGCCAATGCGGCCAATGGCGCATTTGAAATCGCCAGAAAACCACCGCACGTTATCAACGCAATGCTTCAGCCATTGTCCGACACCAAATACCTGCCCAAGACACTCATCAAAGCGGGACTGCCCAGCGCATGGCAACCCTTTCCGTCCGACGAATCAACTTGGCTCGTGGATCAAACAGAAACAACTTGGTCGGCTTCGATAGCAAAGGTTCCGGCCGGCACCACACATTGGCTACGCTATTACCACCATGTGGTCGATCCGTTGTCTTGGGAATCGGTGGAAACCACAGGCAACTTGCCCGCGCCGATTCCGCCGCAGTCATCGCGACTTGTGACCGATTTCACCGCTTACAATGCAAGCTACTCGTCCGACTCCGGCATCGAATCGGAGAATTTTCAAGAGGACGCAATGAATCTGATTCGGCGAGCCAATCGTTTCGGGTTCACCTCAAATCGACCGCTCGAAAATGACGGGATCCATTGGACGGGTGATTTGGCAGCCGAGTTTGAAATCAAGACAGAGAGGGACACGCAATCCCTGGCCTTATTATTGGTTGAAGCCGGCGTTGAGCACGCATGCCGAATCGATCTCAAGACGGGCGAAGCGACCATAACAGTCTCGCTCAATGGCAACCCAATCGATGCCTTTGAGCAGGGCGGCGGTGCGTTAGCCAACAAAGCAACTGCGGCGACACGCGTCCGAGCAGGGGGAAAGCATCGACTGCGATTTGCAAACGTAGACGATACGCTTGTGCTTTGGGTAGATGGTAGGCCTGTGAAATGGTCGCCAAGCGGAAACCTGCAAACAGACTCCTATTTGACGGTGGCCAACCGCGTGCCGAAGAGCTCACCCAACAATCCACTTGATGCTGCCCCGATTGCGATTGGAGTCGAGGGAGGTGGAGCGACGCTCTCTCGAGCCCGCGCTTTCCGCGACATTTATTACATCGCCCATAGCAACGGAAACCCAGGCCTCGGATTGTTTGATTATCCAGATGTTATTGGCGCACTGAGTCAGTCGAGTGCTTTTGAAAACTTAGAGAAGTATTCGAAAGAGCTCCATCATTCGACAGCGGAGGCTCTGGGCAAAAAAATATCGCGAGAAGGTCTCTATCGAAACGCTATTTTGTCAGATGCAAATCAATGGGCATGCAGTCCGATGGCTAAAAATCGACAGGCTCGAGAATTCACGATGGAAAAAGACTGGTACTTCCCTATGGGAGACAATTCCGCGGCGAGTTCGGATGCTCGGTCATGGAACGAACATCACTCGCCGGAGCGTCTGTTCATTGGGCGGGCAGTGATGGTCTTTTGGCCTCATTACTGGAACTCGCCTGTACCGTTCCTTCCTAATGTTCAACGCATGGGACTGATTCGATAGTTCGTTAGGAGTCCCGCGTTAACGCGATTGTTGACTTGATCGAAGACACAATAGAAACAATGAGCCGAAGGGCGTTAGCCTCGGTTTTCACACGGACAACCGCCACTAACTCGGTGCGGCTAATAGGTCAAAAGAAAGAAAGTAGAACATGGATGTTCTCAACGTTGTTGGACTCGAAAAGACCTATGGTCGTCGCAAGGTCGTCAGTGGAGTCAGCATGCGAGTCGGCGAAGCTGAAATTGTGGGGCTTCTCGGTCCGAATGGAGCTGGAAAATCAACGAGCTTCCGAATGACTTGTGGCTTGGTCATGCCCGACCGCGGTCAAGTATTCTTGGGTGGCGAGGAGGTAACCTATTGGCCCATGTTTCGGCGCGCCCGAGACGGTGGCATGGGCTATCTGGCGCAAGAGTCGAGCGTCTTTCGTCGGCTGACGGTCGAACAAAATATATCCGCCATGCTTGAGTTGCTCGGCATCGGATGGAGCGATCGAAAAAAACGAACCAATGAGCTTCTGGATCAGTTCAAGATCACGCACATTCGTCGATCCCGTGCGTCGAAGTTATCGGGCGGTGAACGACGTCGACTGGAGATCGCTCGTTGTCTTGTCTCCAACCCCCGTATCATTATGTTGGACGAACCCTTTGCGGGGATCGATCCCGTGACAGTGCAGAGCATTCAGCAGACGATCTTCGATTTGAGGGATACGGGGATCTCGATCTTAATTACAGACCACGCAGCTTTGGAGATTCTGGCGGCAGTTGATCGTTGCTATGTTATTAACAAAGGGGCTGTGTTGTGTGAGGGGACACCGGAGCAAGTCAAGCAGCACCCAGAGGTTCGAAAGCAATACTTGGGAAACATCCAAGGAGATAATTGATCGTGACTAGCGCTTAAGCGGAGGCTTTCCTATGTTGGAGCTTTTGCCGCTTAACTGCGAAGCAGTGGTATTTGAAAGCCACGGATGCAATCCGTGGTTAGCCAAGAATGGGTTTTCCGAGAGTCGCAAAGCGACGGCATTTCTGGAGGTGATCCTGGGCAAGATAGGATCACAAGGAGTTTCGCGGGACGATGTGTCATAGCCGATACCGCTCCTTCAGAACTCAATTCTATTTGACTATTTACCTGGAGTTGCGTTCGCTTAGCGAACTTAACCGCAGGCTTTCAAATGTCATCGCATTCGCGATTGAAAAGCCTATACCCGAGCCAGCTTCAGCACTTCTTCGAGCTGGATTTGTCCTTCATAGAGTGAACGGCCGATAATCGCGCCAGCGGTCTTTTGGTGGATCAATGCCTGGACATCTTGCATTGTCGTCACACCGCCTGAGCAGATCACGGGAAACGGACTGGCCGATTGAATTTCGGCCAAGGAATGAAAATTTGGGCCAGCCATCATTCCATCTTTCGAAATGTCGGTATAGACAACAGCCACACAGGCATTGGTGTGTTGTGCAACGCGATCCACGAGCTCACTCGCGGAAGTTTTAGAGTTCTCGAGCCAGCCTTCGGTCGCAACCATTCCGTTAAGCGCGTCGAGGCCCAGGACGAGGTGCCCGGGATAGAGTTCGCACATCTTAGCAAACCAAGCAGGGTCCTTGAGGGCGGCAGTTCCGACGACTAGACGCGATAGCCCAAGATTGAGCAATCGCTCGATGGTCGCTTCGTTTCGAACCCCGCCGCCCAATTGGACAACTCGGCCATCAGCTGCGGCAATAATACTTAGAATTGCCGTTTCGTTGACGATGCTCCCTGTCTTGGCACCATCCAAATCCACGCAATGAAGAAACTCGGAGCCGGCTCCGAACCATCGCGAAGCAACCTCGCCAGGCGAGTCGCTAAAGACGGTATTTCGGTTGTAGTCTCCTTGTTGGAGTCTCACGCATTTGCCACCAAGCAAATCGATTGCGGGCCAAATTTCCACGTTGCACTTTCGTTGTTTTTGTATTGGAAGCCATCCTTGCCTACCGCTGATTGTGTCTCGTTGGCATGCAGGAACCATTGGGGCGACAAGTTTCGCAAAACCACTCGTATCACGCAAGAAAGAATCATGGAAAACGGCGATTCTTGCCGGTCACACCGGCTATGTATTTCTAGGTGAGAAGGATGTGGGACTCCAAGCGAATCACAAGTAAAGGCCACTTCCAGAAAGTAAGCTCGATGGCAGTCATTATGTCAGGGGAACGGCGCAAGCCGTCCTGTCCACGCGGCTCAATTTGAGCAAAGTGAGCGTCATTGTACCTAGTGGTGTTAGTCCCGGTTGGTTTTCAGGGGGGCTTTGTTTTACAGGGATTCAAGTCACCCTCCCTCGGGGAGGCTCGGGGAGGGTCGCGCCCACCGCTGTAAACCTGTTTCCAACAAGTTTACCTAAGCAATTCATTGCTCGGGAGGGTGAGGCTCCTGCCGAACCTTTGGACCGTTGGCTCGGCAGGAGCCTCGCCCTCCCTAAGGTTTTCAATGAAAGATATGGGTAATGACAAAGCTAACGCCGTTCGGCTAATGATTGGGTGGGGCCCCACGGTTCAATCGATTTCAGCTTTTTCGTTTGCAGTGCCCGGTAGCAGTCGGGTAAGTCGAAACTCTTCAGCACACTTTGCATAAAGGACGAGAGAGGCCACGTGTAGTGTTCTGTCTCCGCGACGGACGTCCAACTTGTTAAGGCGTTTTTGAGAGTGACTTGGTTCACGTCGTCCGAGACCACCGCAGCCAACGTGGCCGGGATCGTACCCCATCCACGCGCGATGAGATGGACTTCCGTGCGTCCGTACGATTTAAGCCAATTGATCACTCGCAAAATATCGAATGCTTTTTGAGCAGGCAGCGAATGACCTAGCATGAGCGAGTGAACGGCGTAGAAATAGTCGCTGCCATACGGTTGCAAAAACATGTTTGTGCCCGTGGTGTTGGGTTGCGAATCGCCACAACCTCGCACGTCCAGCGCATAGAACTCGACATTGGGCTCGTCAGCTAGCAAGTCCTTGATGAGTTGCTCGTCGCGAAGCTCAACGTCGGACGACTGATGCGATACGTAAAGCAGCACCTTTCCCGCTCGCTGCGCTGGCCGGGACAACGGGGATATGTTCTCAATGCGAGAAAGAATGGCTCGTACATTCGGTTCGGTCTCAATCGCGTAGGTAACAAACGACTTTCGGGGGTAGCTGCGATTCGATAGCGTACGAAGAATTTGTGCGTCGGGAGGAGTAGCGGGTAATTGCGGAATGAGCGACGCAACGCGCTGCCGGACTGTGGCTGCATCGAGTTTTCCACGCTCGCTGGCTAACGACTTCACCGCTGCCGAAGTGAATGACTGAACAGTACGAGAACCGATATGTGCGACTTGCCCTTTCGGCGTACAAAGGAGCGTCTCATCCTTTTCGATCGTGAGTGTTGGCTCGATCTTTCCCTGAGCGATGTTCGTCTGGCTATTGAAGAACCCGTACATGGCTTCGCGGTTGGGTTGTGTGTAACCATGCTCGTTGGGCCCGATGAAGAGTTGCAAATTTTGTTCGGCACCCAGGAGCCGCCACAAAGGTTTCAATCGTTCGTAGGTTTCGATCGAACCGCGAACATCGAAGAAATCTTTTTCGGCCGCAATGATCATGACGGGCTTCGGTGCCATGGCTGACAGAAAGTCTCCGTGGTCCAGCCCATGCATAAGCGCGAGCGGGGGCATTTGTTCCGTGTCGGTCGGTAGTTCGTTGTCGAAGTTGCGACGAAACGTTGTCACAGCGCAACTGGACGCAGCCATGGTCCAGCGCGACTCAACGCCGCATAGCCACATCGTCATCGTGCCACCACCAGAGTTTCCGGTAATCCCGATATGCTTTGGATCGACCTCTTCGCGAGTGAGTAGATAATCAAGTGCACGGATCGTATCCCATGCATGCCATGATCCCAAGAAATCCCCGTGCAGGAACTGCTGATTGCCACAGAGGAGATGTTCCAGAACACCTGCGCCGACCGAGGACTTGTCGTGGTCATCGAGGTTTTGAAAACGTTCTCCTTGGCCGATGGGGTCGAAAATCAATACCACATACCCTTGCCTCGCAAGCCCCTGAGCGAATGATTGATAGGCCTCGGCTGCCTTCCCGTTCGCCGAATGCCCGCACGATCCAACGACGCCAGGCATTGGAAACTTTCTGGCTTTCGGAATGTAAAGGTTCGCAGTAACGAAAAACCCAGGGCGGCTTTCCAAGATCACATTCTCGATTTTGTATGTCTCGCGATCGACCACACGGGTCACACGCGGATTGAGTGGCGTCCGCTCAGGAAATGGGCCGAAACAGTCAGCGATCCGCCCCCGTGTTTGCTTCACATGCTCCTCAGCTTCTCCTCTCGTCGTCAAGGCAGCGAGCCTCGCGATACTCGTCCTTTCTGCCTCTGCTACTTTCTCGCCGAGATACTCCTGCATCATCCGAGGAAAACGGTTGAGCGGGCTAAGTTCCTTTGGCACCGAATCGGGCTGCTGTGCAACAAGTCGGTCCATCCAAAGGATTCCCGCCAGACTTGCGACCGACGTTTGCAACAGGTCGCGCCGAGTCAAACGAAGCAGTTCTTTCATGGTTTCATTCCAGGTGTCGTTGGAGGATGTCGAAAGGACAGGATTATTGTTTACTACTTTTGAGATCGCCAGTACACGCCCCGATGGGCTTGCCCCATCGGACGTAAAGGTCCGCTGAGCCAGGGGCTCCATTTTCACCTTCTTTCTTTGGTTCTCTTTGATTCGTTTTGCATCAACAATGCCAAATTGCTATATTTGGGGTGGTACGGTTGAACAAGCCGTTCATCCTCACTATTCCTTTGTGGAATCTGTTACACCCAAATCGGAGTCTTTCCCATGATCCTTTCCCGCAATTCCCTGCTCCCTGCGATTGCCTTGCTCGCCTTTTCGGCTGGCTGTTCCACATCCAATGATGTGGACGTTGTCAACCTCAACAAAGTCGTTGATGCCTTGGTCGCGGTGTTGGACGAAGGAAATGCGGCAAAAACGGCTGCAGCAAAGGAAGCTTCCGATGCCGCTGTTGCTGCGGTAGCTGTCACGGATGGGAACGCCGAAGTCAGCAGTACCGCTGAAATCCAAGTGATCGAACCAGAAAAACAGGACCCAGCCAAAGAATCCGATTTCTTAAAGAAGTACGCAGCGAAACTCAATGAACTCAAGGTCATGAACGTACCGGTCGGAGTCAGCATGTCGGCCGGAGGCGAAATCGTTGGCTTCCAAGATCCAAACCAAAATCTAATTCAGGACGCTGGCGAATCCAAAGAATTTACCGTCGCGATGGACATTGCTCACAATCGACTTGTGGCCTCCGACAACAACGGATACCACCGTCCACATAGCTATGGTTATCACCCCAGCGGAATGATGATGGGCTACATGCTTGGCTCTATGATGGGACGCCAAAACAGCTACTACTCCGGCGCGAATGCAGCAGCCCGTCCCGGCTTTTCAAACACACCCATGAGCCCAGCCAACTACCATCAATCCGCTGTAAGCTCGGTCAGGAGCACTCGCATGTCAAGCAGCTCGAGCTCATCCGCGCGTGTTCGTACCGGTTCCAAAGGCTTTAGTTTTGGCAAGTAGTCCTGCTAGTTCTGCACCTCAAGAGGCGCACTCGCAACCAACGATGCTAACCCAACATCAAACCGGATGGCTACTGCTATCCGTTTTGATCGTAGCTCTTTGCGGTATCGCGTACGAATTGATCATCGCTGCGGTTTCAAGCTACCTTCTCGGAAATAGCGTCGCCCAATTCTCGATCACCATCGGGCTCTTTATGTTTGCGATGGGAATTGGTTCTTATTTGACCAAGTTTATTCATCAAGATCTGGTCGAGCGTTTCATTCAGATCGAGATCGCGGTCGCATTGGTGGGAGGGCTATCCGCGGCTATGCTGTTTGTCGTCTTTCCCTACTTTGCCCTCTACAAGCCGGTGATGTACGGTCTCATCCTGTTGATAGGCACTTTGGTGGGGCTCGAGATTCCGCTTTTGACCCGCATTCTGTCGCGGTCGGCTAGCTTCTCCGAATCGTTGGCGCACGTGCTGAGCCTCGACTACATCGGTGCTTTGATCGGTTCCGTAAGCTTCCCGTTGTTGCTCCTGCCAAGCTTAGGGCTTTTTCGTTCGGCGTTTGTCATCGGGCTACTAAACATCTCCGTCGCCGCGATCGCCTTGACCATGTTTCAAGCTTCGCATCCCAAGGTAAAAGCCTATTGGAAATACGCGATGCTGGTGATTGGGGTTTTGCTCGTTAGCTTGTTCGCCTCCGGGATGATCACTCAGTTTGCAGAAGGGCAGCTGTTTGCCGACGAAATCATTTACTCGGAACAAACGCCGTACCAGCGGATCATTTTGACCAGCCATCCTCGCAACGGAGAAGTGCGACTGTACCTCGATGGCCACCTCCAGTTTGCAGCACTGGACGAGCATCGATACCATGAGTCTCTCGTGCATCCAGTCATGAGTGTTGGAAAGCCTCCTCGCAAAGTTTTGGTATTGGGAGGTGGAGATGGGTTGGCTATTCGCGAAGTACTGAAGTTTAAGTCGGTCGAGTTGATCGAGCTCGTGGATATCGACCCAAGCATGACCGAATTGAGCAAGCGGTTTGCCTCCATTCGGAAGCTCAATGCGGACAGCCTCGTCGATCCCAAGGTTCAAATCATTCATGCTGATGCTTTCAATTATGTCCAGCAAGCCTACGCGAGACTTAAAGACAGCGGCCAATGGTACGATCGAATCATCATCGACTTGCCAGACCCGCATAGTGAAGTACTGAACAAACTCTACTGCAAAGAGTTTTACAAATTACTTCACCGGATCCTGAGCGATGACGGAGCGTTCGTGACACAAAGTAGTTCTCCCATCATCACTCGTGAAGCATTCTGGTGCATCGAGGCCACCATCCAAGCTTCCGATTTTCGAGTTGTACCCTATCGGACCCATTTGAACTCTTTCGGCGAGTGGGGATTTCAAATCGCGGTCAAGACGTCCGACAATACGGAATTGAAAGACATCCAGTTAGCAGATGTTTCTCGTCGTTATCTGTCAAACGAGATCTTGGCATGCTCGCAGGTGTTTGCGCTCGACAATGAACGGTTGCCGTCACCGGTGAACTCCTTGTTCGAACCCAAGCTATACATGCTGTACGAATTCGGGCTGGCTAAATGAAAAAGGGGAAATCCCGTTCCGTCGCTGCAGACGCAAACGCGACACTTGAGGCAACCTCGCAGCCTATCCGCAACATCGAAATTCGCGGAGCTCGAACGCACAACCTGAAGAATGTGGACTTGGACATTCCGCGTGGCAAACTGACCGTTATTACTGGAGTCAGTGGAAGCGGCAAAAGCTCACTCGCATTCGATACGTTGTTTGCCGAAGGGCAGCGGCAGTACATGGAGAGTTTGTCGAGCTATGCCCGTCAGTTTTTGGATCAAATGGAGCGACCGGATGTCGAATCCATTCGCGGCCTCCAACCCGCACTCTGCATCGATCAACAGCAAGGGGTACTTAGCCCTCGCAGCACGGTTGGAACGGTTACTGAGATCTATGACTACTTGAGGTTGCTGATGGCACGGGTCGCAATACCAGCTTGCCATCTGTGTGGTCAACCAATCGATCGCCAACCTCCTAGCCAGATTGTCGATTCCATTTGCGAATTGCCTTTTGGGACCAAGCTTACCTTGTTGGCTCCGATGGTCGTGGGCCGAAAAGGTGGACATGCGGATGTCTTCGAACGGATCTCCAAGGCAGGGCTTTTGCGAGTGAGAGTCGACGGTGATCTGTACGAAATCGAATCGCTCCCGACGTTGGCCGTTCGCAAAGAGCATTCTATTTCAGCCATCGTGGATCGCATTGTCCTTCGCGAAGATGCACGGGAACGGATCGAGCAAGCGGTTGCGGTCTCGCTGAGGTTGAGCAATGGTTTGGTTGAGACCTCAGCGAGCTTGCCTGAAAATCCTAGCCCCCAGGATCGCATGTATTCGACACGTTTTGCGTGCGTCGGGTGCGGTGTGAGTTTGATGGAGATTGAGCCTCGTACCTTCAGTTTCAACAGCCCCTACGGCGCGTGTCCGACTTGCCACGGCTTTGGGCACATGCCAGACCAACCCGATGTAAAATGCAAAACTTGCAAGGGTCAGAGATTGCGAAAAGAGTCGCTGGCGATACGGCTACAAGGGCTGTCTATCGCCGAGATTACAACCAAGTCTTTGGACGCTGCCGGTGAATGGTTTCGAGGATTGAAGCTATCCGAACGGCATGCCACGATCGGAACGCCAATCATTCGGGAGATCGAGCAGCGATTGTCATTCTTGCTGGACGTCGGGCTACATTATTTGACATTGGATCGACCGGCCGAGTCGTTGAGTGGCGGCGAGTTGCAACGCGTGCGATTGGCGACCAGCATTGGGACCGGACTCATCGGAGTCTGCTACGTGCTCGACGAACCGTCCGTTGGTTTGCACCCACGTGACACGGAACGACTGATTGCATCGCTTCGGGCATTGCAGCAGCGAGGCAATACGGTGGTGGTGGTCGAGCATGATGAAGAGGTGATGCGGGCAGCGGATCTGCTGGTCGATATTGGACCGGGGGCTGGCAAATTAGGTGGCCAAGTCATCGCGGTTGGCCCTCCCGAAGTCTTTTCGCACAACGTCGATTCGCTGACAGCCAGATATCTGCAACGCAGCATGGCGATGCCCACAAGCAGAAAGCGGCCTGTCGGTGAGACTCATCCCTCAGCGATTCTTTCGGGGGTCACGATGCACAACTTGACAGACGTTCGAGTTGAGTTTCCGTTGGGGAGATTGGTTGGCATCGTCGGAGTTAGCGGTAGCGGCAAGAGTACGCTGGTGCATGACTCACTGGCTGTGGCCGTGCAGCGATGGTTAAGTGGGCAGCCCATTCCGACGCACATACGGAAAGTGGATGGATTCGACGGAATCGATAAGCGGATCGAAATCGACCAGTCGCCGATCGGTCGTTCGCCTCGCAGCATCCCGGCAACCTATTGCGGTTTCTGGGATGAAATCAGAGCGGTCTTTGCCAAGACCAAAGACGCCAAGCAGCGAGGATTCAACGCCGCAAGATTTAGTTTCAACGCGGGTGCGGGTCGATGTGAAGCGTGCGCGGGGCAAGGACGTCAAAAGCTGGAGATGAGTTTTTTGGCGGACGTTTTCGTTCCGTGTCCTCAGTGTCGTGGTCGACGATTCAATCGAGCCACGTTGTCAGTGCAGTACAAAGGGAAGTCGATTGCCGACTGCTTGGACATGAGCATTGCCGAGGCGGCTGAGTTCTTCGATGCTATTCCGAAATTGCGAACACCGTTGCAATGCTTAGTGCAAGTTGGATTGGGGTACATCGCGTTGGGGCAGTCCTCCAACACGTTTAGCGGAGGCGAAGCACAACGTATCAAGCTTGCGAGCGAACTGGCAAAACCGGGAACTGGTAAGACGTTGTATCTGCTCGATGAGCCAACAACGGGGCTTCATGTAGATGACGTGGTGCGTCTGATCGGAGTGCTACAAGACTTGGTCGAGAAGGGAAACACGGTCATTGTGGTCGAGCATCAAATGGATTTGATTCGTTGCTGCGACTGGGTGATCGACGTCGGCCCTGGTGGAGGAACCGAGGGAGGGAAAGTCATTGGCGTTGGGCCACCGGACGCGATCGCAGAAAACAAATTGTCACCGACAGGTGTTGCCCTAGGTCGGCTGTAGTTTGGGACCAGTGTCCCGAACGAACAAAGCGAGGGCCCGTTATGCTTAGGCGAGCGCGAGACGCAGTCTGCATTATCCCGGTCCGAAGCGTAGTCTTAAAGTTGCGCAAATTAGGTCTGAAAGGCCAAAACATCCCTAGCCCTGGCTGATAAGCCACGGCACGCAATCATTTACTTCAAGTGCTCGAGAATCGCCAACAAGTACTTGTAGGACTTTTGCACGGAGCTGATCTGAACGCGTTCGCCGACGGCATGGTTCCCTTTGATGGTGGGGCCAATGGAAATCGTATCCAATCCCGGGAGCTTCTCGATCAATAGTCCGCATTCGAGTCCTGCGTGAACTGCGTGGACTTTGGGTGCGGTCGTAAAAAGCGATTGGTACTGCTCGATCGCGATCTTCAACAGAGGTGAATCCAATCTTGGTTTCCAACCTGGATAACCGTCGGCGATCTCGATGGAACCACCAGCAAGTCCAACCAGTGACCGAATCGTATCGCAGATGTCATCTGCGGCGAAGCCTGTGGTTCCGCGAACGCTGCAAATGATTTTAGCGGTGCCAGACTCAGTTACGTCGACGATGGCGAGATTGCATGAGGACTCGACCAAGGTTGGAATGTCGGAGGTCATTTCGCAAATGCCCGTCGGTATTCCTGTCAGCAATTGGATCAAGGAGCGGGTGCTGGCGGTTGACAGACACGATGTTGGCTTCGTGCCAGTAATCTGCGTCAGTTCGATGGAAATCGGGTTGTCGCGGCTGGCATAGAGCTGATTCCATTGCTCATTGCATGCCTTGATGATCGCTTGAGCGGTGGGTAATTTCGCGTCGTCCAAAAGAATCGTCGCTGTGCAAAAATCAGGAATTGCATTTCGTCGTGAACCACCCTTTAGTTTCGCCACACGGATGTCCGCAGCATCGGATAGTTTCCGCAGAGCACGAGCTAGAGTTCGAATTGCATTCGCACGGCCTTGATTGATTTCGATGCCTGAGTGGCCCCCTTTGAGTCCCTTGAGCGTCAGAGAATAACCGTTTCCGTTGGCAATCGTCGCAGCGGGACTAGACCATTGGATTTCAACATCGCGACCGCCGGCGGCTCCGATGGTGATCTCGTCATCGTCTTCGGTATCGATATTGATGAGTCGCTTTCCGGTCAGGCCCAGAGCTTGCGCGTCGAGACCGAAGGCACCGGTCATGCCGGCTTCTTCGTCGACGGTAAAGAGCAATTGCATGGGCACGGGTCGATGGTTGGACTCGGCCAAGGCCATCATCATTGCAACACCGATGCCATTGTCAGCTCCTAGGGTCGTGAAGGGAGCGTTGATCCAATCGCCGGAGGGATTCGGTAGAAGACGTTTGTCATCGGCGGGATTGAGATCGCCACGCACGGTCGGGATCAAACCGCGCGACGCATCCGCACCGTGTGCATCGCCCTCGGCGGTAACCGATACGATATCGACGTGGCATTGCAGAATCACCGGTTGTGCATTTGACTGCGGAAGCGTCGAAGGAACGTGAACCACCAAGTTGCCGGTTTGGTCCCGCTTGGCTTCGAAGGCAAGTGCATTGGCCCAATTTTCAAGAAAATGGATCGCAGCAACTTCGGCTTTGGATGGCCTGGGAACTTGAACCAATTCAAAAAAGCGAGTCCAAACGGTGGTAGGTTCTGGGATTAGGAAAGTGGGAAACATTTTAGCGGACCACCTTGAGTTCGAATTGGATTGAGTATTTTGAATGGAATTGGCTTAGCGAGCCAAGGCTGTTGGCTTAGGCTTCTTGGCGTTTGGGTTTAAAGAGGATGCGTATTGGCAGGGTTGCGGCGAAGAAGATGGTATTGATGACACGAGCGACGAAGGCAAAGGCACTCCGAAGAGCAATGACGAGTGGCCGTGTTGTGTTCTTCACAGCAGGATACCTTTCGTAGATCAAATGTCCGAGAACAATCAAAAATATCCCACCGAACTTAACGGGCTTTTTGATGTGGTAGTGCAAATCGTGATCGATAGCAGCAGCTAGTTCTTGTGGTTTCGGCTCAGGAGTATCGATTGATTTTTCCATGCCAGCAACATCGACGGACGCCTCGCCGTGGATGAGGCTGTAACCCATGATGTTAAGTTCTTTGCGGACATACGAGTCCCAGTACAGTTCGGCACAGAGCATGGCACCGACGAAGCCCACGAGCAAAAAGGCGGTGTGTTCCAGCCATGGGTGTTTGTCGAGTAATTTGATGCAATACCCAGCGACCAAGCGTAGCGTGATAATGCCAATGGTCACTCCCACATAAACCAAATAGATATTGTCTCGAGCAAAGGCAACGGCAGCGACTACGTTGTCGAAACTGAGGCTGAGGTCTAGGAATGCGATCAGGGCGATGGTCTTTGCAAAACTGGGAGGGGCCTTGTGTTCGCCGGAGTTCGCGTCGTTGTCTTCGCTATCGGCGAAATGGTTGCACATCAGCCATATCAGATATCCCGCCCCCAACGCCATAAGCCAATGATTGTGGATAATGTAGGAAGCCAGAAACAAGGCCAAAATGCGAAAGCCATAGGCGCCCGCGTAACCTACTGTCATCGCGATCTTGCGTTTCTTTTCGTCCAAATGCGAAGCCAAAGCCGCGATCGCGAGGGCATTGTCGACGGAAAGCAAGCCTTCGATCACAATGAGAGCTAAGACAACTTGGAGGGAGGCCAGGGTGAATATCGACGAAAAATCAGCTTCTGCCAACAGATTAAAGAACATGAGCACGCGAACTTTCCGGTGTATGCAATCAGAGCCTCAGTTGCGGTTGAGACCAATTATGGATAGGTGGGTGATTGAGCAAACGGAAAGGCTTGTTTTTCCTCGAAACTAGGCGCTCTGAACCTGGGTTTGGATGGCAGGACAAGCGTCAATGCGTAGGGTGTTCAGAAATGGTACCGCCCCGTCGTATGCGTTAAAATGTTATGCTACCGATACTTGCGGAGAATTCAAGACGCGAACGAACGAAAAGCCATTCCCTGCGTCACATTGTCCAGCCCAACAAGCAGTTGGGAGAGCGGCGGGCTTCAACATAACTAGCACGACGCGCAAGCTAGTGAATTTAGCACGACGCGCAAGCTAGTGAATTTAGCA
Source organism: Planctomycetota bacterium (assembly GCA_026692905.1). GTDB lineage: Bacteria > Planctomycetota > Planctomycetia > Pirellulales > Pirellulaceae > JBKCUI01. Next base: position 19,801 of record JAPLNL010000034.1, read on the forward strand.
CGACGCGCAAGCTAGTGAAATTAGCATCTATTTCACTAGCTTGCGCGTCGTGCTAAGGTAGTTTTTATGCCGCCGCTCGGCTTTGTGTCCAATTGTTTCCTGAAAATGTTTAGAATGCTGTGCAATTTGTGGCATAGCACCAAGTCAATGTTCGAGGAGTCCTCAGTCATGCGTCGACGGAAATTCATGGAATGCATAGCAGTCGGCGCTGTTGCCGGTCAGGCTTGGGGCAATCAGTCAGTCCTTGGCAATGCCCCCATACCGCTTGCGCAGCCACGAGCAGGCGAGGATATCTTCGGCTATATCGATAGGCACACCGGCAAATTCAGTCGCGAACTCTATTTGAAAATTCTCGGTAATGCGAACGAGTTCAAAGAAGGGGATGAAATCGTTGGCGTAGCCGCGCAGGATGAAACTGCCAGGTCGATTGCCAGAACTCTGTTAGCAAACACCAAAATTGCTGACATCGATGCCACCCCGCCAATCCTAGATGATCTCTACACACTGGTGCGCAAGACCACTTTCGCAAATCGACCGGAGTTGTCGAATTGGACCATGGGACAACTCAAATCCGGATTGCTCGCAATGAGCGAAGCGGAAATTCATGCAATGAAGAGTTCGTTGTCCAGCGATTGCATCGCATGCGTCGTCAAACTTATGTCGAACGACGAACTGATAGCTCTCGGTGCCAAGGTTTTCAATTCACTGCCCAACAGCCGAATTGGAGCGAAGGGTTATCTTGGCGCCAGACTTCAGCCAAATTCACCAACCGACAATATTGAGGATATACGTTGGCAAGTCTTCGATGGTTTTTCGTACGCTGTCGGTGACGTGTTGCTCGGTACGAACCCTGTTTCGAGTGACCTTGAGTCCGTTACGTCCATCGAACGTGCGTTGCAAGAAATATTGACCACGTTTGGGATCGCGGACACAATGCCCCATTGTGTGTTGGCTCACATCGATGTCCAAGCTGCCGTTGAAGAAAAGTATCCGAAGTCGACCGAGTTGTGGTTTCAGAGCATAGCCGGAAACGATGCAGCCAATAAGACGTTCGATATCGATATCGCCAAAATGGTGCGGCACGCTAAGTCGCGAGCATCAGGAAACTACGGGCTTTACTTCGAGACAGGACAAGGTGCGGACTTCACCAACGGACATGGCCATGGGTTTGATATGCTCATCCATGAATCACGCAAGTACGGACTCGCGCGCGCTTTGACACAGACTTTGAAAGAGACTCGAGCGGAACATGGGCTTTCTGACGACGCTTGGGTGCATGTCAACGATGTCGCCGGATTCATCGGACCAGAAGTGTTTCGGAGCAAGGAGCAGTTGGTTCGATGTTGTTTAGAAGATATCGTCATGGGCAAGCTGCATGGGCTGACGATTGGGCTGGACGTTTGCTCAACGCTGCATATGGATGTTTCGTTGGATGATCTTGATTGGTGCTTGGAACAAGTTGCACCTGCCAATCCAGCCTACTTGATGGCATTGCCGACCAAGATTGATCCGATGCTCGGTTATTTGACGACTAGTTTTCAAGACCATGTGAGGCTTCGCGAAAAGTTTGGATTCCGGGTCAACGATCGCATGTGGGATTTTTTCAAAACGCTCGGAGTGATCGACCAGAATGGTAGGCCCACCGAGCACTTCGGAAACCCAAACTGGGTCTATCTACAGTACCAACGAAGGCATGGAGACTCCCGCACCGATGCCGAGATTTTACTTGAGGGCGATAAGCAGCTTCGGCAGATTCGGGATCGCGGTGTCTTCGTTGCAGAGGGATTTGGCACTCAGCCGTGGCAGCTCAATGCAAAACTTGAGCAAGAAGTCAAAACGATCTATTCGGACGCAAAGAAGTGCATATGGAGAGAATGGGACCAAGCGTTCGTTGCCAAACTCCCGAATGTCGTTCAGATTCGCACCCGCTCGATAGATCGCAATGATTACATATTGCACCCCGTTTCTGGGGAACAGCTTTCGGATGAATCTCGCGATCAATTGCTTTCCATACGCCAAAAGCTAAAGGAGTCGTTTGATTGTTTGATCGTTGTGTCGGAGGGGCTCAATGCATTGGGCGCCATGGATGACGGCCATTTGATGCCACTGGTGACAGGCATTCGAGATGGGCTAACGCAAAAAGGCCTTCGGGTCGCACCGCAGTTGTTTGTGGTCCAATCGGGACGTGTGCGAGCTGGTTATCGAATGGGCGAGTTGCTTTACAAGGGAGCCAGCGGCAAGCGGACGATCGTTCACATTATCGGTGAACGTCCCGGCAGTGGCCATCACACGTTGTCGGTTTACATTACAACCGCTGAGGGCTCCGCTTGGAGCGTACCAGATCAAGTCGACCACAACATCACCAAGGTCGTCTCCGGGATCGCAACAACGGCTTTGAAGCCAGAGGTCGCAGCCATAGAGTGCGTGAAGTATTTGTAGCGAAACTCGTCAAGAGTTTCGGTCGTTTGGGCGAGGCAGCCGAAAGTCTTGACGACTTTCGCTACCTGAGGTTTTTTGTTTGATTTTTGAGTTTTTCTGTTCATCCTAAGGACGAACAATGCAATCATCGGCATTCTCGTTGGATTGATTTTGCCAAGTGTGCAAGCCGGGCTTGTTCATGCTCACCTGTGCTGATTGGAACAGGGATAGGCATTGCTGTTGGGTTGGCCATAGACAAGCCCGTCGGTGCACTTCCTGCGGCTTGCTTCTGATTAAGGGCAACAGATAACCATTCGTAGCTGGATTGGTGAGAATTCAGCTACGGTCGTTTTCCTTCCGCCGGTCGCCTTATGCGACGCGTCGATAATTGGTCGACGGCCTGTCGCCTTCCATGGGCAGCGTGCCATCTTCGGAATGGATCAGTTTCGTCATGATGAATCGAGCAGCCGCATTGCTCGCTCCGGGCTTGGCAAATCTCGATGCAAGCTCGACCAAATTTCGCCGCTGACTCAATCGGTATTCGGCGTCTCCCAAGAGTCGCGACATTTCTTCGGTCACATCATGAATCGATTGGATCGCAGACTTGGATGTGAGTTTTCCATGCGACAAGAACTCGGGTAATACCAGTTTGTTTGCGATCATGTTTGGAAGCGACATGTGTTTGCACTTCACGAGCAATTTGGCCATCGCGTACGTGGTCTGACTCAGATGGTACATGACGGCGGCCGGTTTGCCTCGCGCCATCATTTCCAGGGATACCGAACCGCTCTTCATCAGGGAGCAGTCGCTCAATTCGATAATTTCGCTGGTCTTTCCCGCAAAAATTTGGAGCGGCAACTTAGCGTCGGAAGCTTTCAATTGCGATCGGCACCAGAGAGCGTGCGAGTCCTTGATGGTGGCTACCAAGAATTGCGTCTTGGGGAACTTGGCCGCAAGCTTCCGAATCACTTCGAGTTGCAATGGCCAAATATTATGCACCTCATGGTCGCGCGAGCCCGGAAGAACCGCAACCTGAAGCGTCGCATTGCTTCGCCATTTGTCAACGAACTTGACATCCAATGGCTGTTGTGCGACGGCATCGAAAAAGGGATGACCGACGAAATGCGCATCGACTTTGCGTTCTTGGAACCAAGGGGTTTCGAAAGGAAGATTGCACAGGACATGGTCGACGTTGCGACGCATTTTCCTGACTCGCCAGCCACCCCATGCCCACAACTGAGGTGGCAAGTAATAGAAGACCGGCAGTCCGTACTTCTTCGCACGTTTGGCAATATGCCAATTGAACCCAGGGAAGTCGACTAAGACGACCCCATCCACTTCGCCGCGGGCGAAACTCTGCTCCGCGATATCTGCGACCCGAAAAAACTCCCTCAGTTTTGGAAGCACCTCGGCGAACCCCATTACCGCTAGACTGGTCAGATCGTAGTCCAGATCCATACCGGCTTGGATCATGCGGCTACCGCCTAACCCACGAAACGTCGAAGACGGGGAAATTTGTTGAATGGCTCGAATCAAGTTGGAAGCGTGCAAATCGCCGCTTGGTTCGCCAACCGAGAAAAAAAGTCGTTGTCCCATAAAGCTTTCGTTGAAATCTTGATTGGACATAGTGGTGGTTTTGACGACACTGGGACGATTGGTCCACAAAAAGTGTTCTCGAATTGAATTTCGGTATGCGAATGGTCAATGCCTGACTCTCTTTTTTGACTTTATACGGGAAACGGTCTAGGCGTGGCAAGACGAGGAAATCTTCATAGGGCTTAGGCAAAGATTTCCGGTTCTGACGGCTGGCAATTGGCTCTAAAGTCTGAATCGGATAGCATGATGCTGGAACAGACGACCTAATTTGCTAGCATTACCTTTACCATTAACCTTGGATCAAGCCATTTTGTCAGAATCCTCTCCTGCTGAACCAGAGAAGCCAAAGATACCGTTCAAGATTCGTCGCGCTCACTTTGACGACTTGGCGAACATTCAAGCGTTGTTAAAACCTTTCGTCGAACAGCGAAAACTGCTCCGTCGCATGCAGTCCGAGTTGATCTTGTTGATGGCCAATGGATACGTTGCAGAAGTGACCACGGAATCCGGTGAGACCAAAATGGTTGGCTTCTCAGCGGTAGAAATCTACTCCCGTAAGCTTGGTGAAATCCAGTGTTTAGCCGTGGCCGATGAATACCAGGGAAACGGGATTGGCTCAGGTTTGGTCAAGGCGTGCGTCGACCGAGCTCGTGAAAAAGGCATCTTAGAAGTGATGGCGATCAGCGCCTCTGAAGGATTTCTCCGCCAACTTGGCTTTGATTATTCTTTGCCAGAGCAAAAGCGAGCTCTCTTTTGCCAACTGCATTCCCGCGACGAGATCTTCAAGGACGACGGTTTCGATGACTAAGCAGATCCGTCAATCTTTTTCCGTTTACCCACTGAGAATTCCATGTTAAGGCATGTATGGATTGAGAGCCTTGCGCTCAGCTTAACCTTTGTTGTCGCATCTCATGTTGTTGCATCTGACCGTCCAGCAATACCGGAAAAATCGATTGCAGAAAAAAAGGAGCTGCTGTTTTCAGATGACTTCCAGGGAGCCGAACCAGCCAATGTTTGGCATAAAGTGGTCCCCACGTTTGCCGTCGAAAATGGCGTGATCAAAGGAACCCAGACTAGAGACAAGGATATCGAAGCCGCTGACGGAAAGCCTGCAATGAAAGCACACGCGGCAGTACATGGCCTTGAGATTCCGACGAAGGATAGCGTTGTTGAGGTTAAGATACGTTTTGAGGGGGCGACCATGATCGACGTCGAGTTCGATGATCGCAAGTTCAAGGGAGCCCACTATGGCCATATTTGTCGTGCACAAGTACGTCTCACCGGTGTCACCCTCATCGATGAACGTGACGGCGGCATGCGCAGTGATATCTATGAGATGAAAAAGGACCCCACGAAAAAGGCTGATGTCGCCAAGCTTCTGGTGGGGCGGAGTATTACGTACCCGAAAAAACTAGAATCAGGCCAATGGTATACTCTCGTTGTTGAGACGGTTGGCGACGAGATGCGAGTTACCATCGATGGCGAGCCGTCTGGCTACCTCAAGTCGTCAGGCATTGGGCACGCGACCAAGTCCAAAATCGAAATCGGCGTCGCGGGAAAAGACGGGTTGTTCGACGACCTAAAGGTATGGAACGCCGAGCCCGCCAAGCAATGAAAGCTGAACCAAGTACATGACATACAATCCGATGTTGAAAGCCATGTGGCCCACCTTAGTGGTTCCAGGGATTCTCGGTTTTGTTCTTTTATTTGTAAATTCTCTTCCTCGCGTTCAATGTGAACCGCCAATATCTCAGGATGGAATTGTGAGTCAATACTCTTTCGGCAAAGCTCACTACGGTTGGCAAAGGAAACGAAAAGGGACACGATCATTCAGACCACAAACGACAAAGACTACCGTCAATGCAAGTACTCGCTGAGTCACTTTGTTAGTTTACAACCGTTCCAAGTACAATCGACCCAACGTTGGGAATATGCGAGTGCTTCAAATGTTGTTTTTGCTGTCGCAGCAATGCTGTTGTCGGCAGTTATAACGCGGGAAATCACGATGAAAAAGATATCGCTTCGATCGCTCTTTGCGATGGTGACCTCCGCTGGAATCATTGCGGCATCGTTCACCTGGAATTGTTTCATCTAATCGCAATTGCTTCGGAAATATCAAAGTGAACTCGCCGATTCGACGAGGACAGTTGGATCGGATAGACTAGCTAAGCACTTCGGCATGAGTCTTCGAGTGAAACAAACCATTAGCCGGTGGGCGCTAGCCAAATGGCACTCTCTTTGAGATTCTAGTCATTTTTCGCAGGGACCCCAGGCCCTTTGGCACGATATTTGCGCCGCTGTTTTGGTTTTCTTTTTACTGCCAAGAGAGAACCAGCATGGCCGAAGACTCAC
>JAPLNL010000035.1 GCA_026692905.1 Planctomycetota bacterium
CGCCCACCGGGTCCGATGCCGATATAAAGACAGGAGACAAGGCATCAAAAGGGGCCAAGTCTTAGGTAGCACTCAAAAAATCAACAAATGGCCCCTTTTGAAGCGCTCATGAGTGGCCCCTTTTAAAGCGCCCACTGACACTATTCCCTTCTTGCGATTGGCGAATTGGCTAATTCCGGAACAAGGGAACTGTTTTGCCGCCTATATTGCCAAGAGAACAGACCAAGCTCCCGTATGGCCCTGGGTCTCTAGATCAGCGGCGGGAATTCATTCTGCCAACCAAGAATGGCTTTCCAAGAAGTACCAGAAGTTAGAGTAAGGCCAATAGGCATCGGACGTCTCACGCGTGGTCGTGGACGCTTACCTTCCCAGAACACTGGAAAACGTTTGAATCACTCGATCCGCATAGATTTGATTCGAGAACTTGCTAAAAAGTAAGTCTGAGATGGATTCAATCTGCTTGCTGCTTTGGCCCAGTGCAAAGTCAATAGCTTGAAACAACGAAGTGGTATCAGCCAATTCAAACGCACCAAAGCCGCCCGCTTCGGAGACGACTTCACCAACGGATGTTCCTGCGACGTAGCAGACAGGTGTCCCCACGTAGTAAGCCTCGAGGGCAGGTAAGCCGAATCCTTCGATTTCCGATGGGAGCAGTAGTGCTCGCGCCGAACCCACCGCTTCAACCAGGCTCTCGTCATCGAGCGGCGGGGTAATCGATACGAATTTCAATTCACTCATCTTTCGTTTTCCATAGTCATCAAGACTGCCAACCAATCTGAGTCGAGGCAATTCACGTCCTTCGCGTTGCAACTGCAACCACATGCTGAGCAAGTGATTGGTCTTTTTGTGAGGAGCAGATGACGCCAAATGAACAACTTCATCTCGCTTGGGCCAACGGCGCTTGCGATGAAATTCCCAGGAACTACTTTCGTAGGTAACGCGAATTGAAGGTGTTTGGATTCGATGTCGATCGCAAAACTTTTCAAGTTGTATCTTCGCGTGCTGCGAAACCGTCATCACAGAATCAAATCGACGAAGGCTATTTTTCATCACTCCTATCCAGTACTGAAAAGCATGAGGCGTTCGTGTTTCTGGATAGTAATCGGCATAGTGCTGCAGGATCGCATCATGCATAGTACCAACCAAGGGAACGGACGGTCGCGAGAAGAGGGAAAGGTATCCTTTCGGATAGTACCAGAGGTCGCTGACAGGGCGAGCCAAGATAGGATGAAACAGGTCACTGATGATACGTCCAATTGCATGGTCTGTTCGAAAGGGCAATCGCCGGGCGGTCTCAGTCCGCCCGTCGGCGCCGAAGGAACTCTTTGATGAAACGAGAGTGAGTTGTAGATCCTCGCGTTTGCTCAATTCGTCGAGCAGCGATCGCGTCATTGAAGTAATCCCGAGGCTTCGGTCGCGATGCGGGTTTTGATCGGCGAGATAGACGGCAACTCGCATTGGCAATTTTTCGCCGCACTCGCGGTTGTTCACATGATGAACTGGAGCTAGGTTCAACTTTGACTCACTTTCATTGGCTCGGTGAGCATCGAAAAACACAAGGTCACGATAACGAAAAGCGAGAAGTTTGGGAGCTTGAAAATCGATTCAGCAAGTCCATTGATAACTGCGTACGCAAATATCCCAAAGAGAATTGCAAACTCGATCCGTCCGTGCCTTGCGTAGAGCTTTGAGGCTTCCACGAAAGCGCAGAGTATCGTCAAAAGCACCAATGTCAAACCGACGATGCCGCCATCCAACAGGACATCCAAATACAAATTGTGCGCATGCGGAATTTCCCACCGAAAAGTTGCGCTCAAATACTCAACTTTCTTTGCATCCCAAAAAGCTAGGTAGCCGTACCCTAATATCGGCTTCTTTTCAACCGAACTGAGCAGCTCTTCCCAGAGAGGAAGACGTCCCGATAAACTTGACACATCGTCTTCTCGGCCCATGGTCGCAACCTTACCGAATGCTTTTGCACTACTTTGAGTTATCATCGTTGATGCCGCAAGACCTAAACTAGCAAACGCCAGAAGTCCGGCAACGAGTAAGGTACGGCTAGAACCACGGATGATTAACGTCTGAGTTATCAACAGACTCAAGAGAAGTCCAGCTAGCGTCGTTCTTGATCTTGTGTACCAAACAACCAGCATCCCGAACGCGAAAACCGCCATTCCAATAAGTTTCCCCCAGCCAAACTTGGAAAGAAACATCCTCGATACAATACAAAGTAGAGATGCGAAAATCGCTTCCGTATTTGGATGCGTTGTGCCCATGAACCGGTAGTTCGCGCCGGGACGAAAGTAACCATGCCTGAGTTCTGAAGCGACGCCGATCAAAATAAACGCGATGCACGAAAAGCATATGATTGTCAATATCTCCCGAAGCCGGAACGCCATGGCAATACCAGCCCCGCCGATTGCCAATGTGCCTAAAACCGCTAATTTGAAGATGGTTTGCGATGGCTTTGCGCTCCACATGACGCTCGCGCATGAGAACATAGCGAGAACGACAAGACTCCAAAAAAGTGGAGTCGAACTACGAATCTTATTTTTCGGCCCGAACAAAAAGCAAACGCAACCCCAAAACGCAAATACCAACCGAGAAATAGTCGATAAGGGATTCACCGCACTGATTCGATCGGCCGTAATATTTTCATCACCACTTGTGTAGTCCATAGCGTTTGTATTTGCGATCTCGCTTGCATTCCAATTGTGATCAATATTGAAATAGCAAAGGACAATGACAAAAAAGGTCATCAATGCGAATTGGCTAAGAAACCGATCTTCCGCCGTTTTTTGATTTTGTTTCAGACTACGACTCGCGATGACCATCTACGTTCGCTCCGTTTTGCATGGCACGATTTCGCATGGCGCTATTTCACATGGCGCTATTTCGCATGGCATCGAGAAATCAGATGTTTCGATCGTGTTGGATTCCGCGGCATAGTTGTATACGCCGTCTGCCAATTTGATGGCCGTGACGATTGTCACCGCTAGTCCTCCCAAAATCATTGCATACGCTGCTCCATTGAGGCCTTGACTTGGTATCAGCACCAAAGCAGAAGCGATCGAAACGATGCAGTACGATACTTCGCCCCAGAAAAAGTCCTTGGACTTTTTCAGTGCTGCTAAACCATTGGAAAGCATCGTCGAGATACTTAGCACAAGAGTTGATACGCTCAGTAAAAAAGTTAGAAAACCAAAACCCACGTACTGAGTACCAAGAATCGCTAGCAAGTTGTTGCCAAAGAAAAGAAAGCCAATCGAAATGCAAAATAGGCCCACACAAATAACTCCTGTCGATTCCCCAACGGCTGTTAGCAATCCTCGAATACCATTCTTCTGAAGTTCAAGAATGGTACGAGGCTGAAACAGATTGTTCGCTCCCTGCACGAACATGAGGGATACACCAACCAAACTTGTGCAAGCCCCGAAAACTCCGTTCCCGGTATCACCTTCGAAAGAAAAGATGAGCCATGGAATGACCACGACTGGAGCGATACCGAAAATTCTAGCTAGCACCAGCCATCGAGCGTAATTCCAATTGTGATGCCAGTCCAATGCGACCGCTTCATGGTCAATATCATAGGTTCTCCTAGTCATCCATAGCCAAGCGACGATTGGCAAAAGGCAACCGAAAGCAAGCACCAGATTTGCCAAGAAAATCGAGAACACTTCGGTACGTATCAAAACAACTAGACCGATCAATTGCAACGCGACGACCAAAAGGTCTAAAAGCAACAGTCGAAAGATCGCAAAATCTGTAAAGGATACATATCTCATTTGATCGCGGCCGAGAGTAGACCAAAGAGCCAAGGCCAGGCTTAGACCAAACCAAAAGTGGCCGCCGTCGAATCCCAGCATTCGCACCACCACTACCGCGGTAAAAACAAGAAAAGTAGAAGCAGTAGAGAAAACAGCTTGATGCGCAAGCGTACTACCGCGAAAGCTCGTCCTGTTGAATGTGGGACGGAACGTGAAGGCCAAAAAAGGCGCGGCAATCATTCGTTCTTGTATCGTTCTTAGGAATGCGATGATTGTCCATGCAAGCGAGAAAATACCAAAGTCCGCGTCAGAGCAATTGCGACAAATCAACATCGTCGACAAGAACGTTCCTGCGCTTACGATCATTTGGTCCGCAATTGCAAAAAAACCATTTTTTAGCCTTTTGGATCCTTCTCCCATCGTGCCCTAATTGCGAAGGAGTTTGGGAGTGAAGATCATTTGTCGACTAAGAATGGTTCCGGCTACCTTTACGCCGTCACAAATCAATCGCTGAACACTTTGTACTGCCGATGTGCGACTGACAAAATCAGATCGGACCGAGACCAAAGCCATGTCGGCTTGTCTCGCAATCATTAGTCCGTGTCGCAAATCGTCAATTTGTGGTAGGTCGATGAGGATCATCGCATACCGCTCGCGGGCCCATCGAAACATTTCTTCGCAGTTTTCGGAGATGACACGTGCCGAATGGAGATGGCTCGGCGAACCCGATGGCATAATGTCAAGAGATTCCACGCTGGTTGGGAAAATGGCTTCGTTGGGGGGCACATTACCGATCATTACATCCACCAAGCCTGTTGTTGTTATGTGGCGAAATATGCGATGTTGACTTGGAGCAGACATATTCGCATCCACCATCAGTACCGGTCCCACATGATTTTCAGCTGCCAGGACAGCAAGATTTGCAAGAAGCGTGCTTATTCCCGTTCCCCGGTAGCAACTGGTCATGGCAATGATCTGACCTTGATCGCACTTATTCTCAAGACGCGCCTTGATTCGCCAGAGAAGTGCGTCGACCTCGGACAAACGACTTGCCCCACGCTCTCTTGAAACTCCCGAGTCGTCCGCTTTTTTCGATTGCGTTTCGATTTTCAAATTCATTTCAATGACTTTGCTGAAAGTGAGTGAGACTAGCGGGCAAGAAGTCGTTTGTGCTCGACAGAGTCAGGAATGGTCGCAAGAACCGGAAGCCCTAAAAGACTTGAGAGGTCGCTTTCCGTGCGAATTCGATCATTCCATTTTTCGCTCAAGAATACGAAGCTAATGACGCTTACAAAGCTCATCATAGCTCCCGCCACAAGTACTAGTAATTTCGACGGAGTTACCGGTCGCTCGGCAATCGTGGCCTTTTGAGCGACGCTTACGCTGGAAATCCTCTCGTTCTCAAGGGCTTCGTCCGAACGTGCTTGCTCCAAACTGTTGGTGTACTGTAAGTACTTGTCGCGTGCAATTTGTTCCTCGTGTTCCAACTGCGTCAATACGATCGCCTGGCGGTTGAAATCTTCGAGCGTTCTCAACGTGTCGGAATACTGGGCCAGCAGCTCCTGTTGCCTCGCAACCAAACCTGCGACGATACTATCTTGCTGACGCAATTCCAGTGAAAGAGTTCGATAGATGGGGTTAATGTCATCTACGGTTTCATTGCGATCGCTCTCTTGAGCTTCCACCATCCTTTGAGCCTCTTCCACCTGTTTGTTCGTTGCAATCAATTGAGGATGGTTTGCTGCCAGTCTCGATTTGAGGTCCATCATTCGAATTTGACTGGTATAGAGTTCCTTTCGCAAAAGGTCTACGCCTGCGTTCGGTATGCTCTTCTTAGAAGACGTTTCGCGTTCTGGAATGGAAGCTAATTGAGACCGCAAATCTTCCGATTTTGCACGGCTCGAAGTTAAGTTCTGTGTGTTTTGAATCTTTTCTAGCTCAATTGATTCCATTCGACGTTCCAGTGAGGAACGCCGGCCATCGATCGAAGAGATCGCGAACTCGTTTTTGGTGTTTTTTACTTTCTCCTGCGCACTGGAATACTTTTCCAACAACATGTCCCTCTGTTCCATAAGGAAGTTTCCAGATTGTCGATTGCGGTGAATCCGAAGATGTTCTGCTTGATAAATCTCGATCAACGTGTCCAATACTTTCTGTGCAGCTTTGGGAGATTTTGCGTCATAGGTTGCTGACAACACCATCGAATTGCGTTCAGCGCCTACCCTTAAGCTACCTTCAATTTCGATCACAGCTTCCTCTCTTGCCGAGACTGGGTCGATCGATTTCAAAACGCCAAGCACTCTTCCGACGGAGTCCTTTATTTGGGTCAAAACTCCATTCTTGGACACGGGAGAATCCACTTCGGAATCCACTCCATTTAAAACGTACTCCGGACTAAGCGCGTCTACAACTTGCGAGATAACGCCCCGGCTGGCAACAACTTGTAATGCAGACTTTACCTCCTCATCACGATTGCTTTGGACCAGCCCAGTTGACGATCCCATGGTTGCCGTCGGGTCGATCCCCAAGCTCTCCCGTCCAACTTGAAGATAGAGCTTAGCCTCGGACCGATACTGGCGTGGAAAAAAAAGGATCACCGCCAGCGTCACGGCCATGACGATCATGGGTACCACGATGATTTTTCGTTTATGTCGAAATACTATTTCTAGCACTTCGGCTTTACTGATAATTCCAGTCATGGATAGTTCCTTTAAGACGCATCGCGTTCGGCCCGGTCAGCTTGTGCGCTACCTACGGTCCGATTGTAGTTGAATTGGTAGAAACAGCAACGAAAGACTGGACTTTCGCACCTTTCACCGATTTGCCGCCGACTTATTCCGTACAGATGATATAGCCAGTCGAAGTTGCCCTAAACAAAACGATGTCGGCTTGGGTGAAACCAATTTGGAATGAAATTTTCGGTGTGGCCAGCCACTCTCAACGCCGGGTGATCGTCAGTAGTTTGAGTGCTTCAGCAAGCCGCGCGGAGGAGTTTTCCTCAACAAAGGTCTGAGCACTTTTGAGATTCAGTTTGCATTCTGGTCGATCATCCAAAAAAGCGAGAATACCCTTAGCGATTTCGTGGGGTTTGGTTGCGTCAACGGTGAGACCAAGTTGTCGCTTGCGAACGATCTCGCCCATCAATCCATGGTCCGATGACAATACGGGGCGTTTCGCCAACGCCGAACGGATCAGTGCCGAACTTCCCCCCATATGGTTCTGGTAAGTGGTTAAAGTTACATCCGAAAGTTCATAGTATTTTTGAACATCTTCCTCTGGAACAAAGTCGTTTCGGAGAACAACCTGGACTTGAGAGTTGTTTTTCGTCTGCTCCAACAATGCGATTATCTCCACCTCTTGACTGACGTGTAATTCACCGACAAGGAGCACGCACACTTGTTTCGATGCAGCTTCGCTCAGTGTTTGGATCGCTTCTAAAAGCTCCCGAACCCCTTTCCGACGATCGAGGATGCCAACCAAACAAAAGATCTTGCGAGATGAATCGATGCCAAGTTCCAATCGCATGGATTCCAATTCGGTTGCCGTCATTGGAAAAGTCGCAAATGAGTCCGGCAGAAACTCAATCGATGCTTTTGGCCTGAAGTGATCTTTTATGAACTCCACCGCAAAGTTATCTAAGCAGTAAACTCTCGCGAGTCTCGCAATTTTCAGAACGCGTTTCATCAGCAGCTTTTTCCGCCATGCACGAAATCTCTCCTTCCACGGTGGATGATAGTTGCCCAATATTTGATAGTGGAATGTTGGCCTAAAATAAATCATCGAAAAAGGACAAGGAGCTTGTTTCCCAATCAACATTGGCAACTGAAGGTAGTCCGAAAACATCAAAAGCCCATGATTGGATTCGAGCGATTTTGAGTACTTGCAAAACAATTTCCACGCTTGGAAGTATCGTAAATAGGGAATGGCCTCCATGCGATCATCTTCCGCTTGGGTTAGCGAGATAATGCGAATACCATGACTCGAAAGACTCTGAACGTATTTCGTTTCATCTGGATGCAGCTCGAAGAACCTGTGACTCACCAGAAAATCAAGATTGCCTTGAATGTTGTACTCCGCCCAAGTTTTGGCGAAGTTGCGAACGTAGCTCGGATGGTGTCCCCGAATATCAATGTCCATCGCTAAGACGCGAAAAGGCCCCTGCAAGTAACGGTCTGTCGGCTCAGGAGCTTTTGCGGTTTCTAACATAGAATCGAACTTCATGAACCCGTTGGATTGTTGCCAACATCATACTAATCGCTTCACGCAACAACTCAATTTGATCCTCAGCAAAGTCGACCGAACGAATCGGACATCTCACCTAGAACATTAGCGACCTCATGGTTGAGTCGGTTCGGTTGGCAACGCCAAGCCCAGTTTCCGGTCGCAATGCCGGGCGTATTCATGCGGGCTGCCGCAGGAAGCCCCAGAAGATCCTGAACGGGGGCAATCGCGACACATGCTACCGAGCTCCAAATTGCTCGCATCATCCCAAGATGAATCTGGCTCGGCTCGCAATGCAGGTAACGCAATGCGAATGCTTTTTCGGCATCGATCTCGCTCTGACTGCGTGTGCTGCCCTCTCCAGCTTGGCTATTGAACCAGCCGACCGTCGTGTCATTATCGTGTGTTCCCGTATAGGCGATGCAATGGACCGGAAAGTTGTGCGGCAGATCAAGAGAGCTGCTTGTTCCTCCCCCGAAACCAAATTGAATGATCTTCATACCAGGGAATCCAAACCGATCTCGCAGCCCTCGCACTTCGTCGGTGATGAACCCCAAGTCCTCAGCGATCACTGGCAATCTTTCACCTAAGGCTCGCTGCAACGCATGAAAGAAATCGTCGTTCGGGCCATACTGCCACTGCCCGATTCGCGCGTCGGGCATCTGGGCCGGTATCTCCCAATACGCTTCAAACCCTCGAAAATGATCGATTCTGAGCATATCGCACAATTGCAGCATCCTCTTGAAACG
This sequence comes from Planctomycetota bacterium, assembly GCA_026692905.1. Lineage (GTDB taxonomy): Bacteria > Planctomycetota > Planctomycetia > Pirellulales > Pirellulaceae > JBKCUI01. The sequence continues at coordinate 8,738 of JAPLNL010000035.1, forward strand.
GCGAACCCACCATTCATATCCCGTTTGGCGATGCTCATCCCATCGATACAATGGATTGCCCCAACGCTGTCCTAACACTGCAAAGTAATCGGGCGGCACTCCCGCGACTACGGTTGGGTTTCCATTCGCATCCAATTCGAACAGCTCCTGCTTTGACCATACATCGGAACTATCCATCGCTACGAAAATCGGGATGTCCCCAATGATGCCAACCCCATTTTCAACACCATAGTGACGCAGCTCCTGCCACTGACGCTCAAACAAAAACTGGATAAACGCTTCGAAGTCACAGGCGACACGGAGCTTCTCTGACCATGCCCTCAACGCCTGCGGTTCACGTCGTTTCAATGAGTCTTCCCAATCGCTCCAAGCTCGATCGCCATGAAAATTCTTGCAAGCGGTAAACAAGCAATGTTCTCCGAGCCAGTCCGCTTGAGCATGCCGGAACTCATCCAGCTGTGGCTGCAAGTCCATGCGGTGATTCTGGTATCGGCGAAACGCGATTCGCAAAACAACTCGATCCGTTTGCTTGACGAGGTCTCAAAATCCGCGCTGCCTATCTCCCCTTCTTGGACGCCTGCACGACAAGCTTCCTGCCAGTCTTCTTGCCGCAGCAACCCATCACGGACTAGCAACGCGGGGCTGATCAAAAGCGGATTTCCTGCAAACGATGAGGTCGATTGATACGGAGAAAATCCGTAGCCCGTTGGACCTGTCGGCAAGATCTGCCACCATCGCTGCCCCGCTTGCTTCAAAAAGCGAACGAACTCATAAGCAGAGGGGCCGAGATCGCCAGAACCGAGATCGCCGACGCTCCATGGGCCATCGGTCCCAGGGAGACCATTGATGTCGCTGCCTGGATGACGTGCTGGCAATGAAGTGAAATGAAGGAGCAGACCGCTTGCGCGTGCGAACAATGACATAGCTCACTCAGTCGAAATTTTTAGTACGAGTATCGGAAATGAAACAAAAACAAATCGACCCGCAAGTTGTCACTCTATGTCTAACGTCTAAAATACCCAAGTCAAAATCGCTGGTCCGCCCGCTATGATCCCTCTTTCCCCTGCAGACCTGCGGTGCTCAAGCAATCGCAGTGAACTAGAAATCGCAATTGCCAGGCGAACGTGGGAACGGAATCACGTCGCGGATGTTGGCCATGCCCGTCGTATACTGCACCATACGCTCTAGCCCCAAACCAAAGCCAGCATGTGGTACTGTACCAAACCGTCGCAAATCTAAGTACCACCAATAATCTTCCGCCTTGAGCCCCGATGCAACCATTCTTTCAGTCAGTACATCCAATCGTTCTTCACGTTGGCTACCACCGATGATTTCTCCAACACCGGGCACAAGAACGTCCATTGCGGCAACCGTTTTTCCATCATCGTTCAATCGCATGTAGAACGATTTGATCTCTTTCGGATAGTTGTAAAGAATCACTGGCCCCTGAATATGCTTTTCCGTAATGAATCGTTCATGTTCGGCTTGCAAGTCCACGCCCCATGCCACCGGATACTCGAACTTCTCGCCACTCTTGATCAAAATGTCGACCGCTTCGGTGTACGACATCCGAGTAAAGGGTTTATCGAGTACCAATTGCAAAGCTGCGGTTACACCCGGCTGAATTCGCTTCTCGAAGAAATCCATGTCTTCAGGGCAATGGACGAGCACCTCTCGAATCATGTGCTTCAAGTAACGCTCAGCCAACGTCATGTTGTCGGTAAGCTCGAAAAAGGCCATTTCCGGCTCGATCATCCAGAACTCGGAAAGGTGCCGAGATGTGTTTGAGTTCTCCGCGCGAAACGTTGGTCCAAATGTATAAATCTTTCCAAGAGCAGTCGCGTACGTTTCTCCTTCGAGCTGGCCACTTACCGTCAGGTAGGACGACTTGCCGAAGAAATCTTGGCTCATGTCCACTTTGCCATCGGTCATCGGAAGCTTGTCGAGCGGCAGCGTGGTCACACGAAACATTTGGCCGGCACCTTCGCAGTCGCTGTCGGTGATGATCGGTGTATGAACGTAAAAGAAGCCATCGTTTTGAAAAAACTCGTGCGTTGCAAAGCTCAAGCGATTGCGAACACGAGCGACAGCGCCAAACGTATTGGTTCGCGGACGCAAGTGAGCCCATTCCCTCAGTTTCTCAAACGAGTGCTGTTTCTTTTGCAACGGATAGTCGGTGGCGCTGGCAATACCGGTAATTCGAACTTCGCTGGCGAACATCTCGGTCGCTTGCCCTTGGCCGGCACTGGCTTTGATCTCGCCGGAAATGACAACGCTGCTGCCAACCGAAAGCGAAGTGATCTCGCTCGCATAGTTCGCCAAACTACCGTCTGCGATCACTTGCAAATTGCCGAAACAGCTGCCATCGTTGACTTCGATGAAGCTAAAGCCTCCCTTGCTATCGCGTCGCGTGCGGACCCAACCACGAACCTGAACGGTTTGCCCGATCGATTCCGCTTTGCGAGACTCTTTGATGGAAATCCAAGCTGTTGTCATGATGCAAACCTTTGCCAAATGTCTACTTGCTATTTTCAAAAATCGAGTCGCAGACGCTAGCGGCTCTCGACAAACACCTTTTTGGCCCGTAGAAGCGTCCACGGGAGATTGCCGGCTACTGCTTTTCTCGAGCTTTACGAGCCGCGATGAAGGACTGAATGCACAATCCCACGAAAGCAAAACACAAAATCGCCATGGCCCAAATCATTGTGGCAGCTAGCGGCAAAATCTCTTTTCCTTGGAAAGCCATGCGAACAATCTGACTGACCCCTTGAAACAACGCGAGTAAACCACCGAGTAAGGCGAGAGTCACGGCGGCGTGCATGACATGCATGCGAGCACCCGCATTCTTGGCAGCGACGAGTCCCAAGACAATCAGAGGCAACCCGACACCTGTAGGAATCAGCCAAGTTCCCATTTTGAATTCACCTCGAGAAACCAGAACACCAGCAACCGCTGCGGAGAGTGCACAGAGTAGCAAACCGAAGATAACCGTAACTTTAGGCATATAGGACAAACCTTGTTTGTGATTTCGAGCCCCCTTGGGCCCTATTTTATAGCGGAATGTTGACTATGGTTTTGGTGGGACGTAAAGTACTTGAAGTGTGAAAAGTGCGAAATGGACCTCGTTTTTATCCGATTTCTTCCGGTGCAGTTATGGCTGACTATGGCTTCCTCGTTCCAACTGGTGGTGGCGAAGATATTCCGCTGAAAAAAGAACGCATCGTGATCGGGCGTCGAGAGAACTGCGACATTGTCCTGCGTTTCGCCAATGTGTCTGGTCAACACTGCCGAATGACTCTCGAACAAGGATATTGGTTCATCAAGGATTTGGAAAGCCGAAATGGGACCAAGGTAAACGGCTATCGGGTAACCCGAAAACGTCTGGACCCCGGCGTAATCCTTACCATCGCTAAACACCAGTACGAGATTCGTTACAATCCGGAAGATTTGGGGGCCATGGGGCCACCACCAGCGGACGATGATCAAATCGACATGTCGCTGCGATCGTCCCTCATGGAGCGAGCTGGCCTCGAAAAACGCAAAGACAAAGAGAGCGGTCCCAATCTCAAGGACGAAGTGTAAAGCGATTGTCCCAATCGCTTTGCGGGCACTTTAGGATTGGCATTAAGCATACACTCAGAAGGGAGTTGGGTTCCGACATGGTTTGCAATGAGCCACCGGAGCGTCCACCAATTTACCCGCTTTAGAGCCATTGACCCTTGATGCTCGAATCATTCAATCTTTCCGAATTACGCGAGGACTTTCTGTCTTATCAGACCGAGGAAAGGCGACTCTTACCTTGATGAATTGGGCAATCCATTGCCGGAACTTGAATTCCAATTGTTGCTACGTCCAATCTCACAGAGACTGTTCGAAGCCATTTGCCGATGGCTTTGACGAGTCGATTCCTGGCTGGGGAGTAAACGGTTGTGCCGCAGCATTTACGTGTCGCTGACATGTCCCCGTTCTATGGCTTTCTGCGGATCTTCAAAGATGGCCATGGCTGGAACATACGCGAGCATGCCCGATAGCAAGTCGCCAAATCGAATGTCTTGCACGCCGGTTAAGCGAAACGTTCCTGGATTTTTTTATCTTCGACGATCACGACTATTGGCGTTTTGCAGCACCCCCATCGATTTTTTGTGATAGCCGCAAAAGAACACAGAGAACGCGAAAGAGGAAGAGGGGGGACAGCCACATCCCTTCAGAGCCGCTGTCTTTCTTTCGCGAACTTTGTTCTCTCTTGCGGCTAACGCAAGACTGATGCGTTGGGATGCTGTCTTGGGATTTTCGTTGCTTTTTGGGGACTGACCCGAGCCACCACGGGCGGTTTTCCCGCATACGGCTCTCCAGTTAGTAGTTGCCCGGATGGGATTGGGCGAAACGAAGGTGGGCCTCTCGCAGACTAATGAGACCGGCCGCCGTAAAGTAGTCATTTGGCCAACGATGATTGCGAGGTAAACGCTCAGGGTTTCTCCGGTGACGCTTCAGCAGTAACCGCCGCAATCGGCCTCGAAGCTTGTCGTACAGTTCGGTGAAAATCGTCTTACGACAATGACGAAAGTAATAAAACCAACCTCGCAATATCGGATTGATTTCCTTAGCTATCGATTCGATCGAACCAGACCGCCCGCGCGGTGTCAGCTCGGTCAGTCGCGCCTTCATCTTCGCAAGGCTTTCGCGTCGTGGGTAAATCTTTTCCCCGCGAAACGAGTAGCCAAGGAATACGAAACTGTTGGTGCGACTGTCAACGATTTTCGTCTTCGTCGGATGCAAGGTTAAACCGGTCTGCTCGACCCACGAGCGGATCGTGTCCATAGCCGCCTGAGCTTCGAGATCGCTACGACACAGCACGACAAAGTCGTCGGCGTACCGCACCATCTCGAAACCAGCATCGGCCATCTTATGATCCAGTGGATTAAGATACAGATTCAACAACACCGGAGAGAGCACCGCGCCTTGAGGAACACCTGCAACCGGCGTCCACTCTCGCAGTTCCTCCATGATGCTTTGATCCAGAAATAACTGAAACAACTTGAGCAACCGTGAGTCCGAAATATGCTCTTTGATTAAAACCATTAAGCGGTGTTCGCGATTGAATCGCCACAAACTCGCTCCGGTTTTTGCTGCCCAAAGTATCAGGTAACGGGCATATTCGATGTGCCGTTTACCTGGAATCATTGTTAATTCACTTCAGCGGACGGCACGGCGGAGCGTGCCTGCTACTGTTGTCGGCTGGATCAGTTCGGAAATCAGAACGTTGAACGTGTCAAACAAAGGATGGCATGCGGCTTGCTCGTTTACAGACTACAATATTGATAGTCGTTCATCGGTTCAAAGGAGCATCATGCACTGTCTACGGATTCAATTCGCCACTTTGGCTTGGTTCGCAATATGTTTTTGTTGCGATCGATATTTGATGGCTCAGCTAGACACAAAGTCATTTCTCGATCGCTATTGTGTCGAATGCCACAATTCGGATCAGAAGGAGGGCAAGTTGGATTTGACGGCCGGTTCGATGATTGGCCAGACGCCCGAGACTCTAGATCGATGGGCTTCGATTCATGATCGCATCCGTCGAATGGAAATGCCTCCCAAGGATAGTCTGCAACCTGAGGCCGATGAACGAGGCGTTTTCTTGCGTGAGCTATCGGGCTCGTTACAAGACTTGGATCAGCGGATGATCAACACGGCCGGTAGGGCATCGAGTCGCCGAATGAATCGATTCGAATACGAGAACACGTTGCGGGCGCTGTTCTATTTGCCCGACTTGCATGTGCGTGAGTTCTTGCCCGAGGATGGAGAAGCGTTCGGGTTCAACAAAGTTGGTAGTGCGTTAAATGTGTCCCATGTTCAGATGGCGAGATATCTGCAAGCAAGCGATTTCGCATTGCGGGCGGCCATGGCTCCACAGACCATTCGCCCTGATTCCAAACCGGTTCGCTACTTTGCTTGGGATCAGAGGAGCTTGTTCGCTGGTGATTATCCAAAAATCAGATTGACCTTTCCCGTTTTCGGGGACCAGATTTTTGAGCATCGTAAATGGCGAGAATGCACCGAGGAAGAGCGTGCATTGGAATCGCGAGAGAAACAAGCGATTGCTATTTTCTGCTCCACTTTCGAACCGACAGAAATTCGCTTTAGCAGTTTCCGAGCGCCGGTTGCGGGGCGCTATCGATTGCGATTCGCAGGTTATTCGATTTGGGCATCACCGGATTGCACGAAGCTGTTCGAAGGGCGAACGACCGAGCCGATCTCGATCTATTCGGATCGAGCTCCTGTCGTCTATCGCAAGTTAGGTGGCTTTGATTTCCAACCTCAATCGACGGTTCAGGAGTTAGAGGTTCATTTGGGGGTTGGTGAGACCATACGGCCCGATGCAGCGCGACTCGTTCGCAGTCGACCGCCTGATCACAAGAACCCGTTGGCGACCGAGGAGGGTTTGCCGGGGGTCGCATTTCAGTGGATGGAAGTGGAGGGGCCGCTTTACGACGAATGGCCTCCAGCGAGTCATCAAGTGCTTTTCGATAAGTTGCCATTGGTCGACAAACCAATGCCGATGCCAGACGAGAGGCTCATGCCGCGAGGGGATCGTCGCCGAAATCGAATCGTTGCCGGGGAGACCGAGGTGATATCCGCCGCTCCCGAACAGGATGCCGCTAGATTGATGAAGCGATTTATGGAGCATGTTTATCGGGGGCCAGTGCCACAAGAAGAGCTGGACCGATTCACGAACTTCACGCTCAAGACTTTCGCGGCCGGCGAGACGTTTACGGAATCGATGTTATCGGGATACACGGCAGTTCTTTGTTCACCTTCTTTTTTGTATTTCAACGGGACTCCGGGGCCTTTGACCGATCGAGCGTTAGCGGTTCGGCTGTCGTATTTTTTGTGGAATGGTCCGCCGGATAAAGAGCTTCGGGAGCTTGCGGATGCTGGCAAGTTGCATATGCCGGAAGTGCTTGCGGCTCAGACGGACCGAATGTTAACTTCGCCTCGTTCGCAGCAGTTCATCGACAGCTTTCTAGACTATTGGCTCGAGTTGCGACACATCAATGCGACATCAGCGGACGTATCGCTTTACCCAGACTACGACTTGGATGACCTGCTGGTTGAGTCGATGCTCGCCGAGACGCAGCAGTATTTCCGAGAGTTGATATCCAAAGATCTATCGGTGGATTGTCTGATCGACTCCAATTTTGCGATGCTCAACGAGCGGTTGGCCAATCACTATGGCATTCCCGGAGTGAAGGGCGTTGCGATTCGGCGCGTTGAGTTGCCTGACGATAGTATCAGGGGTGGGCTTTTGACCCAGGGTAGCAGTTTGAAGGTAACGGCAAACGGTACAACGACTTCTCCGGTAAAACGAGGTGTTTGGGTTATGGATCATATCATGGGGCAGAAACCGCCGCTGCCACCTGAGGCAGTACCGGCTGTCGAGCCAGATACTCGCGGTGCCACGACGATTCGAGAGCAGCTTGCCAAGCACCGTTCGATCGAGTCCTGCAATGCGTGTCACAAAAATTTTGATCCGGCTGGGTTCGCTTTGGAGTGCTTCGATGTGCTTGGCGGTTATCGCACGAATTACCGTTCTCTTGGGGCTGGCGAAACCATCAAAGGAATTGGGCACAATGGAGTTCGCTATCGATTTCGCGAGGGGCAGCCGATTGATTTTACAGGAAAATTGCCAGATGGTCGAACTTTCGCGGATGTGCGTCAGTGGAAGCAGTTGCTGAAAAAGGATGTAGAACAGGTCGCGAAAAATCTGATACAACAATTGGTTGTTTATGGAACGGGAGCCAAGATGCGATTTTCCGATTCCCAACGGGTTGAGGCAATTTTGGATGCGACCAAAGGCACGAATTACGGCTTACGAAGCTTGATCCATGCTATTGTTCAAAGTGAGATGTTTGTTCAGCAATAGTGCCGGACGAGAAATTCGGCAATTTGACTTCAGGAGAGAAACATGGAATCAGTTAGCAGACGCAAGTTCCTCAAGGCGGCGGGTGTTGCCGTGTCGCTACCTTCTTTGGAAGCCATGCGGCCTGCTATGGCGCGTCACTCGGATGAAAAACAAGTTCCGCGACGCATGTTGGCCATCTGCAATAACTTGGGTTTATTGCCGGGTGAGTTTTTTCCAACCGGGGGTGGTCGCGACTACACTTTGTCTCCTTATCTAGAAATTTTGAAGCAGCATCGAAATGACTTCACCGTTTTCAGCGGTGTTTGGCATCCTGACGTCGATGGTGGACATCCAGCTGATAATTGTTTTTTAACAGCGGCACCGCACCCGGCTCGTGGTGGTTTTAGCAACACGATTTCTCTCGATCAATTCATTGCGGAGCGGATCGGGCACTTGACTCGATTCCCATCGTTGAATCTTGGGGTGAATCCGATGCAAGGGCAGCGAAGTCTTTCGTGGACCAGTTCGGGCGTGTTGATCCCGTGTGAGGAGAGCGCGTCGACTGTGTTCCGACAGCTTTTCGTTTCCGGAACGGCACAAGAAGAGAAAAAACAGATCCGACGATTGCAGCTCGGTCAAAGCATCCTGGATGTCGTAGCCGACCAAGCTAAAGATCTTCAGAAGTCGCTGGGAGCCAACGATCGCGATCGGCTGGACCAGTACTTTGGAAGTGTGCGTGAGCTGGAGCAGCGGATGGCAGCGTCCCGCGCTTGGGAGGAGCGACCTAGGCCGAAAGTTGGGGCTGCTGAGCCGGTTGATCCAACCAGCAATCGAGCCTACATGGAGAAAGTACGTTTGATGTACGACTTGGCGAGATTGGCATTTGAAACCGACTCGACGCGATCGGTCGCGTTGTTGCTAGACAGTGTCAATTCGCCGGCCATCAACATCGAGTCGATGGAGTTGAGTGATGGTTATCACAATCTTTCGCACCATGGGAAGTCGGAGGCGAAACTTTCCCAGCTGAGAGAGATCGATCGTTCCCACATGCGATTGTTAGACCAATTGTTTAGCGATTTGCGAGGCGTCAAGGAAGATGGCGTTTCCCTGCTTGATCGAACGATGGTGCTTTATGGTTCGAATTTGGGCGATGCGGACCGGCACGTTACCACGAACTTGCCGATACTTTTTGCGGGAGGCGGATTCCGCCACGGTCAGCATTTGGAGTTTGATCGAGTGCATAATTATCCGCTTCCGAACTTGTTTGTGACGATGCTGCAGCGAATGGGTATCGAGGTTGATCGCTTTGCATCGTCCACGGGTACGATGCGTGGTCTAGAGATGGCTTAGTCGTATGCCATCCCGCTAGGGCGAGCGGTGGGTTCGAGTATAGCTAGCACGACGCGCAAGCTAGTGAATCTACTATCCAAATCACTAGCTTGCGCGTGGTGCCAAAGTCGTTTTCATGCTGTCCCTCGCCTAATCGCTACTCCGAGCGGTTCGCGGAGCGGTTCGCCGTAGGAGTGCCTTAATGGTGTTGAGCACGCCTTCGGCAGCCCAGGGGAGTCGGGTAATGTGGGGTACCGGGGGATGGGGAGCTAATTTCGGGAATTTCTGGTATCATTTTGCCGGTGTGAATCGTCACATCTGAATTGGCGAAAATCGCTTTGCATGCTTAGGTTGGGCAAGCGAAATTCAAAATCGCAAGTAGCTAAATCCAAAACACCGAGGGATGGTTTGAGCGTATTCGTTGCGGGAAAAGAAGATGAAACGTTGGACGCAGACAGTCCACTAGCCATTCAGGCTCGGCCGGAGCTTCAGGAGGCGAGTGGTGACCGTTTCGACATGGAGCTCTTCGAGGGTGACACAGGGTCAAGCCACAGCGCGAATTCGCTTGTTCAGACTAGGCTCAAGACTGCGTCGTTGGCGTTGGGATTTGGATTTGCAATTTTCGCCTTTTGGACCTTAGTCCGGGAGTTAACCGTTTCTAACTTCCATTTAGGTTTTGGTTTTCTAGCGGTTGAACTCCTTGCAACGGCGTCACTTATCGGTGTAGGGGTGTGGTTATCGAGCGTCCCCAATGCATCGACGTCTTGCTTGCGGTGGAGCGAGTTGATGATCTTTGGAGTGCCTGCTTTGTTTTTTTCGGTTCTGCATTATCTCGAGATTGTCTTCATGGCGAGGACGTTTGAGTTAATTCCGCAGATGCCCATGGCGGGTTGGCTCATTCTGATTTTTTCGTATGCCATCTTTGTACCTAGGTCCTGGATGAGGATCTTGATCGCTGTGATCGGTCTGAGTTTGTTTCCGTTGGTTTCGACGGGCGTGGCATTTTGGCTTCATCAGAACGTGAGGGATGAGTTGTTCTTCGATTGTTCGAGCGTGGTCGAAATGGTGTTGGCCTTAGCGGCGACGATTTTCGCGTCGGTATCTGGGGTGCACATGATTACTCGTCTCCGTACGAAGGCAGACGAAGCCAAGGAGCTTGGTCGTTATCGGCTCAAGGAAAAGATTGGTTCCGGGGGGATGGGGGACGTCTATTTGGCGGAGCATCGACTGATGAAACGACCATGCGCTATCAAAGTCATACGTGCTGAGAAGGCAGGTGATCCGCGAGCCATTGCCAGGTTTGAGCGAGAGGTCAAGGCGACGTCGCGATTGAATCACTGGAACAGCATCTCCATTTACGATTATGGTCGAACTTCGGATGGCACGTTCTTTTATGTAATGGAGTATGTGACTGGGCTAAGTCTACAGCAGTTGATCAATCGGCGTGGGCCGCTTGCACCGGGCCGAGCGGTGTATTTGCTCAAGCAGGTGTGCAGTGCGCTTATTGAGGCGCATTCGATGCAGTTGGTGCACCGCGACATCAAGCCGGCCAACCTGATGGTCACGGAATTGGGGGGTGCTTTCGATGTTGTGAAGTTACTCGATTTCGGATTGGCCAAACCGATTGTTGACGCGATCGGCAATCAAGAAGACTCGGAGTTGACCATTGCAGGGTCATTGACTGGTTCTCCGCTCTACATGTCACCGGAGCAGGCGATGGGAGAGATACAAGCGGATCATCGGTCAGACATTTATGCAGTGGGTGGCGTCGCCTTCTACATGCTGACAGGCAGACCCATGTTCGAGGGTGAGGTGACGTTAAAAATTTTGCTTTCGCATTTACATGAAAAGGCGGTTGCGCCATCGACAGTTCGCAAGAAAGCCAGCGGGCCTTCGCTATCGAGTGAGCTCGATGCAATTGTTTTAAAGTGCTTGGAAAAATCTCCGTTTGACCGATTTCAGTCGGCGAGAGAACTGCTAGATGCATTGAATTCGCTGCCTGAGAACAATCATTGGAATGAGCGGTTGGCTGAACAATGGTGGACTAGCAATTGTAGCCATTATCAAACTGAGAACGGATAGTTGAATGGATTCGGACCAGTCGCGAATTGAAGCGGACCTAAGAGGTGTCTTGGATGGTGAAGTTTACTGTCATCCGTTGCGAACCCAATTGTACGCAAGCGACGCAAGCATCTACGAGATTGCGCCGTTAGCGGTAGTCCGCCCTCGGCATGCCGACGATGTTGCGCAGTGTGTGAAGTATGCTGCGGAAAATTCTCTGCCACTCTTTCCGCGAGGAGGTGGAACAGGCTTGGCTGGCCAATCGCTTGGTCCGGGAATCGTATTGGATTTCTCGCGTTTTATGCGAAGGATGCTCAGTGTTGATCGGGAAAAACTCGTTGCGAGAGTGCAGCCTGGGTTAGCGTTAGCGGATATGAATCGGGTCTTGGCTAAGGACCGGCTGGTGTTTGGACCGGACCCACCAACGAGAGCCGTAACGACCATCGGAAGTGTTCTTGCGATCGATACACTCGGGAGTCATTTCTTGAGGTTCGGAACGGCAGGGGCCACATTGCTTTCTGCTCAATGTGTTTTGGCGGATGGCCACCAAGTCAATTTGGAGCGTTCGAATTGGCGCATGCCGAATTCCAGTAATGCCAAGCTCAATTATCTGGTATCCGAGGTAGGGCAGTTGTTATGGACAAATCGAGCCGTAACCAAGTCACCTCCTTGGCGTGGAGTGGCTCGAGGTTGCGGTTACCGTCTGGAATCCGCGTTTGATCATGATCATGTCGACATGGCGCGTTTGCAGTCTGGGGCTGAGGGCACGCTATCGATTTTGACCGAAGCAACAGTCAAGATCGAGCAAATGCCCGGCGCTCGCGGTGTCGTATTGATGTTCTTTGAGAAGCTTGAGTTAGCGGCTAGGGCTGCGTTGGATGCTCGACGAGACAACGTAGCTGCATGCGATTTGATGGACCGACGTTTGATGGAAATCGCCAGGGAGTTGGATCCTCGCTATGAATCGATGTTGCCACGCGGAGCCGAGGCGTTGCTCTTGATCGAGCAACAGGGGGATGATGTTGCAGAAGTACGCAGTCGGCTCGGTGCATTGATTCAGCGCATTGTGCGGAGGGCACCGTCCACTCAGCATACTCGCATTGTTGTCGACGATGCCGAACGTGACTTCATCTGGAAACTTAGTCGACGTGTTATCCCGCGTTTGTACCGGCTACGCGGGTCATCACGTCCGCTTCCGTTTGTTGAGGACATATCGATTCCGCCCGATCGATTGCCTGAGTTTTTGGTGGAAATGCAGAACATTCTCAAGGCGGACCGCGTTACTGGAACTCTGTTCGCTCATGCGGCCCATGGGCATTTGCATTTGAGACCTTTTCTCGATCCACACGAACCGGACGATGTGTTGAAAATGCAGCGCATCGCAGATCGTATTTTTGAAAAGGTAATTGAGTATCGAGGGGTTATTTCCGGCGAGCACGCCGTCGGGCTTAGTCGCAGTTCTTATTTGAGGCAGCAGCTGGGTGACTTGTATCCGATTTGTCGGCGGATCAAAGAGCTGTTCGATCCAAAGGGCATCTTGAATCCTGGCAAGCTGATCACGGATGCTGCGCAAAAGATCACGGACAATCTACGGCCTCCCTCCAATGTAATCAATCCGAAGCGCAAAGCGGCACAGGTTACTGGCATGGAAAGTACGGACGCTAAAGCCAATAGCAATGTCGCAGTCGTCGACATCATAAGCGGAGCGACGATACCTACAAACTTGACCGCGAAAGTGAGTCCTATCGAGGCTGTGGCTGGGGGCATCGAAATTGCGAGCAAGACATTTCTTCCCATTTTGGCTTGGTCGGAAAATGAATCAATTGAAGTTACGGCCAACTCATGCAATGGTTGCGGTCGATGCCGGTCTAATGCCCCCTCGGAGCGGATGTGTCCGATGTTTCGGTCAACTCGAGGGGAGGAAGCGTCGCCGAGAGCCAAGGCTAATTTGGTGCGTGGGCTGATGTCGGGCAAGCTTCCAATTCATCTTGCGGAAAGCGACGAGATGAAGGCGATTGCGGATCTCTGTTTTCACTGTCATCAATGCAAGATTGATTGCCCAGCGTCAGTGGATATTCCTAAGCTGATGGTTGAGATCAAGTCGCAGTATACGGCAACAAATGGTCTTCGGCTCAATGATCGGTTGTTATCGCGACTAGATGTGCTCACGGCCATGGCTAGTCGGATGCCAATGCTGGCCAATTGGGCGTTAGAGAATCGCTATTCGAGGTGGATTCTTGAGAAAGCAACGGGAATTGCCCAGGGAAGACGACTGCCGTCGATTGCAAAACAACCGTTCATGAGATGGGCTTCAAGAAACAGACTGACACGACAAAATCGTGGTGCTGGTAGAAAAGTGCTCTATTTGGTTGATCACTACGCAAACTGGAATAATCCTTTGGTTGGGATTGCGCTCGTCGAGGTTTTGCAGCACCAAAACGTCGAAGTCTATGTTCCGTCGTGGCAGTCGGTTACTTTTATGACCAAGATTGTCATGGGGGATATTGAAAAAGTCCGTCGCATGATTGCACCGCAGATTCGTCAATTAGCAGAAGCAGTCCGTCAAGGATTTCAGATTATTACCACGGAGCCAACTGCGGCCCTTTGTCTGAAATACGAGTATGTACAAATCCTCGATAATGAGGATGCAAAATTAGTAGCAGCAAATACTTGGGATGCCGGCCAATATTTGGTGCAAATGCACTCGAATAATGAGCTAGAGTTGGACATGAAACCGTTGACGACGTCTGTCCTTTACCATACTCCGTGTCATTTGCGAGCGCTGGATCAGAATCATAGTGGATTAAAATTGCTGAATTTGATCCCAGGTTTATCAGTGCAACATGCGGACGCCGGTTGCAGCGGGATGGCAGGAACCTATGGAATGCGGAAGGAAACATATCGCACAAGTTTGCGTGTTGGCTGGGGATTGATCAGCAAGATGCAAGAAACGACAGCGCAGATTGGAAGTACCGAATGTGCTTCATGCAAGTTGCAAATGGAACAAGGCATTGCAAAACCAACTATCCATCCGATTGCACTACTTGCCTTTGCGTACGGAAAGCTCCCAGAAGTTAGAAATTGGATTCAAAGTCGCAACGATGGCCTTACTGTTCTTTAGGTTGCACGGTTGCCCCTAACAAACATGTAAGGCAATGATCGCGTCAACGCGATGTGAATCAAAACGTAACAACATGCTGAAATAATAAACGATTGACGCAGACGAAAGATACTCTATCATTAACGACATGATTACTTAGTACTTTTTCAGTGCTGTTGAACTTCGAAACAGGTGTTAATACTTAGTGGTTTTGCGATACAGGTGATGTTCACGCAGGTTGACTTGCCTGAGCTTAATTACTGATTAGTAACATGAATTCCCTAGCTCTGAGAGAGTATTGCAACGTCACACGACTTTCGGCAGTCCGAAAGCACCATCGTTTTTTTGCACGTTGCCGTGTGTGCGTTGCCGCGATAGAAAGCATGTTAAATAATGAGAAAACCGTCACGTTCACTTGATGGCGGTCGGTAGCTGGAACGTTACTGATTTTCAAAGGTATCTTACGCAGAGGTAAGCTTCAAAGGGACTAAGTTCATGGTGGATATTGAGCGTGTGGTTACGTTAGACGATTTGATGGACCGAGTTCCCGAGGATTTGGTTCGGGATGCCGAAAGCCGTCGAATCGAAGAAGAGTCAGCAACAAATAGAGAGTCAAGCATGTCGAAAGAGCCGAGTAAAGCCAAGAGAATCCGAGAGTACCTGGACAAGCATCCTGGTGCGAGAAACAAGGATGCAGTTGAGTCGCTAGGTGCGTATGGCGTTACCGCAGCGGACGTAGCAAACGTCAAAAGTCATCAGAAAAGAACTGAGGGGACCACTCGAGGGTCGGCACCGGTTCAGTCAAAAGCCAGCCCGGAGGTTTCGAAATCCACAACTCTAACCAGCAGTGGGCCGACCATCAATTGGAAGGAACTGGAGGCAGGAGTGGCGTTTGTGAAGGCTGCTGGGTCTGTTCAACGAGCTCAACATTTGCTTATAATCATCGATCAAATCAAGGACTGTTAGTTTCCGATGTTGGCAGGGATGGTTTTGAATGAAGATCGCTCGAATGATGGCCGGTATTCCTACTTTGAATGCCGGTCTCTATAGAAAGATTCGATTTTTAGTTGGGGATCCTGTTGCATGGGTCGAATTCTATGCTGAGGAGGGGGGAGTCGGAGTGCCGGCAACGGAGTCGACTCTCATTTTGCGGGACATAGAAATGCAGAGAGCGCGAGCTTCTGCCAATGCCACGCACATTGCTTGCCCAGCCGATTTCACCCCTACCGGAGGGCTTTCTGGTGACCGCGAGACGGCCACTGCGCAGAGCGCTGCTGAGTTTGTGATACGGAATGGTTTCAGCAAAGTTACTGTAGATCGCTCTTTACCGATGATCTACGCCGAAATGTTGAATCGTGCAGGGATTGCGGTTCATTGCGATACCGAATGGGGATTGATCGAACGCCGTCAGAAAGATGCTTCGGAAATTGCAGCGATCCGATTCGCTCAGCAGCAGACCGAAGAAGTGATGAGGCTCGCGTGTCAGACGATTGCTCGTGCTGGCGTTGACCAAGAGAACGTTCTGATGCATGAGGGGCGAGTCCTCACCAGCGAGCGGATGCAATCGATGATCGACGTATGGCTCTTGGAACGAGGATTCTCGAATCCTATGTCGATTGTTGCAAGTGGCCCGGTTGGCGCGGATTGCCACGACCACGGACACGGCCCTATTAGAACGATGGAGCCTGTTATTGTTGATATTTTTCCGCGAGACAAGAAATCGCTTTACAACGGTGACTGCACCAGGACGGTTGTCCATGGAAAGATATCGCCGACGATTGCGTCCATGCATGCGGCGGTCACCAAGGCCAAAGCTGCTGCGATGGCGTCTGTTCGTGCTGGTGTCACCGGGCAATCTGTCCATGAAGCCACCAGCCGTTCCATCGAAGCCTCAGGTTACCAAATGGGATTCCCACCAGAAGGCGCCCATGACGATTTCGCATCAATGACGCATGGAACCGGGCATGGTCTTGGGCTGGAGGTGCATGAGCCACCGTTGTTGGCGCTCGGTGGCCCAGAATTGCTCGAAGGGGATGTCGTTACGATCGAGCCTGGCCTCTATTGCAAATCGGTCGGAGGAGTTCGACTCGAAGATATGGTTGTTGTGACCAGCGACGGGTGCATCAACCTAAACTCACTTCCTGAAGGGCTGGACTGGTCTTAAGCACATCGTCACGGGTAAGCCATGGACTGTCATGGGCAATGCAGCACACCGATAGCGACGCATGGCATCGCTACAGCTTAAAGACAGCTCTCCGTTTCGAAAAAAGCGTGTTGATGTGCGTAGTAGCACAAACGAACATTTGTGTTTAACATGAGCAGCGTGGCACATGCGATCGCGGTTCTCGACGAAGTTTAGCAGTCTGGGAAACCGGGGCTAGCGCCCGCTCGCTCATTGGCTGGCAAAACACATGAAATCAGGAGTTTAGATCATGGCGCGTTGGATACTATTTTTAGTCGGTATCGGTTTGCTTGAAAGTGCCACGGCCCCGGTGTTGGCAACGGAAAAGCAGCCGCCGAATATTTTGTTTATCTTTTCGGATGATTTGGCCTTTCAGGCTATCAGCGCTTACGGTGAAAAGCGTCAATTGCTGCAAACGCCGAACATGGACCGACTTGCACGTGAGGGGATTCGTTTCGATCGCTGCTTAGTCACCAATTCGATTTGCGGTCCGAGTCGAGCTACGATTTTGACCGGCAAATACTCGCACATGAACGGTTTTTACAACAATAACAATTCGAAGTTCGATAGCACCCAGCCGACGTTTGCCAAAACACTGCAGCAGTCTGGCTATTCGACGGCCGTTGTTGGCAAATGGCACTTGGTGAGCGACCCCGTCGGCTTTGATCACTGGCAAATTTTGCCAGGCCAAGGTGTGTACTACAATCCCCCCATGGTTCGAAACGGTGAGAAGATCAAAGAGAGCGGGTACACGACGGACATCATTACGGATCGCTCGATCGAGTGGCTGCAGAACCGAGACAAGACGAAGCCTTTTCTGTTGATGGCCCAGCATAAAGCGCCGCACCGAGAATGGTCACCGGCAATTCGGCATCTCGGTTGGGACATGGATCGCGTGTACCCTGAGCCCGAAACCCTCTTCGATGACTTCAACGGCCGAAGCCGTGCAGTTGCCGATCACGATATGGGACTAGAAAAAACGTTTACGGAATTGGATGCCAAACTGACCACTCCCACTGGGATGACGCCGGAGCAGCTCACGCAGTGGAACGCATTTTATGCACCTCGCAATGAGGCCTTTCGCAAAGCCGCTCCAACTGGCAAAGATTTGGTTCGATGGCGATACAACCGCTATATGCATGACTATTTGGGTTGTGTCAAAGCGGTAGATGAAAGCGTGGGTCGTCTCCTTGAGTATCTCGATCAAGAGGGACTCGCCGAGAACACGATCGTCGTTTGTTCTTCGGACCAAGGGTTTTATCTCGGTGAGCACGGATGGTTTGACAAACGGTGGATTTTTGAAGAGTCACTGCGAACGCCAATGCTGATACGATGGCCTGGCAACACAAAACCTGGGACAGTTAACAAAGACCTAGTGTCCTTGTTGGATGTCGCCGAAACCTTTCTCGACGTGGCAGGCCTACCTGTCCCCAAAGAGATGCAGGGGCGGAGTCTGGTGCCGTTGCTTCGGGGGGAGCGACCAAGTTCCTGGCGAGATAGTTTTTATTATCACTACTATGAGTTTCCTGCTCCGCACCGAGTGAGACCGCACTATGGAGTGGTCACGGATCGGTTCAAACTGGTTCATTATTACAATTCCGACATTGACGAATGGGAGTTGCTAGATCGCGAAAAGGATCCGCTGGAGGTCAAGAACTTTTACAAGGACCCCGCATACGCTCAAACCGTGAAACAATTGCATGCGGAGCTGGAACGCTTGCGAAAGGAAGTCAAAGAGCCGGAAACGACGCCGCCGGAAGCTTATGGAAAAGCTCCGGAGAATGCTACCAAGAAAGCGGCTGTGCCAAAATAGCTGGAACGGGCTGAAGCGGAACTCTTCGGAAAATTGCCGAGCTGATCTGTCTCGAATCGATTGCATTCTGCTATATTGAAGTCGTGACTGAGTTACGCGTCGAGGTACGATGCTGTTCCTCGCTAACGCGTGGAATCCCAGCATCTTTCCTTGTTGATGTGTAGGGTTACCGGAACGCAGTGTTCCGAAACAATTCATTGGGCCTTAAGGTAAAAGGAGACGACCATGGGAAAAGGCAATAACAGTCAAAAGAATGACAAAAAAGGAATGAAACCAAAGCAAGACAAGAAAAAGGGCACTCCGAAGCCGGAAGCCAAGAAGTAGCTCTGGTGCTGAAGTTTGGTTTTGAACAGATTGACCCCGAACCAGGATCGAGGAAAGCGAATTGCCCCTCGGTTGAAGTTCGGGGTTAAGCATTCTGCACACGCGATCGGCAACATAAAGCAACACTTAGCACGACGCGCAAGCTAGTGAAATGGTGCGCACGACGCGCAAGCTAGTGAAATGGTGCGCACGACGCTATTAAGGGCCAAAGGCTCAACTATTTGTGTGCTAACGTCTCAGCAAACACAATGGGACCGTATGTGCCAGGCACCTGTTTGACCCTCCTCGCAAGCTCGGACTTCCCGCACCGCAGCGAACTTAGGCTTCCCGCACCGCAGCGAACTTAGTCTTTATGCCAAAGCGAACTTTGGCCGAGATAGACCAACGTATCCAACGCCAATTCACCAAAAAACGGTGCGATTGTCTATAACAGACAGAATTGGCAGAAAGATCGAACGCAGAAAAATGTTTGAATCCTCGTTCTGAAACCTCTGTTCTGGGGCTTAAGTAGTTAGCCCGAATTTAATCCCATGCGAGAGAATCTAAAGCGGCAATACTCTGTTTCTCATTTTTCTGCGTTCGATTTTTCTGCCTAAATTTAAGCCAGATTGGATAGTGCCCGCCTGGATAGCACAATGGGACCGTATGTGCCAGGCACCTGTTTGACCCTCCTCGCAAGCTCGGACTTCCCGCACCCCCAAATAGAAATCGGGGCAAAGCAGACAAACGTTTCCGTTTCGTTCAAGCTTGTGAGTTGTTACGCTTGCGTCGGCGTAGGATAAACGCAAAAGCAGCAACGCTACTCGAAAGCAG
>JAPLNL010000036.1 GCA_026692905.1 Planctomycetota bacterium
GGACGAAGCTATCCGCGCGAAGCATACACGCGACGAGCAAAATCCACGCACTTTCAAAAACGAAAAAAACCAGAAAAGACCAATGATTCAGATCCAAAAGCAGCAAAGTGAGTGCCATTGGGCGCTAGCCCCGGTTTTCCTTAGAACGCGAAGCGTTTTCGATAACCGGCGGGTGATGCATTACCCTCGTTCCAAGGCTCTGCCTTGGAACGCACTGCCTTCGAGGCTCCGCCTCGCGTTAGCCATGCTTTTGCAACTCAGGAGGCAGGAGCCTCCAGTGCATTGCATCCCCAGGCAGCCAGGGGCCGAGTGCTAAATACATACACAAGAGTATTCGGGGCAATTGGTAGTTTGCTGTTTCGCTCAACTGCCCCATAACTGCGGAGCAGTGGCATTCGAAAGCCACGGATGAAATCCGTGGTCAGCGTGGTTCGGGTTGCCTGAGAGTCGCAGAGCGACGGCATTCCCACGGGCCTGACGGTCAAAATCACGGCCCATGCCGCTCTTTCAGAGCTCAGGATCAATCGGGGCGTACTACCTGGGGTTTCACCCCAGGCTGAAAAATCCCATCGCGTTCGCGATTCAGTCGCAGTAGGATAGTACGGTTAGTTGTAACGATATGCTAACTCCAGTTTTTAGCTCTAAGCTAAATGCTTATCAACGCAAGCTTTGATTGCGGCGAAAACCAGTTCTTCCGATTGCATTCCATCCACTTGCTCCAATTTTCCCTGCGAAGCATAGTACTCTGTCAGCGGAGCCGTCTGAGTTTTGAAAACATGGAGCCGTTCGCGAATGGTCTCGTAGTTGTCGTCCGCCCTGCCATCGATCTGTGCGCGTTTGAGAAGTCGCTGAATGAGCTCTTCTTCAACCACCTTCAGCTCTAACGCCATGTCAAGCTTAATACCTTGCTCAACGAGGTAGTCATCTAATAACTGGGCTTGAATAATAGTTCGCGGGAAACCATCGAACAACGCACCATTAACGCACTCATCGCTTTGCAGACGCTGTGCGACAATTCGCATCACCAAATGATCTGGGGCTAGTTTCCCAGCATCGATGTACGATGCGATCCAACGCGACAATGCAGTGTCCTGCCGCTTGACAGCCCTAAGCATTTCCCCAGTCGAAAGATGCGGTATCTTCAGCAACTCAACCAAGCGCTTACACTGAGTTCCTTTACCCGCCCCTGGCGGGCCGATGAACACCAATCGCATTGCAGCGGCCCCTCCCCATGCTTTCAGTAAGTTTGCTTTGATCCAACTCTACTGCTCAAGCAGCCCCTTGTAGTTTCTCATCAACAAGTGGCTATCGATTTTCTGAATCAAATCGAACGCAACACTGACGACGATCAACAACCCCGTTCCTCCATACAACCCAGCGACGGTATAAGGAACAGCAAATTGAGAATTGATGATCGTAGGGACGATCGCCACTACAGCCAAGAAAGCAGCTCCCACATACGTGATCCGCACCATCACCTTCTCAAGATAGTCAGCCGTTCGCTTGCCAGGACGATAGCCTGGAATAAACGCACCTGAATCTTGCAAGTTCTGCGACATTTCCTTTGGATTGAACATAATCGAAGTCCAAAAGAAGCAGAAGAAGAAAATAAAGATCACGTAAAGCACATTATACGAGAACGATGATCCGCTCGTAAACATGTTGGACAACGACTGGAAGATTGTTGCCGCAACTCCGCTCCATCCAGATCCAGCGTCTTCGCCACTAGCAAAAAACGAAGCTAGCCCACCGAACGCAAACCCTGGAATCATGAGCATACTACCCGCGAAGATGATTGGCATAACGCCTGACTGATTGATCTTCAACGGTAAGAACTGCTTCGTCCCACCAAAAACTCTACGTCCTCGCACATGCTTGGCACTTTGCATCTGAATACGCCGTTGCGCCATCGTGATGAATACGACAGCAAAAACCACGCTAATGAACAGAAACGCAAGAACGATTAGAACGTCGGGACCAATGGTGCTCTGGGACACACCACTCAAGCTACTCGACATGTTCTGACGCAAGTCCCAAAGAGCCCTTGGCATCTGAGCCAAAATACCGGCCATGATCAACAGCGAAACACCATTCCCTATCCCATATTCGTCAATCTGCTCGCCAAGCCACATCAAAAACATCGAACCTGCAGTCATAATAGCTACGGTTGTTAAAATCCAACCGAAGGAGAGCTGCGAACCACTGAAGAAAACAGACGAGACAGTTTTGTCATCTGCATTCACCACTTGATACTGCAGATAGGCCCAACTCTGAACAATACAAATGACAACGGTCAAGTACCGAGTGTATTCGTTGATCTTCTTTCGACCCACAGCTCCCTCCTTACGTAGTTGCTCGATTGGAGCCCAAACAGTACCAAGAAGCTGGAAAATAATCGAAGCGGAAATGTAAGGAGCGATCCCCAAACCAAAGATCGTCAGCGAACGGAGATCGGTTGCCGAAAACAACGCAACCTTGTCCAAAAAAGATCTCATTTCACCTGACATCGTCGAGTCGATGTCCGTCAGAACAGGCAATCGAACGTGATAACCAATTCGATAAACTGCCAACAAAAACAGCGTCAAAAATATCTTCTGACGTAACTCCGGTATGGAGAAAACTACCCTGAGCTTTTCAAACATGTCGTCATGTTCCTGCGAGTGGTGTGAGGCAATTCCTCAAAAATAATGGCCGACATTGAACTTGCGTCAACGCCGGCCATCTCATTGTTTCGGATATTCGTTTTTGCTGCTAGCCTAATTTAAGCAAACAGGGCCCTATACTCTAACTGCCAGCTTCCGCTTTGAGCGCTGCAACCCGCTCTTTAGGCGTTCGTTTCGCGGCGATAATTTCGATCGTTCCGCCGGCCTTGACGATCTTTTCCTTTGCTGACTCGCTGGCACGTGTCACAACAAATTTCAAAACTTTCGTCAATTCACCATCACCAAGAATTTTGATCTCGTCACAAACAACCTTAACCAACCCTTTATCGCGAAGAGTCGTAGCAGTCACTTCCTCTCCAGCCGAAAACACTTCATCGATCGCACCAAGGTTTACACCAAACACGATCTCTGCCCAACGATTATGGAAGCCACGCTTTGGAATGCGTCGTACAAGCGGCAAATCGCCACCATTGAACATAGGATGCCGCGAATAACCCGAACGCGACTTGTGTCCGTTGTGTCCGCGACCCGATGTCTTACCGGTCTTACTACCAATACCGCGACCAATACGCTTTCGGGCCTTGTTGGTCTGAACGTCTTTGTTGATTTCTTCTAAATTCATGACAGTTTCACGCCTCGGAGTCGTTCGACGTCTTCACGCGTTCTTAGTTGCGACAGCGCGTCGAAAGTCGCTTTGATCAAAACCACTGGATTATTCGAGCGAAAGCTCTTGGTTAAAATATCTTGAATACCGACTGCTTCACAAACAGCTCGAACCGCCTGCCCAGCAATAATACCGGTACCTGGACTCGCCGGCATCAACAAAACGTGAGCGGCGCCGTATCGACCGGAAACGACGTGGGGGATGGTTCCGTTCAACAACGGAACGTTAATCATCGCCCGATTCGCGCCTTTCTGTGCTTTGGCAACGCTCGGTGGAACTTCGTTTGCTTTGCCGTAGCCGTAACCCACGCGTCCCTTACCGTCTCCGACAACCACTAGGGCAGCGAAGCTAAACCGACGACCGCCCTTGACCACAGCGGCACAGCGCTTGATCTTGAGCACGCGATCGATAAGATCGCCTTGTCCACCACCACCAGATGAATTGTTTGCCACTCTATTGATCGCTCCGAATTAAAACTCTAAACCAGCTTCGCGGGCCGCATCGGCGAACGCCGCTACGCGACCATGGTACTTGCAAGAACCTCGGTCCAATGCAACTTGTTTGATTCCCGCTTTGATCGCGCGTTCAGCCAGAATCTTTCCCAGCTTCGTCGCGGCTTCGCAGTTCCCACCGTAACCGACAACCGATCTCAGCTCTTTGTCTCGGGACGAAGCCGATACCAAAGTTTTCCCCGTCGAATCGTCTATCACCTGGCAGGAAAAATTCTGCAACGAACGAGTGATGCTCAATCGTGGACGTAATGTCGTACCGCGAACACGCTTCCGCACGCGAAACGCACGTCGCTCACGCTGCCCGTCCACCACTTTTCGAATATCCACTTCAAACCTCTATGATCTCGACGCATAAAAAGCGTCCCGAAAAATCTGAAAAAATAAACTAAGTCCTGCGTAGCAGTGACTACTAGGTTGCACTCTTGCCGGCCTTGAGCTTCACTTGCTCGCCAACATATCGAACACCCTTGCCCTTGTATGGCTCTGGCTTGCGGAGAGATCGTATGTAAGCAGCAAACTGTCCAACCGCCTGCTTATCACATCCCTTGATGTTGATGTGGGTCTGGTCAGGACACTTAACATCTAGAACATCAGGAATTGGCAACTGCAACTCATTCGCAAATCCAACTCGAAGCTGCAGAACCTTTCCCTTGATCGTAGCCAAGTAGCCAACGCCGATCACCTCGAGCTTCTTTTCATACCCAGTCTTAACGCCGAGGATCATGTTATTGATCAACGCCCGAGTTAAACCATGGAATGCTCGGGACTCTCGCTCGTCGTTGTGACGCGTTACGTTGACCGACTTTCCATCTTCGCTGAGTGTCACATCGATTTCTTCACGGTGGGTAAACGTCAATTTACCCAACGGTCCTTCGACGTCAACTTTACGGTCAGCGATCGCGACTTTGACTCCGTCAATGATTGGAATCGGTTTCTTACCTACGCGGGACATTTCTGTTTACTACTCACTTTACTGGAATGTATTGCACAAGCAAAACGCTTGCAGTCTTCCTGAACCGAATCAAATCTTGTGTTACGAGTTAGCAAACTTCGCAGAGAACTTCGCCACCAAGCTTTTGCTGGCGAGCCTCGCGGTCGCTTACTACACCCTTGGAAGTGCTAACAATCGAAATACCAAGTCCATTCAAGACAGGCTTCAATTCTTCGCACTTCTTGTAAATCCGTCGACCAGGCTTGCTAACCCGCTTCACGGTTTGAATCACTTTTTCCCCGTTCGGACCGTACTTCAACTCGATGCGTAACATCTTGGCCGGTACAGCCTCTACCTCGGAATAATCCCAAATATACCCTTCGCGCTTTAGCACGTCTGCCACACCTACTCGGAACCGAGATAGCGGAACATCCACAAACGGTCGCTCAATGCGAACGGCGTTGCGAATTCGGGTAATCATGTCTGAAATTGGGTCACTGATCATAATGTGGATGCCCCCGTAACCTTACCAGCTAGCTTTTCGAACACCAGGAATGAGACCTTTGTCTGCCAATTGTCGGAAACAAATCCGACAAATGCCAAACTTGCGATACACCGCACGTGGGCGACCACAAAGTTTGCAACGGTTCTCACGGCGAGTTGAAAACTTTGGCTCGCGATTGGCTTTGGCAATTTTGCTTTTGCTGGCCACAGGTGGGTTTTCCGGTAATTCAAGGTAAATGGTAAGTAACTGTTTTTGTCAGCCGTCGGCTCGCGCCTCCGACATCGTATAACCACCGAAAACGATCGATGGCTCCGTATTTCGTCAGCCCTTAAGCTGTCTTCTTCTTAGGTGCACGGAACGGCATTCCGAACATCTCAAGTAGTCTTCTTGCAACATCGTTGTCGCCAGCGGTCGTTACGATCGCAATGTTCATGCCTTGCGGCCGAGCAAACTTGTCCGGGTTCAACTCTGGAAACACCAACCACTCTGCTAATCCCATCGAGTAATTGCCCTTCCCGTCAAACGCAGTTCGGCTAATCCCACGAAAGTCACGGACCCGTGGCAAAACGATACTGATCAATCGGTCGAGGAACTCGTACATCTTATCTCGACGGAGAGTTACCTTGCAGCCGATTGGCACACCCTCCCGCAATTTGAATCCAGCAATTGAATTCCGTGCGATGGTCAAAACTGGTCGCTGACCAGCAATATCTCCCATTGCTTCGGCGGCCAATTCCAAGTATTTCTTGTCCTGCATCGCTTCGCCGACACCCATGTTGATGGAAATCTTTTCCAACTTTGGAATCGAGAAAACGTTGGTGAACCCAAACTCTTTTTCAAGCGCTGGACGGATCGTTTCTTGGTAGTGTATTTGAAGTCGAGGGGCCATGATTTTCGTACTTTGGTTGAACTCTTTTGTCTTAACTCTTTTTCAGGATCAGCCTGTGTCGGACCAAACTAAGCTTTGGATGCGTGCAGCGGACGGGCGGGAGCAACAACGCTAATCGTTTTACCACTCTTCTTGCTGTATCGTTCCTTGGAACCATCGGGCAGAAACCGGACACCCATGCGGGTCGGAACACCAGTCGACGGACAAACGATCATCACTTTGGACACATCCATGAACGCTTCTTTGGAAAGTCGCCCACCCTGAGGATTTCGCTGCGAACGTTTGACGTGCTTGTAAACACGATTCAAACCTTCGACCACGACTTTACCTTTGACTCGGTCGACCTTCAAAATCTTACCACGCTGGCCTTTGTCTCGTCCCGATATGACTTCGACTGTGTCGTTAACTTTGATCAACATCTAGACCACCTCACTCGCCAACGAAACAATCTTTGTGAAACTCTTCTCACGTAATTCCCGAGCAACAGCGCCGAAAATACGCGTGCCGCGGGGATTGTCGTCTTTGTCGACCAACACCGCTGCATTGCCATCAAAACGAACATAACTACCATCAACTCGTCGCGTTGGGTGCGAAACCCGAACGATCACCGCTCGAACGACCGCCTTCTTCTTGACTTCACTTCCGGGAATCACGCTCTTTACGGAGCAAATGATCACATCGCCGAGCCCGGCGTAGCGACGTCGTGTGCCACCCAACACCTTGATGCACATAATTTCCTTTGCACCGGTGTTGTCAGCGACTTGGAGTCGGCTTTCTTGCTGAATCATGATTGACTATGTTTCAAAAACGAATTTGGAATGTTTAATACCGCTTGAGTATCAGCACGACTAAGTTGCTGCAGCGGCCGCAGCCGCTTGCTCTGCTTTCAAACTTGCTACGTCCACAATCTTGGACTTCTCTACCACACGAATCAAATTCCAACGCTTCAACTTTGACAGTGGTCTCGATTCTTCGATCTCCACCTTATCACCGATGTGGGACTCGTTGTTCTCGTCATGAACGTGACAAACAGTCTTCTTTCGAACGATCTTGGAGTACCGCGGATGGCGTACCAAACGCTCGATCTCAACTCGACGTGTTTTTGAAGCTTTATCGCCGGTTACAAAACCGACTAGAATTCGACGTGCCATAGTGGAAACTTTGTGACAGATTATCTGGATTGGATTCGGTTGCAGGTCCTAGGCACTAAGCTTTGGATTGCCGCTGGGTTTGTAGGGTCCGCACTCGAGCAATCAAACGTCTGTTGTGACGCATCTGACTCGGTACGTCCACTCGATCGGTCTGCGCCTGCAGACGAAATCGAAACATGTTTTCCGCAGCTTCCACCGCAGTCAGTTCCAATTGCTCGTCGCTCATTTCGCGAAGTTCGGAGGCTTTCATTTTCGACTCGTTAACCTTGAATATTTGACAAAACCTATGCTGGACGACGTCGAACCAGACGAACTGGAATCGGCATCTTGGCAGCAAGACGTGCGAAACACACCTTGGCCTGTTGTTCGGTCACACCAGCGAGTTCGTAAAGAACCGTACCTGGTCTAACCACAGCTACCCAGTACTCCGGCTCCCCTTTACCCTTACCCATTCGGGTTTCCAAAGGCTTGGAGGACACTGGCTTATCTGGAAAAATTCGGATGTAAAGTCGACCTTCACCACGAACGTATTGGTTCGCCGCGATTCGTCCCGCTTCGATTGTTTGGGCACGGATCCAGCCGCCTTGTAGGCACTGAAGTCCGAAGTCTCCAAAAACAACCTTGTTACCGCGGGTCGCGTTACCTTTTATACGTCCTCTTTGGCTTTTTCGGTGCTTGACCCGTTTGGGCATCAGCGCCATCGTTAGCGTCTCCCGCGTAAGAACCTTGATTTACCCAGACTTGAATTCCGATATTCCCCTGTGGAGTAGCGGCTTCTGCAAGTCCATAGCTAATTTTTGCTTGGATCGTACTCAGCGGCAAAGAACCGGCGTTGCCCTTTTCGCAACGTGCCATTTCTGCACCACCCAATCGACCCGACATTTGAATCTTAATGCCCTTTGCACCCGCATCCATCGCTGTTTCGATAGACCGCTTCATTGTTCGACGGAAACTGGATCGCTTAGCGAGCTGCTTCGCAATGTCTTCCGCAATCAATTGAGCTTGGATTTCAGGACGATAAACTTCTTCGACCTTGAGATTTACGCGACGTCCGATCAAGTTCTGCAGTTCTTCCTGCAAAATCTCAATCTCCGTCCCCTTCTTCCCAATAATCAATCCAGGCTTCGCAACAAAAACCATCAACCGCACTTCGTCTCGAGTACGCTCGATCTCAATTCGATCGATACCCGCTTCTCGGTACGCCGGTTTCGTTGGATGAAACTTGATAAACTTTCGTATCTTCTGATCTTCGACTAGCAGCTCAGCGAACTCTTTTTTGCTGGCATACCATCGGCTCTTCCAGCCCATGACAATACCAGTACGGAAACCGATTGGATTGACCTTTTGTCCCATAATGCAAGTTTCCTACAGCTCTTCGATTCTCTTGAGTTCTACCGAAATGTGGGCCGATCGCTTTAGGATCGTGAACGCCTGTCCTCGGGACATTGGCCGAAAACGCTTCATGATCGGACCGCCATCGATGCGTGCATCGACAACTACCAATTCCTCGGCGCTATACGAACGTCCACCATTCTGGTCTGTGTCTCCCGCGCTACCAATAGCACTCTTGATCACCTTCTCCAGCATCCGTGCACCACGGTTAGGCTGAAATCGGAGCATTTCAAGTGCTTCGTCCGCAAATTTCCCACGCACTAAATTGGCCAGCGGTCTGACCTTTCTAGCACTGATGCGTGCGTATCGATGTACGGCTCGGTAAGCCATGATTGATTCCTGTTTCTTAAAAAATTACTTCTTACCACCCTTACCGCCGTGGCCGCGGAAGGTACGCGTCGGTGAAAACTCGCCGAGCTTGTGCCCGACCATGTCTTCCGTCACGAAAACCTTAATGTGTGCTTTTCCGTTATGAACCATGAAGGTAGCTCCAACAAACTCAGGAACGATTGTGCATCGTCGAGCCCAAGTCGTAATTGGCATGTTGTCGTTTTTCTCGCGGGCCTTTACAAGCTTCGCATACAACTTGGGGTCTACAAACGGACCCTTTTTAGTCGAACGTCCCATGTGTCAGAACTCTTCCCTTAACTATCTCAGTTTCAGTTGACCGTAACGAACCGACTTGCGTCGACGAATAATTGCGGAGTTGCTTGGCTTACGAGGCCGGCGAGTGAATCCACCCTTAGCCAGCTTGCCCGTCGGACTTACTGGGTGACGGCCACCCTTGGTTCGACCTTCACCACCACCGTGCGGGTGATCCACTGGATTCATCGCGGTTCCTCGCACGTGAGGTCTCCAACCCTTCCAACGGTTTCGTCCCGCTTTACCGATTCGAATTGCACCGTGATCCGGGTTGCTACACTTACCAATGGTTGCTCTACACTGACTAGGCACTCGGCGGATTTCTCCACTCGGCAACTGCAACTGCGCCCAACCCGCTTCGCGTGCCATCAATACAGCAGACGAACCAGCCGAACGACAGAGCGCTGCTCCGCGACCAAGCGTCATTTCCACGCAGCAGACTTCCGTCCCTGGCGGTATGTTTTTCATGGGCAAGCAATTCCCCAAAGTGGGTGCAGCCTCAGCCCCGTTATACAATGTCGCACCTGCCTTTAGACCATCCGGTGCAACGATGTACGTTTTTGTTCCATCCGCATAGTGAAGCAACGCAATTCGTGCCGATCGGTTCGGATCGTACTGAATTGAATCCACCTTCGCAGCAATACCATCCTTCTTCCGTTTGAAGTCGATGATTCGATACATTTGCTTGTGGCCACCACCGCGATGCCTCGCAGTGATAAAGCCCTGATTGTTTCGCCCGCCATGTCGCTTTAAGCGAATCATCAATCCCTTTTCAGGAACCGCACCTGGCGTTAGCTCAGCAAAGTCACTAACCGACGAATTTCGCCGACCTGCTGATGTTGGTTTGTATACTCGAATGCCCATGACCGTATCCTGCGTTTTCCCTTAAGAAGGCGTTCCTAGAAGAAGTCGATCTTGTGTTCGCTACTAAGCTTGACGATCGCCTTCTTCCAAGCCTTCGTCACACCAAGCCTCGCGCGATATCGTCGCGATTTGCCTTGGCGGTTTTGAGTTGCTACCGCAACAACCTTCACATTAAACAACTCCTCGATCGCAGCCTTAATGACGGTTTTGTCCGCCAAAGGATTAACCTCGAATGCATAACGGTTTTGGCGAGTCGCTTTATGAACTCCCTTTTCCGTTACCAAAGTACGCAACACCACTTGATGCGGAGTCAGTACTATTTTGCTTTTGGGTGATTGCTTTGCCATGATTTATTTCTAATTTGATTTGCGATTGAATTCGAATTGAACACTCGACCTACGCACTTGCTTTTGCTTTGATCCAATCCAACGCTTCTCGTGTCATGACCAATTTGCGAGGCCGCAAAACGATCAACGCATTCAAGTCCGCTACCGGACTAATTGTCAGACCTTCGATGTTTCGACCACTCAAATAAACATTGCGATCCAAGCCACCAAGAGCCAGAGTCTTTGTCTGCCCCTCAAGCCCCATCGCTTTGAACGCCGAAGCCAAAAGTTTTGTCTTCGGTGCTTCCATCTTCAACTGATCCATTACAATGACGGAACCAGCGGAAATCTTCGATGCAATCGCCATTCTAGTAGCTGCTTGCACAGCCTTGCGAGGCAGTCGATAATAATACGATCGCGGCTGACGAGAATTCGCGTGACCACCACCTCTGCGGACTGGCTGACGCTTTGCACCCATACGTGCATTACCAGTCCCTTTTTGCTTAAACAACTTCTTGGTCGAACCCGCAACTTCACCGCGGGACTTCGTCTTATTGCTACCTTGACGTTGATTCGCCAAGTACATAACCACGACGTCGTGAAGCAACTGCTTGCTGATTTTAGGTGCAAGCACTTGAGGGTCGATTTCGTAATCGCCCACTTTCGCGCCTGACATGTCATAAACTGGAAGTGTTGTCATCTCTATGTACGCCTAATGCTCTCTAGCCGACTTTGTTTGTTTCGCGAATAATAACGTAGCCGCCATTCGGTCCAGGGACAGCACCGCGAACAAGAAGCAGATTGTTTTCACCATCAACACGAACCACCAACAGGTTTCGCATCGTGATCTGATCATTCCCGTACTGCCCAGCACCCTTCTTACCCTTACGAACCCGGCCTGGATAAGTACCAGCACCAGTTCCACCAGGATGGCGGTGAGCCTTCTTAACACCGTGAGTCGCTCGCTGACCAGCATAGTTGTGCCGCTTCATCCAACCGGAAAAGCCACACCCTTTACTAATCCCAGTGACATCAACAGACTTAATGCCCTCAAGAACAGTCACCTTGATCTCCGCACCTACATCGGCAGAAACAGGACCGCGAAACTCGCGAATAAATCGCTTTGGCTCGCAATTCGCCTTCGCAGGAACAGCACCACCCGCCGCCCTGAGCTTTTCCGACCGCTTGCTCGAAATACCAGCCACCTGACCGCGGGCCGCTCGACTAGCCAACCGGCGAGGCTTATCCAAGAAGCCCATCTGCACAGCTTCATAACCATCACGATCTACGGTTCTAACCTGAAGTACATGGCAAGGCCCAGCTTCGATCACTGTAACAGGCACTGCGCGCCCGTCCTTCTCAAATATCTGCGTCATTCCGACCTTGCGGCCGAGGATTCCTTTGCTCATTCGTTCTATTCCGTAAATCGTTTACCCCGAAGGACACACCGACGAGCCTACCCCACTTGAGAGAGCAGACCTTGCGAAAGAGGCGGAAAGCCGCACCAACATTCACTAAATCGATGGTTACCTTCAGGGCTTCCGTTTCATATTGGGAAAACCTGATGGATGCCGTTTAAGCGTAAATTTCCTACCGTGTCGTTGCCTTGATTTTAATGTCAACGCCAGCGGGCAAGCTCAACTTGTTTAGAGCTTCGATCGTTCGGGCAGTAGCTTGCTTGATATCGATCAGTCGCTTGTGCGTTCTGATTTCGAACTGCTGACGCGCCTTTTTGTCGATATTCGGACCCGAAAGGACCGTATATCGCTCGATGCGAGTCGGAAGAGGAATCGGGCCGTGCACCTCGGAGTGTGTCCGCTTGGCGGTTTCCACTATCTCCAATGCGCTTTGATCCAAAACGGCATGGTCATAAGCTTCCATTCGAATTCTGATGACTTCATGCGATCCGGACACAGCTGATCTCTACCTCAAAAAAACGTCAGTTTGCCAGCGAATTAGTGTTCGCCGGCGATCTCGTAAGCCCTACGTTGAACGCGGGACGCAAGAAGATAGAAATGTGTCCCGATATCGTCAACGGCAAAAATGCTTTTTTGTCATTCCCATTTCATTTTTGCGAGATTTCCCCGCGTAACAATAGGTTTTTTCATACTTCTTCCGCGAACTTTCTTCTCGACCCGGGCATCTTCCTCGAAATTCGTCAGGCTCTTGTGATTCTAGCCAAGGTTGTCTCGATGGCGGTCAAGACCTCCGGTTTCAGGCGGTAATTCAAAGGAATGACACTCCGAAAATCATCTACCACGCCCTTTTTTTTCGTTGCGGCATCCACATTTACGGAGATCCGACTTGGAGGCATTCGCCGGCTGCTAGGGATTTCACCGACCAACGGCATTTCACTCTCGGCAGGTCGAACAAGCCCAAGCTCGTCACATAGTATCCCATAAAGATCGCCCAACTGCTGCCATGCCGCCTCGGATTCGGCGATTTGAGGCATCGAGTCCGCGCTGGCGATGGCCAGACCAACCCCTGCCGCGCCGGCAAGAAGCAATTCCTTCATCGAAGCAAACACGAGTACCGCGGAACCGCCGAAATCCAATGGCACCATCACCACTGCCAACAACGGTGCAAACAAGATTCCAGCGGGTGCAAAACCGGTCAGCAGTCTCCTGCCAATGGGCATCTCGGACCACATTTTTGCAGTGAATTCATCCAGTTGCCGATCATCCAACTGAATAAGGCTCTCTTTTTGAAATCGATCGATGGCACGCTGACATGCCGAACGCACGAATTGCACACCATGGCTTTCGGCGGAATCTAATTGCAAATCCCCTTGCCGATCCTGTTCTTGCAGGTGCCTTAGAAGCACGTCGGCAGTCACAATTTTACCCGACTTTCCGGAACTCCAGTTCGTTCGAATCCAGCGTCCGACCGCCTCCGTTTTGCCGCTAAACCACTTCGGAATCTGAAGCCAATGGGTCGCAGAAGCAATACTGGATTTACTGGCTTCCGCCAAACGCGCCGTCCACCGCCCAGGCATCGCCCACCAGGGCGCGGTCCTTTCCAAAGACAAGGAAACTTGCTTGATAATCTGCCGGGAAACCTGAAGCCGTATCTTGGAAGCTCCGGTACCAGAGCTATCCGTGGAAAAGTCGAGACAGGCGTTGGCGACCGAATCCTGCAACTCCTTCGTTCTTGCGATTTGCTGGCGAACGTACGCCTGCGAACGATGGATTATTTCGTTGATTTGCAAACGCAACTTTAATGTCGTCGAGACTAAAACATCCTCGAAAAGCCCACGTTTATCCAACTGCGAACCGATGTTTATCAGCCAAGCCTCTTTGGCTATCGGAGCGGGAGGCTGCGAAACGGGACGCTCATCAATCCTGAAAAACAGCGGTAAATCTCCCCTCTCAGCTGCGAGAAATCCCTCGGGCGGCGCCGGCAAACGATCTCGGTGCTGTGGTCCATCGTAGCTATAAGCCATGTACTGCCGGCTTATGGCATGGAGTCCGTAAAGCGACTGGAGTTCGTTGCTAATTTCATTTGCCTCGTAACGACGCGGCACCCGATTCACCGCCAAGAACTGTTTCACCCGCGGCATCTTTTCGCTGAGCAGCCGCAACAGGCGACTAACCGTCTGATCATGCATCGCGTTGGCCGGCAAAACGACCACAAATGCCGAACATAATGGAGACGCACTTGCTAAAACATTGAGCCTGGCATCTGCGATCAACTGAGATTGCTCATAAAAAGGTGCTGTATTTCCACCAACATTGGAAAACAATCGGTTTGGAAGAAAACCCGTCTGAACGTCTGGACAGTCCATCAACGCCACTCCCCAACGATCCAATTGAGAATCGGTTGCCACCAATGGAATCCCAATCGTTTGAAAAAGTCGTTCCGTTCCATCCTGACCAACAACTCGTCTCGGTTCCGTGTCGTTGTATTGGGCCATCGCACGTTCCGGATCCACCGATAACAACTCGCTTGCGCAACCGAAGATCGACTGCAATCGCTCCTGAATTGAACCCCATAAAGCTGCGTTATTCCGCCACGACTCTGGAAGCCACAAAACAAATCGATGCGTGCCTTGTTCGTTACCGGCCCCAACCAAAATGCGATGTCTGTTTGACTCGGAAAGGTAAGTTGAGACAAGCGACGATTTGCCAGCATTTAACAGGCCAAGGACGGCTACAATGGGCGCCGCTGGAGCCTGACAACATCGCAGGGCTTGCTGGAGGAGCTGTCGTATATCAAAGCCGAGATCGATCGCCTTTTGCTCGGTTTGCCCGCCACCCAGTTGCCAGTTTGGCTCCATCGTTTCGCGACGGACGACACCAGGTAGCATTGCAGCAAACTCAAAAAAGGATTTCGAACTTTCGACCGGGAAATCCGATTTGGCAAAAGCATTGAGGGAGCTATCCTCTAGCTGACTTTCAAGCAATTGAAGTTCGCCTGCCAAAGCTTCATATCCGGTTCCATTGATGAGCACGTAAATCGTTCCTTTTTAGCGATTCAATTCCACTTGAATAATCCCAGATTACGCAGATAGTACAGCATCCTTAGTTGAGTATCAAAAGACGGACTCCCAATGCGACCCAGTCGGACCATCACCAAAAAACAATTGGCTATTCTAACGGTCCTTTTGGTCGGCGTGCCCATCGGGTACGGATTGATGCTGTCTTTTTTCACGCCGCGTATGCCAGAACCATCACTTCCGGCCCTCGTAAGGCTTGAATCCAAATGGTTTGGCGACCCTGACGAGTCTCGCCGACTACTCCCCTGTATTTCAATCAAGAACACCACAAAATCCGATTGGCTAAACCTGTCGATCGGACTTAACAAGCAATTTTATTGCGATGAACCAAAGGGAATCAAAGCAGGGCAGATCGTTTCGGTGCCTCTCGAAGCATTCGTCGCACGAATGGGAAGCGTCCGATTTCCCGTGGGAAATAGAGACATCAAAACGGTAATTGTGTTCTCGCAAATCGAAACGGGTGAGCGAGCCGTTGCAGAATACACAATGCCAGCAATTCTCCCGCTCCCCCAAAAGTCAGAAGCAGAAGCAGCTGTAGAAGAAAATGAGGATTGGGTATCCGCCAATTGATTGGCGACCACCAAAACCGCGCCAATTTCTAAATCCGCTTGCGTTGTTGTTGAATCAAAAACGAAGCTCCAACAAAGACTGCCGCTCCTGCCAATCCAGCCCAGAGTGAGTTCAGCATTGTCGGCAACCTTGACTCAAGGTACCGCTTTACCTTGAACAAGTCCGGTGGATTGGGATCCTTGAGGCCATCGTTGATCATCGTGTTCCAATAATCCCAAGTGTCCGCAGGCGCGCTTTGTTCAGCCGACTTCCGGATATCAGCCATGAAGTCTGATTCTTTCGCATCCAAGTTGGCTCCATTTTCAACCGCGAACGCGATATACTCCCTGCGTTCGTAAAATAAATATCCGGCATAGGACAAGCCAATGATTCCCACCAAGAGCGAAATAGCCGCGACGGGCCCAAGCCATTTTAGCCCGTGGCCTGCTTTGGCTCGCTTCGTTTCTGGAGTCGCAAGTGCGAGTGCAGACAGCTTTCGAATGGTGGGAACCTCAACCGAAACACCGCATTCGGCGCACTGGAGCGACATACCGGCTTGGCTTTTGCTGACGGGCAATTTTGCGCCACAGGAGCAGGGCAAAAGAAACTGAGACATGGGTTACTTTTTTTGGAAAAATGGGACAGACATCGCTCAACAAAACTTCGTACGCAATTGTAAGCCAAATGGCTCATTTCGTGCGAACTCATTGTGGATGACACGATTCTCTCGTTCAAGCGACTAGACCTGGGAGCGATCGCAGTTAGAATGCTTGGGCACGCAAGCCAGCTATGAAAGGTTGGCTTGTGGACGCAAGCTGATTGCATTTGGCAACAGCTTCCGTCCAACTCAAAACTGTTAATACTCGCACTTAAACTCACCGGAATAAGTGAAAAGCCCTGCATCCTCGACTGATTCTTTCGCGTCAAGTAAAGCTACCGACCCAGATCACTCTTAGGTTGGTCAAAATACAAGAACACGACCGACGAACAGCGATAGCAAAGCGGGCAATTGAACGAGTTCGACTTTGAGATAGAGCGTCAAGGAAGGTTCGATTCGGTCGTGTTCCAAAAGTAGCAAATATTTCCGCAAATACGTGCCCCCATTGTACTTTAGGCCAATCGTTTAAATACACTGGAGTTCCCCTACCGCTATTGCCGGTTTTGTGGTTTTGCAAAAACGCAAAGGTCGTTGAGCCATGGTAGGCTTTCCATATTCGTAAAAATTTACCATTTATGTTCGGAGTCCCGTCGGTAAGCAGTTAGGTGCTACACTTCCTCTGCCTCGCTCTAGCAAGGTATTAGGAATACGTGGACGCAATGTTGGTTAGCTAAGCTAGCGCAAGAGTTTGTTGGTTCTGGCCTTACGGCACGAAAATCAGCGGACCTTGGTGCGGTGAATGTTAGCCGAAGTCGCGTTCATGAGACCGGAACTTTGCTTACACACGAGCACTCCGATCCTCCATTATTTTCGTGGTTTCAGGAGCTATAACCTTGTTCGACGGCCTGTTGGATTTCGATGATGATTTGCCTCGCAGCGCTGACGACTTGGATGGCCTTCGCAAACTGTCGCTTGAGGAGGAAGGTGATGACCAGGGCGATGTCACTGTCGTTGATGTAGTCGTTTCCGAGGACCAAGTCCAACTGGAAAGCGAAGATGATTTGCTCTCCGGAATGGAAGAGGTTGAAACTTGGTCGGATGACCCAGTTCGAATGTATTTGACGCAGATGGGAGAAATCCCGCTGTTAACTCGTCAAGAAGAGATTCGGCTGGCCAAAAAAATCGAAGTCACTCGACGTCGATTCCGAACGAAGTTGCTCGAATGCGACTATGTGGTGCAGTTTGCCTACAAGATTCTCAAGCGTGTTCATACCGGCGAATTGCCATTCGATCGTACAGTCCAGGTGTCGGTTACCGATCGCTTGGAAAAGGACCAAATCCTTGGACGATTGCCACACAACCTCAAGACACTGGACGTGTTGCTCAAACGGAATCGTCGCGATTACCGCAACGCCCTGAGCAAATCGCTTCCAGTGAAGAAACGTCAAGAAGCCTGGCAGTCCCTCGCCCGTCGCCGACGCAAGTCGGTTCGATTGATCGAGGAATTGGGCCTGCGTACCCAGCGGATTGAAACGATGATCGGAGTGCTCGAGCGATTGAGCGACCGCGTCGATGAGATCATGCACGACTTGGCAACCCTCAAATCGCACCAAGTTGCCCCCTCACAAGTGGCTCAGTTGCGTCGCGAGTTTCGCCAAATCCTGGTCGCTACCCAAGAGACGCCAACCTCGTTACGCAAACGCGTAAAGATGGTCAAAAAAGTTTTCACCGAGTATCAACGCGCCAAGAAGCAGTTGAGCGAAGGCAATCTTCGTTTAGTGGTTTCTATCGCCAAGAAGTACCGAAACCGCGGCTTGAGCTTCCTGGATCTGATCCAAGAAGGCAACGCGGGTTTGATGCGAGCTGTCGATAAATTCGAGTATCGTCGCGGTTTTAAGTTCTGTACGTACGCCACCTGGTGGATACGTCAGGCGATTACCAGAGCTGTTGCAGACCAAAGCCGAACCATCCGTATCCCCGTGCACATGGTGGAAACCATGTCGAGAGTTCGGAATGTTTCACGCCAATTACTGCAAGAGCTAGGACGCGAGCCGACCCTCGAGGAAACCGCGCGTCGTGCGGAAACAACAATTGAAGAAGCTAGGCGTGTATTGGCCATGAGCCGATACCCGATCTCGCTCGATCGCCCTGTCGGTAACAGCGAAGATAGCCAATTCGGCGATCTGCTACCTGACGGTACGGCCGAGAGCCCCGCGATCGGGGCCGGACAAGAGATGCTTCGCACTCGTATCAACTCAGTCCTGAAAACTCTGAGCTACCGCGAACGCGAAATCATCAAACTCCGATACGGGCTCGGGGATGGCTATAGCTATACACTGGAGGAAGTGGGCCACATCTTCAAAGTGACGCGTGAACGCATTCGTCAAATTGAAGCCAAAGCGGTCCGCAAACTTCAACAACCAAGCCGATCTCAAGAATTAGTCGGTTTCCTCGACTAACCAAGAAGCACATCGCAATGATCGGCCCAACGCTGAACTAGCACATGTCTTCGATTGTTATCCTAACCTTTTTAAAAGCCTCGGTTGAACCCACAGTTCAGTCGAGGTTTTTTCGTTTCTAATCCCAATTCCTCGAAACTTAGGATTCAACACATGCACAAAACCTACCGCATCGGGATCATTGGCAGAACAGGCAATGGCAATTATGGCCACGATGTTGATGTTGCGTTCACAAAGCTTCCCAACGTTGAAATCGTTGCCGTATCCGATGAAGATGACAAAGGTCGCGATTCCGCAAAACGGCGAACAAACGCCAAAAAGGCGTACGCCAATTATCGCCACATGCTTGAGACGGAAAAACTAGACATCGTGGCAATCTGCCCTCGCTGGATCGACAAGCATCACGAAATGTTACTGGCAGCTGCGGAAGCAAGCTGCCATGTGTACATGGAAAAACCGTTTTGCCGAACCCTCGCCGAATGCGATGAAGTGATTCATCAGTTTCAGATGCGCCATTTGAGTCTGGGAATCGCGCATATCTCGCAGTACTCACCCGTCCTAGACACCGTTCTTCGGTTGGTGAGGGCAGGCGAAATAGGCGATCTGCTTGAGCTCCGAGCACGAGGCAAAGAGGATCATCGCGGGGGTGGTGAAGACCTGTGGGTTCTGGGATCGCACGTCTTCGGCTTGATGCGCAGTTTCGCCAACGGCAATCCAACCCATTGCATAGCAACCGTCATGCAAAATGGCCGGAGGATTCAGCGAAGCGATGTGCGAGACGGCGCAGAAGGAATTGGTCCGCTCGCGGGCGACCATGTTCAAGCGAGTTTCCAATTCCCAAAAGGGATCGTTGGCCATTTCGCTTCGCGCCGTGGAATGGCGAGCAATCCATCTCGGTTCGCGATCCAAGTTTTCGGTTCAAAGGGAATCATTGACTTAGAGAGTGGCTACATGGTGCCTGCCCATATCTTACGCGACGGAAGCTGGTCGCCAGGGCGATCGGGCAGATCCTGGGAAACGATAACATCTGCAGGAATCGCAAAACCCGAGCCTCGTTCTGATGGCACCTATGAGGGCGGCCATATCGCTGCCATCAACGACTTAATAACGAGCATCGAACAGCAACGACCGACACGATGCGGCGCAGAGGAAGCGCGAGACATCATCGAAATGATCGCTTCGGTTTTTGAATCCCACCGGCTGAACCAGCCCGTCGAATTGCCGCTCAAGACGCGCGTCAACCCGTTGACGTTGCTCGATTGACGACACTTGGCTGGATGCCTTTCGAATTTAGCACGACGCGCAACCGCGCAAGCTAGTGAAATTACTGTCCAATTCACTAGCTTGCGCGTCGTGCTAGGATGCTGGTCGCCGCCGCACGCCTCGAAGCCCGAATTGACACTTTTCTGGGCTGGGTTAGACTGACATCCAGTTTGTGGTGATCCGATCTCGCAGTTGCGATTTTGGGTGAACAGGGAACTCCGGTGCAATTCCGGGACGGTCCGGCCGCTGTATGCTGCTTTGCAACGTTGTGTTGCGTCTGACGCTTGACTCATGAACCATTGTCCACTTGATGGACGAGAAGGTTAAAAGCGTTAGAAAAAGCGGTGAGTCAGAAGACCTACCACAAATTGGATGATAAGTGCCTTCCTGGGTTGAGGCGGTCATTGCGGACACAGGTTCTTCGCACCCTACGTTTGATTCTCTGTCCGGTAGTCCTTTTGGCTGTTTTTACGCTCATCGCCAACCCAAGCTCGACACACTCCGTTTTCGTGGACTTGCCCAAGCTAGGCTCGACCATGATTCGGATGCAGTGCACCATGTTTTTGGAGCAATTGGGCTTGGCTCTCCATAACGACAAGCGACCGGATCACCGACATGCGCCCTTACCGCTCAAGCCAACGAAGGTGGGGGGTGATTGCTTGCAGGCTGGCAGCCTGCACTACGAACAAGTGGATGCGTGCCAATAGCATCATCTTGATGCTGTGCGCTGGGTGCAATCCAACGGAAACGACGGTTCCCGAAGAAGTTTCGAGCGAGTCAGCGTCCACGACCCCTGTCGCAATCGCAAAAAGGCCGCCCGTAACGATTGTCGATC
Organism: Planctomycetota bacterium; assembly: GCA_026692905.1. Classification (GTDB taxonomy): domain Bacteria; phylum Planctomycetota; class Planctomycetia; order Pirellulales; family Pirellulaceae; genus JBKCUI01. Next base: position 20,739 of record JAPLNL010000036.1, read on the forward strand.
GCACTGGGCGGTCAGTCACTTTCGAAAGTGTCCCGCAACGCATCGTTTCGCTTTCGCCCGCGTCAACGGAATTGCTGTTTGCGATTGGAGCAGGCTCTTCGGTCGTTGGCGCAACAAATCACTGCAACTACCCAGCTGACGCTTTGAAGGTTCCTCGCGTTGGCAGCGGTATCATGGAGGGCACCAGCCGGGAAACGATTCTTGCTCTCAAGCCAGATCTCGTTCTTTGCAAATGGGACACGCACGAACCCCTAATGGAACTGTTCGATCGAGTTGGTATCCAAGCAATCAACATTGGCCCTGAAACTCTTGAGGAACTCTTTGATGAAGCGAGGTTGCTAGGTCGAGTCACAGGCCATGAGCAAGGAGCGGAATCGCTGATATCCCAAATGACTGAGCGTCGTGATCGCTTGGCGCAACGCGTTGCTTCGCTTTCGCCCAACCAACAACGCACTGTGTTCTACGAAGTCTGGGACGATCCCTTGATGACGGCTGGTCCTAAGTCTTTTATCGGCGAGTTGCTAAGGATGGGGAAGATGAAGAACGTCTTCGAAGATACCGATGTCAGCTACCCTTGCATTAGCTCCGAAGTGGTCGTCGACCGCAACCCAGACGTGATTCTTACTCCGACCAATCACTTGAAACAAGTCGAGGTTCAACGTTTGGCCTCACGACCAGGCTGGGCAAACATCCGCGCGATCACTGACAAGCGGGTTTTTATCATCAATGGCGATGAGGTTTCTCGTTGTGGCCCCCGAATGCTCAATGCACTCGAGCAAATGATCGATGCGGTTTACCCCGAAACCAAACTCAAGGAACCACGACAACCTTGAGTAAGCCTGTGTATCTTGTCGTGATCGCCTGGCTTATTCTGGCCATCACTTCTGTTGCAAGCCTGTTCGTTGGCGCGATTACGATTTCACCATGGGATGCGTTGGAGTTCTTGCTCCGCGATGAAAATGGTCTGCTGAGCACGGAGCGTACGATCTTGTTCGAATTGCGGTTGCCGAGAATGATCACAGCCATCCTCGTCGGGAGTTCGCTCGGTATTGCAGGTGTTGGCTTTCAATCGCTGTTTCGCAATCCCCTGGCCGACCCCTACATTATCGGTGCGTCCAGTGGAGCGGCACTTGGCGTTACCATTGCCATTATGGTCGGCTGGCAAGCTACACTTTTCGGCCTGAGGACGACCGCCGTTGCGGCGCTACTGGGTTCATTGCTCATTGTCGCAATCGTAATGGTCATAGGCTCACTTAGCCAGCGTTCGAATTCGCTGTCTTTGTTGTTGGCCGGCGTCGCACTCAGCAGCATGATCAATTCGATAGTCTCGTTGCTGATGTTTTGGAGCGAAGAGAAGATCATGGTCATCTTCGCTTGGTTGATGGGTTCTCTGGCCAATAATGGTTGGCCTTCGATCGCTTCGACGTCGCTGATTGCTCTCGTCGGATTGGTCTTACTTTGGGGCTTGTCGCGGCCTTTGGATTCCTATCTGTTAGGCGACGTCGCATCGCAGTCGTTGGGATTGAACCTAACCTGGTTTCGACTCCTGCTGGTCGCTGGCGCGAGCATTGCAACGGGCGCTGCGGTTTCGTCGGCGGGAATCATCGGCTTCGTGGGGCTGATCGCTCCGCATATGGCTCGCTGGACCGTGGGTCCGAAACATGTTTGGCTGATTCCCATGAGCGCTTGCTATGGCGCAATGATTTTGATCGCCGCCGACTCGATCGCCAGAACGATAGTAGCGCCAACGGAATTGCCGGTTGGAAGCATTACCGCCTTGATGGGATGCCCGTTCTTCCTCGGACTATTGCTATTTCGCTCTCGAAGCAGCAGTTTTTTAGGAGAAGCTTCGTGACGCATCTGGTCGTCGATCAACTTAAGTTCGGCTACACCGAGCGAATGATCATCGATGGCGTATCGCTCGATTTGCGAGCCGGCGAAGTCTTGGTGTTGCTAGGAGCGAATGGAGCAGGCAAAACAACGCTCCTCAGGTTGATCGCTCGACAGCTTAAGCTCAAATCGGGAACGATGCACTTAGACGAAAGTGACGTAACCAAGCTATCGCGGCGCAATCTAGCTCAACAAATCGCGTTGATGCCACAGCATGAGAATCAAACGTCGACCTTAACCGTACACGACGTTGTTTCTCTAGGGCGAATGCCCCATTGCGGCTGGTGGGCTCCTCTGTCGAATACAGATCATAGTCGAGTAGAAGAGGCCATCAACGTGACAGGCCTGTCCTCGTTCCGCAATCGCTCAATCCTGGAACTTTCAGGAGGAGAATGGCGGCGAATGATACTCGCACGCGCCATCGCTCAAGATGCCTCGGTGCTACTCCTAGACGAGCCAATCGCGGGCTTAGACTTGAAATATCAATACGAAGTACTCGATCAAGTGCGGAAATTGACAAAGCAGAATCGGCTGGTCAGCGTGGTAACACTCCACGATATGAACATGGCAGCAATGTTCGCTGACCGAGTTGCGATTTTGCACGGCGGCAAGCTGCTGGCTATCGGCAAAGCAGAGGAAGTGATAACCAGCGATGTGATCCGCCAAGCCTTCGACGTCGAAGTCAGTGTGATGAAGCATCCGACACTAGGAACCCCACTGGTCGTTCCGCTTCACGATTTTTCAAAAACGCGAAGCATGTAGGCATCTCACTCCGAACTGCTATTTGTCGCACAGCCTAGGAAGAGCAGATCCTACCGTTCGTTGAGTGCCCACGCAGGAACCTGGGAACTAGTTCCTTACGCTCAACGAAATCGATGCCGATTACTTCTCGACTGGGATGGGTAGCATGAGCGAAAGCCCAAGCATAACGATATTCATTCCATTAAACAGGAAGTGCACCAGGATCACGGGGATGATGCTTTGACGAATTTGATAGAGACGTCCGAGAACGATGCCAAAGACGACCAGAGCGGCCCAACTGACTCCATAGCTAAAATGCGCAAGGCCGAAGAGCGTTCCGCTCAGAAGTGCCGGCCACCAGGGAGGAGTGTAACCATCGATCGCCATCTCAGCTGCTTTCAAATCGACTTGGGATGGCGATCCGCTCATGACCAAGGCGGAGGTTGCGGAGGCATTGTACGGGTTCCCCATGTCTCCACCCGAGTTCGTCTGGCTAAGTGCGAATGTTGCAGCTTCGGGCGATGGACTTACTGGCCCAATTCGTGTTGCCGTTGTGCTCAACCCAAACAGAAACGTAAGCAGCTTGTTCTTGCCGAAGTGGATCGATTCAAACCAACCAATCAAGAGTACGCGGAAGGCAAACTCCTCCGAGATAGGTGCGACAATCGCGGCCTGCCAAAAAGCGATTCCCAGCAACCATGGATAGAGTTTAATCATCTCTTGAATGGGATGTTCGTAGGGAGTCTTCGTTACCCCTTGCAAGATCGCATTGAGCAACAGAATGAGCGGGGTCATCATCAAGAAACATCGCAAACCCGCTTGCAGATCATCAGCTAATTGGTCAACCCGCCAACCAAGCTTTTTTAGTGAACATCCGGTTCGGCCAGATATGAAAACCGTCATCAGAATCACGCACAATAGTTGTGCCGAAATGGCAAAACCGCTGAACAAGAACTGATTCTGCGTAACTATTTTGGTCGTAACATTGCCAGCTTTGGAATCGGTTTCGTCAGCGATGTCTGTACCGTTGTTCGTATTTTCAGTACCGTTGCCAGCGAGTGCCCCGTCTCCAGCTTCTGAGCCGTTTTTTGAATCGCTCGAATTGGACTCGGCAGCGGATGTGCTGGCGTCCAGGTTGGATGAGGCTTCAATCGTCTGTGGGTCTTGTCTTTTGAAGCCGTTGGGGCCAGCGAGAACTCGCCATGTTGCAGCAGCCATGGCGAATAGCATCAGGAGCAAAAAAAAGGCGACGAAGATATCCACGAAGCCGACGGTCGCTTGTGGGCCACACGCGTTGCGACTCGGCTTGACTTTATTGAGTCGACCGCCGATCCACTTGGCCCACTCGACGACGGAGCCACCTAAAACGACCAGGAGCATCGAGCAGATGGCTCCTAGAGCCATCGATTGCGCAAGTGTGAGTGTCATTGAGGTTTCTTTAGTACCAGCATTACATATTCGAGTCCTGACAATACCGTCAAGAGAATTGCCGCAATGATCCATCCAACACTGGACCAGTGAAGCCAAGATGGTGCCGTCGCATATTGCAGCTCAATCAAGACTGAAACAATCGCGCCACATTGGGCGACCATTTTCCATTTCCCAAGTTGTTTCGCGGAAAAATCGCCCCCTTGTCCCTCGACCATTCCCCGCAAACTCGTCACCAGCAACTCTCTCGCCACGACCATGGTCGCCATCCACGGAGCAATCGCTGAATTCGGGACAGCGCACAACGCGATCATGGCACCGCATATGATGACCTTGTCGACGAATGGGTCCAGAATGCGACCAAGTTTAGTTACTTGCTGGAATCGTCGGGCCCACCAGCCATCGATCCAGTCGGTTCCCGCGGCGATCAAGAAACAAATCACGGCAGGGAACAAAAGCCGCCACTCGATCAAAATGCAGACGACGACCGCCAGCAAAAGCCTCGCCACCGAAAGGGCGTTTGGCACGTTCCAATTGTTTGAGCTCGGGCTGGTCAAACCCATTATCGAACCTGTCCAACGGCCGCAGCCACGAGGTCATAATGTTGGGATGAAACAATCTCGCAATCTACAATGTTGCCTGGCCGGATGACTTTGTCCTTTTCTCCAGTCACGAAAACGGTCGCATCCACGTCCGGTGCATCTGCGTAAGATCGCCCAAGCCAAACGTTGTTCGCTTCGTCAACCACTTTGTCGATCAATACGTCCATTCGTGTTCCGACCCGTTCAGCACACCATTCGAAGGCATTCTTTTGTTGAACAGCCATGAGCCGATTGCGTCGTTCTTTTTTGATGCGTTCCGGTAAATGGTCTGGTAGTTTGGCTGCTGGGGTATCGGGTTCGATCGAATACGTGAAGACACCGACTCGCTCAAATCGCATTTCGCCGACAAAGGCTTCGAGTTCATCGAACTGCTCATCGGTTTCGCCAGGGAAACCGGTAATCATGGTGGTTCGCATGACCAAGTTAGGAATGCCCTCGCGCAGTTTGGTCACCATTTCATGCGTCGAATCGCGTGTTACGCGTCGAGCCATCCGCTTGAGCATTGTGTCATTGATGTGCTGTAGCGGCATATCGATGTAGGGAAGAATTTTCTTCGCCCCCGCAATGGTTTGGACGAGCCTGTCGTCAATGTACATTGGATAAAAGTACATCAAACGGATCCAGTCGACGCCATTGATAGCATCGAGCTTTTCCAACAGTTCGGATAGTCTTGGAGCGCCATATAGGTCGATGCCGTAATACGTGGTGTCTTGGGCGACGAGAATCAACTCGCGAACACCGCCATCGACTAGTTTTTTCGCTTCCTCTATGATTCCTTCCATTGGTTTGCTTGCGTGCTTACCCCGCATCTTCGGAATAGCACAAAACGTGCAAAGTCGATCGCAGCCTTCCGATACTTTCATGTATGCGAAGTGCTTTGGAGTCAGTTGCAGCCGATAGTCGTCAGCTAGTGCTCGAATGGGAGCAGGCCGAAAAATCGAACGTTGCTCATCCAAGCCATCCATAAAACGGTTGACGATAGTGGTGATATCGTCGCGTCCAAATACACCAACGAGACCATCAATTTCCGGGCGAGCTTCGAGCAGTTGCTCCTGTTGGCGTTCGGCCAAGCAGCCTGTAACGATTACTCCGCGAATCTTGCCTTTTCGTTTCAGGTCGAGCATTTGATCGATGGCTTCGAACGACTCTTTGCGAGCGTTGTCGATGAAGCCACAGGTGTTGATCACGACGAAATCGCTATTTTCTGGGTCTTGTACGAGGTTGTACCCGTCCTTGTGCAACAAGCCAAGCATTTGCTCGCTGTCGACCAAGTTTTTGGGACAGCCAAGGCTGATAAATGCGTAGCTTCCTTTCGCATTTCCGGAATCCGATTGCAGCCGGATACGGCTTTCGGTCGAGGCATCTTGATCGGCTAAAATGGGAAGCGAACGCATACTTAAAAAACTGGGGTTGAGGCCTGAAGGGCGTATGGATGGGAATGTCGCTTCCTTGCGACACTCCGATCATAACAATCGGATTCAAAGCGACTAGCTTAATTCAGGTGCCGAATGTGATGATTGTGCGTTTCCTCCCGTATTTCCTGGGAAATCCGTGCGAATCGCCATGGCGCACCCTCCGGTTGGATGACTTATTCCGGTTGTTGATTCCCCCTCAAAGTTATTTCGATTGCTAAGGCATGAAAGGACGCTTCGAAAGCCATTTTCAGGCCGATCTAATGACAAGTGCATCCGGGGGTCCCAGGAAGGGAGATCGCGTCTGCACGAAGCTTTCACCATTGAGAGCTTGAAGAAAGTGGCGATGGATGCCACGTCTAGGACGGACGTTTAAGCAAGGAGCTTTCTGGTGAGAAAAACATGGTTTCATGGTCTGGCGATGACTTTAGGGGTAACCGCAATCCCCACCATCGCAACGGCTCAGTATTCAAATAGCGGTTCTGATGGACTTGCTGCTAGTTCCTTTAACGCAAAGGCGCTACCACCGCCAGTGAACTCCGCAGTCCGCAACTATATGGCCCCTCAGGGCCAAAATACGTTGGCGGCGTATACCCAGAACGGAGCAGTGGGAAGCGGCGTTTCGGGTGGAAACCTGCATGTACCGGCTGCCGAAAACTTCATACGAAACACTCAGTATGAGTCCCTGCCACAGTTCGCTCCTCAAGGGGGGCAGGCCTACGAGCAAATGCAGGTTCAGCCTGGCCAAATGGCACAGCCTACCTCCTCTGCACCTCGAACTGTTCCACTGCAATCCGGGATGAGTTCATGCCCTGCATGCAATTTGGGAAACTGCCCAACTCACGGAGTCGTAATTGGTAGTGCTCCAGAAACAACGCAAATGGCCTCCCCCGCGCCGATGACCTATGGTGCTTCGGACAATTGCTACGGCTCAACTGCTGTCAGCTGTGGTCCATCGATTGTCTCGCCTAACAAGTGGATTTTTGGCGCAAGCGGGCTTTACTTCAATCGGTTGGACAATCAGAACGTAAGACTGACTACCAACACTTCCGATGGAGCAATGCCATCTCCAACGCCAAACCCATACGTTCAAAGCTTCTTGAATACATCTGACGCACAGATGAAAGCTACGGGCGGCGTGCAATTGAGTGCTGGCCGATATTTCGGAGACGGTCGGTATGCTTTGATGGGAACCTACTGGGGTATCTTTTCGAATCCTCAATCCGCGACCATTTTGGCCTCAGATCAAGTCAACGGTAATCTACGATCGAATCTGCCGTTCACACTTCGTGGGCCAACCGGAAATTTCAATTACGGTATTGAAATGCCGACCGGCCCACAATCCGTCTACGATTGGTTTGATGGTGCCTTCGCCCACCGAATCCTTCGAGATCAGGAGTTCCACAGCGCAGAAATGAATTTCTTCTCGTTCGCATTAGGTGGTGGTGCACGTCAAGCATACGCGGCTACCAGCGGATGCAATACAGGTGCACGCATCGGCTATGGCAGCGGCGCCATTCGCGCATTAGGTCGTGGCGGATACGGTGGCTATGGCGACAACTGTGGTACGGGCGCCTGTGGAACGAGCGCTTGTGTCGATCCATGCCAAAGCGATTGTGCTCCTTGCGGCGGCCCCACGGGACCATGCGCACCATGGTACGGAGCTCAATGCAGCAAGCTTCGCCTTAATATGTACGGCGGTATTCGCTGGTTCCGATTCAGAGACTCGCTAGAATATGCAGCTAGCTCGACCAACAACGTGTTTAATAATGAAGCAGATGACTTCTACTATCGCAACAAAGTTACGAACGACCTAGTTGGTTTCCAGTTGGGCGCCCTGGGGACTTGGTGCACAGGCACGCGGTTCAACCTCTTCGGCGGAACCAATTTCGGCATCTACGGAAATCACATCAATGCAAAAACGTTCGCTGGTTCAGCAACGGAAACCGCAGTGATTCTGTCGCCTGACACCGCTTTCGACAATCGTCCATACGATTACACCTCCTCACGCGATGGAGTGGCTTTCCTTGGCGAAGGAACGTTGGGAACAGGTGTTCGTATCACTCGAGGTTGGACAGGAAACGTTGCCTATCGACTAGTTGGCGTGACCGGAGTCGCAAACTCAGTGGGACAGATCCCTCGCGATTTCGCCCGAGGGGATGAGATCACCAAGATCAACAACAACTATGGTCTGTTGCTCCACGGTGTCTCTTTTGGTGCGAACTATAACTTCTAGTTTTCTGGTTCGCGAATTGCTCCGTCCTAAAATCCAGAGAAGCCTCCCCGGAAACGGGGAGGCTTTTTTTCATGGTTTTGCGTTAACGGGCCAACGAGGTTGTGAATAAATGTCGGACGCCCTTTTTAGGGCGTCGAAATTGTCCGTTTTTTTGCAGTAGCGACGGCCTGAAAAGGCCGTCCTACGAATAGAGTCACAGCCTAAACGGCCCAGCAATTCAAATAGCCAGGGCCATCGGCCCTGGTGATTCGGTTTAATTGCGATTCGGATCGCTTAGGCCCATCATTCGGACCGTGGCGGCTGGCAACTTCTGTGCTACGAACCGCAAGCCTGCGAGCCCAGCAGATTTGATCAACTCGCTCTCTTGATTCAATGTCCGATTGGCAATGGCGAGAGACCCAGTGGCCTCATTCCCTTTTTCGTTTAGCTTCGTCGCCAAACGCTTCGTCGCACTCAACGTCGTGCGAATCCATCGCTCCTTGGCGCTTGCTAGAGCATTCTCTTCTTTTACTGTCACGGTTTGAGTGGTGTTTACTATCACTTCGGGACGGGTGTCTTCCCAAGTAGAAACAAGCCATCGCCCTACCAACAGCACACATGCCAAGCTCGCAGCCAATGCCGCTAACGCAGCCGGAGATCGCAATGACGAACGTGCTGGAGTCGGTTGGGTGCGAATGGCACTCGCCGATTCGATTCCGGATTTCGCCCCGCTCGCAACTCGCTTGCTTGCTTGGCTGACAAGCTTGCTTTCAAGCCGCAACAGTTCGTGTTCGTAATCGCGTAGATGGGAGTCCGAATTAACCCAACGCCGCAGCCAACGGGGCAGTCGATCTGCGTTCGTAGAAACCAAACCAGAATCATAGGAATATTGAATCAGAAACTTAGCGATGGATCGTATCATGATGGCTCTTTTGGGTTGCCTTGATTTACCATTCGTTCGCGATCCATGCGACGGATATCCTTTTCTAATCGGCTCCTGGCCCGATGCAATTGCACTCGTATCACGATTTGGGTCTTATTCATGATGCCGGCAATCTCTTGGATCGACAACCCCTCACCGTATCTCAACCAAAGGGACGTGTACTGAGATTCACTCAGCGCCGATCTCGCAACGCTCCATACGTCTTCGACGACCGCCTCCGCATTTGAGAAATCACCGTTTGCTCGCCATAGAGTATCCAATTGCATTGCCTCCATCGGCACCAATTTGGGGCGACGCTTCTCTTTGCGTGCAAAATCGGTTGCCAGCCGAAAAGCGATCGTGTAGAGCCACGTTGAAAATTGGTACTGGAAATCAAATTGATCGAGGCGTTGAAAAGCTTTGGCCAATGCCTCTTGGGCGACATCTTCGGCATCGGCTCGATTTCCTTGCAGCCGACGCTCGAGCAAGATGAGCAGTCGGGGCGTGAAGCGATTGGAGAGCTCGGTTGCTGAGTCCGAGCATCCGGCTTGTAAGCGTCGAACCAGGTCATTGGGTTCGACCTCTTGTAACTCAAGTGAGTCCGAAATTACTATGGATCCCAGAGGAATCAATTGTCGTTCATTTCTTTCTTGATCATTTCAACAATCTCAGCCGAAGGCACTCGCACTTTCACGCTGACCGCGGTTCCCTCTTGAACCACTTTGACTTTCTTAATGAACTGCAACACATTCTTGACGTCGTCGTCTTGATCGTCCATCGATGCAAAGAGTTCGACCATGGCCCCGAGACCTTGGATGGACTGGCGGATTTGTTCCGCCTTTTTCTCTGTCCCTGCTTGCATTGCGGCTCGAAGCTCAAGTTCTTGTTCCTCTTCGGAAAGCGAGACAACCAAGGAAGAAAGCATGGCGGCAATGTTGGCTTCTGGGCCTTTTCCTAGTTTTTCGGTAGGCAATTCCATGATCTGCATCTGAGCGATGACCTTGCGATCGGAGGACAATTCAATCGACTTGAGCGACTTATTCTCAAGGTTCTTCGCGTCCAAGCTATCCAACAGCCCAGTGACCGAGGATTTGTTTGCTCCGATGATGAGCGTCTTGTTCCCGCCAGTACTTGCGTGAATCGCGCCGAACACCTTCGTTTCCTCGTCGGGGGAAGCTGTGTGAATATCATAGTTGCGATGCTCGGATTTTTCGTAGCCTGGCAAGGCCAGCAACAGGCCTTCAATGTTACCGGTTGTTTTCTTAAGTCGAACCATGCCAAGAAGAGATTTCTCCGGACTCTCGTAATCCGAAGCACAAATCACGAGCCCTTGAATTTCTTCGAATGGATCCATGCCCAGCACTTCTTGGATCTTGTCAGTGGAAACATCCTTCGCATCTACTTTTTTGCCCACTTCATCCATGGCGGCTTTTTTTGCCATTTCGAACAAAACAGACCCGACCTTAGAGGCTTTGAGTGCTTGCAAATCAATCTGCAGGACGAATTTGGAGTCGCTAGGAACACTGATGGAGGATTGCGCGTTTGCGTTCGCACCAAATAGAAACAAAAGGGACAAGCTGATGGCTTGCCAAAGATTTTTTCGCATTTTCTGCACCCTTACTGATTGGAAACTCGCTCGGGGCGTCAACACGGCCCACGACTTGGTTGGAGTCTTTTACGTGCAGGTCGTAGCGGATGTTACATCGTCAGGACAGAATTTAGGGTAAGGCCAAGCTATAGTCTTTCGGCAAGCGATCGAACAAGTCAATAGGTGCCTGGCACCTAATGGGACAAATAGGTGCCTTGGACAAATAGGTGCCTGGCACCTAATGGACAGTGATAAACCGATCTTCAGTGTTTTCACGGCAAAGCGATTGAGACAATCGCTCTACTCTGCTTTTAGTACAACCATATCTTCCTCAAAGAGTTCTTCAGCCCAACCTTCGCCGCTCCAACTGACTTTAGGAAGACGTGCACTCAAGTCTTGCAACTCAACACTAAGCCGAGCGAAGACCGAATGCTCTTCGTCGATCTCGGCTAATTGGAATTGCACGTTTACATGATCTTCTGCGATGGATTCTCGCCGATCCATTACCACCCAAAGGCGATTGCGAACCAGCACTCGATCTCCCACTGCCAGCTGAAACAATCGACAGTGGCCGGGCGTGAGCCGAATGCGGTCCGCGATCCACCAACTGTGAATCCACCGAAGCATCGCTTGGATCATGTTCTTAAGTCTGCGACTCGTTGACCTGCAACTTTAATCGTTCCAATTCGAGCTCGAGGCTTCGATCCCGTTCCTGCGCTTCGAACTTGCGCTCTAGCTCAGAGGTCTCAAGATCGTTGCCGTCGATTCGATCCCATGCCTCGACGATCGATTCTTGGCGTTCGACTTTTTGCTCAAGTCGATTGAATTGCGCGAATGCGGATTGGCTACCCGCTCTATCGATGGCGCCGTTGATCTTTTGGGTGGAATTGGCCCTGGCCATGCGAGCCATGAGCAACGTCTTTTTCTGCCGTGCCTGTCGAATCTTGTCCTCCAAATCCCGAACCGCGGTTTGAAGCTTCGTAACCTCCGACAATTGCGTCGCGTGCTGGGACTTGTACTGCTCGAAGCGATCCGAAATGATTAGCTTTTGACTGAGCGCGGATTTCGCGCTCGATTCGTCGCCTCGTTTCATGGCGACCATTGCCCGCTCGGACCATTTTTGCAGTTCCACTTGTTCGCGTTCGGTTCGCTTGCGCATTTGAATTTCATCTGCGATCGCTTCCGCTACGCTGGACCTGACAGTGCAAAGCTCTTCGTCCATGTCGAGAATCAACTGATGAAGCATGCGTTCGGGATCTTCCACCTTTTCGCGTAGAGCGGTAATGCTGGAACGCATCACAAGAGAAAACTGAGATAACCAAGCCATAGTAGTAACACCTTTCAATAACAGTAACAAAACAAACAGGAAACACTCAACACGAAGGAACAATTCTTGGGAGGATACAGACCATGAGCCGCGGGCGCTAGCCGCGACAACAGTGATTGCGTAGGAAACCGTAACGCGGCTAGCGCCCGCGGCTCAGGCATCGTTCTCGACAGCTGTCGAGAACGAGTGAAACCGGGGCTAGCGCCCATCCGGCTAATGGTCTTAAACAACACTTCCGCATGTGACTAGTTCCAAGTGGCTAACTCCGAAGAGAGTAGCCGGATCTTGGCTAGAACATTTTCACGATGGTTCTCGCATAGCGCAGCCAACGCAATCACGGCCGCACCCAGGCCGATCCCGCCAACCCACAAGAACGCAGGATGGTCAAGCGATGACTTGATCAACATCCCGGCGATATCCGCAAACAAAAACGCTGTCCCCGTGTACATCAGCGATCGAATCCTTAACCCGATCGCAAGCAGGATGACCAAGACACATAGAACCATGAGCGAGAAGAGGTGGAGCCATCCTGCCCCGAGAACCCCAAATACCGGTGACACCAAAATGACCAGCGCACCGATGTATCGAAGCGGCTCCTGCGATTGACGAGGAAGCTCTTTCTTCAGCAACTCGACAATCCAGAGAATCGAAAGCCCGATCGGTACGCAATAGAACTGCGGGTCGGTAAACCCATGGCTGAACCAAACAAGTGCCAAGCCGATATTGAGTATGACCGTGGAAAGCACAAAGTAGCGGCGTTTGCCAATCGCCAATCCATGGACGAAATAAATAGCTGCGGAAAGGAGCAGTGCCATGTAATTGTAAGAATGAGCAAACGATGAACTTGTCAGCCGATGAGCATTCAGCGAAGCCCAAATCTCGTCCCTGATAGCCAAACCTGCAACCACTCCTGGGGCAATCAAGCCAACGAGTTGCAACGGATTTGAGAAACAACCGAAGCGGGGGTGACGATCAACAATCTTGGTAAGCCCAAGGCAGAGCACAGCGGCAATGGCCAAAACCAATTGACTCAAGCCTGTGCCAATAAGAAGCCAGCCTTGATCCCAGGCCCAAACGATCCCCAATCCAAAAAGGACCAAGGTTGCCCACGCTCGCAGTTGCTCTTGGCTTCGAGTCGCAGCTAGCAACTCGCCCAACATCGCTAGGGCGACACCCAGCAGCACCAGTGATTGAGTCACCATCGAGCCATTCGGGCCAGCGCAAAGAGCGACAAATAGAAAAGCGGCAATAATCCTGAGATTGGTAGACCACCATTGTGACCCCAAAAAACTGATCTTTCGAAACCAAATATCTGAGACGAGAATGCTCAATGTCATCGCAGGGAGCAATGCTGCCGCGATTGCGATCACTTGTTCTGCAGGATAGATGTGGAACACCCATCCGTGAGCTCCAGCGAGGTTCGCTACCAAGAGCAATGCGTGTACATTGCAAAGAATAGCTAAGAACATTCGCTCGCCCGGAACAATCACTTTGCCGCGAGCAAACAGGAGTGTCGCAACCGCGATTGCAACCGCGATCCGAATTGGGACCGAAAGATAAACGAATCCAACGAGAGCGATGGCGCTCAACCAGACACGGCAAAGCAGGCAAGCGATCCCAAAATGCTCCTTGCCAGCGAAGTGGTATGCCAGACAGAGCAGCGAAGCGACCGAGACCCAAATGACCGGTACCCATTCATGCCCCACGTAGCCGGGTAAGAATTCAACGATCACAGCCGAAGCAGCAATTGGGGCGATCACGGCCAAAGCTCCGGCTGCCCAGCGATTGCGGTGAAGCAACGCTGTGAAGACGAGCCAGCCCATCACGCAGCCTGACGCAGAATTCAATAGCCCACCAGGGATTACCCAATTCAAATTCACTAACAACAGATTGGGCAGGACCACGACGACGCCAGCCAGAATCGTCACGAATGTTCCAAGATCGCTCAGCGTAACCACATGGCATCGGAACCAGCTCATCAATCGTTGACCGCGACTTTCTGCAACACGAACGCTCGGTGCTATCCAAAAGTTCGCGAGATCAAATCCAAAAGAACGTCGGATAGCGATTGGCGTGTCTTCGCGATACGCAGTCCAACGCAAGATCATTTGTCCAGATAGCGAAAGGGCGGTCGCCACCATCGTCACAACGTTGCCTATCTCCAACCAAGAATAGCTGAGATCATGCGCAAAGTTGATCGCGCTTGCTGCTGGCAGGATCACCGTAGCGAGCCCGGCTAAATAGTGCAGTTTGCGATAAGTGATCAGCGACAGGGCGGACATCAAAACGAAGTCCGTGTAAAGACTTGCAGGCTCTGCCATGTTGCCCGTCGTCAGTGTATGCCACACCAACCTGACACAGCAGAGTCCTGCTAGCATCGCCAACCCGAGCCGATTTGCAATCGGAATCGAGCAATTGTTGCTATCTACGAAAAGCACTGTACGCCCGTCTTCAGGCAGTGGGAGCCATTCGATTAACTTATCGACGAACCTTACACCATAGAGCAATAGTGCGACGCAGCCCAAGCTCAACGCAATCCAATGGGCGGTGAAATCGGCATGAAACATGGCATTCGCGAAGGGGACCCAAACGGCCGCACATACGACAATGCCAACCAAGGCTCCAACGATGTACCTGCTGTCTCGGAAGGCAATGCCGTAAGCGACAAAGCTAAACACATTGATTGCAGCGACGATCAAGGTTGCTTTCACATTGGCTAGAGAGCTTATCCAAAGCAAACAAGCGATGGCGGTAACAAATGCTTGAATAGGCAAGCTCATGTCCCGACGCTTCATCTTGGTCAAGGAGTAACTCGCGGCAGTCAAGACAGCCAAAAGTGGCAAATAGGTAATACCGTAGAATGCCAGAGGAAGCTTCGGCTCATTGACGGCTACTGCTGCCCGGTCCTTGAGTGCGTTGATCCAATCCATGACCAGCGTAGGTGAGCATTGATAGGCACACGTGACCAGCACCAAGGCGAGGACCGTGAAGCCCCAGTGGCGTGTATCATGCGCGACCACCATCATCAAAGCGGCAGCAACGATTGCTGTCGGCACAACAGCATAGGTCGTGGGACCGACAAAATGAAATCCCGTAAAGGAGACACAAACACCCACAAAAGCCAGAAGCACCCCGACAAACAAAGGCAGCGCGATGCTCCAAGGCAGCGGTCGAACCAGGTCACCGGTTCGTGCACGGAAGACCGATGCGATGCTTCGCGTGGTACCAAGTACCGTCGCTGCCAACATGACCGCTGCGAGCCCAAACCATTGAGGCGGGGCGACAAACAATAGCTTGGTTCCACAAAGCATCAGGAATTGGGCGCCCAAGAGCAAAATCGGAAAGAAGCCGAAAATGCGAGGCATACGATGCTCTTCGGTCAACCAAAATACATGTCGGTTTACCTTGATCACCCCCACTGTCATGACAGCCCAAAAGCAAGCGAGGCAAACGATGGCCCCAACTGGACTAGCCATACGTGGCATCAGTCCAGAGATAGCTAACAAAACGTAACTAGCCAAAAACGTGAGTTGATGGCCCCGCAAAAAATGCTGAAACACTTTTCTGCCAGCTACACAAAGCAGCGCGGCGGCCGGCAAAAACAAAATTGAGATTTCGAAGAGTACCGGTAAGCCTGTCGAACTTTCTTGTGTCGCAACCCAGCCAAGGCCCAAGAACATGACTGGCATCAACAAGATACAGAGGGCCCTCAGGACATTGCCAGTGGACTTGAGTCCAAGCCGCCGGTCGCCCACTTCCGCGAACAAGTAGATTGCGGCCGTGTAGCCAAGGATGGCGAGGAACTTAATGGCGGCAGACCAATCCGACCATTCCTTTGTGACTAGCATCAGTGAGGAACCAAGCACAATGGCCGCACCAATGACCAGCATCCATTTTATATTGGCGGGATGAAAGAAGCTGTCGAAGAATCGTTCTAAACCAGAACGAGTTGGCTCTGCGAGCTGCAGAGAAATGAAATTTGGGTTGGTGGCGTTTTCTTCGATCTCATGATCGGTCAGTTGGGTTGCCATCGCGTTGTCCTCGAGTTCAAGCTTTCGGACCGCGACTTGACGAAGAAGCGTTTGAAAATCCGAAATCCATGCTACGAGGACGCTATTACATTTGCCGTGCCAAGCGACGCGTTAACCGAGAGGCGTTTGCGTAAGCTGTTTCCTGGAATGCACTTGCGACTTAAGAAAAGTCATGGTGGTTGGAGCGGCTTGGGAAGACTGCAGGCTGGGACCTGCATGGAACCGCAGTTGCAAGATTGCGTTCGAACTCGCTCTTTTCGTGCTCGTGTTCGATTGTCCTAGCTAAAGCCGGCTGACGCCGGTACACCAGGTAACGGCAGAATGAAGACTACCGTAACACGATGCGCAAGCTAGTGAATTTACTGTCCAATTCACTAACTTGCGCGTCGTGCTAGGTGTCTTACTGAAAAACCAAATGCAGCTCTACAGCTTGCCAATCATCTCTTTGGCTTTTGCCTTGATTTCATCCGCTTTGGTAAGCCCTTGTAGCTCACGGTAAAGTTTCTTCAACGCTTCGCCTTTGGTGCTGTCTTCGGACGCAATGCCATTGATATCGGATTCGAGACTGGTAATCCCGCTTCCCAGTTTTCCTGACTTTTCAAATTCCTCAAGGGTCTTTTTTGCGTTTGCAGAAATTGCCGATGCGGCAACAGAAACCTTTGTATCTGCTGGGCCGCCGCCGCATCCAGAAACGGCGAAACTCAATGCAACGACTGCGATCACCTTCAATCGACCAAAACTCATTTCAATTCTCCAAAGTTGTTTAGCACAAAAAAACCCACTTAGTCGCGAGCGACCAAGTGGGTATATCAGAACAAATCACATTAAAGCATCAAGCCTAATTGGTGATGGAAGCGACACCGCCACCCCTGGCACTACCCAAGTTTTGGTAGGTGATCACGTCTGTGCTGTCCGAGATGAACTGAACGGATCCGTCACCCATACCGTGCTGAGCACCACCAGTGTGTCGGCTTCGGGCTGGGAATACGCCCCGCGAGTCACCTTGTCCGCAACCACCACAGTCCATGCAAGATGGCAACCGCCAGTTTGGCGGAGCAATGGTGTTGATGGCCGAGTTGTAGAAACCTGGTGCAAACCATCGGAATCCAGCAGTGCTTCGGTGACTAGCTGGACCAGCTGCCAAGCAGGATTGACCGTAGGCGATCAACGCTGCCTCAGGTGGGAACTGGGCAGTCATAGTGCTCGGAAATGCGACACCGTTCGGAAAATCGCCAGCAACTACGCTGAAAATGCTGGATGTATTATCACCCTTGTTGAATTCAGCCGCCATAATGGTGTTGGAGAGACCATCAATGATTTCCGCAAACGAAGTCTCACGATTTCGCTTGAAGAAACCGTTTTGATCGCCGTTTGCAACGCTCCAGCCCAAATTCGAGCCTTCGCTAACACCATAGTTGTTCCAACCCATTTCAGCCTGTTCCCAACCAGTTCCAGCCTGAGGATTTGACGTGGCTGGGTATGGAAGGTCCGATGGGCAAAGGAAAGGAGCAACCTTTCGGCGACCATTGAAAACTGGAGGAATTGCCGTTCCAGCTTTAACAGCACCCTCGTAGTGGCTGTCCAAGAAGTCAAATTGAGAGAAAACGTTTCCGAGCTCAATGTAAGGCAGAATCGCTACGTGAGCCGAATACCCGTGCCAATTGGAATTGGCAGCACTACCTGCTGTTCGCGACCATTTCATGTCGCTCGCGGCGCGCGGTACAACTTTGAATGCGCTCTCGTAAGTATGGAAACTGAGAGCGAATTGCTTCATGTTGTTGCTGCAGCTCATACGCCGAGCTGCTTCACGTGCGGCTTGCACGGCTGGCAACAACAAGCCAACCAAGATGCCAATGATGGCAATAACAACCAGCAGTTCCACAAGCGTGAAACCCTTACGACTTCTTTTCATAAAGTACTCCTGAAAGTGATGAAAATGACGAAAAAATGGTTTGTCCCAAATACGGATAGTTATTTTAGGACGAATTCAACGCCAGTGTCAAGCGTTTAACTGCCATCAGACTCGCTTTAGATCAGTTTTCGGCACATTTTGTTCCGCAACCCGTCGGATTAGTGTTATTTTTTCTGTCCTAAACAGCACGGATTGCGCCGCTCCCCACCCCTTGCGACGTGCGAATTTGTTTGGGACTCGTAGCCTCATCCAACACTTAGGCGAGCGGCGGGTTCAAAAATACCTAGCACGACGCGCAAGCTAGTGAATTGAATCGTTCGAATCACTAGCTTGCGCGTCGTGCTATGGTAGTTGAATCACTAGCTTGCGCGTCGTGCTATGGTACGTGCTATGGTCGTTGAATCACTAGCTTGCGCGTCGTGCTATGGTACGTGCTATGGTCGTTGAATCACTAGCTTGCGCGTC